>CBIHLM010000030.1:0-50164 GCA_966210515.1 uncultured Pedobacter sp.
TCTTAATTGTAGAGTTTTTTTCCCAATTAAAATAATTAACTATATCTTTAGCAAAAAAGGGGCTCTATTTTATGAAACGAATCTTAATAGTTGATGATGAGATCAATATAGGTTTATTACTGTCGAAATTTTTGATGCGTAATGGCTTTGAGGTATCAACTTCTACCAGCGGTAGCGTAGCTATGGAACTGTTGGCAAAAGATAACTATAATCTGGTTTTGTGCGACTTTAGACTTGAAGATACGGACGGCAGGGAGATGCTTAAAAAAATAAAAGCATCGTATCCGGCAACCGGTGTAATAATTATCACCGGGTATTCGGACATTAAATTGGCAGTTGAGCTTATTAAAATGGGTGCTTATGATTATATCACGAAACCTTTGTACCCCGATGAAATTTTAAATACTATAAACAAAGCTATTGAAACTCAGGAGGTTTTATCTAAAAGTTTACCTGAGAGTCAGTCGGCCAGTGCAGTAACGAAGGAGAAAGTTGTTGCAGGTAATTTGCCGGACGAGTTTATATCCGGTGATAGTGCTGCTTCAAAAGATTTGCTGCGCCAGATCGAGATAATCGCTCCCACTAACTATAGTGTTATATTAACAGGAGAAAGCGGAACAGGAAAAGAATCGGTGGCAAAAGCCATCCATATGAAAAGTAACCGCAGCGATAAGCCATTCATCGCAATGGATTGCGGATCCTTGACTAAAGAACTGGCTGGAAGCGAGTTTTTTGGTCATGAGAAAGGTTCTTTCACGGGAGCTTTGTATACAAAAATAGGTCACTTTGAAATGGCTAATGGCGGCACCCTACTTTTAGACGAGGTTGGTAATCTTTCTTACGAAATCCAGGCGGCTTTATTAAGAACCGTTCAGGAGAGAAAGGTCAAACGAATTGGCAGCACCAAAGAGATTGATCTCGATGTGAGGATTATTGTAGCAACTAATGAAAACCTAACAGATGCTATCCAAAAGGGACGTTTCAGGGAGGATTTATTTCATCGGTTCAACGAATTCAGTATTCATCTTCCACCTTTAAGGCAACGCGAAAGAGATATCTTGTTATTTGCTCAAAGCTTTTTAGATATGGCAAATGCGGAATTGAATCGTCACGTAGAGGGGTTTTCAGAAGAAGTTATCGATTGTTTATTAACCTATAACTGGCCGGGAAATGTTCGGGAACTGAAAAATGTAATCAGACGAGCGACACTTCTAACAGAATCTAATCTTATTCCGTTAAAGGCTCTTCCTCTGGAAATCTCTACTTTTGCAAAAGTATCCGCAATTGAAAACGCTGTCGGAAATTTGCAGACCAAAGAAAATAACAGAGATCTTAAAAACGCAGCACATGAAGCTGAGTATGAAACAATTATAAAGGTTTTAAAGGAGGTAAATTTCAATAAAACCAAAGCGGCAAAGATTCTCAATATCGACAGAAAAACTTTATATAATAAAATGAAGGCAATCAATCTTGAATAAATAGGAGTATTTATCGTGATAAGCCGCTTGCTGTTTGATAGAAACTTTAAAAACAAATTCAATTTGCCGCCGCCATTTATCTGGTCGGTTTTAAGTATTTGTATCATCCCGGTAATCTTTGTAATCCCTCACTTATATCAAAAAAACACTGAACCTGCTTTTTCGGCCGGATTGTGGTCAGCACAATACCTTCTATTTAATGTCTGGCTCATATTTGGAATTTCGGCAGCTGTAATCACCTGCGCACTAACACTTGTAGATTTCGTTGTAAAAAAGGATATTTCTACTCCCATAGTTGGCGGTACATTAATTTGTGTTGCCTTGTACGAAACATTCTTCCTCTTTTCCGATAACAATTTCATACAATTCTCATCGATTTCTGCTGATGATACGTATTTAAAATGGTTTGTAAGCCGCTTACTCCATGCGTTGCTCCTGACTGGAAGTATTTGGTATTACATTTCGATCGCCAAAAAAAATATACGCAGTCTTGAACAGAAAAAAAGATCATTGATTGGCTTGCTTTTTGTTTTTATGATTTGCTTGGTTCTTGCAATCTTTTTAACGGTTCAACTTGGGCAGGCGGATATTTTAACGAATCCCGATAAGTTTATCACCCATCCATTTGAATTTGTTATTCTTTCTATTTACCTGGCGCAGGCGTTTTGGTTCCTTCCTTATTTTCTGATAAGATTTCCGTCGCTCTTTACGCGATTGATGGTATTAAGTATCATCCCGGCGGCGTTTGCCCAGCTTTTTATGGCAATACACCATCAGCCATATGACAATTTTTTTAATGCCGCATATTTCTTAAGGTTTATCAATTATGTGATACCTCTGCTCGGTATCAGCATGAACTATATTGATACGAGCCGAAAGGAAAAAAATATCATTAACAGGCTCGATAACGAAATAAGAGAACGGGTTCTGATTCAGAAAAATCTTGAACGACGCGAAGAATTGCTGGCAAACGCGGAAAAGATTGCCCGTTTAGGAAGCTGGGAATTTGATGTGGTAGCGGGTACTGTGAAATGGTCTGATGAGGCTTACAATATTTGGGGATACGATCCTGCCAGAGTAACCCCATCGCTTGCCCTTCAAGAACAGATTATTGCGCCGCAATACAAGGATATTGTTAAAAAGGAATTGACCTCGGCAATAAGGAATTGCAGTTCGTATACTGTTGAATACCAGATTCAGCACCCAGGCGGCGAGTCAAAATACCTGCTGGCCCAGGGCAATTACGTCGCTCATGAAAAAAAGCTCATTAGTACACTCCTTGATATCACGAATCTCCACGAAGCGTCGCAGAAGTTAACTCAAAGTGAAGCGCTGTTGCGCGAAGCCGAAGCGATCTCGCATAATGGAAGTTGGGAGTGGTTTATTGATAAAAATAATTTTTTCTGGTCTGATGAATTGTATCGTATTCACGGCTTGGTGCCCTTACAAAATAATATCGAACTTGATTATTACCTGTCGATTATTCATCCTGAGGACAGCAGGAGTTTTATGAACGTTCTCGAAGCATCCAAGCAATCTCATGCGCCGTTTTCTTTAGAATATCGGGTTATCCGCCCAAACGGCGAGGTGCGGCATTTGTTATTAAACGGAAAGTATAAGGTAGATCAGGTGGGAAACGTGTGTCAGGTTGTAGGAAATACGCAAGACATTACAGAATTAAAAAATACAACCCTGCAGCTTGATAAGAGCGAGAGCATTTATAGAACCATCGCAAAAAATGTTCCGGACAGCGCAGTATTTCTATTTGGCAGGAATATGGAGTTACTGCTACTTGAAGGACCTGCCATTTCTAAAATAGATCCGGAAGGTGTATTTGCCAAGGGAACGAGTTTAGAAGGTATGTTTGTTGATGACTATAAGCGTGCATTAGAATTTTTTCAATCTGCGCTTGAAGGGAATGACAATCGTTATGATAAAATCATCAATAATAATACTTTTAAAATAACTTATAGCCCGGTATACAGCTCGTCGTCGAAAGAAATTTTTGGTGTTATGATTGTTATGCATGACATTACTGATATAAAAAAGGCGCATCAAAAACTTGAGAGTAAAGTAGCAGAACTCAACAGGTCGAATAGTGAGCTGGAGCAGTTCGCTTATGTAGCTTCGCATGATTTACAAGAGCCACTAAGGAAGATCAGGGCTTTTGGCGACAGACTTCAAAGTAAATATAGCCTGCAACTTCCCGCGGACGGTATTGATTATATAAACCGGATGCAAAATGCTTCGGAGAGAATGCAGGTTTTGATCGATGACCTGTTAACTTTTTCACGAATTAGCAGACCAAATGAGGAGTTTAAAGCGATAAATGTTAAAGAACTTATACGAGGAGTTCTTCTGGATCTGGAGTTAGCTATTGAAAAGAAGAATGCTAAAACGGAGATTGTGGGGGAGCAGATCTTTAAGGCTATTCCTTCTCAGATACGCCAATTGTTTCAGAACCTGATCAGCAATTCTCTGAAATTTTCAAAGGCTAATATTGTTCCGGAAGTATCAATTGTTATTGAGCGGGTTAAAGGACTTGATTTTTCTTCAGCTTCTCTTCCACTACAAAGTGACAGGGAATACTGCAGGATAGAATTAAGCGATAACGGAATTGGCTTTCACAAT
This sequence comes from uncultured Pedobacter sp., assembly GCA_966210515.1. Taxonomy (GTDB): domain Bacteria; phylum Bacteroidota; class Bacteroidia; order Sphingobacteriales; family Sphingobacteriaceae; genus Paradesertivirga. Next base: position 4,110 of record CBIHLM010000030.1, read on the forward strand.
GAGTATGCGGCGAAGATCTTTACGTTATTTCAACGTCTCCATACCCGAAACGAATATGAGGGCACCGGAATTGGATTAGCCGTGTGCAAGAAAATTGTGGAAAACCATGCTGGATACATAGAGGCAAGAGGTAGCGAAGGGGAAGGTGCTACATTTAATATTTTTATACCATTTGATATTGATTGATGAGAAAGACTAAACTGATATTGATAGCAGAAGACGATGCCGATGACCGCTTGATGATCAATGAGGCATTTATGGAAAATAATATGCCGGCAGGAATTGTTTTTTTTGAAAACGGGGCAGAATTGCTTGACTACCTATACAGTTTTGACGAAAACTCGGAAAGAACACTTCCTGATCTGATTCTTTTGGATTTAAATATGCCAAAAATGGATGGGAAAACAGTGTTGTCAAAGCTCAAACTTCACAAGTTATATAAAGAGATCCCTGTTATTATTCTGACGACTTCACGTTCAAAAGAAGAGGAAACGAGTGTGCTCGGAATGGGAGCTTCGGGTTTTTATACCAAGCCGTCATCCTTTACAGAATTGGTAAATATTACAGCTTCAATAGCATCAAGATGGATTTCAACTAATTAATTCAAGATGGATACTGTTAACATACTTTTAGTTGATGATGATGAAGATGATTTCATCCTCACAAAAGATATCTTAAGAGAAAACGGGGGCAGGCAAAATTACAATTTAACTTGGTGCAATAACTTTTCTGAAGCAATAAATGCTATGCTGAAGAGTCATTATGATATTTACCTCGTGGACTACCGGCTGGGTAGGGATTCGGGAATGGACCTGTTAAATGAAGCGATTAAATCGAATTGTACTGAACCCATTATAATGCTTACGGGTAAGGGCGATTTTATGATAGACGAGGAAGCGATGAGGTTGGGAGCCGCCGATTATCTTGTAAAAGACACTTTAGATGGCCAGGTTTTAGAACGTTCGATTCGGTATGCGATAGCTCAGAACCGCGTACTCCAGAGACTCAAAACGAGCGAAAATAAGTTCCGCATTATTTTTGAACGTTCAAAAGACCCTATGCTTATTACCAATGCAGCCGGGAAAATTATTGAAGCAAATCCATCGGCCACGAAGTTTTTCGAAACAACTTTGACCGAACTGCTGAAAATGAATGCTGCGGGTTTGTATAAATATAAGGAAGAACGGTTAGCTTATATAACTGCCATGAATGCTGAAGGGTCAGTTTCCGATTTGGAAGTTGAAATGTTAACAATCAGTGGAAAGAGTAAATTTTGCAGCATCTCTTCCTTTGTTCAATTATCGCAAAAGGCTGATGAAGAACTGTTTTATTCTATTATTCACGATCTTACATACAGGTTAAATCAGGAAAGGGATTTGTCGATAGGCGATACATTTGCTGTTACCGAGCTAATGGCCAAACGCTTTTCTAACGAAATTCGAAATCCTTTATCAAATGTGAACCTGGCAATTGATGAGCTTTCAAATTCACTTTTAGATGAAGACAACCTTAATTTAGTTGATATTATTAAAAGCAATTGTGCAAAAATTAACTCTGTTACAACCGAGCTCATAAAGAGTACCGAACCTTTATCGTTAAAGCTGACGCAGGTTGATTTATCTGAATTATTATCGAGATTACTGGAAGACGCAGAACGGGGTCTGGATCTAAGAATAGAAAATCCCCTTAAGGGCACACCTTTACCGATCTGGGCAGATAACGATAGCCTTATATCTGCTTTTAAAAACATTTTGAAAAACTCTGCGGAAGCGATTACTGAAGAGGAAAAAGTGGTTTCTATTTCAATTGAGAAGCGTATTACGGAGTTAAAGATTGATATCAAAGATAACGGCACAGGAATTCACCCCAGAAACGTTAATCGCATATTCGAGCCATTTTTTACTACAAAAGCTAAGGCTGCCGGGTTAGGATTAACTCACGCTAAACGAATTTTAAACGCCCATCATGGAAAGGTTCAGGTAAGTAGCCAACCAGGAAATGGTACTATTATTAGCATAATTCTACCAACGTTTGGCTAATGAGCTCTTCTGCGGTTTGTAACATTTCATAGATATAAATGTTAAGCCTTTGATGAACATCAGCACTCACGCATGCTTAACCTTACAATTCATATAAATGGCTTTCTTTAACTATAAGCAACGTAATAATATTGTCTTAATAATCTTAATTATACTTGGTTGCGGCATTCTGTATTCACTTCGGTATATAGCCGGCACATTGCTCAGTACCATAGTAATGTATACTATATTCAGACCAGTGTATCTTCAAATTATTGAGAAATGGAAATTGAAGAAAGCCGCCGCCAGTATTATTGTTATTATCGGCTCTTTTTTAATAATCATTCTTCCGATAATTACCCTCTTTTTAATGGTGATGAATAAAATTAGCGAGTTTCGCCAGGATCCGTTAAGAGTTCAGTACATCATTAAAAAATTAGATGCTTTTTTTCTAAAGACCTTTAGTCAGCCTAATCTTGTAGAAAGCACAATTGACAAAGCGGGCGGACACGCAAGTGAGTTGTTCCCGTCAATATTGGGTGGTGCAGGATCTTTGCTTTTAGGGATCTCTGTAATGTATTTCCTGCTTTATTTTATGTTCAGGCATTATCAGAAATTTGAAGCAGGATTAATTCGTTATTCGCCATTTCGAGAGCAAAATGCACTCAAATTTGCTGATGAATTAAAAAACACAACCTATTCCAATGTCTTAGGTCAGGGCCTCATCGCGGTGGTTCAGGGCGCATTAGTATCGCTGGGCTTTTTTATATTTGGAATTCCTGATGCTCTGTTTTGGGGTGTGATATCAACTTTTTTATCGTTTCTTCCTCTTGTGGGAGCCGCTCTGGTTTTTATTCCGGCGGGGATATTAGAACTTGCAAACGGAAATGAAACCGCAGGTTGGGGAATTTTAATATGGGGATTCGTACTTGTAACTAATATTGATAATGTAATCCGATTTTTAATAGCCAAACGGGTGGGTAATATTCATCCGATCATAACCATAATTGGGGTTGTTGTAGGTATACCTGCTTTCGGCATAATGGGCCTGGTTTATGGTCCTTTATTGCTATCTTACTTCATTCTTACAGTAAGGATATACGAAACCAGTAAGCTGGCAACGGAGCGACTTGAACAAATTCGTTCGGCGGAAGAAGAATAAATTTATTGAAACAGTTTCTATTCTTCTTTTGTATTAATTACAATCGCATTAAGTTTAAAAAAAATACACTTTTAAATAATCCTTAACACCATGAACGACAACACAAAAGTTTTAGCCGCATTATTAGCTGGATTAGCTGCCGGAGCAGCACTAGGAATTCTTTTTGCACCAGAAAGAGGTTCAGAAACCAGAGATAAATTAAACGATGCTTTGAAAAATCTAGGCGATTCCATCAAAGATCGTGCTGCAGAAGAAATTGACAATCTTGCTAACTTTAAAGAAAGCGTTGTTGATAAAATCAAAACTCAGTTTAACAAAGAAGGGTTTGATTCATCAGTTCAGGAAAAAGCACCTGTAAGTGAACAACTGTAATTCGGCTCCGGGTTTTACACTAGGAACTATTCTAATTTAATAATATGCCAGAAACTCAGACTAAAGAGCAAAAAGTGTCTCCTGATTTGTTGACCTTGATTAAGGAATATATATCCACCAGAGTAGAGCTTACCAGATTGACTGTAATAGAGAGACTTACCGTTGTGACAGCTAACCTGATTACTGATTCCTTTGTATTGATAATGGGGATTTTGACCTTCCTGTTCGCATCTTTAACACTTGCGTTGTACTTGGGGGAAGAGTTCGGTTCTTACGCCCTGGGATTCGGCATAGTAGCTTTGATATATCTTACTTTAGCCCTTGTAATGTATTTTATAAAAGATAGACTGGTTGAAAAATACCTGCACGATTTTATGGTGAAGCGGATATTTAATAAAAAGAAATAATGGAGAAGTCGTTTAGCAGTTTGGCAGAACTACGGGCTGAAATTGACTTTTTGAAAGTTAAGCAGTTTCAGGATGAGGAAGCTCTGAAAGAGAAGTTTAGTAGTCCTTCAGCTATATTTAGCAGTATTACCGGCCTTTTAAAAACGGATACCGGTAGGAAATCTTTTATGCAGGATTTAATGCAGCAAGATTTCATTACAAATATATCGAGGGTATTGCTGCCTATTTTCTTAAATGGGGTATTGTTTAAAAAATCGGGATTTATAACCAAGACGCTCATCACTTTCTTGTCGCAAAAAGCTGCGAAACAAGTAAATTCAGATAAGATTTCCGGCTTATTCGATAAGTTGAAAGGTATGTTCCAAAGTACAAATGGAAAGTTGCGGAAATCGCCTGCCATCAGGGATTACGGGATTCCGCCAGATAGTGAGACATATTGAAAATGAGAAAGCCGGTTTTTTAGCCGGCTTTTTTATTATCCTCTATCCAAAGCGTTTCTAGTAATAACAGCAATCTGTTGTTCCTCAATCTCAAAACTCGCTTTTTCTAATAATTAGGCATGGTAGCTCCGCATGAAATGGAGCTTTCAGAAGACGTTCGTTATTCTCGTCCACTTTCAACTTCCCCTCTTTGGATTTTTAAAATATGCCAAGCAGCTAAAGCTGGATATTTAAAGGCGATTTTAAACTCATCTCTGAAAGAAATACTACCTTAGCAAACCTTATAATTTTATCACTAATTACATCATGAGAAAACTTTTATTAACTACATCTTTTTTACTATTAAGCTTTATCCTTTTCGCACAAAGTCAATTCAAAATAAAGGTTGGCGCTAATTCAGCAAATGTTGAAAGTACAGGCGAAACAGTAGACGCTGGTATGGTTCCGGCATCTATTACCTCTTTTAACTTTGGTGGATTGGCAGAATTTAAGTTAAATACAACATACTATTTTCAACCAGGAATATTTTTCACTAAAAAAGGATATAAGTTTGATTACTCCGCGAGCGAAAGCGATTATAGTGTGTCATTAAAGTCAAAAGTTAATGTATCATATATCGAAATCCCCTTAAATATTATTGGAAAATTTGATGCCGCTCCGGGGAAGTTTATACTTGGTGCCGGTCCTTATATAGCCTATGCTTTATCCGGAAAGAGCAAAGGTAATTTCAAGTACGACGGGCCGGGAACCAGTGAAGACATATCTCAGCCAACTGATGGTAAGGTTGAATTTGGTGACGGTGTAGATGAAATGAAAAAAGTCGACTTTGGAATTAATATGTTAGCCGGTTATGAATTCTTAAATGGACGATTTTTTAGTTTGGGATATGGTTTAGGATTGAACAATCTAAGCAATGATCAGGAAGAGACCATTAAGAACCGAGTAATTAGTTTATCGATTGGATTTACGCTCCGTTAAAATAAAATAATAAAAGCCGGATTTAACCGGCTTTTGTTATTTCTTCGTGGGAAAGAAAGTCCTCGTAAGCTAACCTAATTCCCTCCTCGAGCTGCACTTTATGTCTCCACCCTGCAGCATGGAGTTTCGAAACATCCATTAATTTTCTCGGTGTTCCATCTGGTTTTGAAGAATCGAACTCTAATTCTCCTTCGAAGCCGATTATACGTTTAATAAGTAGTGCCAAATCTTTAATTGAAATATCTTCTCCCGTACCAATGTTAACCAGGTTAGGCTCATTATAGGTTTCCATCAGGTAAAAGCAGGCATCTGCTAAATCATCAGCAAATAAAAATTCCCTGAAGGGACTTCCCGTACCCCAAATCACAACTTTGTTTTTTCCCTCCAGCTTCGCTTCGTGAAATTTGCGAATTAATGCAGGTAAAACATGTGAATTTTGTGGGTGATAATTATCATTATAGCCATATAAATTGGTGGGCATTACTGATATAAAGTTGCAGCCATATTGCGCACGATAAGCATCGCACATTTTAATGCCGGCAATTTTAGCAATAGCATAAGGCTCATTAGTTTCCTCAAGCAACCCTGTAAGCAAATACTCTTCTTTTAATGGTTGTGGGGCAAACTTTGGATAAATACAGCTTGAACCCAGAAACATCAGTTTTTTAACTCCATTTAAATACGAATTATGGATGACGTTATTCTGGATCATCAGGTTTTCATATAAAAAATCTGCCCTGTATGTGTTATTTGCCACTATACCGCCAACCTTAGCCGCAGCAAGAAACACATAATCAGGTTTTTCGATCGAGAAAAAATCTGTAACTGCTTGTTGATTACGCAAATCGAGCTCTTTTGAACTTCGGGTTATAACATTGGTAAAGCCTTCTTCCTCAAGTTTTCTGTGAATCGCAGAGCCTACCATTCCCCGGTGACCTGCGATATAAATTTTAGCGTTTTTTTCCACGTATGTTTTGCTGTTGCGGCAAAGATAAAACTTTATTTTTGCGGCGTATTTTAATTATGGGTAAAGATAAATTAAGACGGTTTGCCGAGATAGCAACCTTTGCAAATGTTAAACAACTTGATGAAGGAAAAGTTCTGAAAGGAACCTGGGCTTTTTCGCAATTTCATAATAATAATCCTGTTATTTTGGAATTAGCTTGTGGAAAAGGCGAATATACTGTTAATCTTGCTAAGCTATTTCCTGATAAAAACTTCATCGGTATAGATTATAAAGGCAATCGGATTTGGCGTGGAGCAAAAACTGCCATTGAAGAAGGTATTCAAAACGTTGCTTTTCTAAGAATTCAGATAGAAAATCTTTTGGATTATTTTGCGGAAAATGAAATATCCGAAATCTGGATAACCTTTCCAGATCCGCAACCCCAGGATAGCCGCGAGAAGAAACGGCTTACTTTTCCTAAGTTTTTAGAGAAGTATAAGTCGATTCTAGTTCAGGATGGAGTTGTTCACCTGAAAACAGATAATGACCAGCTGCATGCCTATACTTTCGATAAGATAAATGAACTTGGTTTAAAACTAAAAGTCAGCACCGAAGACTTATATAAATCAGCATTTGCTAATGAGATACTTTCGATTAAAACATATTATGAAAAAAAGTATCTTGCTAAGGATAAGAATATAAACTACCTGCAATTTGCATTTGACTAAAAGCGATACATTTTTTGACCGTGTATATGAGGTCGCAAGGCGTATTCCCGTCGGGCGCGTTACTTCATACGGAGCCATTGCCGAATATCTTGGAACCAAAGGTTCTTCCAGAATGGTTGGTTATGCAATGAATGCTTCGGGCGCAGCAAAACCTCCGGTTCCTGCCCATAGGGTGGTAAACAGATTCGGAATGTTGAGTGGTAAGGGGCATTTTCCTACCCCAAATCTGATGGAGGAAATGTTAAGAGGCGAAGGTGTTGAGGTAGAGGACAATGTAGTTAAAGGTTTTCAAAAGATCTTCTGGGATCCCAATAAAGAATTATAAGAACGAATGTCTAATAACGTTAATCCCGATTTGATTCGTTGCGGCTGGTGCGGCACCGATCCACTTTATGTTAAATACCACGACGAAGAATGGGGCAAGGAAGTGCATGACGACAAAGTACTTTTTGAATTTCTTATTCTCGAATCCGCACAAGCCGGACTAAGCTGGATAACTATTTTAAAAAGACGCGAAGGTTATCGTAAAGCTTTCGCTGATTTCGACGTGAAAAAAGTTGCCGGCTTTACCGGGGATGACGTAGAACGATTGATGCAGGATTCCGGCATTATCCGGAATCGACTTAAAATTCTTGCAGCAATAAGCAATGCCCGACACTTTATGGAGGTTCAGAAAGAGTTTGGATCATTCGACAAGTATATGTACTCGTTCTTGCCTGAAGGCAAACCTATTATAAACAATCCAGTCGATATGAAAGATTTGGTCGCTAAAACAGAGATTTCTGACTCGATTTCTAAAGACATGAAGAAACGCGGCTTCAAGTTTTTCGGTACCACAATTTGCTACGCACATATGCAGGCTACCGGCATGGTGAACGACCATATTAGAGATTGTTCTTTTCGTTAAGGAGCAATATCTTGCTACCTTTGAAACGAGAGAGGTGTAAATTATCGTTTTGACTACAGCGAACGTTTGTCATTCCACTAAAGGAGAGTATTTATGAAAAAAAATCTCTGCGTTGGAATGACAAAACTTTCAAATACAAAAAGTGCAGTTCAAACATAAATTCATCTCAATCAGTGTAATCTTATACATCAGTGTAATCACAAATGCAAAAAAAACTCTTTCTTCTTGATGGTATGGCCCTGATGTACCGGGCTCATTTCGCATTAAGTAAAAACCCCCGTTTTACATCAAACGGAATAAATACATCGGCCGTAATGGGCTTTACCAATACATTACTCGAAGTTTTGAAGAAAGAAAATCCGAGTCATTTGGCCGTGGTTTTTGATACTGAGGCACCAACCGAGCGCCATACTGATTTTGCAGAATACAAAGCACATAGGCAGGCTATGCCCGAAGACCTATCGGCCGCTATGCCCTATGTTGTGAAACTGATCGAGGGATTTAATATTCCGGTAATTACCTCGGACGGTTACGAAGCAGATGACATTATTGGTACCCTTGCAAAAAAAGCCGAACAAGTTGGGTTTACGGTTTACTGTATGACCCCTGATAAGGATTTTGCGCAATTGGTTTCCGAAAACATCTTCATTTACAAGCCATCAAGGATGGGTAATGATATGGAGATTTTGGGTGTTCCTGAAGTACTTACCAAGTGGGAAATTGAAAGGGTTGATCAGGTAATTGATATTTTAGGATTGTGGGGCGATGCCGTTGACAATATCCCGGGCATCCCAGGGATAGGCGAAAAAACCTCAAAGCTTCTCATAAAGCAATATGGGTCTATCGAGAACCTGATAGCTAATAGTCATGAGCTAAAGGGTAAGATGAAGGAGAATGTGGAGAATTTCGCCGAGCAAGGTTTAGTTTCCAAAAAGCTTGCTACTATTTTGCTGAACGCCCCTGTGGAGCTGGATGAGGAATCGCTTCGCGTAAATCCACCAAGCCGTGAAAAATTAGAGCCTCTTTTTGTGGAACTTGAATTCAGGACTATTGGCAGAAGGGTATTTGGGGAGGAGTTTACTGTGACTGAGTTTCGTCAGGTGAGTCAGGGTCAACAATATGATTTATTCGGGACAGCCCAGCCAGAGAAAGTTGTAATTAAAACCGAGACTATAATTGAGCCAGCGCCAGCATCTAAAAATATAGACAACACCCCTCACGAATATCATTTGGCGGATACGGCAGAGAAGCGTGCTGAGTTGATTTCAATGCTGCAATCGCAGAGTTTTTTTTGTTTCGATACAGAAACTACCTGCCTGGATGCCAATATCTGTGAACTGGTTGGACTTTCTTTTTCGGTTAAACCAGGCAGCGGATGGTATGTTCCTATTTGTGAAGATCAAACCGAAGCATGTGGAATTGTTTTGGAGTTTAAAGATTTGTTTGAAAATGCCTCCATTAAGAAAGTTGGTCAGAATCTTAAGTATGACATCCTTGTTTTAAACTGGTATAATATTACAGTACAGGGCGAATTGTTTGATACCATGCTCGCGCATTATCTGATAGATCCGGATACCCGGCATAATATGGATATCCTGTCTGAAAACTATTTGGGTTATGTTCCGGTTTCGATCACCTCATTAATTGGGACCAAAGGAAAAAACCAAGGAAATATGCGGGATGTGGAGATTGAAAAAGTTAAAGAATATGCCGCAGAAGATGCCGACATCACATTACAATTGTCGCAGGTTTTTGAACCGCTTTTAGAAAAAGTTGGAGCAAGCAAATTAGCGGGCGATATAGAAAATCCGCTTGTTTATGTTTTGGCGGCGATGGAACGCGAAGGTGTTAAAATTGACCAGCAAGCTTTGGGAGATTACTCCTTACAGATTGAAGCTGATGTTAAAGTGCTCGAAAAAACTATTTACGAGAAAGCTGGGGTTCGTTTCAATATTGCATCGCCAAAACAGCTAGGAGAAGTATTATTCGAAAAGTTGCAACTTGATCCTAAAGCTAAAAAAACAAAAACAGGCCAGTATCAAACAGGGGAGGATATTCTTACGGCTCTTGCCAATAAAAGCGATATTGTCAAAGATATTCTGGATTTCCGGCAACTGCAGAAACTTAAATCCACGTATGTGGATGCCCTGCCTTTGTTAATAAATCCTAAAACTCAAAGAGTTCATACCTCCTACAATCAGGCGGTAGCGGCAACAGGGCGTCTGAGCTCAAATAATCCAAATCTTCAGAATATCCCGATCAAAACGGAACGGGGTAGGGAAGTCAGACGAGCTTTTATCCCGAGGAATGAAGAATTTATCATTATTTCTGCAGATTATTCACAAATAGAACTTCGCCTGATTGCTGAAATAAGCAAAGATGAGAATATGATGGACGCCTTTATGCAAGGGCTGGATATTCACACCGCCACTGCTTCAAAAGTTTACGGTGTTGCTTTAGAAGATGTTGATTCCACTCAAAGGCGAAACGCAAAGGCCGTTAACTTCGGAATTATTTACGGTCAATCGGCATTTGGCTTGTCGCAAAGTCTTGGAATTCCAAGAAAGGAAGCTGCCGACATTATTGAAGAATATTTCAGACAGTATTCCGGAATCAAACAATATATGAGTGATACGATGAATTTTGCCCGTGAAAATGGATATGTACAAACCTTGATGGGCCGGCGACGGTATATGCGGGATATTAATTCAGCTAATGCAACAGTTAGAGGCTTTGCAGAACGGAACGCCATAAATGCTCCAATTCAAGGCTCCGCAGCGGATATGATAAAAATTGCGATGATCAACATCTACCGTGATATGCAGGAACAGAAGCTTATTTCAAAAATGACTATGCAGGTTCATGATGAACTTGTTTTTGATGTCCATAATTCTGAGGTGGAGAAAGTAAAAACCATTATTCAGGATAGGATGAAAAATGCCTTTAAAACAACCGTGCCGATATTGGTCGAAATAGGTCAGGGCAATAACTGGCTGGAAGCTCATTAATTAAAAAACAAAAAACCCGTCACAAAATGATGGGTTTCTTGTTTTACAGAAAAAAATTTCCTTAAATTTCAAAATCCAATTTAAATAATTAAAAAATGAATGTAATCCTCCTAAGTGCAGAATGTTATCCGATTGCCAAAGTTGGCGGATTGGGCGATGTGGTGGGAGCGCTTCCGAAATATCAGCAACTCGCAGGCTTAACAGCCATAGTAGTTTTGCCGTATTACGATCGGAAATTTGTAAGGGAAAATGATTTTGAAGTGATTTTCGAGTCAACGCTCACTATGGGGACCTTTACAGGTCCATTCCAGGTTTTGAGAGAGACAACTGATAAACTGGGCTTTGCTTTACATCTTATTAAAATACCCGGACTGTTAGACCGAACAGAAATTTATTGTTATCCCGATGAAACCGAACAATTTGTTTCGTTCCAGTTAGCCTTTCTGGAATGGTTGTTAGACTTCGAGGTGTTACCTGATGTAATTCACTCTCACGATCATCATGCCGGATTGATACCTTTTTTGTTATATCATGCACCACGATATAAATCTCTTGCCCACATACCTACAGTATTAACAATTCATAATGCTCAATATCAGGGCTGGATTGGCTGGGAGAAATTGAATCTATTACCAGATATAGAGTTTTGGGAAGGAAAATTATTAGAGTGGGGAGACTGTATTAATCCATTGGCTTCTGCTGTTAAGTGTTGCTGGAAATACACAACGGTGTCGCCTAGTTATTTGGAGGAATTAATGGTTAACTCGAACGGTTTAGAGCCCCTCTTCATTGCTGAGAAATCTAAAGGAGTTGGAATAATTAATGGAATCGACACGGATATCTGGAATGCGGAAACGGATCCTATGATATCCGCAAATTATACCGCCGAAACTGTATCTGCCGGTAAGCTTGAAAATAAGAAGCTTGTATGCCAGGAATTCTTTTTGGATGATAAGAAACCTTTGGTCGCCTTTATAGGTCGCTTAGTCGGCGAAAAGGGTGCTGACCTGCTTCCCGAGGCTATTGCTAACATTCTTACCAAGTATAAAGGAAAAGTAAGTATTCTTGTTTTGGGTTCTGGAGAAACTGAAGTCGAGGAAGAATTAGTTAATTTAACTTCTGTCTTTAAAGAGGATTACAACGTGTTTATAGGCTATCATGAAGCGCTTTCACATAGAATTTATGCGGGGGCAGACTTCTTAATCATGCCTTCGCGTGTTGAACCATGCGGATTAAATCAATTATATTCCTTACGTTACGGAACTGTTCCGATTGTTAGAAGCACAGGGGGGTTGAAAGATACGGTAATCGATATTTCGGAAGAGAATGGATATGGGATTTGTTTTGAAGATGCCGATGTTGAAAGTATAGTAACTGCTGTATCAAGATCTATTGAACTCTATAAAAACACCTCTCAGATGAATTTGTTACGTAATAGAATGATGGGCCTAAATTATTCCTGGCATCAATCCGCAGCACAGTACATAAACCTTTATAAAAAGCTTAAATCTTAAATTATGATGTCAAAAGTCCTTGCAGTTATTCTTGGAGGAGGTTCGGGAACCCGCTTGCAACCTCTTACTGCCACCCGTTCAAAACCTGCTGTTCCGATTGCTGGTAAATATCGATTAGTTGATATTCCAATTTCTAACTGCCTGAATTCTGGCATAGACCGTATTTTCGTGCTTACGCAGTTTAATTCGGCTTCCTTAAATAAGCACATTAAAAACACGTATCACTTCAATGTGTTTAGCACGGCTTTCGTAGATATTCTGGCAGCTGAGCAGACTCCAAGTAATTCCGGATGGTTTCAGGGAACTGCTGATGCTGTACGCCAGTCAATGCACCACATGTCGCCTTTTGACTTCGATTATGTGCTGATTCTGTCAGGAGATCAATTATATCAAATTGACTTCAATCACATGATTAAAAGTCATATTGAACGCAATGCCGAAGTTTCAGTAGCCACAATACCTGTAACGGCGAAAGATGTTCCCGGATTTGGTATAATGAAAATTGATAAGGATGATGTGATCACATCTTTCATTGAGAAGCCGCAATCCGATTTTGAGGAGTGGAGATCAGAGGTTGGTCCGGAAATGGAAGCGCAGGGAAGAATCTATCAGGCATCGATGGGTATTTATATCTTTAACAGGGATGTTCTCTACGACACTTTAACGAACGACCCTCATACTGATTTCGGTAAAGAGATCATCCCCGAGGCATTATCTAAAAACCGCGTAGTGAGCTACCAATACGACGGATACTGGACTGATATCGGTACCATTCCTTCGTTCTTTGAAGCCAATATTGGATTAACAGACGATATTCCTGAGTTTAATTTATTTGATAAGAAGACTATTTTTTCAAGACCCCGTATGCTTCCGCCGTCAAAGGTTCAGGGAACAACGCTTGAAAGAACCGTAATTGCTGATGGATGTATTATTCATGCAAGCCGTATCGAGCGGTCTGTTATCGGTATCCGTACCCGCATCGGACGCGGAACTACTATAGAATATTGTTATATAATGGGCAGTGATTATTACCAAAGTCTGGAGCAATTACAGGAGGCGAAAAATACTCAGACTCCAATAATTGGCGTCGGAGAACGCTGCTATATTAAAAATGCCATTTTGGACAAGAATTGCCGGGTTGGAAATGATGTCAGAATAAACGGCGGCCCACATTTAAAAGATGGGGATTACGGGAAATACACTGTTAATGAAGGTATAGTTGTAGTAAAAAAAGGTGCATTTATTGATAATGGCACTGTGATTTAGACGGTGCCTTAATTGATTTGCTTTCTTTCAGGACGAAACGAAGGCATTAAAAAAAGGCTAGAGCCATAAACTCTAGCCTTTTAATTTTATTTGAAAGTTTCGGCCTTCTTGCTAATTAAAATATCGCCTCAGCAATTCTCTTGGTTGGCCCGGGATTACTCATTGTATAAAAGTGTAATACAGGTGCTCCAAATTTCATCAGCTCTTTACATTGCTCAATCATAAACTCAATTCCTACTTCCTTAACATCTTTTTCAGACGAACAGCTGGTTATGGCCTTTGTCAAATCTTCTGGTAAGTCAAGGTGGAAGATTTTTGGAAGACTAACTAATTGTTTTGATGAAGTTATAGGCTTCAGTCCCGGTATGATAGGAACGTTAATTCCATTCTCACGGCAGAGGTTTACGAAGTCGAAATATTTTTGATTATCGAAAAACATTTGGGTAACAATGAAATCGGCACCCATATCGATTTTCATTTTAAGATAATCGAAATCGGTTTTCATATTTGGGGCTTCAAAATGTTTCTCAGGATACGCCGCTACCCCGATACAGAAATCCGATTTGTTCGCTTCATTATGATCGTGAAGATATTTTCCCCGGTTGAGATTTACCACTTGATCTAGTAAATCCGTCGCAAACGTGTGTCCTCCCGGGGTCGGAATAAATCCTGAATCCCCCTTACGGGCATCGCCTCTTAAAACCAGTACATTGTCAATCCCAAGAAATTGAAGATCAATCAAGGCGTTTTCTGTTTCTTCTTTGGTAAAACCACCGCAAATTAGATGAGGTACAGCATCAACTTTGTACCGGTTGATAATCGCCGCACAAATTGCAACGGTACCCGGACGCTTACGATAAGATACTTGCTCCAGAAGGCCGTTGGGATGTTGTTTATAAATGAAATCCTCGCGATGGTAGGTTACATCAATAAAAGGCGGCTTGAATTCCATTAAAGGATCAATCGCATCGTAAATATTTTGAATGCGTTGCCCTTTTACAGGAGGAAGAAGTTCAAAGGAAAAAAGAGTCTTCCCGTTGGAGTTTTTTATGTGTTCGGTGATTTTCATTGTGTGTCAAGTATCAAGTACAAAGTATTAAGTATTAAGACTTTTTTGTAAGCCGGATATCATGCGTTGAACTTCAATTATTTGTGATTGTAAAGGTGTGAAATTTGCCTCGTTAATATAGTTGAACTCTCTAGCTAATATAAGTTGAGTTTCTAACTCAAATGATGAGCCAAGGCTGATATTCAAATATTGATAAAACTCTTTATTTGATTTCCTTCCACATCCTTCCGCAATATTTGAAGGGATTGAAATAGAACTTCGCATCATTTGAGATATCAATGTGAATTTCTCTTCTGAAGGAAATAGCCGGGTTGCAATAAATACTTCTTTAGAAATTGACATTGCAAGCTGCCAGACTTTTAACTCTTTGAAATTATGCATTCAATCTTGGTACTCTATACTCAATACTACCTACTTGATACTCCAACCCAGAACAATTAATATCCCAAATTCGGGCTTAACCATCTTTCTACCACTTCCAGATCCATGTTTTTGCGTTTTGCGTAATCTACTACCTGATCTTTGGAGATTTTACCTAAACCGAAGTAGCGGGAATCTGGGTGAGCGAAATAAAAGCCGCTTACAGCTGCGGTAGGATACATAGCAAAACTTTCGGTAAGTTTTATGCCGGTTGTGTTTTCGGCATCTAATATTCTAAAGAGAGTTTCCTTTTCGGTATGGTCCGGACAAGCGGGATATCCTGGCGCCGGACGGATACCAACATATTTTTCTTTTATAAGTTCTTCATTGCTTAAGCTCTCATCTTTAGCGTATGCCCAATATTCCTTCCGAACAAGTTCGTGCATTCTTTCGGCGAAAGCTTCGGCCAAACGATCTGCCAGGGCTTTAACCATGATGCTGTTGTAATCATCATGATCGCTTTCATATTGAGCAACTAATTCGTCGCATCCGATACCTGTGGTAACGGCAAAGCCACCGAAGTAATCCTGAATGCCTGTGTCTTTAGGTGCAACAAAATCTGACAAGGCATAATACGGTTCACCTGCAGCCTTCTCAACTTGCTGACGCAGCGTGTGAATAGTAACTTGTTTTGGGTTTTGGGTTGTGGGTTGCGAGCTTCCTTCAACATTCAACTTATCACCTTCAACTTGAAGTACAATATCATCACCAACGGAATTTGCCGGCCAGAAACCAATCACTCCTTTTGCTGTAAGTAATTTTTCGTCGATAATTTTCTTCAACAGTTCCTGAGCGTCATTGAAGAGCTTTTTGGCTTCATCACCTACAAACTTATCTTCAAAAATGCGCGGATAACTACCTCTCAACTCCCAGGTATGGAAGAAAGGCGTCCAGTCAATGTAAGGAACCAGCTCTTCCAGAGGATAGTTGTCAAAAACCTTAGTTCCTAAAAACGCCGGCTTTGGTGGAATAGTGCCGTTTAAGTTGATTTGAAACTTATTCTGGCGAGCTTCCTCAATCGATTTGAATTGTTTGTCCGAACGTTTATTCAAATGAGCTTCACGCGCTTTATCATATTCGCCGCGAATCTGGTTGATGTATTCGTCGCGGTTGTCATCACTCATTAATGTGCTGCAGACCGTCACACTTCTGGAAGCATCCAATACATGAACTGTTGGTCCGGAATAGCTAGGCGCAATTTTTACTGCAGCGTGTATCCGCGATGTAGTTGCCCCGCCAATAATCAAAGGAATTTTAAACTCCTGACGTTCCATTTCTTTTGCGAAATGCACCATTTCATCTAACGACGGCGTGATTAGTCCGCTAAGGCCGATAATATCAACATTATGCTTTTTAGCCTCTTCTATAATCTTCTGCGCCGGAACCATCACTCCCAGGTCAATCACCTCGAAGTTGTTGCATGCAAGTACTACACCTACAATGTTCTTCCCAATATCGTGCACATCGCCTTTAACTGTTGCAAGCAAAACTTTTCCGGCATTTTTACGCTGATTGCTGTTAACATTTGTGCGTTTTTCTTCTTCGATAAAAGGCAAGAGATAAGCTACGGCTTTTTTCATTACCCGGGCGGATTTCACCACCTGTGGTAAAAACATTTTACCCTGTCCAAACAGATCGCCAACAATGCCCATTCCATCCATTAGCGGACCTTCAATAACTTCAAGAGGTTTATCGTATTTCTGACGAGCTTCTTCAACATCATCATCCAGATAGTCGATGATACCTTTTACAAGCGAATGTGAAAGTCGGCTTTCGACGCTTTCTTTACGCCATTCTTCATCCTTAACTACAACTTTACCTTTAGTTTTAATGGTATCTGCGAACTCAACCAAACGTTCTGTTGCATCCGGACGACGGTTTAAGAGAACATCTTCCACAAGTTCTAACAGATCTTTAGGGATTTCCTCATAAACCTCCAGCATACCTGCATTCACAATACCCATATCCAAACCTGCTTTAATTGCATGGTACAGGAAGGCGGAGTGCATCGCTTCGCGGACAGTGTTATTTCCCCGGAAAGAGAATGATATATTACTTACGCCACCACTTACTTTCGCTAAAGGCAGATTTTCCTTAATCCAGCGGGTTGCGTTAATGAAATCGACTGCATAGTTATTATGCTCCTCTAATCCCGTTGCAACGGTTAAAATATTAGGATCGAAAATGATATCCTGCGGAAGGAATTCAACTTCATTAACCAAAATATCATACGATTTTTTACAGATCTCAATTCTGCGTTCGAATGAATCGGCCTGACCATCTTCGTCGAATGCCATTACCACTACAGCCGCACCGTATTGTTTTATTTTGCGGGCATATTCTTTAAACTTTTCTTCGCCTTCTTTAAGCGATATTGAGTTTACAACGCCCTTTCCCTGCAGGCATTTCAATCCGGTTTCGATCACGCTCCATTTAGATGAGTCGACCATGATGGGAAGTTTTGCAATGTCAGGTTCGGAAGCAATGAGATTTAGGAACTTAGTCATCGCTGCTTCAGAGTCAAGCATCCCTTCATCCATGTTCACATCGATGATCTGGGCGCCACCTTCAACCTGCTGACGTGCTACTGTAAGTGCTCCTTCGAAATCTCCACCCAGTATCAGTTTAGAGAATTTAGGAGATCCGGTAACGTTAGTACGCTCGCCGATATTAACAAAATTGGTTTCCGGAGTTAATGTAACCGGCTCTAATCCACTTAAACGCAGATAAGGCTTCGGCTGTACAGGAACTCTTGGCGGATATTTTGCTGCCTTTTCGGCGATGCATTTAATGTGTTCTGGAGTTGTTCCGCAGCATCCTCCCACTATGTTTACAAATCCGTTTTGAATAAAATCTTCCACCAAATGAGCCGTTTCATGGGGCACTTCGTCGTAAGCTCCGAATTCATTCGGCAAGCCGGCATTCGGATACGCGGAAATATAGCAAGCTGCTTTTTCGGATAGCTCTTCAATGTGCGGCCGCATGTCTTTAGCTCCCAACGCACAATTTAAGCCGATGCTTAAAAGATTTGCGTGTGACAAAGAGTTTAAGAAGGCCTCAACCGTCTGACCCGAAAGCGTACGACCGCTGGCATCTGTAATGGTGCCCGAAATCATGATTTCAATCTTACGACCGATCTCATTCTCGTAGTTTTTTGCAGCGAAAAGTGCAGCTTTAGTTATCAGCGTGTCGGTTATCGTTTCGAATAAAAGCACATCCGCCCCACCGTCAATCAGGCCCTTGATCTGCTCATAATACGCATCAACCAATTCATCAAAAGTTACTGCGCGATATCCCGGGTCGTTAACATCCGGCGACATAGAAGCCATTTTGGTAGTCGGTCCAAGGGCGCCGGCAACAAAACGCGGTTTATCCGGGTTTTTAAGAGTGAATTCAGTTGCAACTTCTTTGGCAATGCGTGCGCCTTCATAGCTCATTTCGTACGAAAGATCTTCCATCTGGTAATCTGCCATCGAAATACGCTGCGTACTGAATGTATTGGTTTCAATTATATCGGCACCTGCACTTAAATATTCTGCATGGATAGCCTTAATTACATCCGGACGGGTAATATTTAACAGGTCGTTATTTCCCCGTACATCGCAGGGATGGTCCTTGAAACGCTCGCCGCGAAAATCCTCTTCCGTTAACTGGTAGCGCTGGATCATTGTGCCCATTGCACCGTCTATAACTAAAATACGTTTCTTTAATTCTTCTCTAATGCTCATTGTTATTTAGATATGAGAGTTGAGATGTGAGATGTGAGAATAGATCCGACGCATAAAGTCTCATATTCCATACCACCTATCATATCAAATCTCTCTTTACATTGTTTTTTAGATGTGAGATATTAGATGTAAGAATGGATCAGACACATTAGTCTCATATCTCAAATCTATCGTCTCAAATCTTCCTTGCAAGCTTATTTTTGAAAAGTCGGTATCCGGCTTTGACATTCACTTATCTTTCTTCATCCCTAAGTATGGAATCAGTTAGAATTTAGCACCTTGTAAGCACAGGTTGCTAAGACTTCGCAGGGTCTAATCCCTCCGTCTTTCTGAATAAGCGTTGCAAAAGTGCAAGAAAATTTGATAAAATGCAAATAATAAAAGGGATACAGGTACGAACGAGTAAGTTCTCCTGTATCCCTTTTAAGAGAATTTTAAATGAATCTTTATCTTCTGCTTCCGAACAGACGTAAAAGCATTAGGAATATATTTATAAAGTCGAGGTATAAAGACAAGGCACCCATTATTACCATTTTGTTAGCAGATGCATCGCCATATTCAATTCCTGCTCCAATGCGTTTTAAGCGTTGGACGTCATAAGCTGTAAGTCCGACAAAAACTGCTACTCCAATAAAGCTGATGATGTAGTCTAATTGCGAGCTTCCTAAGAAGATATTTACCACGCTGGCAATTATAATTCCGAAGAGGAACATCATTAAGATTGAACCAAATTTGGTAAGATCGATGTTTGTGGTATAGCCCGCAACTGCCATTAGTCCGAATAAAGCTGAAGCAGAAAGAAAAGCGCCAACAACGGAGCCCGCCGTATAAATCATTAAATTGAAACTTATACTAATCCCCATGACGGTAGCGAAGAGTAAATAAAGGAAAACCACTACAGGGAATGATAATCTATTCATTCCGAATGATAAGATCAGTACGAAGGCCAAAGGCGCAAATCTGGCAACTGTTCCGAGGGTTGTTATATTTCCTGTTTCAAAGTCTACCAGCCAGCTTAATAAATAAGTATCGGTCGAAAAAAAATACGTTGATGCCGCAGATATACCAAGAGCTACAAACATCCAAATAAAAACGTTTGGTAAAAAGTTGCGCGATGTGATTCCTGTTCCCGTTTGAATGACAGGACTTTGGTTTAAGGTAAAGTTGTTTTGATCTGACATTATGATAAGTATTTTCATAAATGTATGCTTTGTATTGTATAAAAACAAAAACATACATTTTCAGAGTTCTTCTGTCTGCGACAAAAGGCCCTGAAAATGGCGCGAAATACTAACTCAGTCGTTTAACCAATTGCTCTTCTACTTTTTTAAAAAACTGCAAAGGTTTGAGACTTCTCCATGAGATATTATCCAGTTCTCCACCAAAATTGATATAGTAATCAATATTGCTGCTTTTAAATTCATCAATTACATGCTCTCTGAAGTTTATACCAGCGATCCAGCCATCTTCTACATCCTGAAACCATTCCTCGTAATATAAGTCGTCGGAAGAATGAAAGTTCAGAACGTTCTCACCTACCAGGATAAATTTGTTAATTCCCTGATCGACCATCAATTCAAGAATTTCTCGCTTTAGCAACATTATATCATTATAAATGGCATCATTCCATTCGCCGATGAATTCAATAATGGCATAATGCCTGTCGTAATCAACAAAAAGTGCTTTAAGGTATAAAGTCTGGGAGCCAAACGAATCCCACTGAGGATGGATGTAATAGTTGTAAATCTTTTTATCAAATTCAAACTCACTATACTCTGTTTCATAAAACGGCGATCGTTCGTCCTCTGCCGCTATGTAATCATCCCGCCACCGATAAAAAGGTTCTATTTCGTGCATAATTCAAATGTGCGGATTTGCAAATTTTTTAAATGTGCAAATGCCTTTGCATACGTGTTATTAATTATTTAGAAGCATAATGCTTTAGGTGCTTTGTCGAAATCTGCGCCATTGCTGATTCCTTCATTCGCATATCTATTGATCTGCACTTCTATTTATTCTTGTATTTCTCTACCGCTTCTCTCACGTTTCCATATTCATCCAGAAGCTTTTCTGCTGTTTCTTCATCCGATCCGGTTGCTTCCATGACCATATCTACGGCTCTTTTAACTAATTTATTGTTACTTAACTGCATGTCGAACATTTTATTTCCCTTAACCCGTCCTAATTGAATCATTACCGTTGTGCTGATCATATTTAGTACGAGTTTTTGCGCCGTTCCTGATTTCATCCGGGTAGAGCCGGTAACGAATTCAGGGCCAACTACAACCTCTATCGGGTATTGGGCTTCTGCTGCCAATGGGCTGCCTTCGTTGCAAACTATGCATCCGGTTATAATTCCCGCATCGTTAGCACTCTTCAGACCTCCGATAACGTAGGGGGTGGTTCCGGAAGCAGCAATTCCAACCAATACATCTTTGTCATCTATTGTAAATTTAAGCAGATCTTCCCATGCTTGCTTGGTGTCATCTTCAGCAAATTCCACAGCTTTACGGATGGCCGAATCGCCGCCGGCAATAATACCCACAACCCAGTCGTGAGGGACCCCGAAGGTGGGCGGGCATTCTGATGCGTCTACGATTCCAAGTCTGCCGCTGGTTCCCGCTCCAATGTAAAACAGTCGCCCTCCTTGCTTCATTTTTGAAACAATTACGTTTACCAGGGCTTCGATTTGGGGAATTGCTTTTTCGACGGCTAAAGGAACTGTTTTATCCTGCTGATTAATTCCCACCAATAATTCATTGACCGATTTTTTTTCCAGATCAGTATATAATGAGTCTTGTTCTGTCGTTCTAATCATAAGTTAAAGGTCGGAATATATTCAGAAAAGGCGCCTTAAAAAAAGCTTTTTTGTGACAATTTTAAATCAATTTATATCAACCTCAATTACTACTTTTAGAACGCTCTTATCTCATGCAATCATCCACTAAAAGTAACTTATTTGTAGCTTCCTGTTATGCGGGAATACTGGCTCTCGGCATGCTCGTTGGCCCTAAATTCGGACATGAAAATCACAAGTCTAAAAGTGCAGCTTTCACTCCATTTTTATCTCCTGAAAAATCAGAAAAAGTAGAGCAGATCCTGGAAATCATTAAGGAAAATTATGTTGATCCTGTAAAGGTTGATACGCTTCAAAATCTTGCTATTGGTCAGATTTTATCGCATTTAGACCCTCACTCGCTTTATTTGCCTCCTGTAAAGGCCAGAGATCAATCTCAAAGTCTGGAAGGAAATTATAGTGGAATCGGGATAGAATATTTGCTGGTCAATGACACAATCCTGGTTACTTCGGTAAAAGAAGGTCCGGCCCGAAAAGCAGGGATTAAAGCGGGAGATAAGATTCTGAGTATTGGAAATAAGAACGTGGCGGGCACCAAGACCACGTCGACTGAGATAGTATCACTTATTAAAGGTCGGACCGGGACAATCGTTAAATTGGGTGTAAAAAAGCGGAATTCTGTTTCAGTAAATTCTGTTTCCGTTAAACGGGATAAAATTACCGTGAGCAGCATTGATGCGGCTTATATGCTTTCGCCAACGGTGGCTTATGTGCGGGTTAGTAAGTTTGGTGCACACACCGACGAGGATTTCTCGGCTGTGGTAAGCCGACTTCTGCAGAGCAATATGAAAAGCATGATATTGGACTTGCGGAACAACGGCGGGGGATACCTTAGCGCAGCTACTGCGCTGGCGGATGAGTTTTTGCCGGATAAGCAATTAATAGTTTATACGAAGGGAGCGCACGAACCCCGGACAGATTATTTCGCGACCCGTAACGGGAAATTTGAACAGGGGAAATTAATTGTGCTGGTTGATGAAACTACCGCTTCTGCAAGTGAAGTTTTGGCGGGCGCAATCCAGGATCTGGATAGAGGAGTGGTTGTTGGCCGACGTTCATTTGGTAAAGGACTGGTGCAAGAGCAGTTTAGTTTTGGTGATGGATCAGCGCTTAATCTGACAATTGCCCGCTATTACACACCTCTTGGCCGCTCCATTCAAAGACCGTATAAAATGAGTTCGGACGCTTATTTCGCGGAAGCTTCGACCCGCCTTCAAAAGAAGGAAGTAAATGCCGACGGAACCTTGAAAGATAGCGTATTCGATAAAAGCCATACCTATAAAACAGCATCAGGCCATGTATTATATGGAGGCGGCGGAATAATGCCGGACATCTATATTCCTGTTGACACGTCTGCCTACAATGCATTTTTCTACGCTTTGCGGGCCAGAGGGATTTTAACGGAATTCTTATTCAGTCAGGTGGTCAACAACTATCGCCCGACGTCTCTAGCGCAAGTAATAAGCGATTTTAATCTAAGCGAAGAGCAATATGAACAGCTGGTTTCTTTTGCGATAAAGAATGGAGTGAAAGTATCTCCAAAAGCTGCTGCTATTGCTAGAAAAGCTGTAGATAAAGAAATTAAAGCTTCACTGGCAAGATTTTATTTTGATGATGAAGCTTATTATAAAGTTGTAAATGCTAGTGATACAGCGGTATTAAGGTCGCTCCATGAATTGAAACAGCCTTAATTAGCGGGTATCAGAACCTTTCGGCATAGAATCCACAGGCATGTTGTCGATAGTACTGTCTGTATTCATAGACGTATCAGCATTTAGTTGATTCTGAATCAGAGAATCGGCTGCTCGGGCTGCATTGATTGAGTCTTGAGATTCTGAATTATCCCGGGAATCTCCGCATGATACCAATGCGATACTCAAAAAAAAGAATGCCTTTAAAAAGAGTTTGTTCATACTTTAAACGTTAAGTCAAAATAAATAAATGGCAAACAATTAAAGTCAGTTTCTATGAAAATTGCCAATAATTAAGAACACTATTGGCAATTTCGTTTTAAAACATAACCTTATTTTTGCCTGAAATATATTTGAATAGGAACACCGCTAAAGTCAAAATGTTCTCTCAACTTGTTTTCCAGGAAGCGTTTATAAGGATCTTTTATGTACTGGGGAAGGTTACAGAAGAACGCAAACATGGGCGACGAGCCATTTATTTGCGTAATATATTTGATCTTCACATATTTTCCCTTTAAAGCTGGTGGAGGATAATTTTCGATAATTGGAAGCATTACCTCATTCAGTTTCGATGTAGGAATCTTTTTGGTTTTATTTTCAAAAACCTTTGCAGCAGCTTCAACCGCTTTAAAAATTCGCTGTTTTTCGACTACAGAAGTGAAAACAATAGGTACATCAGAGAACGGTGCAAGACGTTGTCTGATTTCATCTTCAAATTTCAAGGTCGTTTTATTATTCTTCTCGATCAAATCCCATTTATTCACGAGAATGACTGCGCCTTTTTTATTTTTTTCGGCCAGGTGGAAAATGTTTATATCCTGAGATTCGATACCTTCAACCGCATCAATCATGAGCATAATAACATCAGCTTCTTCTAAAGCCTTGATGGTACGCATTACAGAATAGAATTCGATATTTTCTTTAACCTTGGTTTTTTTACGTAATCCGGCTGTGTCAATCAGCATAAATTCGTGACCAAATTGGTTGTAGTGAATGTGAATTGAATCACGTGTAGTGCCTGCGATAGGAGTAACAATGTTTCTATCCTTCCCGATAAGGGCATTGATCAACGATGATTTGCCTACGTTCGGTCTTCCAACAATGGCATATTTCGGAAGGGTTGAATCATCGGGCTGATCTTCTTCGAAGTGAGAGATTACTTCATCCAGAAGTTCTCCGGTTCCCGAACCAGTCATGGAAGAAATGGAAAAGATCTCTCCTAAGCCGAAGCTGTAGAAGGGATGAAGATCATCCAATAACTTGTTATTATCAACTTTATTAGCAACCACCAATACTGGTTTTTTGCTTCTGCGAAGAAGGTCTGCGATGCTGTCGTCCAGATCTGTTGGTCCGGTTGTGACATCAACCATAAACAGGATCACTGTTGCTTCCTCTATGGCTATTAAAACCTGTTCGCGGATTGCTGCTTCAAATACATCGGCCGAATTGGCTACGTATCCGCCTGTATCCACCACCGTAAAGTTCTTTCCCACCCATTCTGCCGATCCGTAATGACGGTCACGCGTAACGCCGCTCTGATCGTCTACAATTGCTTTGCGCGATTCCGTCAAGCGGTTATATAAAGTGGATTTCCCAACGTTGGGCCGTCCAACTATAGCTACTATGTTACTCATTCAATTTTTGATTTTTTGATTTACGAATTACGAATGCAATTCAAAATCAAGTATTTGGTAAATTCACATCGAATTACGAATGCAAAAATCGTAATTCTTAATTCGTAAATCGTAAATTTTTAGTCTTCGTATCCAAAGCTTTTCAGATAATTCTTCCTGTTGCGCCAGTCGGGTATCACCTTTACGAACATTTCGAGGAATACTTTTCTCTGAAGAAATTCTTCGATGTCTTTACGGGCATAGGTGCCAACTTTTTTTAGCATTGCGCCACCAGGACCAATTAGAATATTTTTCTGCGAATCACGTTCGACAATTATTTCGGCACTTATCCGGGTGATTTTTTCTTCCTCTTTAAAGGCCGTTATAATTATTTCAGTGCTGTACGGGATCTCTTTCTGATAGAGCTTGAATACTTTTTCCCTGATCATTTCCGATACAAAGAAACGCTCGTTTCTGTCGGTAAGTGCATCTTTCTCATAATATGCAGGATGCTCAGGTAATTTATCCAGGATGAAACTCATCACTGCGTCCACATTGTAATCGTGGAGGGCAGACGTGCCGAATATAACTTCCGGATTGAGTGTTTCTTTCCAGTGTTCAATTTTAGCTTCAACCTCTTCCTGGGTAGACGTGTCGATTTTATTAATGACCACGGCGATGGGCGAAGAAGTTTTCTTTAACTTTTCGATAATGTCGTTTTCATCAAAACGTTCATTTATATCTGTAACTAAAAGAATAATATCGGCATCGACGAGCGAATCGTTGACTGCTCCCATCATACTTTCCTGCAAACCATACTTTGGTTTTATCACTCCGGGCGTGTCAGAAAATACGATTTGATAATCGTCTTCATTTACAATTCCAATGATGCGATGACGGGTGGTCTGCGCTTTTGGTGTTATAATAGACATTTTCTCGCCGACAAGCGCATTCATCAGGGTAGATTTCCCTGCATTTGGCTTTCCAACAATACTCACAAATCCGGCTTTATGCGACATGAAAAATTATTTTAAAAAACATTTGGACTGCAAAGAAACGAAATATATCTTTGCAGTCCAATTCAGGGAGTAAGGAAATAAGTAATAAAGCCTAAAACCAAAGATTGCTAGAGTGCGGGGTGGAGCAGTTGGTAGCTCGTCGGGCTCATAACCCGAAGGTCATCAGTTCGAGTCTGGTCCCCGCTACCAAAAAGAGGTTGAAAGACACTTCTTTTTTTATGGCCCGTTCGTCTAGGGGTTAGGACGTTAGATTTTCATTCTAGAAACAGGGGTTCGATTCCCCTACGGGCTACTGGAAACAATAGCAAAAACACTTAAAAGCCTGCAAATCAAGAGATTGCAGGCTTTTTTGTTGGAATCAAATCGCCAAAATATGCATGTTTTCGCATAATTCTGGTGAACAATCCGGTGAACACTTTTTTTAGAAAATGGTGTTCACCAGAAACGCTATAAGATTCTGACAATCAACCTGTTCACCCATTGAACATCTTGTAGGCCGGGGCTGCAAAAGGTAACTTTGTTTCACCTTTTAAAAGCTATTTTTTATGCTCACCACGTTCAATGTGCTTTTTTATTTAAAAAAGCGGAGCCCAAATCAAAAGGGCCCAATCCCAATTTCATTAAGAATTGTTGTAAATGGCAAGCGGACAGAGGTGTCTGTGGGCCGCGAATGCGAGGCTTCCCGCTGGAACTCTCATGCGGGCAGGGCCACCGGAACCAAAGAAGAATTCCGTGCTTTGAATGCCTATCTCGACAGCGTGCAGGCAAAATTACATGTCGCTCATCACATGCTTCTGGAAACCGGAAAGGAAATTACTGCCGAAAGTTTGCGCGATCTGCTCACCAGAAAGAAGCCAAAATCAAAATTGTTGCTTAATATTTTTAAGGAACACAATGAAAATGTGGAAGCTCTTCTTGGAAATGGTTTTGAGCCTAACACCTTAAAAGGCTATCGTACCACTGTAAAACATTTGACGGCTTTCCTCGCATGGAAGTATAAAGCTGAAGATGTGCCGCTTGATAAACTCAATCATGCTTTTATCACCGACTTTGAATTTTATCTGAAAAGTCAGTGTAAGATTAGCGGTGTATCTGCTGTTAAGTACATTAAGAATTTCAAGAAGATTGTAAACAGTTCTCTGGCTCATGGCTGGCTGTCTGCTAATCCTTTCAGTAATTATAAGTCGACGGCAAGGGCAGGAGAGCGGGTTTATCTTACAAAAGAGGAACTGGACACCATGCATAAAAAGAAAATCAGCATGGAGCGCCTGGCTCAGGTGCGCGACATTTTTCTTTTTTGCTGCTACACAGGTCTGGCTTATGCTGATATTAAAAAGCTAAAGCGCTCGGAGATAGGAATAGGAGTGGATGGTGAAGCTTGGATATTCACTACCAGAAAGAAAACAGACACATCTTCAAGAATTCCTCTTTTAAGTAGTGCGCTGGAAATTCTCGACAAGTACAAGGAGCATCCGCAATGCGATAGTGATGGTACGCTGCTTCCGGTGCTCCAACGCCCTTTATAAATCCACAAACAGTGGAAAAACTTGGAAATATGTAAATGTTGTAGGCTGGGTAATGAAAATGGTAGAGTCAAACGGTGTACTCCTGGCTGCCAGCACACAAGGAATATTAAGATCGACCGATGATGGTGAAAACTGGGATCGTGTGATTAGCGAAGGGGGTGCTGGTATCGCTGTGGAACGTAGTGATGGAGGATTTGCTGCTATAGCCTACAACACAATAACCCAAACCAACAGAATACACATTTCATTGGATGGTGGAAAAAGCTGGAATGCCGTAGGTGAAGGACTTCAGCTTTCTTGTAGTAGTTCATTCATTAAACAAACAGGCTTACTTCAGCCTTCAATGCATATTTCATCAATAAAACAAGTGGGCGGATATTTAATATGTGGTCGCTCGGATGGTATATTCCGTTCATCTGACATGGGTAAAACATGGAAACTGTTACTTCCCTCTGTAGAAAATAGGGGCTTCAAGTTATCTGTTTCAGGCAACGTGATTTATGCCATACCCAATAAAGGATGTTGATTGAACAATCCTATCCATTTCACCGCGTAGGTGAAATGGAGTTATATTATTAGAGTTGAGGTTCTGAAAGTATGGTCTCATCCCGCATCCGAATACCGAGGTAGCGGCCCAACCCAATTCCAAGAAGCATTGCAGAAACAAAATGAACGGTATAATAAGTATCCCCACGGCTTCTGTCTGCATTTATGCCGACAGTAATCTCCATAAGCAAGCCAAAGAACATCGCTATTATAAGGTACCTGTTAATACTACTCTTTTTGTTATAAAATGCAATCAGAAAAGAAGCAGACATATATACTAAGCCGAAAACCATAGCACTTCCTAAAATGCTTTCAATATGAATAGCTCGTGTTGATGCAGCAAATATCTCGATAACCACCCCTAGTAACAGTAAGAACAGCATGGATGGGTTTTCAAACAACGTTCTTAAACTTAGGTTTTCTGTCCTGTTTATGCTAAAGATTAAACTTAACACACCGGCAATTATACTCATAATAGCCACATAAAAACTAAATTCAGAGAAACTGCTGTCAAACTCATAGACTGGATAGCGAAGGGCCATAGCTTGCTCCATTCTATTGAAAGTTCTTACGGGGATAGCACTGGTCAAAAGAGGTATAAATGACATGCAAACAATGCGAATTGGATTCGCTTCGACTTGTTTCTCAATAAAATATGAAATCTTCCGCTTATTCTTTACGATATACCAAACCAAAACACTAAATAGTAGATGAAAGGTGGTGACTACAAAAGTGCTCTTACCGGTCGTGCCAAAATTCTTATGGACAAGAAGGTAAAATGCGGCGATCGCAGTGAAAGCAAGTGATGGCACAGCATAAAAAAGGTTGAAGCCTATAAATAAATAAGCCCAAATCTTATTGGTTTTCACTGATGTGTTTACTTTACTGTACTCATCGGTAAGAACAGCTTCGTTTCCCAGCCTCTTACAAGCTATAGTAAAGGCCTCCTCTTCAGAGAGGCCGCGCTGTTTCAAAGCATCTGTTGCATCATACAGATGAGCAGTTAGTTCCGCAACATCAGAGCCAGTAAGACTTCCCTGATTTTGAATCAGGCTGATATAGTTGTTGATTGATTGCTCGAGATTGAAGTTGGAAGATCCCATAGTTTATGAATTAGGTCGTTTATGAAACTTAATTGTGAATACTGTTCCTCCAGTTCTTGTTTCCCTTTAGAGGTTAGGGTGTAATATCTACGTTCTCTTCCTGTGTCGGCTTTTTTCCAGACGCCTTCAATCCAATTCTTTGCTTCCATTTTTTTTAAAACAGGGTAAAGGGTTCCTTCCGCAACGTTTAATTCTCCCCCTGTTTTGTCTCGTAGTTCCTGAATAATTTGGTAGCCATAACTTTCCTGTCTTCTAAGTATCAGTAATACAATAGGAGCAAGAGAACCTGCCATCAAATCTTTATTTAGTTCTATCACAGAACAAACATACATAGAAGTTCTAAGTATTTAAAATTTTGATATAAAATAGAAGAAGCCGTCTTATTGGCCATTTGTGTTTTGTTTTTTTATTACAGCATATGATCTGCTGCAGCAGAGTTAGCCTGCGAAGAGAAAGCAGTAAACCGGCTTTCGGGGGCATAAATTCTCCTTCCTTCGTCAGTCCGATTTATTCCACGACCAGTTGACAGCTTTATCTTCTTCAGTAAGGGGTGGCTTAACAGTTCATGAGGCTGAGGTTTTATATGCTTGACTTGGTATGCGTCTTTTGCTCGTAAATTCATGATTAATCAGAGGAGTCAACGGTAGCTTTAGTATGTCGGGGAACACCTTACAAAAGCAAAAGACTCGCCCTGGTACGCAATCTTTTCAGACTTAAGCGTGGCGAGTACTGTTAATACAAAGGTAATCCCTTTTTATCTGAAAAAATTTTGAGATTAAATTTTTCTGCAATTAGTTCTCATATTATCCAGTACGTTATCAGGTCTAATTACTCTTGTATTTGCAATTCGCGAATCGCGAATTAAAACACGCGCTCTTAACAATATGTCAACGTATAACACTTAAGCCGCTATCACGTGCTAGTTGAGCAATCCTATCCATTTCACCGCGTAGGCACCAAAGAGCGCATAGGCCGGCATTGGGTCAAGGCCGGGAAAAGCCAATATTAAAAATAAACAACAGCTTTCCCGCTTGTATAGCCTTGAACCATTGGCGGCGTCGGTACCTTTGTCGTGGGTGGTGAAATGGAATTCCAGAACTAGAATATTTGTTCTGATATCGTACCAAACGCCCCTTCAAATTGTCGCTAATCACCTCTGGAACTGTTGTGCCTGACAGGTAAATTTGTATACACGAATTTGGATTGACATAAACTGAAATATATGAGAAAAGTAATTGCAGCAATCAATACAACACTTGACGGGGTTTGCGACCATACAGCAGGTATTCCCGATGAAGAAATACATCAGCATTACATTGAACTGTTAGATAACTCAGGTGTTGTTCTGTATGGAAGGATAACGTATCAACTTATGCAATTCTGGCAAACGCTGTTAAAAAATCCTTCCGGTGAAAAAACGATGGACGACTTCGCTAGGGCGATAGATAAAATTCCAAAAATAGTTTTTTCCCACACCTTGAAAAATGTAGAATGGGATAGTGCAACGTTAGCAAACCGGGCCCTTGAAGAAGAAGTTTTAGAACTCAAGCAGCAACCAGGTAAAGACATTTTAGTTGGCAGTCGGAGTTTGATTATACAGTTAATGAAACTTAATTTGATTGACGAATACCAACTTTGTATTCACCCTGTTGTTGCAGGAGGCGGTTTGCAATTGTTCGAAAAACTGAACGATAGAACTGTTCTTAAACTCCTAAAGACTAAGACCTTTAGCGGTGGTGCAGTAACGCTTTACTATGAACCGACAAACGAAAAATAACGAACACCTAACATAATATGAGCCCGATGCGGGTTAAACGCTGAATTGGGCATTTCTGCTCCTCAGAGGTGTTGCGGTTGGCGAACGGTTCGCTCCGAAACCTGCAAACACTTATACGTTACCGACGAGACCTACGAAGACACCTGGATAGAAAATCATTAGATAAAACCTAATAAAGAGAAATTATGACAAAAAGTAAATTACTTCAAATGCACAATATGGGTATCGTTGTAGAATCCCTCGACAACGCCATTTCTTTTTTTCAGGAGATAGGATTGAAACTTGAAGGAAGGGCGATGGTTGAAGGTGAATGGGCAGGACGAGTAACGGGACTTGGAAATCAATCCGTAGAGATTGCGATGATGGTTACCCCAGATGGACACAGCCGACTTGAACTTTCACGATTTCTAAGCCCAACTACAGTATCAGATCACAGGACTGCTCCTGTGAACTCACTTGGCTACCTACGGATCATGTTTACCGTTGACAATATTGACGAATTAGTATCCAGACTTTCCAAGCATGGTGCTGAACTTGTTGGCGAAGTAATGCAGTATGAGGACCTGTACCGGCTCTGCTACATTCGTGGCACGGAGGGTCTTCTTATCGGATTGGCCGAACAACTCGGCAACAAAACAGCAACAGACATCTTAGAAAACTCTTGATGGGATTTCGCTAAAGCTGTTTAATAAAATTTGGGGTTTAATAAAATCAAAGGTCTTTGCATCTGAAAAAAGGTAACTTATAATTGATAACTAATACCCAACAATCGTTCTGAATGTCAGATTTACACGCGGACTGAAAACCCTGGTTGTCGGTGGTAAGCGATGAAGCCAATGTGTTTGAGTGGAACCTTTCATGATCAATAGGCTGCCATGTTCCAGTTTAAGACCAATAGTTTCTTTGCTTTGTTTATGCTTGAACATAAATTTACGCTCGGCGCCAAAACTGAAAGAGCCGATCGCTCCGTTTTTCTTTAAATCCTTCTCGGCGTCACTATGCCATGCCATGCCTTCATTACCATTATGGTAAAGATTCAAAAGACAGGAATTGAATGTTTCTCCTGATGTCTGTTCCGCAATGTTCTTTAGTTCTAGTAGCTCTGGTATCCATGGCAAGGCAAGCTTTGTGGTATTCGAGTACGTATATTCAAAGGGTTTCTCGCCGTACCAGGCAACTTTACGTTTTGTAATGATTCTTTTTCCAAATATTACTGCTTCGTCATTCCGCCATTCAATAATATTAAGAAGCGTTTTCAGATAATAATCAGCGTCTTGAGCTGTTAACAACTTGCCATAATAATTTACTGTTCCGTCTTTGCGCAGCAAATTTCTCTTTCCGTCTATCGTATGATTAAACAGATCCATTCTTCCAGGTTTTGTATTTGTGAGGCATGCAGTTGCCGCAGGGGCGATAACCGTTCTCTATAGCCTCTATTTCAGAATAGAAAAAAATTCTGTTTTCCCGTTTCATTCTTTTTCCTGAATTACAGGATAATGTGCCATATATCTTGAGTTTGCGGTTTCCTCCAAAGTTGATTCCTTTTTGTTTAATACTACTTCTTAGGGCAGCATCAGTAATTTCATCATGGGCTACCATATCAGCTTAACGCGTCGTGGAAAATAATGCCTACGGTGTAACGCTCTCCACTATGAACTTCACTAACACCGTGTTTCATATTAACACGATAATAACCTTTTGTTCCTTTTAACGGCTTGAAATTGGTTGTAAAGATTAGCCCATCACCTTTCTTGGGTTTTAGCACAATGGCTTTAGACTGTGCTCTTGGAGTCTGTTGTGTGAGTACAAATTCGCCGCCGGTGTAATCCTCCTCGGGATGATTAAGAAACAGCACCATCTGAATGGGAAAATACACATCTCCATATAAATCCTGGTGCAAAGTATTGTATCCGCCTTTCCCATATTTCAATATCAGGACGGTCGCCCTTAACTGATTATTAGCAGAACATTCTTCTAAAAGCGTTTCGTGAGACGGCGGAAACTGCCGGTCGATATTCAGAACTCTAAACCAGGCATTGGCTATCGGCGCCAGATAAGGATAAATGGTAGCCCGTACCGTTTGAATGATACGGGTAAAGGGTATTCGAAATACTTGTACTCACCCAAGCCAAAACGATAACGCTCCATAACCACCGTCTTCCTGTATAAATTACTATTGTTGTAATTCTCCTTTAGCCCTTCGGATTGATCATTTGACAAGAGTCCAGGGATAATTGCATATCCGTTCTGGTGCATGGCTTCTGTAATCTGCGACCAATTTGCAGCCTTGATTTTCTGAATAAGATTTTCCACTGTAACAGGCTTATAGTTCAGCATTTATTCTGGCACCTTCCCAACCGATAATGGCCGTCTTGCGGGTATTGCCCCACATATATCCACCCAAAGTGCCGGAAGATTGTATTACCCGGTGACAGGGGATCAAAAAGGCGATAGGGTTGCTGCCAATGGCTGTTCCTACCGCTCTGGAAGCACCCGGAAAGCCAATCCTTTCCGCAATAGCTCCATAGCTTGATAGTCTCCCCATCGGGATTTTCAGCAGGCTTTCCCACACCTTTAGCTGAAAAGCTGTTCCTTTTAAATGAAGCTTGATTTGGGACAACTTACCCCAGTCATTCTGAAAGATGAATAAAGCGTTTTGCTGGTTAATATCTAATTTTCTTGCAAAAGCGGCATTGGGGAATTTCCGTATTAAGTGGTCGAATGCTTTTTCTTGGTCATCTTCAAAAGCCATATAACAAACTCCCTTCGTAGTTGATGCTACAATAAGGCTCCCAAATGGGCTTTCGGCAAAACTGTAATTAATGGCTAAACTTTTACCCCCGTTTTTGTATTCTGCCGGTGTCATTCCTTCGAACGTTACGAACATATCATGCAGGCGGCTCGTGCCAGAGAGCCCGGTTTCGAGAGCGACGTCGAATAAGCTGGCCTGGTTCTCCTTCAATAATTTTTTCGCATATTCTGTACTGATGTATTGCAGGAATTTTTTAGGCGTAGTACCTGCCCAGTCAGTAAACATTTTTTGAAAATGAAAAGGACTAAGATTAACATGTTCTGCAATCTGTTCAAGGCTGGGCTGCTCTTTGAAGTTTTCTTTAATATAGCTTATAGCCTCAGCTATACGGCTATAATTAATTTCTTCCTGTATTGTCATACGATAAATCTATGACACAAAGGTCGATTAAAACTTCGCGGGATGAAATCCGATTCTTGCGTTTCTTATAGAAATGTTCTTTAAGCTAATGTATGGCATTATCGCAAGATTCGGGTTCTTTAAAATTCTATACCGGCCCACTTTTGCCTAAAATAAATGATATGGAACTATTAAAGAACAAGACAGCTTTAATTACCGGTGGAACAACCGGAATTGGCCGTGCAACGGCAGAAGATTTCCTCAGGGAGGGCGCCAGAGTAATTATTACCGGACGAGACCAGCGAACTCTCGACGAGGCTGTTAACTCATTAGACCCTGGTGCATTTGGCATTGTATCAGACAATGGAAACATGGAAAACATTCTAAGGATCAGGGAAAAAGCCTCTGGCATTTTCCCTGGTATTGATATTCTATTTGCAAACGCAGGATATGGCAAATTTTCACCGATAGAAATGATGACCGAGGAGACATTTGATGAGTTGTTTAACGTACTTGTTAAAGGGACTTACTTCACCATTAAAGAATTACTTCCTATTATCAATAGCGGAGGATCCATTATTATGACCACCTCAATAGTTACAGCATACGGAAGTGCAAATTCATCCGTGTATGCCGCAGCTAAAGCGGCCGTTCAATCTTTGGTAAAGAACCTGGCTGCTGAATTAGTTAATAAGGATATTCGGGTCAATTCCATTAGTCCCGGCTATACTGAAACTGATATATTTAATAAAACCGGAATGAAAGTCGAACAAATTGCAAACGTAAAACAACACGTTTCAGGCATTCTGCCTTTTAAAAGATTTGCAACACCTTTAGAGATTGCTAAAGCTGTAACTTTTCTTGCATCGGATAATGCGTCTTATCTGCATGGCTCTGAAATTGTAGTCGACGGCGGGTATTCCGTGATACGATAGGCAACAATCTAAATTCTGTTAGAGATTATAAAAAAGGTTATAGCAGAACCTGCTGGTTAATGAGGGTCTATAAAAGCCCCTCATCAGCAAATGAAAAATACTCTTCTGAAGTAATTATCAGGTGATCTAACACGGACGAGGAAAAATATCTGCAACCGCGGTTCTTACTGTACCAGAATGGAAGCAGGATGCAATGGCGGAAGCTTTTTGGCTGGAATGGCTGAATGTGCTCCAACGCCCGTGATGTTTTGAAGGGTCTGTAAAAAGGGGTTCAATGGGGATTTTTAAAAATCCCTATTCGTGTCAGTGATCTTGTTCAGTTTTGAAGATATTTAACTCTGAGCCGATTCAAATATTTATTTGAATCTGAATATAAATTGCCCAGCTTCCTAAGTCTCAAAGTGTTAACACAAAACTAGTTCCAACGTTCTCAATAGTTTCGACCTGAATTGTTCCCTTATGCAAGGTTACGATTTGCTTGCACAAATTTAGTCCGATACCCGAACCGGATTTTTTAGTACTAAAGAATGGTATAAACATTTTATCTAGTACTTCAGGTGGGATCCCATGCCCATTATCTGCCACTTTGATCACACATTTTCTGTGAGCATCTGTTTCTGCTGACAATGGTAGTAAATAGGAACATGGTGTGTGACTACAATTTTTCTTAGATCAGGCTCTTTCTTATAAAGTTGGCCCTCAACAAATGCGAGGCTATCAGCATGCAGTTGATTGTATTGATCGGATGAAAAGAAATGACCGTCATACTTAATAACACGAAAGTCATTCATACTTCTTTCAATATTCCACTGGTGCTGCTGACTAATTTTGGACCATAGCGTGGAAAAAATCAAATGTATATCATTCAACGTCACCGACCAGTTGTTTACTAAGCTTACGTTGCTGCGAATCTTCTCACAAAAAGTACCGCTTTTGGCTGCAGCATCGAAATGATAATACTCATGGTTGCCAGGAATCCAATAAGTGTGCTGGAAATGGTCTGAAACATAATCAAAAAAGTCCTTGTGCTTATCAATTAAGATAAAAGGTAACAGATCACCGGCAAGCAGCAAGATCTCTCCCGTAGGTTTTAAAGGGATTGGCTTTTAAATATGCTTTATTCTCGGGAAATTCCAAATGCAGGTCTGAAGCATATTGTAATAGCATACGCGAGCTGGTTTAATACAAAAATGACCAATAAATCTGATAACGAAATCTAAAAAATTTTGCGAAAATATCAGTGCTGGAATATCTCCTGCTTCTCTATCCATATCTTTTTGTAACCCTCCCTTAGCTCCACATTCAAAAAGGAGGAGTCGATATAAGCCGCCACTTCTTTGTTTTTTGTTGCAAACTTTTTAAAGCTATTTTCAATTGCTTTTTGTGGAATATTGAGGCTCTTTCCTAGCAATACGAAATCGTCTAGCTTGATTTTTTTCTTTTTTCCGTTTAATGTCAGGGCAAGCTCTTCATCGTCAGCAGGATTCAGCAGATTTACATTCAGCAGATCAAACGCAGGGCTTAAATGTATTCCATTATCCTCATGCAGTACGGCAAAGTTCTTTAGGTGCATATCATTATTTCCAGTGAGGTAGGAGAATAATACAAGTTCGAAATAATTCAAGGCATCTAATCCTGTATTCGTGCAATACTTACGGATAAGCTTCCCTATTTTTTCATAAGAACCTTTGTATTTGCTTTCAGTTAAGAATTCGGAAAGCTGACAAAAGTCTTCCATGTGCACCTTTTCTCCCTTCACCCGGTCAAAACGTTTTGCCAGGTAAACCAGGCTACCATCTGTTGCCTTAATAAGGGTATGCTCACAAACCGGAATCCTGAACAGTGATGCAAGGTGCATGGTTAGATCCTCTGTCTGTGGCATCATTTGAAAATGTCCGTGTTGTGGTTTAAGAATATATTCGCCCCAAAGCCCTACAATAGTTAACCGCGTGTTTTCCTTATTTTTTTCTAAGGTTACCGATAGTTTAGGCTGGACGCCAGTGATCGCTATCCTTTCGTTTATAGTTTGATCAGCAAGCTCTTTCAATAGCTGGTCGTTCAACTCCAGCCCGGGAGCAACCGCTGTTCCGAAGAACTTTTTAGAGCATTTCTCATGGTACTCTTTATCTCCTGAATCCCGGTAACAAAACCAACAATTTGCCATATCTATATTTGTTCAGGGATAATAGTTACCGCCCCGATAGTGTCACGGCAGGTGAGTAATAATAGTTCAAACCGGTCGTTGGATTTAACCTTCCAGTGTTCGGCGGCAATGTCAAGCAGCCAGCCTTCTGGAATCAATCCATCGAAAAAAGGAAATAAAACTTTACTGGTATACTTTTCAGTAGATAGGGGTAAGGTTAAACTTACTGGCTTAGCAGATTCCATTTCCAGGTATTCTGCGGCATAAGCGAATTCATAACCCTCATCCGTTTCGGCAATTATACCCGCTTGAAAGTCCTTGTAAAAAACTACTCCGCGTTTACTCATCATCCTTCTGTTTTGATACCACGCCTAATTGCGCGCCAAATAAGGCAAGCACCTGGTTTACTTTATCCATTCGGAGCGTAGTTTTTCCTTGTTCCAATTCTCTTATAAAACGGAGGCCCACACCAGCTTTTATCGCAAGATCCTCTTGTGTGAATCCGAAAGCCTTACGTTTCTCCTTCAAGTAAATAGATAGCATTATTATACCCTTTAGGGTGTAAAAATAGGCAATTTAATTTAATTATACCCTTTCGGGATTAAAATAAACATTAATGTGTAAGGTGTACCCGATAGGGTATATCTGCGTAATGCCAAAGTATATCGAAATGTTTAAAATTCTTGCCATGGAAATCATTTTTCCGTACCTTTATTTTGACCATTTGCAGCCCAAAAACTGCCTTCTGGTGAACATTTGGTGAACAGGCCAAAATTTGATTTTGTAAAATATTGATTTCCAGTATAGTTATGGGGCGGTTCGATTCCCCTACGGTATTAAAATTATAAAAACCCTGTAAGTCAATAACTTGCAGGGTTTTTTGTTTTATGTCGAACACCAAAAATGGTGATCAAGGGAACAGGATCAAAATGCGTGTACTAGCCCGAGATATTGGTGCTTCTGTTATAAAAGTAAACTCGGATCTGGAAAGCTCCAGACACGAATCTATTTTAACATTTACTATCTGATTTCTTGAATCAAGCAACCAATGGTTGGTCGGTTTTCTTTAATTCATTACGCAGTCCATTTGCTTTTAATAATTGAGAAACGACATTCAACAATTCAATGGATGCCTCTATCTCTACTCTCCGAATCGCGACGCTTTCAATGTTAAATCCAAACGGGATGGATCTTTCCTGACAATATTGGATCAGGTCTTTGGCAATTGTAGTGGCCAGTTCCACTGAATGGCTAACCGGATCTTCACTTAATTTAAGGTCTTCTCTGATATCATCCGGGATATGAATACCAAGCCATTCCATAAAATGAAGCGTTTTAACCGAACCGCAAATGGTGAGTGTAAAAATAATGGTGGGTAGTTCCTGATTCTTTTTATGGAAAGCCAGAAGCAGGTCGTCTAACATTTTTTTGGTGTAGTCGACATTAAAAATGCATTGTGATATAAAATAAGACACCCCCGACTCTACCTTATTCATAATCCTGACGTCTTCGTCATTCAATACTGCATGTCTCTCCGGAATGGTTATCGCTCCGATTACAGAGTGGTCCCCATGTTGTTCGCTCCAGATTTGATAGGCTTCTTCCAGGCTTGTTTTCACTACATAATCAGGAGATGGCAAACCAACAAAAACCGGATAAAAACGATGAGTTTTCAAACCTTGAAGCCATTGTGATAGCTCTTCCCGCGAGTATTTCCCGGCGGGCCGATAGATTATTTTAGGAACAGTAATATTTTGTAAATATTGACTTGCGTATTCAAATGGGTCGAGAGCGGTGGTAAATGGAAATGGTCTTTCGGCATCGGTTCTGGCTGATTCATCTTGTACGTCATATACAATCAAGGCATCGATGTCTAAAGCACATAGGTCATTTATGGTTTTCGCAGCTATTTCACTGACTTTTTCAGGCGCAGTTTGAATTTTAGGCGGTGTTATTCCGTAAAGTAAAACTCCTGACTCTTTTTGCTTAATCTTTGTGAGAAACATTGCTGAGATTTTATCGGCGCCAAAATAGGAAAAAATAACTTTTTATGATAAAGGTTTAAGTGGGACCTATAAAGGCATAAACCAGCATGGTAGCTGAAGTGAAAGAATAGAGTTACTGTTTTGACCGGTTCATGCCCCATGAAACCAAGGCGTGAGATAAAATTTATTATCTGCCGAATTCCTGTACCCAAAAACCATTGTACGAGTAAGCACCCATTTCAACACTGGCCGAATCCATCATCGCCTTGCAGTGACTCTCGCTGGCCTTCCATGCTGATAACACCGCTCCAATGTCTTTATAACCTTTCCCTATATTTTCAAGAACCGTATTGCCCTGATAACCAGCTTGCATGGCTCTTTGAATAGGGGAGGTATTATCTGGTGAAATATGTTCAAAGTAATTTCTGTTATACATATCCTTTGCATGTCCTTCCGCAGCTTTGGCTAGTGGAGTATTCCAAACGAGCGCCCGGACTTTAGGCATAGTCTCGTCACCACAGGTGCAACCCGAAGCCCTTAGCTTATTCACAGAATCGAGCATAGATATTTCAACGTTCCCATCTGGTATCGGTGTATCTTTTTTACATGATACGATGGAAAACACAAAACAGACTGTCAGGACTATGAATAGCTTTTTAATCAACATATGCATATCAACTTTTCAAAGATAAGCAGATTCGACATAGCCAACTATTTTTTCACTTTGTGACAGTGACCTCCCTAATCAAAATCCTTTATTTTGAGTCTCGAAAACTTATACTGAGCGGTGTTATTTGCCAAAATGGACGCATAAATTATGGATTTTTATCGTAACTATTTGAAATACAGGTTATTTATATCAATTAACATCTGAGCCCCTATAAATTTACAACGGATGTCTTTCCTTTCAGGTTATTTGTATCAGATAATGCTTCACCTCTCAAGTGAGCATATCTAAAAATTAACTAACCATTAATCATTAACCAAAAAAAATGAAAACAAAAGGAATTTTATTTCTGGCCGTAATGGCATTCGCTACCGCTTGTAAAAAAGACGATGCTGCGACACCTGAAACTTCAACCGTAAAAGCGACCTGGAGCTCAACTGACCGATGGGGAAACTGGTCTAACGGCGGCTACACGGTTTACAACAATGTATGGGGTGCCAATTATGGCCCTCAGACCATCTGGGCCAACTCTTACAGTAACTGGGGAGTTTGGGCTAACCACACAGGGAACGGGATTAAATCGTATCCAAATTCTACAAGAAATGTAGGAAGAACGCTAAGCAGCCTTGCAAGTTGCAGTTCAAGCTTTAATATATCAACACCTTCGGGTGGTGCATGGACCGCTGCTTACGACATCTGGGACAACAACCATCAGCATGAAACTATGCTTTGGATGAACTATACCAGCAATTCAGATGGTAGTGGCAATATAAAACCTATCTCTTACAACTGGAATGCGCAAGGCAATCCCGTTCCAACACATTGGAATGTTTGGATAGGCGGCCACAGCTGGAATGTGTTCAGAGGACATAATGGGGGTAACAATGTTTACTCTTTCCTTAGAACTAGCAAAACAAACAGCGCAACTGTTGATGTTCTCGCTATTCAAAGATGGATTCGGGCCAGAGGATGGTATGGAGATATCGTTCAAGGTGCCGTACAATTTGGTTTTGAAATCACTAATACCAATGGCGGGCAAGACTTTAGATGTAACAGCTATAGCGTATCATTTAATTAAATAAGTAGAAACACTCTAAGGTCGCTCAAAAAAGAGCGGCCTTCCTTTTTTTAAGTACAAAAGTATGGTGTTCTTTATCGGGTGGTTTGCTTTCTTCCTCTTCAAATGCCGGGTGTTTCTAACCACAAATTCAGGGTGTTTTTGTGAAAGATACTATTCTTATAAACCGTTCAATTAATACTGCTATACTAAGACTGATTACGATGAAAAAAGTTCTTTCCCTTCTTTTCTTTTTAATAATACTTGCATCATGTAAAAAGGATAAGCATGAGAAAATAAATAATCTAACCGTTGGCCCAAGCCTGGTAACTTTTGGAGAGAATGGGGGTAGCTCAGAAATTAGCATTCAAACCGATGCCCCCTCATGGAGCATAAGTAATCCAGTTTCCGATTGGTTGAGTGTGTCTGCCACCAGTGGCACCGGCAGTACAGCCTCGGTAACCCTAACCGTTTCCTCGCGAACACTTGTATTGAGAACGGGCAAGATCGTGATCACGGCAGGTAATTCAAAACCCGTAGAGATAGAGGTGAAGCAGGCTGCTTCAGGCCACCTTTATTCTATCACTACCGACCTTGCCGACCTCAGTTTTGATAAAGCTGGTGGTCAGAAGTTATTAAAAATTACAACCGATGCGGCTACATGGAACCTGAGTGCGGGTGCAGCTGATTGGTTACAGTTTAGTCAGGTTACTGGCGATAAAGGATTAACCACTATCACCATAACAGCTTCGGCGAACACAAGCAGCGCCAGAACCGGAGTTATAAGTTTAAGTGCTTTGAATGCTGCCACTCTTCAAATCCCGATAACACAAGACGGTACTTTATATCCAAGCTATAACACATCCCCACTGCCGGCTGATGCAACAGGAATGGGCAGCAGCGCTTCGCAAATTGCGGCTCAAATTAAATTGGGATGGAATATTGGTAATACCCTGGAAGCAATTGGTGGTGAAACAGCATGGGGTAACCCGCGTGTTACCCGAGAATTAATTCAATTAGTAAAACAGAGCGGGTTCAACGCTATACGTATTCCATGTTCATGGAACCAGTATATGGAGAACAGTTCGACGGCTAAAATAAAACTCGATTGGCTGAACAGAGTTAAGGAAGTTGTTCAGTTGTGCGTGGATAACGATATGTATGTGATTTTAAATATCCACTGGGATGGTGGATGGTTAGAGAACAACGTCAACCCCGACAAACAAGAGGTAAATAATGCCAAGCAAAAAGCTTTTTGGGAACAGATAGCAACTCATCTCAGGAATTTTGATGAACATCTGTTGCTGGCAAGTGCCAACGAGCCCAATGTTGAAAATGCCACCCAAATGACGGTGCTCCAGTCATACCACCAAACTTTTGTTGATGCCGTTCGGTCTACAGGGGGCAGAAACAGTCACCGGGTATTGGTGGTACAAGGAGCCTCTACCGACATAGAAAAAACTAACACTCTGATGTCAACTCTTCCGACAGATCCTATTCAAAATAAACTGATGGTCGAGATTCACTATTACACCCCTTATCAGTTCGCTTTGATGACTCAGGATGAAAGCTGGGGTAAGATGTTTTATTATTGGGGAAATGGCTTTCATTCTACCACAGATACCCAGCGTAACGCGACATGGGGCGAGGAGTCGACCGTGGACGCTATGATGGGGTTAATGAAAACTAAGTTTGTAGATAAAGGTATTCCTGTAATCATGGGTGAATATGCTGTTGGACGCCGTACGTCTTTAACCGGCAGTAACCTTAACCTCCATCTGGCATCACGAGCACACTACCTGAAATACGTAACCAAACAAGCCAAAGCCAACGGTATTCTTCCTTTTTATTGGGATGCCGGAGGTTTAGGTAATAATGGTTCAGGTTTATTTGACAGAAGTAAAAATACAGTATTTGATCAGCAGGCCCTGGATGCGTTGATTGATGGGGCTAAGTAGGCTTTAAATAGCGTTGCGAATCTGAGATGCATTTGCACAACGTTTACGCACAGCCCCCCTTCCATCAGCGCTGTCGCCCGTCGGGTTGTGTTTTTTTTGAAGTATATAAAAAGATCCGGGTTATTCGCCCGGATCTTTTTTCTTTCATTGTAACCAATTTTCATCGGTGGAGCCACTCACAATGAGGATACATAGCCATAATGCCGGCTTTCCTCATCATGTCCCCTCCCTTACAATACTTTCGCTTTTAACGAAGTTTTCGCTTTCAAGTTCATTTTCATCTCCATTTCACCCACCTGCATATTCATATTCATGATCATATCGCCGGTTGTATCTGTAATATAGTTTGCCGGTATATCGTAAACCATTTTGCCCTCGCCTGATCCGGTTGCCCTTGAATTACCCTTCTCTATTTTAAAATTCATGC
Source organism: uncultured Pedobacter sp. (assembly GCA_966210515.1). Classification (GTDB taxonomy): domain Bacteria; phylum Bacteroidota; class Bacteroidia; order Sphingobacteriales; family Sphingobacteriaceae; genus Paradesertivirga. The sequence continues at coordinate 47,528 of CBIHLM010000030.1, forward strand.
TAATTGATTGTGTATAATCAAAGAAAGCCTGCGATCCTTTTATTTCTTTTAAGGTATACCTTACATTTATAAGCATGTTTAAGGAGTTGCCATTTACCGGCATTTCCATCGGGACATCCTGCGTGAACGTATCTCCGATTTTCATTGCTTTATTCGGAAACTCTACGCTCTTAAGCACCTGAGAGATCATTTTTTGTAATGCCTCTTTCGTCGTTGCATCGGAGTTGCCTTCAATGGCGTCTATACTAACTTTGCCCTCTTCTGTGGCATACCCCAATATCTTCATACCCGCCAATTTATCGGGCTGTCTGGTCTCATTTCCGTTCATGGTCATCGTAATTCCTACTTTGTCATAGGTCATGGTCATCGGAATGCGTTTATCGGCTCCTGCGGCGCCCGTTTTCGTCGAAAGTGTCATTTCCTGCAGCATATTCATGTGCATCGGAAGCTTCATTCCGGTACCCTCCATTTCCTTTTTTTTCGCTGAATCAAGGTCAAAATCCATTTCCATCTGCATGTTGTTTACCATGTCGGTGATGTAGGTCTTATTCGGTTTATATTTAACCTGGAACTGGATTTCCTTTTGAGCAATACTTTGCTGTGTGCTGATAATGATAAAGCCAATGGCTAATAGGTAGAAGTTTTTAGATAAGGTCATTTTGATATAATATATTTTTAAATATAAGGATGATCAACAAATACGGAGACAACATCGAGCACCGGTACGAAAATTATTTCTTTCCCCAAATCCGAGTATTCAAATCCAGACTTTCAACAATACCGAGCATAAATTTAACCACTTCAATATCATTATGTAGGAGATCCGGATCAAGAAGGGTCTTAAATACCGGGGGTTCAAAATGATTGGTTTCTAACGGAAAGGCCAGAAACATGTACTTATCAATAAAGCTTGCTGCAATAGTATATTCAGATCTGTAATTAAGCTCACAGAGCCGCTCCATCATAAGGGGTGTTAAAATATAACGGGCTTCTACCTGATCGTTAGAATAGGTAACGAACTCATCGCAAAAATCGGGATTTTCCAGTTGTACCAACTGATGGCTGCTGGACGACAAGACCGGCACATTTTTCGCAAACCATGCGGAAATTGCAGCCCCTGTATCTTTTGGCCTTACAACAGTAATACCATCGAAATTCTTATTAAAATCGGCTACAAAAATAATTCCCCGGAAGATATCGTGCCACGTCTCCCTGGTTCCATGTTTAGTTTGAGTTGTGGTTTTATACTCTGCATGCACCTCCGAAAAACAAAACACCGTCTTTCCCAACCGACCGGTAATTTGGTCTTCGCTCGTCACACGGTCTGGGATGGTACTAAAAAGTCCCGACCGTATAGTTTCTCCTATAGATAATCCGTGCCCTGGCTCGATGCGCAAACTCGGATCGATATCGAGCAATAGCGCACGAATGACTTTCTGTTTAAAATCATGTACATATTCGCGCGCTAGCCCTTCTCCCTTATAGAGAAACACACCGCCAGTTATTAAAAACAGGGCAGCTCCTACAATTCCTGGCAACAAATATTCAAATATCACCCCAGCCGCGGCAAGCAGCACCCCGGCCAGCATAAAATAGAATCCTTTAAGCTTAATAGTTTTAATACCCCTGCGCTGCTCCTCAAGCTCCAGAAGCGCTGCTTGTGAGTCTTGCTCAGGCATTAGTACGATTAAAAAGATCGCTCGCGCTGATGTTCTTACGCTCCTCGTCCGGAATGCCGATTACTGACTCTTCCCTATAATTCATCATACTTGCCATGATATTGCCCGGAAAGGTCATAATAGCATCATTATAATCGGTAACCGAAGCATTAAAGGTTCTGCGGGCCGCCGCAATCTGCTCCTCGCTTTCTGTCCAGGTAGTCTGAAGGTTCAAAAAGTTGGTATTTGCTTTCAGGTCAGGATAGTTCTCTGCATTAAGCATTACAGATCGCACGCCAGCAGTAACCTCCGCATCAAGAGCCATCTTCCTTTCAGTTGGGAGATCTTGAGAGTATGCCTGCGTACGCAGATGGGTAAGTGTGCCGAGCACGCTGCTTTCATGCTGCATATATTGCTTAACCAGCTCCGCCAGATTAGGCAGTAGGTCAAATCGCTTTTTAAGCATTACATCAATGGCAGAGAAAGCATTGGTTACCTGGTTTTTTTTGGTAATAAGCCTGTTATAAAGAAGAATGCCAAAAAAGGCCAAAACGGCAAGCACAATTAAAAAGGGGGTCATCATGATCTTAAGGTTTAAGTGTTAAATATAGAAATAAAGAATTAAAACAGGTTCGTGGCAGGTGTAATGCAATAAGCGAACTTCAATTGTCTGCCATTGGTCCGCTCTTAATTACAAATCCTTTACAGCATGATTTAAATATTAAACCACCCCTTTATCCCCTCCTTGAAAATAAGGAGGGGAGTATGGTGCTTTAGCAAAGGCCGCTTTGTGATTTTTTCTTCTATTGTTGGTGCCTCATTCCTATTTTTTGGTCCCCACTAACGATATAAAGGCGATAGAGATTTAAATTATTTGTTCTTTAGGTGGCGACACCAGCAATGGATAGAGACACGTACCGGTGCAACAGATTTTAGATGCTGCAAAGAAAGTCTTTGTTTATTTTTTATACTTTAGTTT
>CBIHLM010000031.1:0-50160 GCA_966210515.1 uncultured Pedobacter sp.
ATTATTATACATATTAAATAACTCTACTTTCTCTCCATTATGGCTACATTAAAAGGTGACATTGACTTTACCGGGAGCATAGGAAATCTTTCTGCTTACAAGATGCGGGGGCTTGATAAAACGATTCTTCGCTCAAAGGGAGGAGCCAGTAAGAAAAAAATCCTGAAAGCTCCTGAATTTAAGCTTACGCGACAGAACTTTACGGAGTTTAGCGGATGCGCTAAAATGGGTGGAAGTATCCGAAGATCGATGCTAGTGATGGCACCCGTTGCAGACTATAACTATACCCCTGCGCTTAATGCGCTTGCGAAAATAATTCAAGGTCTTGATACCAAAGGCATGCGGGGCGAACGCGCTATCTCCTTGTCGAGTCACGGGCATCTTCTTAATGGTTTTACTCTTAACAGGAACACTTCTTTAGAAAGCATCGTGAAGCACCCGATAAGCTGTGTTATCGATCGTGCTGCCGGAAAAGCTATTGTTCAATTACCTGAGCTTACCCCGGGTGTTAACCTGGTGCTAAACAAAAAATATCCCCTCTTTCGTTTTATTGTGAATCTGGGCTGCGTAGGCGACAGAGTGTTTACCAGCAGGGGCTATATGACCGAGGAGAAGGATACTGAAAGTGAAAGTGTGTATACCGATTGGCATCACGCAGGAGAAGCATTCCCGGGAAGAGAAATCTCTGTACAGCTAAAAGATATTGCAGATCTTACCGACACTATAAGCCTGATTTTATCTGTAGGAATACAAATGGGCATACCAATTACTCCCTCGGTACTTAACCCGGTAAAGTATGCCGGTTCAGCTAAGATATTGGAGGTTGGTTGAAGCAGATTGTGATTGCCTTAATTTAGAACCTGATCTCTTTTACAAGCCGATTCTTCTACATCTTACGCTTTTAAATTTTGCTACCCGCTTAAATTTATATTCAGGATAATTGGAGTTACTTTGTTAATATTGCCTATCAAAAAGATCCTAATAATCGATGATGAAGAGCGACTTCGCACCTTAATTTCCAGAATTTTGGAACTGGAAGGTTATAAGGTGTTCCAGGCGAAGGACGGAAAGTCGGGATTAGCTGTTTTAGATAAAGAAGACATTGCGGTAGTGCTGAGTGATGTCAGGTTACCTGATATCAATGGAGTTGAACTTGTAAAACATATTAAAAAGCTCAATCCGACCATAGAAGTAATTAATCTTACCGCATACGGCAACATCGCAGATGGTGTTCAGTCTATTAAAAACGGCGCCTTTGATTATATAATTAAGGGTGATGATAACGACAAAATTATACCCTTCGTTGCTAAAGCAATGGATAAGGCCCTTTTACAGCGCAAAGTTCAACAGTTAGAGAAAAAGCTCGAGGACCGATTGGGGTTTGATTCAATCATTGGAAAATCAATAGCCATACGAAACGCTAAAGATTTAGCTCAGAAAGTTTCTCCAACAGATACCACGGTTTTATTGCTAGGCGAAACAGGAACAGGTAAGGAAGTATTTGCCCAGGCCATTCATTATAATAGCCGACGAAAAGAACAAAACTTTGTTGCGGTTAATTGCAGTGCTTTCGGGAAAGACTTACTTGAAAGTGAACTATTCGGATACAAATCCGGAGCTTTTACTGGTGCTTTAAAAGATAAAAGAGGATTATTTGAAGAGGCTGACAACGGAACAATTTTCCTTGACGAAATAGGTGAAATGAGTGTTAACCTCCAGGCTAAGCTTTTACGGGTTTTAGAAAATGGCTCATTTATTAAGGTTGGCGATACAAAAACTACAAGCGTTAATGTCAGGATTATTGCAGCCACAAACAGAAATTTACAGGAGGAGATTGCAAAAGGGATCTTTCGTGATGATCTTTTTTATCGCTTATCTGTGTTCACCATTCAATTGCCGTCTCTAAAAGATCGTAAGGAAGATATTGAAGAATTAAGTAGGTATTACATTCAACAATTTGCACTGAAGTTAAACAAACCTGTGCCAAAACCCGATAAAGAGTTCCTGGAAATATTACAAAATCAGTCATGGAAGGGAAATATCAGAGAGCTGAAAAACACTATCGAGCGGGCTTTAATTCTGTGCGATTTACCAATTCTTACACGACAGGATTTACCGTTTCAACAAGCGCCATCCCATTCTCCGGACTCCCCTGTTTACGACTTGGCCGGCATAGAGAGACAGCATATAATTAAGGTATTAAAGCATACAGGAGGAAACAAAACTGAAACAGCACGTTTGCTTGGAATCGGACTTACTACTTTATATCGTAAGATCGACGAGTATATTATTTAAAATCTCCGTACCACTCCATTATGAAAAAAAACCCTTCCAAAATGGAAGGGTTTTTCTTTATCTAAAATAGTATATTTTCGAAAAACAAGCGATAAGTAACTGATGGTAAACAACATGCATTTTTATCCAGGTTTCTGGTGTAAGAATTGGTATGAAGAAAATAAATTGGAATATCTTGATTTTCAATTCACTTTAATTATAGTAGATGAGAATAAAAACTAAACTAAGATTTGGATTGGGATTTCTTTTTGCTTTGGTATTATTCTTTGGAGGGCTTGCTGCATTTTATTTAAATGAAATATCAAAAAGCTCGGAGGTAATTCTCAAAGACAACTTTGAAACCCTGGCATTTGCCAGGGAAATGCATAGAGTCCTTGAAGAACATGACGCGCCGCTTTCTCCAGAAGCAATTGAACATTTCGAACAGCAGTTGCAAAAGCAGTCTAATAACATTACCGAACCGGGGGAAAAGAATCTGACTCAGCAAATCAGAAAGGATTTTAATGTCATAAAAATTAATCCAACCCGTATTTCCTCCAATAATCAGATTATAAAGAACATACATCGAAACATCCGGAGGATTGAAGAAATAAACATGCAAGCCATAGTAAGGAAAAATGATAAGGCTCGCGCCTCTGTCAAAGAAGCCACTATATACATCGGTTTATTGGGCACGTTTAGCTTCCTGATCATTTTTAGTTTCATCGTTAATTTCCCGGGATTTATTGCCAATCCTTTAATTGAGCTTACAGAAGGAATTAAAGAGATCAGCAGAAAGAATTATCAAAAAAGACTTGACTTTCCTGCTTACAACGAATTTGGTGAATTGGCTGCGGCGTTTAATCAAATGGCTGCAAGGCTAAATGAATGGGAAAACAGTAACCTGTCAATGATTATCTCTGAAAAGCTTAGGATAGAAACGATTATTGAGCAAATGCAGGATGCCATAATAGGGTTGAATAAAGAACAGGAAATTATTTTTATTAACCCTGTGGCTGAGAAGTTACTGGGCATTAGACAAGAAAAGGTTAAAGGTATTAGCGCCTTAGGCTTAGCTGAAAAGAATGATCTCCTAAAGAACTTATTAGCAAGTAAGCAAAGTGAAAAGCCTATTAAAATTTATTCTGAGGGCAAAGAGTCCTATTTTCAATTAGAGAGCCATGAAATTGTAGTTCCGCATTATTATAATAAGAACGAAGATATACCACTGATTAAAACCGGGGAGCCCGCTGGAGAGGTATATATTTTAAGAAACATTACCAGATTCAGAGAACTTGATGAAGCGAAAACAAACTTTATCGCTACCATATCTCATGAGTTGAAAACGCCGATAGCTTCGATTCAAATGAGTTTAAAACTACTCAGTGATAATCGGATCGGAACTATTAATCAGGAACAACTGGCTTTAATCAATCATATAAAAGATGATAGCGTTCGTCTTTTAAAAATCACAAGCGAGCTTCTGGATCTAGCACAGGTAGAAACCGGCAATATTCAGTTGAACTTTATTGCTACTGCCCCTGAACAAATCGTCGATTACGCAATTAATGCAGTGAAGTTTCAGGCGGATCAAAAGCATATCGAGCTGCAGGTCCTTTCTGCTCCTAGCCTTCCCATGATTCAGGCTGATGTAGAGAAAACAGCCTGGGTCTTGGTTAATTTCCTTTCTAATGCGCTAAGATATAGTCCGGAAAAATCGAAAGTTCTCATAAAGGTAACATCTGTCGGAAACATGGTTGAATTTTCCGTAAAAGACTATGGTAAGGGAATTGAAGAGCAATATCAACAGAAAATATTCGACAGATATTTCCAGGTTCCAACAACTGATAAGAAAAAATCAGGTACCGGTCTTGGACTCGCTATTTCTAAAGATTTTATTGAGGCCCAAAAAGGTGAAATCTTTGTAGAAAGCGAAATCGGTGCTGGAAGCAGGTTCGGCTTTAAACTACCTACGGCTTAAAATGAGCAGACTGTTCGGGTATTAATAACTAAGCACCGTGAAATTTTAAATGAAGTTCCAAATTTTATCCCACCAGTATTACTCAAGTTAATCATTGCTATGGTACAGGTTAGTTTATAGCAAGATATTTTTTAAGAAAAGCAAAACAACTAATAACAAAAAGAACCCAATTTTCAGAATTAAATGTCAGCACATAAAAATTTACACAAGCTTTCAGGAGCAGGTTTATTAATAAGCTTAGGAATTATCTATGGAGATATCGGCACCTCTCCCTTGTATGTTTTCAAAGCTATTATAGGAGATCAAACTATTACCTCCGATCTAATATTAGGAGGCCTTTCCTGCATTTTTTGGACGCTAACCCTTCAAACTACCATTAAATATGTATTAATCACTCTTCAGGCAGATAATAAAGGCGAGGGAGGGATTTTTTCGTTGTATTCCTTAGTTAAGCGAAAAGCTAAATGGCTCGTTATACCAGCGATGATTGGCGGAGCTGCATTGCTTGCAGATGGAATTATCACGCCACCAATTACGGTATCCGCAGCGATTGAAGGCTTAAGTATCCGGTATCCGGGTCTCCCGACAATTCCTATTGTTATAGCTATTCTCACAGGCTTGTTTATCATCCAGCAATTCGGGACCTCGTTAGTTGGAAAGACATTTGGCCCTGTTATGATGATCTGGTTCACCATGCTTGCTGTCCTTGGCTTATCCTATATAATTCCGTTCCCTGAAATATTAAAGGCTGTTAATCCGTATTATGGCTATTACCTTTTATCAACCAATCCCAATGCGTTCTTTATTTTAGGCGGAGTTTTTCTATGTACCACAGGTGCAGAAGCTCTGTATTCTGATTTGGGACATTGCGGAAGATCTAACATCAGGATAAGCTGGATATATGTAAAAACCTGTCTTCTACTAAATTACTTCGGTCAGGGGGCGTGGCTATGGCAACATAGAGGCTCAGGATTAGGAAGTAATAATCCTTTTTATCACTTAATGCCCGAGTGGTTCCTTATTTATGGAATTGGAATAGCAACACTTGCAGCAATTATTGCGAGCCAGGCCATGATCTCAGGATCCTTTACCTTAATCTCGGAAGCTGTCCGGCTAAATTTATGGCCAAAGGTTAGAATTAATTATCCAACAATACAACGCGGCCAGTTATATGTACCTTCGATGAACTGGATATTATGGACGGGCTGTATTATAGTCGTATTGATATTTCAGGAATCGACAAACATGGAAGCTGCCTACGGTTTGTCTATCACTGTTACCATGTTGATGACTACGATTTTAGTATCAGCCTTTCTACTCAGAAAAAAGGTGCCAATGTATTTGATCGTTATCTTTTTAACAATCTATGGTATTATTGAGATCACTTTTCTCTCTGGTAACATCACTAAAATTTTTCATGGAGGTTGGTTTACTTTGGTAGTGGGGACTATTCTTTTCTCGATCATGTGGGCATGGTCCAGGGCCAGAAGGATCAGAAACAGGTACACAAAGTTTGTTGAGATTAAAGATTACTTTCCTATAATCAAGGAATTGAGTGAAGACACCTCGGTTCCAAAATATGCTTCACAACTGGTATATCTTACGAGCGCCAATTTTAAGTCAGAAATCGAGTCTAAAATCATGTATTCAATTCTGCAAAAGCAGCCGAAAAGAGCAGATGTTTACTGGCTGGTACATGTGGATGTGATGGATGAACCCTATACAAGAGAGTATAAAGTAGATTTTCTTATTCCTGGAAAACTAATTCGTTTAGATTTTAAATTGGGATTTAAGGTAGAGCAGCAAATTAATTTGCTATTCCGTATGGCTGTCGAAGACTTAGTTAAAAATGGAGAGATCGATATAACAAGCCGCTATCAATCCTTAAATGCGCATAAGATTGTAGGTGATTTCAGATTCGTGGTTTTGGAAAAGGTTTTTTCCATGAAAAATATTCTCAATTTTTCTGATCGTGTAGTAATCGATTATCACAGTATTTTAAAGCATTTTAGCTTGTCTGATGAAAAGAGCTTTGGTCTTGATCTTAGTTTTGTGACGATAGAAAGAGTGCCTTTAATTGTGGATATCCCGCGTAAATTTGAGTTGAAAAGGTTATGAGATAAAAACAATAGTTTGGTCGACTACATGCTAGGATGAAAACAGTTGATTGTGCTTTGTGGAAAATGATTTCTAAGAAAGAGATTAGAGTATAACATTTGCTTCGGTAAAACACCGATGCAAATGTTCAAAGACAGCCTAGGGCCTGTTTCATTCCCAAAGATGCACAATAACTTAACGAAAATGACAGAAAGTGTTGTACCTATATTGTATCCAAAAAAATAGGCTTTTAGAATTTAATCTAAAAGCCTGAAATCAGCGTGGAGAATATCGGAGTCGAACCGATGACCTCTTGCATGCCATGCAAGCGCTCTAGCCAGCTGAGCTAATCCCCCATTGAGGGCGTAAAAGTAGCAAAAAGAGACTAAGGTGCAAATAATAGTTGTAAATAAGCTTTAAACGTAGGTTTTTGCACTATAAAATACCCTAAGAGACTTTAGATGTTTTGCTTGAGAATTAACCCAATACTTCAAATTCTTGATTTTGCACGTAAAACGCACGTAAAAAATGCTGCCTGACCGCAACTAAAATCCATGTGGCATCAGTAAAATTCATCATCTACGATGTTGTTCTATTGGAAAGAACGCTCAATGTTAAAGAATTACATGTTATTCTCAAAGCTATGGTTAGCCACCCAGCGCTTTTCTGATTTAAAGAATTATTTTACAATTGACACAGTTAGTTTAACGAAATCTCGTGAAACTGCTCCCGATCTATTTGGAAGCAAAGAGAGCCTCTTTTAGGAGGCTCGTTGATAGGTAGATGTAATATATGGTCAGGCGGTGAAACCAGTAAAGTTGGTATTATATGCCTGATTGTTGCGTATAAATTGCATTCTGGTGGCTTTAAAAGCATTTATATCTTTCTCTATAATAGCCTTAAGCAAGTTTTGAGTCGTATTTAGTGCTGGCGTAACTTTAAGGTTGAATACTTTCATGTACCTATACATACACTAAATATGCCAGAACATATCTAAATCAAGTAGATTCGATTATAATACACTGCAAACCAAACAATTATGCCTACATTGAATAAGACTTCGCTAAAATATAAGACTTTTATGATTGAGTGGAAATTAAGACAAACGACCGGGAAACGTCTCTTTCCATGAACTAATTCCAATGTTTATAGCAGTGAAATATCTGAGAGATTTTGCACTAACTAAAGTGCATCTATATATTTCATCATCTGCGATGTCTCTTGAAAAGAAGATTAATGATACAGAATTACATGTTATTCTCAAAGCTTTGTAAATAATCTACTTTGCAGCGTATGAAACAAGTGGATAAATACCATTATAGTTACATTAAACTGCAAGTTTATCTGATTCTATTTCAGGAATAGGCATCCAACATAACACGTTAACTAAACGCAGTCCATCATAACTTCTGAAAAAACAAGCTGGCCCCTTGAAATAATACCCAACTGCGATTCCTTCATCCTCGTCATATACAAGAACTTCTTTCATTTCATTGGGTAAACCATTTTCCGCTAATCTCCATTGCATACTGTAATTACGTAGTTATGACAAAAACGGTTGTTTGAGTAGCAAAAAATTTCAGAACTATAGCAAGCCTTCATTCTCCGCAATTAAGATATTCTGCCAACAGGGCTCAAGCAGTCCCATGGTTTTAAAAGGTTTAATGTTCATAATCTTATTTAAACCTGGTCACAAATAACCTCAACAAAGAACTCACCTAAACAATATAGCAATACTTTGAATCGCCATCTCGTCTAATGCATTATTCCCTAAACTTCTCTAATTGTCCATATAAATCAATATCCCTTGTCATGATAATCCTATATACGCAAGTTAGAATTATCTCGCTCATATCATCTGGCTCGGTTACTCCTTGAATAATAAACCAGGCCGCTAATGAACTATCCTCCTTCCATAATCCTAACTCATTTCTAAGATCCATTCCCAGGCTAAAAGCAGAGCCAACCGTAAACTGTTCCTCTGTCATATTCATAAGATCTAATTGGTCTCCAGTAGGTATTCTTTTTAGAATGGATTGTATTGCGTTGTTAAGCAAAATTGGTATTGTCATCATTTCGACGGTTCTCTGATAGCATTAACAAACTCTATCAGGCGAACATAAGCCGGAGACTTAATACCAAACGCTCTAATCTGCAATAATTGTGAATCAACAAACTTTGGCACATCTACTATTTTAACCGATGAATGAAGGTAAAACTCCTGTGGTAGATCTTTATCTTTAAAATAGTCTTCTAACTCCTGAATGGTCATTCGCGAAAGTAAACAATTTGAATAATGGATACTCATTCGCGCTGCAAACAATAGGACTCGCGTTGAAGTTTTCAAAAAATGCATTACCTATCAGCGTAAACAGGTCATTGTTCGAAGACAAGTTTTTTTTGGATTATATAAGGATGCCATTGATCAATGAAAAGCCGGAACCCCATCTTAAGTCTCAAACCTTAAATTATCTCAAGGTTCTGAAGCTTTTGTACAATGATTATAAGCAAACAAGCAGTCTTCAAAAGCACAGTTCATCAAAGATTTCGCGAGGTCTATAGCGACGAGAAACCAATCATTACATGATATGGAGTCGACAATATTTCATTTATAGCTTAGATACATCGTAATAATTAGCTGTTGTTCATTCGCACATTTTCTTTTAGGGTCTCTAAGTAAACAAATCAGGTAAGAAAATGTGCAACTCTGATAGCAGTTAGCTATATAGTAAGATGTCGCTACTAACTGGAAGTTGGATGGTGAAAGTGGTTCCTTTTCCTACTGTGCTATCTACACTTATTTTACCACCCAACGCCTGAACTTGAGTTTTCACCATATAGAGACCCATTCCCTTACCGTCTAAATGATAATGAAACCGCTTATATAGTCCGAAGAGATGCTTTCCCTGATTAGCAATGTCAATACCTAACCCGTTGTCAGATAAGGTTAAAATTAGTCCATCCTCGGTGCTAATTGAACTGATCCTGATAATGGGTGCTAAATCCGGTTGAGCGTATTTAATACTATTACTCACAAGGTTATAAAAGATGCTGAAGATGTAACTCTTTATGCCAAAAATTTCAGCAGGACCCTTAAGATCAACGAGAATTTTTGCGTGACTTGTTCGGATCTTATCCGCTAAATCCTCCTTAACGTTGAAGATTACATTCAATATGTTCACGCTTACCTTATTCTCATCGACTTTACCCTTGATATTTAATATTAAGTTTAAATCGGTTATTACTTCATCGAGTCGCTCGCTTGAAGTTAATATGCCGGTTATAAGCACAGCCTTCTCATCTTCAGTAATGTCGTTATTTCTTAACAAGCTGGCTAAGCTTATCAGATTGGCCACAGGCGCCCTCAAGTTATGGGACACAATATAAGAGAATTGTTCAAGTTCCTGATTTGTGGAAATCAATTCAGACATAAACGAGTTGAGCTGTTTATTCAGTGCTTTAAGTTTAACCTCATTTTGCTTTCGCTCGGTTATATCGGCCATTGAGCCAACCATGCGGATAGCCTTACCATCTATATCCCGTATCAAAAACCCACGGTCACTCACATAGACATATTCTCCATCCGATTTTTTAAAGCGATATTCTTCTTGCCAATGAACCTGAGTACTTGCTATAGCCGTAATAATGCTTTCAGTAACTCTGGTATAATCTGTCGGATGAATCTGTTCGTTCCAAAAGACAATAGAAGTTAAATTATTTACGGTCTGATGGCCGAAGCTAGAAGTAATGCCTTCACCCCAGTATATCAACTCCGATTGAAGATCCCAATCCCAAATCGCGTCTGAAGTGGCCTTCATCACATAATCGTACCTGGCAATACTTTCTTTTAACGCTGCTTCTGCCGTTATACGGTCTGAGATATCAATTCCAGAACATTGAATTTCTTTTGGAGCACCCTCAATATCGGTTACACATATAAAGTCCCAAAGGGTCGTTCTTGCTCCACCATCTTTTTTAGGCTTGTCTATCTCAACCTGAATTACTTCACCAGGAACGCTTAAGCACTTAGTTACTGCTTCGATAACGATTTGATGGTGGTAAGGTAAAATAGATGACATGGAATTTTTTCCGATAAGCTCCCCGTCTGGATACATCCATCCGAAATCTCTGTAAAAACTCCCATTATAGTAAGTGTAATTACCTACAAGATCCGTCCTGATCAAGTAGTTGGTTTGAGAGTTGACAATACCACGATGTCGGGCCTCACTGACAGCAAGGTCCTGAAGTGCTGAGCGCTTCAATGTGATATCTTTAAAATACACCGATAATCCCTCTGGGGCTGGATATGCTGAAACCTCCAACCAAATATCCAACGCTGGCAAGAACTCTTCGAAATGCACTGAGATCTGTTCTTCAACTGCACGGTGATATTCAGAATAAAACTTCAGTCGTATTGCATCTTGATATTCCAGCCAAAGATTCTTTCCAAGCATCTTTCCGCGAGAACGTCTCAGTATTCGCTCAGCTTCAGAGTTCCAGTAAGTCACGTTCCAATCCCCATCAACGGTGAAGAAGCCATCGGTGATACTTTCAAGGATTGACACAATCCGATTCGCGTGATCTTTGGCTATTTGTTCTGCCTTGATCCTATCCGTTGAATCTTTCGCAATACAAAACATAACTTGCTGCTCATTATCCCATCTTGCAGACCAGGTGATGGGTACAACAGAGCCATCACGCCTTATATATCTGTTTTGGAAGTTTGTAAAATCGGTGCCACTCATAATCATGGCAGCGACATCAAGGGTAAGTTGACGATCTTCCTCAAGAACATATTCTATAAACGGCTTACCGATTAACTCCTCCTGCGAATAACCCCAAACATCTGTTGATGATTTACTACATTGAATAAAACATCCTTCTTTATCAAAAGAACAGATAACATCTAACGAATTGTCGAGCACCCTTTGTAGATCTTTTGCCTTTTTAACTATCTCAGCCTTATAATCAAGCACCTCTTGAATATTACGAGTAGTAACAAGCCTGCAATGCATTCCTTTATAAGAATACGGGATAGAGACAATCTGAACCCAAAATACGTTTCCATATTTGTCTTTATGATGAACATCGATATTGTTCTTCTTTTCTAAATCGATTTGAGACAATATTTGCGCGGGAACTTCTCTTTCGGAATCAGGCCTTAAGTTTCTGAGAGTTAGGTTTTCAAATTCGTCCTTCGTATATCCGTACACTTCAACAGCGGCTCTATTAACGGTTAGAATTCTTAGATCGTCTAATCTGTAGATCCACATCGGTTGCGGGCTTTCTTCAAATAGTAGCTCGAGAACTTGTTCAGAATTGTTCATTTGATAATAATGCGGGCGTGCAATTGGATTAATTAAGTTTTAGTGCGTCTATGCGAAGTTAACCAGAACACTTCAAGTACGTGATTTAGTTTAAAAGGTTACATGTTCCCTTTGAATAAATGCGGCTTTCCGTGAAGCGGCTAATGTTTCTGGCTTGTAAAAGTAAAGATTAAGGCTCGTTACAAATTTTCGTTTACAAGTGTGGTATATAGATAAACAAACAGGTAAGAAAATGTGCAGTTGAATGTGAGGGCGTTTTGGCAAGGCATCGCCAATCCACCACAAATCAGCAGACACATTTAAAACACTTATGTATTGGAATCAACGTTAATAAAAATTTTCTTTGCACGAAACTATGAGGCAAATGTTGCGTACAAGTTTTAATATATGATCGAATTCTTCACTCTTCCAATTAAATACCAGGGTAAACTTAATGAGTATGAAGCGGTTTTTTACGCAACCGGCCACAGGCATAAATTTCATGTTACTTTAGAGGGAATCGAAGTTACCTTCGAGCCTGGCGATCAACAGAATTATCTGGCAAGACTGGAGGAAGAGGCTATTCAAAAAAATCTGGCTCCCAATGCTGAATTAGTTAAATTGATTGCAAAAAGATTAGAGTCGCTTGTTTAATACCAGGGAGGAATCATCCCCTAAACTAATCTGTAAGCGGTCGCGCTAAATCCCCATGCCTTATTATTCATAAGATCATAATCCTTCAGACTCCGAAATCATCCGATCATCCCTTCGGAAGAGATTTTGATTTTTCCTCAGATAGATATTATAAAAAACACTGCCTCATCACACCTGATTATACCCGCCTCACAAATCTTAGAGCGTGATAAAAAAAGCACTTCATCACGGCAACTGACCATTTCATCACGGCAACTGGCCATTTCGTGTAATATACGTTTCAAAGTAAGTTCTTGAATGTATCTTTAACACAGCTACCATGAGTTTTAGAACTTTTCCAAAGCGGATGTTCTGAATTCAAGAAATCACCTGGAAAACAACAGCTATTAATGTGAAACAATTTTCAGAAGAAGAAGCAAAAGCGATATCCGCCAGTAGAGTATGGACCGAATGGACTGATGTTCAAATTTTGCATTTGCAATTATTTCAAGATCGTTTATGCGTGCCCTTCGGCAAATACCACACTGCACTTGAACGATGTCTTGGCCGACCGGTTTATACCCATACCATGGAATTTGATAAACAAAAACTGGTTAAGGAATTTCTAAGCATTGCAGAGGACCCTTCGCCGGAGGAATTAATGAAGCTGATTCCGAAGGATATTCTTAACCCACACTCCATCCAGTCCATTTCTTCAGCAAATACTAAAATACAACCCAATTTTCTATCATGGATATTCTAGATTATGATTGTCGTTATCCCGGATTCGTCTATTCTGCGGATGAGCTATTAAAGTTCATTGCAGCCGGACAAATCTTTACAATTCAATTAACCAATCGTGAAATCATTCATCACGAGGCAGATGATCCACAACAATTTAGACAGTGGCTGCTTAATAATAACATCAAAGATATTAAGTGAACATGCCGACCGACGGACTGAGGCATTGTAAAAGGTTGTCAATCAATTTCCAGATTTAAGCGGAACAGGCTAGAGCCAAAGATTCAGTGGGTTTCAAAACACATCTGACATCCGAATGGTATCTTAAACCTCAGGCAGCACGGGGATTCGGTGCCTTACCATGCACCCCGGCTTTCATTTTTTTATACCGGGAAATATCTGCCTTGAGTTTAAAAATCAATTCAAGATCAATCAGTTTTTCGATGACGGTGGTAGAAGTCGATTTGTTCATAGTTCCTGTTTTTAGGAATGATAATCGAATTTTATGCCAATTTAAAAAAAGACGCTTGGCTGCGTTTATTCTACGATTTTTTCGACATAGTGTATGGAAAAATATACGATATCAAGGAAGAAAAAAGCACAGTAGAACCTTTTAAAAAACGAAGTTTTGGGGCGGGAACAGAGAGGTTGAAGAAGACGAAAAACGGAACGCCGGCATGATCTCCCGACGCTCCTACTTGGATTTAATTATTCTGTATTTTTATATAAAGTGTACAGAATCGGAATATTGCTGATAAGTGTAAAAATAAAAATGCAAATCAAGGTTACCTCGAAAGAAGAACTTGCTGTATGAACAAAATATATATATTCTAACAGAAGTAAAACTCCAATTAACACAATTATCCTCTTCGCCACCGACCAGGCATGCGGTCCCTCAAAGTTCTGCTGACAATGGGGATCTATTTTATACGATCGAGTTAAATCCATGGTTTTATAATTTTCCTTTTGAAACGGATTCATAGATTTAGGTTCTTAAGTGGCATGATTCCTAAATTTGCAACATATATACTCGCTTTTTGTTTCATTGCACATCAGGGGAACATTTTAGTTCTTAACAAAAAAATTACCGGAATTCAATTCTAATTACTAAATTCATATTACAACCAATTGAAAATCCTGTGAATAAATTATACCCGGTGATGACAAGAAATGAGCATGCTCTGCATATTGGTAAAAATTTTAAAATTTCATACCGTGATTATGACGGAACGGTTTTGAATGCCATAGTAAAATTTATCTCAAACGATGATTACGAAGTTTTTGTAAAGGAGAAAGGTGTGATTATCCATTGTACTAAAGATGAAAACGGTGCCCTGTCATGCAGACTCAACAGCCATGGCAATCCTCAGTGGGTGGATGGAATCAGTAAAGAGGTGGCAAAAGCGGTCATGGAAGACGAATAAACTGGGGATTCATCCAGATCCTGAAAATTCGCCTCAAACAAGTAATACAGTTCCGGCATTTTAAATCTTTAACATACCCGGAATACCTGCCACTCATTTCTCGTTGAATTGAGATCTACTTTTATCGGCAGCCATGATCCTGCACTCCTTATCTATCAGAGCATAATCTCAAAACAAAGCTCATTTCGAAAAATGATCAATTCAAAACAGCCTATCAGCAACAATTATCAATAAGTCGCAATAAAATACCAACTTCTTTGTTTATTATTTAACAAAACAACAAATTCATTAAATATTTTCGATATTATGATGTATTTTTATAATCAAAAACATCGCAAACCATAAAATAATTTGAAATAAGGGCAAAATGATTGAGATAATTCGAACAAGCAGCGATGATAAGCGATTTAAAAATTTAATTCTTGAACTCGATAGTGATTTAACCACCAGATACAGGGAGGCAGACTATAAATTTGATGCAAATATCCAATTAAATGCTCTTGACACAGCAGTAATTGCGCAAATAACTAATATCACTGTCGGATGCGGATGTTTTAAAGAGATAAACGCCCGAACGGTAGAGATAAAGCGGATGTACGTAAACCCCTATTTCAGAGGTTTTGGAGTGGCTTCGATGATGATAGACGCACTTACCAGATGGGCCAGGGAGCTATTTTATGAATCAGCAGTTCTTGAAACAGGCGTTAAACAACCCGAGTCCATTAAGCTGTATGAAAAGCATGGCTTTGTTACAATCCCTTCTTTTGCACCGTATATCGGAATTCCAAATAGCATCTGCATGGGTAAGACCCTGTAGTCTGCCTTAACCCTTTATTCTGTTTTGCTTGCCATATCAATAGTCTGCAGACCTATTTATCCAGATAACGATACATCTCTGATGCAGCAAGAAGGTATGCACCTACACCAAAATTGGCCGTTGAATTCTGGTTTACGACTTGGCCGGGTATGGCTCTTTCGCCAATCGGCTGAACATAGCCCACCTTTCCGTCCGGCTGTAAAGCTGTTTTTGTTAAATAATTCCAGCTCTTAATTACCACGGGTAAATATTCCTTTTTGTTAAGATAGCCATTATTGATACCCCAAAGCATTCCATAGGTAAAGAATGAGGTGCCGCTAGTTTCAGGACCCGGTGCATGTTGGGGATCAAGCATGCTTCGTGTCCAGTATCCTTCTGCTTGCTGCGACTTTTTTATCGCTTGAGCCATCCCCTTGAATTTATTTATGTACTCCGCCCGATGAGGATCATTTTCTGGCAGATCCTGCAAAACTTTCGCCAGCCCAGCGAATACCCAGCCATCACCCCTGGCCCAAAAATCCTTCTTGCCGCTTGCACTTTTATGCTTAGGGTAGACATATTTGGCATCGCGGAAGTACAGCTTTTCCTCACTGTCGTACATGATGCTGTTTGCGTAGGTAAAATATTCGTGAAGCTTATCGAGATATTGTTTATTCCCTGTTACTTTATATAGTTTTGTCATTACCGGCATCACCATATAAAGTCCGTCCGCCCACCACCAATAATCATTTTTAGGAGTGCTCATCTGGTATTCCATCACTTCTCTTGCGCGGGCTATTTTCTTCTCATCTTTATCCAAATTGTAAAGATCGATATACGTCTGAAAGCATATTTGCCAATCCCCGAAAAGCACATAATCATCCTTTTCGCCATACGTATATTTCCATTCTGCCTTATTGTTAGATTTTGCACCCATCCATTGATTGTATTCCGCCCAGGCTTCAGAATACTTTCTATATTCGTCGCTTTTTGTAACAGAATATGCTTCCATATTTCCGGTGTGATAAGCCGCTTCATCCCAAAAAGCCCTTTTTTTCGTTGAGTTGTTCTTCTGCCAGTATCCGTTTACCTTTTCTATGATCTCACGAACCTCTGTCTTAGAACTTGTTACAGCCAACTTATTGTTTCGCTGAACGGTACATGCAGACAAAAGCGCAAAACTCGCAGCAATTATTCCGAATAAGATCTTTTTTGTATTCATTAGAATTTAATTGTTTTTTAAAGATATGAAGCTATCATGAGTTTTATTCATTGCATCAGTGAGTGCAAACTTATGATGGTCATTCCAATATTTTGTTAATAATTAGGTTTCCATTCTAGCACCTGAACCATTTGCGCAGGTATATCAGCTTTGCCCTCAGCGTCTACCTGCTGTACATTTTGAATAAAAAGATTTAAGTTTCCGGCCATACGCCATAGTTCGGTGTCGAAACTCGGCTCCCAGGAGCCAACGGAACTTTCCAAAAGATCTCTAACTTCCCATTTCTTCTTTTTAAAGCTCTTAATTTTCACGACAGATACCTTGCTATCCCGTTCTTCATCTCTGAAAATCAATAATCCTGAAGGTTTAGATTTTGAGATATTGACCATAATTTGAGGCCGTGAAATTGGTATGCGTTTGGTACCCACCCCGCTTAGAGAAAACGGATTTTTACGAAAGTCCAGGTTCAGGCATTTCCAGGTTTTACCGGTGTTATAAACAACATGGTATTGAGGTATTTTTGAGTCGCTCTCCCTCCAATAAGTGGCGATAAATGGATTTCCTTTTTTATCGGCAGACATGGAAGTTTGATTTATCAGTTCGCTATTCTGTGGTATTTTAAACGCATACTCGGCAGAAGCTTGCGTTATCGGTATAGCATAGGTCTCTCCGGTAGATTTTTGCCAGGTTATTCCCCCATCTCTGGAACATGCGTATCCTAAATCATGATTACTGGCAACATTTGCAGACTCCCGCCAAACCCATGAAACATGAATGGTGCCTTTATGATCAACAAAAGCCTGCCAATACGCATTTCTTTCCCGTTCTCCACTTATCAAATTATCATGAAGCCTTTGCCATGTTTTTGTTTTTAGATCGTATCTGTTCAATACTAAATTGCCTTGCCCGGAAGCACCACTGCGGTAAAAAAACAGCAAATCGCCGCCAGGCATTTTATAAAACTCCGGATAGGTAACGTTTCCTTCGTCGACACCTGTCATAGAAAGTTTCGATGTAAGGTCCAGTGATCCTGAACTTACACTTTTCGCGTAACGAAGCGGATGTCCGTGGTGATCCCAGGACACATGCAGATAACCATCTCCGTCGACCATTATACTTATTGTATTATGTGCATCGTTGGTATTTCCCTGGAAAGGAGTTTGCTTTAATATCCAGGATGATGAGCCTGACTTTCGTTTCCCAAGCACTACATATTTGTCCTGATTATAATAAGCTATATACTGGGTATCACGATAAGTAACTAAAGAATTTTTTCTGAAGATTACCGCATTCACCGAGTTACTTGCCCACCCTAAGCCGACATCAACAAGCTTAAGATCGGGTTTCTTCTGAGCAATTGCTATAGAAAATTGCGCCAGAAACATCAAAAACAGAATTCGCTTCATATTAATAGCTTAGGTGTTGCGATTATATTGAATCTCCAGTGGCAGATAGCAGTTTAAAAGCAATTTATAACGAGGCTATTTGTCATTAAATACCATGACGAACCCACCATTCGGTTTAACCGTAACTTTGGTATTTTGTTGTGCAGATATGCTATTTCGAATAAACGACAGATCCTCGTTGCCATCCGTAATTATACTCCCTGATCCTTTAATAAAAGATAAA
Organism: uncultured Pedobacter sp.; assembly: GCA_966210515.1. Lineage (GTDB taxonomy): Bacteria > Bacteroidota > Bacteroidia > Sphingobacteriales > Sphingobacteriaceae > Paradesertivirga. The sequence goes on from CBIHLM010000031.1 coordinate 18,104, forward strand.
TCCAGATTTAAATCCTTAGACTGATTTTCGCCGTTAATACCAGCTACATACCAGGTGCTGCCCGATTTTCGTGCAATTACCGCCAGTTTACCCGGATATCCGTCAACAAATTTAACATCATCCCAGTTAACTGGTAATTTACGTAAAAATCCTTTAACGTAATCAGGCATGTGACTCATCCCTTCAGGCGTTTCTGCCATGTGCTGCACTCCCGACAAATAAATAACTGAAGTAGCTAATTCAAATGCACTGGTGGTTCTTCTTTTGATATTCGGAATTTTATACAAAGCCATCGGAGTAAAATCCATCGGGTCAAAAACATTCCTGGTAAAAGGAATTGTTGCAGCATGTGTTGGCTCCTGATCTGCGCCCGCTTGTTCAAATGTGATAAACTCCATTCCTTTAATTGATTCCATCGTCATCAAGTTTGGATAGGTTCTTTGCCAACCACGTGGAAGTGTGGCTCCGTGGAAATTTACAAGCAGTTTATATTTTGCGGCATCCTGCATAATATCATGGTAATAAGCAATCATAGACTGACCATCGCCGCCAAAGAAATCCATCTTCATTCCTTTGATACCCATTTTTTGAAGCCGGCTAAACTCTTCCTTTCTTTTTTCAGCCGTTATTAATTTATCTTTAGGAGTATACTTTACTGTGTTCCAGGCTCCGGCAGAATTATACCATAAAATAAGATCTACGTTCTTAGTCTTTCCGTAGTCGGCAAGTTCCTGAATTTTCTCATAGCCAATCTTTCTATCCCAATCGGCATCAATCAGACAATACTTCCAGTTCATATCAGAGGCATAGTCAATAAAACGCTTCTGGACATTATAAACGGTAGAATCATCTTTTAATAACACCCAACTCCAAGATGAGATTCCGGGTTTGATATAAGATTTATCTGTATCAATACTTGGCTTGGCGAGATCCGTTCCTAGTGTAGACTCGACTATGGTATTTAATGAGCCAACGGTTATCACTCTCCATGGCGTAAACCACGGAAGTGCTGATTGCGGATTCGCAACTCCGCCAGTAAACACCTCGCGTGGGTCAGCAAAACCGACTTTATATTCTCCATCCGGTGATTTTTGCTGTAAGCGAGTGCCGCAATAATTTCTTTCTAAACCAGCTTCAGTAATCAATAACCAATTATTACCTGCGCTAAAAAGAGCCGGATATACCCAACCCGCGTTTGTTGGAGAGGGAGTTCCCACGGCAATGCCTTTTTGATAAAGCTCTTCGTAAGATGGATTGGTTTGCTCCCAGCCGGTTTTGGCAACCGACATTGGCTGAAGCCAGGCCTTCGTACTTTCAGGGAAATTAAATGAGGTAATTTCTTCGGTCAGCTTCTTTGTATCTGCTGAATATTCGGGGAAATAATAACGAAATGCCACCCCATCATTTGAAACCTGGAAAATAATATCCATTAGTTTGCCATTGCGACTTTTTACTCGAAAAACCTGCTTATTAGCTTTATAATTATTAATTCTCTTTTTCGAAGTGAGCAGTTCATACTTATCTGAAATAGTATACACTGGCGATGCAGATATTAATGAAAGCGCCGTACTAAAGCTCTCATCTTCCCTGATCAAACCTAAGCTGGAATTTTCAAGGACAGTTGCTTTTTGGGAAAGAACGGAATAGATTGCACGCCCTTTATTATCTACAGAAAACTGAACAGAGATATTTTTGTCAGGACTCTGAAGTGTATGTATGGTTTGTGCAAAGCCAGTAACACTACCAGCAGATATAAACATTAACAATAAAACTTTTTTCATAAAACCTTGCAGGTGTTAGGACTTAATAATGGTTTCGGCTAAGAATTAGCGCCTGTAATTTATCACAAAAAACAGAACTATTAAAATTTAATGTCAAAATAACACTTAAAACAGCTCGGCATAGCTCCATAAAAAAAGCCCTTCCCAATATTGAGAAAGGCTTTCGTAGATTTTAGAAACTTATTACTGAGCTGTAAACTTATAAATCGTTGAAGTTTTATATGTTTCGCCAGGCTTTAAAGTTGTAGTAGGGAACGAAGGCTTATTAGGAGAATCAGGAAAATGTTGTGTTTCAAGGCAAAAGCCATTACGGAACGGATATGCTTTGCCAGCTTTTCCGTCATTTTCTTTTCCTTCCATAAAGTTTCCACCATAGAACTGAATTCCAGGCTCGGTAGTTAACACCTCCATACTGATGCCGGTTTTAGGGCCGGTAATAGTAGCAGCTTGTTTCATGGTAGTATCGCCATTTGTTAAAACGAAGTTGTGATCGTAGCCTTTACCAAGCTTCAACTGAGCATCGTCAGCTTCAACTCTCTGTCCAACCGGAGTTGGCTTTGTAAAATCAAATGGAGTACCCGCAACATCTTTAAGCTCGCCTGTAGGAATCAAAGCTGCATCAACCGGGGTAAATTTATCGGCATTAATTTTAAGAATGTGGTCGTTTATATCACCAGTACCATCACCGTTCAGGTTAAAATAAGTATGGTTGGTTAAGTTTACAACAGTCACTTTATCCGTAGTCGCTGTGTAATCTATTTTAAGAGCATTATCATCGGTTAAAGAATAAACCACTTTGGTCGTCAGATTTCCAGGGAAACCTTCTTCTCCGTCTTTAGAAACATACGACAACTCAAGAGTGTAATCGTTCGGCATAGTTGCGTCCCAAACACGGACATGAAAACCTGTTGGACCACCGTGTAACGACGCTGGACCATTATTGGCCGCAAGTTTATACGTTGCTCCATCCAATTTAAATTGAGCATTCCCGATGCGATTGCCGTAACGCCCTATTATGGCTCCAAAATATGGCTCATTCGCCTTTTGATAACCTGATAGCTTTTCATAACCCAGTGCAACATCGGTCATTTTTCCGTCCTTGTCCGGAACAATGATGCTGACAACCCTGCCACCAAAGTTGGTAATTGCTACTTGCATATTGTTTGCGTTCTTTAACACAAAAAGATCAGTTTGTTTACCATCTACGGTATCCTGGTAATTGGCTCTGCTGGGAATCATATTTGATATTGAATCTGTATGGGTTGAATCTGAATCATTAGATGCTTGCCTGGACGAATCACACGCTGAAAAAGACACGACACCGGCGGCTAAAATTAGCAATAAGTTAATTTTCATTCTAGTTTATTTTAGGTTAAAAGATTAATGGGCTAAAGTAATTTATTATTTCTAAAATTGTCAATACAACAATTATTTATTTAAAAAAATTCTTTACCACGACTAATAAACGCTTGCTCTATTTTAACAATCTGAGGTAGTAAATTCCTCCCGCAGTAGAATTTGGATGCGCGGCGAACTTCACTTTTAATGGCTTCCCCGAGAATTTTCTTATCAGCTCAAGTGGTATAGAATAATCAACATCAATAAATTTGTCACCAGAGGTTCCATCTAACTTTACAGTTTCCAGCAAAAAATCATTCAAGTAGATATCGAAATTTCTTCCGCTATCCCTACCGTAATAAGTAACACGAAGCACTTTTGCATTTTTATCGGGATTTTTGAGATCATAACTGAACCAGCCTTGTGCATGGCGCCAGTGCCTGTCTTTAAAAACCCCTGCTTCGGTTCTGTCGCCCTGAAAATTATGATCAGATTCCGGCTGCTGCTCTCCGGGAGCCACCTGATCAATGGTACTCGCTTCAAGTGAAAGTTTAAGGCGCTCCATCTCACGTAAAAGCTTTTGCGAAGCTTCAAGCTTTTCAACAGTATTCACAGGCCAGTATAGCATATAACGAGTATCATGTAACTGGAAGAAGGGAACAAACTCCAGGTTCTTATACTTTTCCTGATAGATAAGATCTGAAGCCTTATAAGTGAATGGCTTTGTTTTTACCGGCTCTAAAACCGGTTCGAACCTATTCGTTGATGAAATAATTAAGGGAGCATCTTCCAAAGAATACAAGGGACCGTTTGCAATATGTCCCATACGGCTGTCGTCGGCGATTAGTCCGTCGAGATCCTTCGTTCCAGTTGCTGCCCCCAGAACGATGGGGCCATGAACAAAAGAGATCCAGTTTGAATTGTCGGGCAAAGGCTCTGCTTTAGTATGCATAGGAAGTTCAACAGAAACAATATCCCCATTTTTCCATTTCCGTGATATAGAAACATAGGACGAGGAGTTGGGAACTGCATCAACAGAAACATTATTTACCCGAACTTTCATTTGACCTTGTTTCACCCAAGAAGGATGCCTTAAATGAAGTACGAACTTCTTTGATTTTTTAAGCTGAAGTTTGATATCAGAGGTTTCCTGAAAAGGAAATTTCGTATTCTGAACTAAATTAATTCCTTTTTCTTTCCAATTTAAAGTGGATGCAATAAAAAGATTTACATAAATATCTTTCTCGTTATGAGCATAAATCAGCTCGCCGTATTTTCCATGATTCTCTAATCCTGAACCTACACAGCACCAAAAACTCTGGTCGACTTTTGAATACACCCGGTAATGTTGCGGTCTTATAGGAGTAAAATACACAAAGCCTCCCTTTTCGGGATGTTGAGATGAAAGTATATGATTGTAAGTAGCCCGCTCGTAATAATCGATATATTTTAGTTTCGGATCTGACAAAAACAAATGCTTGCTTAACTTGAGCATGTTGTACGAATTGCAGGTTTCCGGTCCTTCTTTCGATTCAATCATTGTAGAAAAATCGTTAGCTGGATTGAAATGCTCACGCACGCTGTTTCCGCCTATAGAAGTTGTCCGGTTCTGAACTACAGTTTCCCAAAAGAAGTTTGAGGCACCTGCCCAATCTTTATCTCCCGATTCCTCTGCCACACGCATAAATCCGATCACTTTCGGGATCTGGGTATTTGCGTGTAAACCGGTTAACGCATCTTTTTTCTCCAAAAGGGGATTAAGAATAGTCTGGTGAGAGAACTTCCTTGCCAGCTCCAGATATTTTTTGTCGCCGGTAATGGAAGCTACATCAGCAAAAACTTCATTCATGCCTCCGTGCTCGCTACGTAGCATAGTTTGGATCTGCTGATCCGAAAGTTTGGATGTAAGATCAAGACACCAGTCAGAAAGTCTGATTAAAACCGTTTTTGCCTTCTGATTTCCTGCGATTAAATAGGCATCCACTAAACCTGCATACAGCTTATGAATATTATACCACGGAACCCATTTTTTATTCAAAGAGAATCCCCCTGCGTCTATCTTTCCATTTGCAACATCTTCCCACATCGCCTTTCCACCGGGGATACCACCAACATAGCCGTTTCCGTTTTTCTGCTGACAGGTTTCGATTTGATCAATCATATAATTCAGGCGCCTTTGCAACTCCCGGTCTCCTGTAGAAGCAAACATTAAGGATAATGCAGAAAGATAATGACCGCCGATGTGGCCATCAAGACCGGTATTTTCCCAGTTTCCATAGCTTACGGCTTTGGTTTCAATGCCCGCCTCTTTTAAATAAGGCGCAAGCAGCCTGTCGGGATCCAAAGCGAGAATATATTTTAAGTCGGTTTGTTGAGCCTGCTTAAACGGGCCATCCAATAACCTTACTTCGGACAATGGGAAGATTTTCAAGGTATGGCTTTGCCCATATCCTTGAAAGACCAACACTGATAAGATCAATACACAAAGGAAATTTTTCATTTCATCATTTATTATTAAGACGCTGATTACAGGTTAAAGATTATCCGCATAACGATCCTAAAAACCTCTCTATTTCAAATAAGGCCATTTCTTTTTATCCCAGGATAGCTTTTCAATACGCAATTTAGACCTTCCTTTGTCAGAGGCATCATATCCGTGAAAGACGAGATAGTCTGTATTATCAAACGTATAAACAGAATTATGCCCTACCCCATACCAGTTCTTATCTCCTTCGAGCAATAAGGTACCGCCCGCCTGCGCCATTGACACTCCATTTTTATCCAGATATGGTCCAGTCACTTTTTTCGACCTTCCGACAATCATTTTATACGTACTATTCGGACCTTTACAGCAATAATCCGTTGATGCAAATAGATAGTAATATTTTCCTTTTTTAAAGATAAACGGAGCTTCTATGGCATTTCCACCAGCATCTTTTGGATTATCATCTACTGAGGGAGGATTTTCGGCCGAAGGGCTTTTTTTACGACTGGCAATTGTAGGAAGGTTTTCAGGACTTTCTGCAATGCTCATTCGGTCTTTACTAAGCTTTACAAGCTTCAATCCATCCCAGAAAGAACCAAAAGACATATATGGCGTTCCTTTTTTATCAGTAACGATATTTGGATCAATAGCATTCCAATTAGTTTTTCCGGGATACGATTGTATCACTTCGCCATGATCTATCCATTTATACTCCGGGCTTAAGGGATCTAGCGTTGTATTTGTAGCGAGGCCAATGGCCGAAGTATTTTTACCGAAAGCGGATACCGAGTAATAGAGATAATATTTCCCGTCATAATAACTGATATCGGGCGCCCATATATGTCCCTTGAACGTCGGAATTGCTTTAACAGCCCATACAGGTGCTTCCGAAAACACAGGCTCCTCCTTTTTCCATTCTTTCAAATTCTTAGACGACCACACAGAGATACCCATTCCTGTACAAAACAGATAATACGTATCTCCCTGCTTTGCCATCACCGGATCGTGGACGGAAATATTTGTTTGTAAATCCTGGGCACTTAAACCCAGGCTAAAAAGCAACAGAAAACATATTAGTTTAAACATGTTATTTCATTTTAACCCGGATGACATTGAATGAATAAGGCGCCAGATCAGCCTTAACTTTCTTATCTTTAAAAGACACTTGTTTTTGCTTAGGACTAATTTCCATTGGCTTGTCTAAAGAGTTTACAGCTTCTAAGGCGTTTGACGATACCGCCGTGATAGTTCCTTTCGATTGAAGCTTTACTCCATCGACTGCGAAATCAACATTGCGTGCCTTATCAGAGTTATTTACTATTTTAATAATAAGGTCTTTTGTGGCTTTGTCAATTGTTGCCGATGCATAATATCCATCCTGACCGGTTACATTTTGATTATTCAATGTGATCGGAACAACGTTAGTTCCTTTGTTTGTTGAATACAGTTTTTGAACATGATAATTAGGAGTTCCGTACGAACGTAAGTTATCAACCCAGATCATGTCAGGAGTCCATTGCCAGCCATCGACATGGGCAAACAAGGGTGCGTAAGAAGCCATAACAACCACATCAGCATTACGCTCTAAACCTGTTAAAAACGCTGCTTCCGCGATAGCTGTCTGCCAATTGTTTTTATTATTCACGCTAACCGTTTTATCGCTTTGTGCCGCATACTCGCCGGCAAAAACTTTTGATCCATTTCTGGGATAATTATCGTACCGGGCAGCATTCTCAAGGAACCACTCCGGACGGCGGTAGAAATGCTCATCAATAATATCGGCATTCATTTTACGCAATTCGGTATTCAGAAAATCAAATCGCTCGCCACTGGGATCTGTACCCGAACTGTTTACGAGCTGAATGTTTGGATATTTGTCTTTTATCGCTTTGGTGAAGATCTTTAAACGTTCAATATACTGAGGGCCCCAATTTTCGTTTCCGACACCTAACATTTTCAAATTGAAAGGCTTCGGATGTCCCATTTCTGCCCGCACTTTACCCCATTTAGAAGTCGCATCTCCGTTAGCAAACTCGATCAGATCCAACGCATCCTGAACATAGGGTTCCAGTTGATCAAGAGGCACAACTTCTGCAGTATTAAACTGGCAGGCCATACCGCAATTCAAAATTGGCAGAGCCTGTGCACCTATATCTTCAGCTATCTGGAAATACTCAAAAAATCCTAAGCCAAAAGTTTGAAAATAATCTGGCGTGGGGCGATGAGCAAACTCAGAATTCCAGCGGTTAACAATTAATTCACGATTTTCAATGGGACCGATAGTTTTCTTCCACTGATATCGAACAGAAAGATCGTGACCTTCGACAATGCATCCGCCCGGAAAACGTAAAAAGCCTGGTTTCATGTCAGCAAGCAACTGAACCATATCGGCACGCATGCCGCCTTTCCTGCCCTTCCAGGTATCAGAGGGAAAAAGCGAGATCATGTCTAAATCGATAGTTCCGTTTCCTTCAAACCAAATGTTAAATTTTCCTTTTTGCTCGGTAGCTGTGGCGTTAAAGCTTACAGACTGTTTTTTCCAATCGGTACCAGAACCTGCAGGCACTAATTCTCCTTTTCCAATTACTTCATTTTTAGCGTTTAGTAGCTCTAAATGCATTTTAATTCCCGGAGCAGCCTGCCTGTACATTACCGAAAAATCATAACGCAGGCCATCTTTTATTCCTATTCCGCGAAAACCTTCGTTGGTCAATCCCATATCGCCTTTCGCTTTATTATTTACATTCACCCGAAGGAAACGCGGATTTGCACTGTTAGCTTCCTGGCGGTTTAGTACCAAAATATCACCTTCATCCTTTTTGCCCTGAACGGTCCAGCCCATTAAAGGTTTATAGAATTCGAAAGAGCGGTTTTTTATAAGTTCTGCATAAATCCCTCCGTCGGCTCCCATGTTGATATCTTCAAAAAATACACCCCACATGGTTGGAGATACATCAGCTTTAGACTGATTTGCCTTGATGGTAAAGGTTTGCGACTGCGCAACGCTGTCAAAAAAGATCCCTGAAGCGAGCAGAATCAAAGACAGTAGATTGAATATTTTTTTCATTATATCTTGATAGAATTGAATTTTAAGAATAATTGGTGGTCTAAAGATATTAAATAATAAATGTCATTAGAACAATTAATAAAAATTTTACAGCATAAAGCATGAAACCTGCCGTACAAAATACAGCAGGCTTCATGCTAAGTATTTAAAATTACTTCTTTTTCAGCCAGATAGAGAGTCCACCGCCATTTAAACCCGTCATTACAAGAGTTGAGGTTTTTTTCTTTTCCCAATCACGTTCTCGGGACACATGAAGTTTATCAATAAATAAACCTCCTGCCCAACGCAATTCAAGCCATGGCGAAGTGTAACTCCATGTATTGTTAGCATCGCCGTTAATCTTACCATCTGCTCCTAAAGTTGTTGAAAAAGCTACATTATACTGGGGATCAGTTTGCTCTTGATCGAACCCCGGCACCACGGCATAACCCTGTACAATTTGCTCATAATCACCTGCGATTTCGCTTGCGGCAACGGCGTTGTCTGGTACATTCGCATAACGCTCGGGCGAAACAATTGGCCAGCCCTCGGGCGTCCAAAACATTTTGCGAACGTGCATAACCATAAATGCCCTGTCTACACCCGGCCTGCCCTGATGTGCCATAAAATATTGATTTCCATCTTTAAAAACTGAGCAATGCGACACACCTGCCCAACCGCCGTGATCCATAAATTTATAGGGAGCCAGAATCATTGGGCCGTTGTCGAACGCATTGTCAACATTAATCCCGTTCCAGTCTAAAAAAGGACCGTTAGGATTGGCAGAACGGAAAACCCTGACATTATATTTTGTTGAAAGCCAATCGTACGCCACAAATAAATAGTACATGTTTGTTGTAGGGTTGAAAATAATTTCCGGACCTTCTAAATTTCCATTAATCATTCCATTAGTATTTCCCCGTCGTACAATCCGCGTCCCTTTGTCGCCAGAGGCAAGCGCAAGACCTGTTGCAGGATTCAGCTGCAATTCATACAATCCATCCCATGAGGACCCATAAACCATCCAATGCTGCCCCGAAGGAGTAACAACAACCGATGGATCGATGGCATTGGTTCCCGGGCCAGAATTGCTCGAAGTTACGGCCAGGCCTCTTTCCTCCCAGGGACCTTCAAGAGAAGCCGAAGTAAGCAAACCTATGGCACTGGTGCGACCCGCCGTGGGCGCCAACGAATAATACAGCCTGAATTCGGATCCTACCTTCATAATATAGGGAGCCCAAAGACCTTTAACCGGAGTACCGCCGTTTGAAGTTATATAGTTTACCGCCATTGCCGGCAAAGCGTTTACCGCCCATCCAACGTATTTCCAGTCAACTAAATCTTTCGATTTACGCACCATAATGCCGACCCGTGCCTCTCCACCGTATTGTACATCGGTGCTAAAACTATAGAACCATTCGCCGTCTTTAATTATGGATGGATCGTGGGTGTTGTAGGGGCCCCATTGCCGGTAAAAGGAAGAAGAGGTTAATGAGGGATAGGTATCATTGATATTATTAATATCGAAGGGTTTTTCTGCGAAAATCCCCGGATCAACTTCAGTTATAGGCTCAACATCCTTTTTACAGCTGGTGATGAAAGCCAATCCTATTACGACCGGAGCAAAAACTTTGGAAAATAACTTATTCATAATTTTTTAGTTTTATGATGAGATGTCAGGCGAACCTGACATCTATCTGTTTTTGAACCGCAATAATTAGTTAGCTGAGTTTGGTGAAAGATTCTTGTTAGTTGCCAGTTCTGACTGCGGAATAGGCAAATATTCATTACCTGCTGTCCAGGTATTAAAATCTGCATCATGTGCTTTTAACATTGCCAGCTTAGCCGGATCATATAGCCATCCCCATCTGATAATATCGTTGATGCGTTGGCCTTCAATAGCAAACTCTAAAGCACGTTCGTGGTAAATTTGTTCACGCATTTGAGTTTGGTTCATCCCTGGTTTTACAACCAGCAAAATCGGCAATTTGGCTCTGTCTCTAACCTGCTGGATAAGCGGGTAAGCTTCAGGAGTTCTGTTCAACTCATTCAAGGCCTCGGCATACATTAATAAGATATCTGCATAGCGCAATACCCGATAGTTTATTCCGCCTCCTTCAAAGGTTTCAAAAGGAGCGCCTAAGCCATCATAGGTATATTTCCTTGGATAAATCCTATCCTGAGGATGTGGCCAGGGAACGCCGTAAGCTGTGGTAGAATTATCTGCAGGTTCGTAAGATGCAATAGTAGCCAGCAAGCGTGGATCACTTTTATTGTCTGTTGTTTTTTCAACCTTATACTCATCATAAATCCATTTGGTCGGCAAATAATCAGAAAAGCCTTTTCCATCCATACCATAGGTTATCGAAAATGCTTCGAATTGACGCCAGTTTGCGTTTGGCTCGCCGGTCCAGTTAGCAACAGATCCACCTTCAGCGCTGAACTGTACTTCAAATAAAGATTCTGCATTATTTTCGTTGGTCGCTTTGAAGTTATCCCGATAATCCGGCATTAATGAATAGACACCCTGTAATGGCGCCACAAAGAATTTAGCAAATTGATCGGCAGCCTTTTGCCATTCTTTTTTATATAAATATGCCTTACCCAGCATTCCGGCGGCTGCACCTTTTGTTGCTCTCCCCTTTTGGCCTTTATCCGGACCAACAACATTATCATAAGATACCGGAAGCATTTCTTCAGCAGATTTAAAATCCGAAAAGATTTGATTCCATAAGGCTTCTTCCGATGCTGTTGGAGGGAAATAATCATTCTGATCGGCAGGCGGAACGGTGATTAGGGGAACAGCCTTAAAAGTGGTTACCAGATTATAATATGCCAAGCCTCTTAAAAAATATGCCTGTCCCAGTATCCTGTCTTTAGCTTCAGCTCTTATCACAGCAGGATCCAGTTTTCCGACATTCTGAATAACCTGATTCGATCTGAACACGATCATATACAAATCTCTCCAAATCCATTGCACCGGTGCAGAAGTGTTCGGGATAATAAACTTTCCGGTTTGTTCAAGATCGCCCCAGGGACTATCACCACGAAAATCATCACCACGGCTATCGGTAAGACCGGGAAATGAACGCTGATAGGTTCCATCAGTTATTAAAGCATTATAAATACCGGTTACACCGGCAAATGCCTGGGTTTCAGTTTTCCAATAGGTTCCTGTAGTCGGACTATTAGGGTCTACGAGATCCAGCTCCTTGTCGCAAGAAGTCAAACCAGCAGTAAATAAGCCGAGAGCCAGTATATAGAGTTTTAAATTTTTCATCTTAATTTCCTTTTGTTTATACAATATCAATTAAAAGCCTACCTGCACTCCCAGCATTATTGTTCTTGGTTTCGGATAAGATCCGTTATCAAAACCCGGTTCAAATACGCCGGCGGTAAAATCAGGATTGTATCCTTTATACTTTTGGAAGGTGTATAGATTTTGGGCAGTTGAATAGATACGGGCACTTGATACTCCTTTTATTAAGTTCTTAGGTAAGGTGTATCCTAAGGACAAAGTGTTTATCCGTAGATAAGTCCCGTCCTGAAGCCATCCTTCGCGATTTGAATTCCTGCCATTTTGATTTACATCATTCCAGTCCAAGCGGGGAATATTAGTATTGGTGTTAACAGATGTCCAGCGATTGATAATATCCTGATGATAGTTTGCATCACCTGCGGTATGCATCAAGTCTCTGTATAACCGACTATTGATTAAAAATTTGGCACTTCCTGAAGCAAAAACGGTAAAATCAAAGCTCTTATAGGAAGTATTGAAATTTAAGCCATAGGTATATTTTGGTAATCCACTGCCAAGATAGGTTCTGTCTTTATCATCGACTATATTATCTCCGTTCAGATCTTTAAATTTTATATCACCAACAGTAGTTCCTGGAAATTGAAAGGCGTGAGCCGTAACTTCCTCAGGAGTTTGAAAAATACCCTCAGCGACATATCCATAATGCCTTCCAACTTCGCCACCTAATTCGGATTTAGATCCAACTCCTTCCCTGAACTGAACATCATTTCCTAATGACAGTACACGGTTTCTAATTGTGGTGAAATTCGCCGACACATCAAATTTAAATTCTCCCGCTGTTTTATGGTAGCCTGTCGAAATTTCAATTCCTGAATTTCTTAATGCTCCGGCGTTGACAATGGGATTGCTGTTAATCGACCCAACTGATGCGGGAATAGGGATACCTATCAAAATATCTGAGCTTTTGCTGTTGTAATATTCTGCGGAGAGATCCCACTTTCCATTCAATAAAACCGCATCAAAACCGATATTAGATGTACTTCTGTCTTCCCATTTAATGGTCTCCGAAACAACATTGGTTTGAATGCCGCCGATTACGCGCATGTCGTTGAATGTATAAACCACGTTAGGGTTTATTAAGGCTGTGTAGGCATAATTCGGAATATTCTCGTTACCCAGCTTTCCATAACTGGCCCTGATCTTTAAATCGGAAACTACAGAAGTGGGTACCACCTTATTAAAGAACGACTCGTTGCTTATTCGCCATCCTAAAGCGACAGAAGGAAAATATCCTGTCCTATTTACAGGTGCGAACCGCGAAGAAGCATCACGCCTAAGGGTTGCTGTTAACAGATATTTCTGGTCGAAATTGTAGTTGATACGTCCCAGATAGGATGCAAGCGCATGATAATCATCCCGGGAACCGGCAGTATTAGTTTCTCCGGTAGCTAAAACCGGAAATTCTGGAAAACTATAACCCTGGGCATAACCAAACTTTTGCAGCGCAAGATCTTTTTGAAACATTTGTCCGGCCAAGACAGCCAGCGAATGTTTTCCAAATTGCTTTTCATAATTCAGGGTATTTTCCACAAGCCCGTAGCCGTAGGTTCTTGAATTATCAGTAACGCGAGCTGTTGGATTAGGAAAGAAGTATCCAAGATTGAAAGTCGGAATAAAACCGTAATCACGGGCCATCACCCTATCGTATCCTAAGTTTAGTTTATATTTTAAATTATGTCCGTTGCTCTTTATTAATTGGAGTTCGCCGTATACAGTTGCAAATATTCTGTCTACATCAACCGTATTTTTAACCAGGCTATTATACCCAATTCCATTAAGTGAGATGGCATCTTCGCGTTCTTGTAAAGTGCCGCCAAAACCACCATCTACAGTAGGATCGTAAACTGCCATTGTAGGTATTGCAAACACCAGATCATTAATAAGTGGCGGGCGGGCGCCTAAAAGAACTCCATCACCGCTTGTTAATCCATTTTCTTTTGAACGGGTGTAACTTAAGGTCTGGCCAATTTTAAAAATCCCTTTTTCAGCAGTAGTATTTACACGGCCGGTATAACGCTTATAGGTCGGTCCGTTTCCTACGAATGTTCCATTATTATCAAACATGTCGAACGATACGTTATATACAACGTTGTTACCGCCACCAGAAAAATTAAGGTAATGATTCTGACGATTCCCATTCTTCAATCCTTCTTCCTGCCAATCGGTATCAATACCTGTAATAAATTTGCTGGAGTTAGGGTCGTTTGCAGGAGCCAGAGGCTTTTGGGCATTAAAACGTGCCTCATTGTTTAAATTCTGATAATTCACCCGCGAGGTAACTGGCATTCTTTGCCAAACCTGATCTACACCATAATAACCAGAGTATTCGACTTTAAGAGGAGAATTTTTCTTACCCTGTTTTGTCGTAATGATAATAACCCCATTAGCTGCCCGCGAACCGTATACAGCCCCTGAAGAGGCATCTTTCAACACCTGCATTGATTCAATATCATTTGGATTAAAATCTCTTGGAACACCGTTAATCGGCACTCCGTCGATTACATATAAAGGGTCTGAATTTCCAAACGTACCAATACCTCTAATTCGCACCTGGGGAAACGCACCCGGCTGGCCATCACTGTTTACCGTAACGCCTGCGGCACGGCCCTGTAGTAACTGCCCTACGTCATTCGACGAAACTTGCTTCATATCGGCAACATCTACAACCGCAACAGAACCTGTTATATCAACTTTTCTTTGCGATCCGTATCCAACCACAACTACTTCGTCCAGCGTTTTCGAATCTTCTGAAAGAGTTACATTTAAGGTAGTTTGATTATTAACTGCGAGCTCCGTGGTAGAGAACCCAATGAAACTGAAAACCAACACCCCGCTTCCATCGGGGATATTAATGGAATACTGCCCATTCAGATCGGTGGTAACACCAAGAGAGGATCCCTTGAGTTTAACACTTACTCCGGGAATCGCCTGTCCTCCGGCGTCAGTCACTGTCCCCCTGACCGTAATGTCAACCAGGTTTTTAGCGTTTTTTAAAATGATATAATAATTGTCCTTTACTTTCTCATAGCTCAATTCAAAAGGAGCCAATATTTTGCCTAAAGTATTTTCTATCGGGGCATCACTCACAACTAAACCCGCATTTGTTACTTTATCTCTAAGCAATTTTGAATCATAATTAAACCGCACTTTATAGTGCCCTTCCAGGGACTTCAGCACAGTTGTAAGTTGCTGTAAACGCTCTGCTTTCTGCGGTATCGTAGAATCTACCTTTTCATTGCTGGCATATACATAAGTTTGATTTTGCGAATAGCTTTGTTCGGCTACCAGCAATACCGTAAAAACTCCGAGTATAAAAGTTCTCATCATTCAATTTTTTGGTTAGTGTTGGTTAAATATTAATTGGTTTCAGGTATATAATTACAGTTTGTTAACAACGATATTTCCGCCCTCCTTTTTTATAATTGAGATATTAAATGTTTTTTGAAGTATGTTAAACAATAAGTCTACGTTGTCTGAATCAATGGTCCCGGTAAAGGTTAACTGTTCTAAGTCAGCTGTTGAAAACCGAACTGTATATCCATAATTATCCTGCAGTAAAGCAGCTATTTCCTTAAGACTTGATTCTTCAAACACCAGCTTCCTTTCTACCCACGAACTATATTTCTCGGCCCGAACAGTTCTCTTTGATAATCGCTGCTGTTTAGGAGAAAAATCGACCATTTCGCCGGGCTTCATATCCACCTCTTTATTCTGCTGATTAACTAAATAGAGCTTTACTTTACCAGAATTCAGGATAACACAGGTTTTTTCCCGACGTGTATTCACATCAAATTTTGTCCCTAAGACCTGTACATCCAGATCGTTGGTGTGAACGATAAATTTCTGCGAGTTTTTTTTATGGGTGACCGAGAAGAAAGCTTCGCCTTCTAACCAGATTTCGCGGGCGGTCTCAGTATCCCATTTGGATGGATAAGAAATTGACGAGTTTGCGTTCAATACAACCACAGAACCATCGGGCAATACAATGTTTTTATGCTCGCCGTACGCAGTCTGGTATTCGACTTTGCGATTTAAGACAAGCAAGGCCAAAACGCTCACAAATAATAAGGCAGTTAAAACTGCGGCCACTCGCTGCCATGATTTAATAAATTCTATAATGGTGTTGCCTTTACTCTTTTTAAGTTCTCGTTGGTCAAAAAGGTCGTTAGATGCAGAAATGCGTGACCACAATTCAGCTAATTCATGCTGAACGGGAGCATCTTCATCCCTGGAAAGTTCTAAAATTATTTCTTTTGCCTGCTGAATAATCTCTCTGTTTTCAGCATTTAATGAAGCCCATTCTATCCACAAGCTGCCATCTTCTTTGATGGGACTTTTTACCCATTTAATAAAGGCAGGATCAAGAATTAGATCTTCAATAGTAAACTTTTGGAAATGCATATAATACCGCTGGTTAATTGGTTTATATACAGTAGACAGTGACCGGGATTTTTTACCAAAGATTTTTTACCTTTTTTTTAAAAAAAATAAAAAAGCCGTAAAAACGGTCCTATTGACCGTGTGGACAGGAATTATTTTGAATGATTTTCTAACAGGAAAAGCACTGTAACAATGGCCATTTCACTTTTAAGCGACTGGATGGCATTGAACGTAGTATTATAAATAGTCCTGACTGAGACTGACATGATTGCCGCGACTTCGACAGGGCTAAGATTATTGTAGTATAACAAAAAGATGATTTCCTTTTGTTTGTTGGTTAGGGTTCTTAATGCATTAATAAGCTTTCTTTCATTCTCGTGCTTTGTTTCTTTTGAAACCAAATCCAACTCATTTGAGTCGACATATCCGAGATCCTTTTCCGTCAGCAAACCTTCCTGAACAAATCTCGATTGCTTACTTATTGCCCTGACAAGTTTATTACGTAAAGATTTTACGAGATAATTTTTTATAGATACCGGGTTACTGAGATTAGCTTTATTCTTCCAGATTTCGGTAAACAAATCATGCATACAATCTTTTACCAATTCTCTGTCGCTGACAATTTTGCAACCGTATCTATATAACAAGGATGAATATTCGTTATAAAAATAAGCGTAGGCAGATTTATCGCCGCTTTTAAACGAATCCCAAATAAGGTGTTCATCTCCCCCGTGTTCTGATTTACAGAACTTCTCCTGAATTGAGTTCGTCGCCATCTTAAAAAAGTATGGAAGAAATCTATTAATTGATTTTGATTTATTTTAAATCCAGAACTCGCCCGGACTCTATAACTGGTTATTCAAGTATAAGTAAAAATCTACAAATGTCGAAGGAACATTTAAAAAAATATTCAAAAAAAATATCCCTGGTTTTCAGGGATATTTTCAGGCTCTATTTCAGCTCAAGTACCACAACAGAAGCTGGCGGAAGTTTCACTTGCAGTTTCCCTCCCCTTATGCTCGCATCTTTAAAAGCTACAGGCTTAATAAAATCAGGTTTTTCGAAAGAATTATAATCTTGAACTTTTTTCGAACTAAGAATTCTTCCTTTTACAGAACTCCCTTTCAAATCTTTTAAATCCAAAACAATATTTCTCGAACCTTTATGATCAATATTAACAAGAGATATGTGAGTCAATCCGTTTTTATCTTTTGATGCAGATGCGGATACGGCCGGTAATTTGTCATTACCCATTACATACTCATTAGCCGAACTTATTTTCAAAGGAATTAAGGTTGCATCCTGATGGACATTATACATCTCCATTACATGATAGGTTGGAGTTAAAATCATCTTGTCATCTTTTGTAAGAATAACTGCCTGCAACACGTTGATCGCTTGTGCAAGGTTAGCCATCTTAACCCGCTCGGCGTGATTGTTGAATATGTTTAAAGTCACCCCTGCAATCATTGCATCTCTGATGGTATTTTGCTGATATAAAAATCCAGGATTGGTGCCCGGTTCCACATCATACCATCCGCCCCACTCATCTACCACCAATGCAACTTTTTTACCCGCATCATATTTGTCCATTATGGCGCTATGTTTATTCACCAGCTCCTCCATAAATAGTGCTTTCTGCATGGTAGTGAAATATTGTTGCTCGGTAAAATCTGTCGATGGTCCTTTTTTGTTCCAGTCAATTACCGAATAATGGTGAAGAGCCATGCCTTCTATCAGACCTTTCGGGACGTTTTTCATAATTACCTCTGTCCAGTTGTAGTCGGAAGAGTTAGCGCCCGATGCGATTCTAAAAAGACCGCCGGTATTGCTCCAATCACTCATAAAGGTTGAAAATTTCCGGAATTCATTAGCATAGTATTCTGGAGTCATATTACCACCACAACCCCATGCTTCATTTCCTATTCCCCAATACTTCACTTTCCATGG
Source organism: uncultured Pedobacter sp. (assembly GCA_966210515.1). Lineage (GTDB taxonomy): Bacteria > Bacteroidota > Bacteroidia > Sphingobacteriales > Sphingobacteriaceae > Paradesertivirga. The sequence continues at coordinate 36,403 of CBIHLM010000031.1, forward strand.
TTCATCTCTCCCGTTTTCACGACGCAGTTTAGACATCGGACTTTCTCCTTTAAAATTCACATACTGGGCCCAGTCTGCCATTTCCTGAACAGTACCAGTAGCCATATTTCCTGCCAAATAAGGTTCAGTTCCTAATAACTCACACATATTTAGAAAATCGTGGGTACCGAAACTGTTATTCTCGGTAACACCACCCCACCAGGTATTCACAATCGTCGGACGATTTTCTTTCGGTCCGATTCCATCTTTCCAGTGATAGGTATCCGCAAAACATCCTCCCGGCCAACGAAGATTCGGAACCTTTAGGGTTTTTAATGCCGCAACTACATCATTCCGTATACCCTTCGTATTAGGAATCTTCGAATCTTCGCCAACATAAAAGCCACCGTAAATGCTTCGCCCTAAATGTTCGGCGAAATGCCCATAAATATGTTTGCTTATAACATGTTTCGCTTCGGCCGGATTCGCATCAATTACTATCTGGTTTTGTGCCATAGAAGCAATTGTTGAAGCAAATAAAACGCCTGCAGCAACACTTAAAGTTCGTGCTTGTCTAAATAATTCCATCTTCAAATGAGTATAATTTGATTAATAAATATTTTGGATTGTTTCTTTTAAAACAGGTTTATAAGAACTAAGGTAAGAGGATTTCTTTAAATGTCAATGTTACAATTAAAAAAAGAAGAGTTTTCTTTTAGCATTCGCTATTAATTCGACATTTAAAAAAGGTTTAACCCAAGAATTTCAGCCGAATAATTGTCAGTTAAACAGATATACTTTATCATTGTATTGAAATGACCAGATATTCCAAACAGACACGCATTCTTGTCGCAGTTGATTGCATCGTTTTTGGCTTTGACGGAGAAATCCTTAAACTATTACTTATTCAGCGGGGTTTCGAGCCCGAAAAGAATAAATGGAGTTTGATGGGTGGATTCGTGGAACCGACAGAAAATACAGATGAAGCAGCTGCAAGAATCCTGAAGCAATTAACAGGCCTTGAGGGTGTGTATATGGAACAGTTTCAGGTTTTTGCAGAACCCCAGCGCGACCCGATTGAACGCACCTTAAGTGTAGCTTACTATGCATTTATAGATATTCATAAATATGAGAAGCAATTAAGCGACGAATATCACGCAGAATGGTTTCCTCTAAAAGAAGCTCCTAAACTTATTTTTGATCATGATTTTATGGTCGAAAAAGCCAAGCAAATGCTACGATATAAAGCTGCTTTGCATCCCATTTTGTTCGAGCTTCTTCCCGAAAAATTCACTATTCCGCAAATACAAACTCTTTACGAGAATGTATACGATACAGAGCTCGACAAACGTAATTTCAGCAGAAAGCTTTTATCGACAGGATTGCTTATCCGTCAGGATGAAAAAGATAAAGAAGGCTCTAAAAAAGGCGCCTATTATTATAAACTTGATCCAGCTATTTATAAAGATAAATTCCAGACGTTTTTGAATTTTATTCCAAATCCAACGGCATTCTTGTGATGGAATTGAAAACCAACATCAACCTGCCTTAATCAAAGAAGCAGCAGTGACGATTTTTTTTATCTCAAACAAATCGCTCTGAATTTATTTTTTTTTTAGAAAATCCTCTTAAGAATTTTAAAATTCAAAAAAATAAGTGTTAATTAGACACGAATACCACAATATGAATACTCACCCTTATGTTATCGGAGTAGATTACGGAACAGATTCCGTTCGCTCGGTTATAGTAGACGCTTCAAATGGAGCGGAAATAGCAGCTGCTGTTTATTATTATCCAAGATGGAAACAAGGCTTGTTTTGTAATCCGTCGGAAAACCAGTTCAGGCAACACCCTCTGGACTATGTTGAAGGGCTCGAAAAAACTATTAAAGAATGTTTATCGATCGCTGGTGCTGATGTTGCTAAAAACATTAAGGCCATTTCTGTTGACACTACAGGATCAACACCTGTGGCGGTGGACGAAACAGGAACTCCCCTTGCATTAAAACCAGAGTTCGAAAATAATCCAAATGCAATGTTTGTGCTTTGGAAAGATCACACTTCTGTAGATGAAGCCGCTGAAATCAATGCTCATGCTGAAAAGTTTGATACAAATTACCTTCAACTGGTTGGCGGCATTTATTCATCCGAATGGTTTTGGGCAAAATTACTTCACGTGTTAAGGGAAGATGAAAAAGTTCGGAATGCCATGCACTCGTGGGTTGAGCATTGCGACTGGGTTCCCTTTCTGTTGACAGGGGGAAACCAGGTATCAGAAATTAAACGCGGCGTTTGCTCTGCCGGACATAAAGCTCTATGGGCTGAAGAATTTGGCGGCTTACCACCGGATAACTTCTTTGCAAGTCTTGATCCTCTTTTAGCAGGATTCACTTCGAAAATTCCCGCCAAAACCTATACTTCCTCCGAGCAAGCAGGAACAATAAGCCCAGAATGGGCCGAAAAACTTGGTCTGCCACAAGACGTTATAATTGGAATCGGCGCGTTCGACGCACATATGGGTGCAGTGGGCGGACAAATTGAGCCTTATTACTTAAGTAAGGTAATGGGCACTTCGACATGCGATATGCTTGTTGCTCCTATCGAAGAAGTTCAGGGAACCCTCGTAAATGGTATATGCGGACAGGTGAATGGCTCAATTATTCCCGGGATGATCGGTATGGAAGCTGGTCAATCTGCTTTTGGCGACGCTTATGCCTGGTTAAAGAATGTTTTAGCCTGGCCGGTAAAAAATCTTTTGGCACAGACCCAATTAGTTGATGCAGAAACTGCCCAAAAATTGATCGATGAGGTTGAATCCAGAATTATACCTGAATTAAGCAAACGAGCAAACGAACTGCCTGTTGAAGAAGGTGGTGAGATTGCAATTGAGTGGTTAAACGGAAGAAGAACTCCGGATGCAAATCAATTATTAAAAGGAGCTTTCTTAGGATTAGATTTAGGCAGCGATGCTGTTAAAATATTCCGTGCCTTAGTTGAATCAACCTGCTTTGGTGCCAAGAAAATTGTAGACCGTTTTAACGAGCAGGGTGTTCCTGTTAAAGGATTAATCGGATTGGGAGGCGTTGCAAAGAAATCTCCATTCATCATGCAAATGATGGCCGATGTGTTAAACATGCCAATCAAAATACATAAGTCGGATCAAACCTGTGCGATTGGCGCGGCAATGTTTGCTGCCACCGCGGCGGGAATTTATCCGAAAGTTGAAGATGCAATGAATGCGATGGGACAAGGTTTTGATGCTGAATACCATCCAAATCCAGAGCGTGTGGCGATCTATGCGAAACGTTACGAACAGTATAGCGAAGCGGGAACTTTAGTCGAAAACTTCATTGCGGCGGAAACCGAACAATCCATCAATAGCTAGATTAAAGCATTAATGTAATTTTTTGACCTTTGACTTTTGATTTTTGAATTAATAAATGAGTAAGTATCAACATATTAAAGAGGAGGCTTATAAAGCCAACATGCAACTGCCAAAGCTTGGCCTGGTATTATTTACTTTCGGTAATGTAAGTGCAGCAGACCGTGAGCTAGGCGTTTTTGCTATTAAACCAAGCGGAGTACCCTACGAGGATCTTTCACCAGAAAAAATGGTAATTGTAGACTTTGAAGGTAAAACAATCGAGGGCGACCTTCGTCCATCATCCGACACATTAACTCATGCTGTTTTATACAAACACTGGGAGAAAATCGGCGGTATTGTACACACACACTCTACCTACGGGACGGCCTGGGCGCAAAGTCAAAGAGATATTCCTAACTATGGCACTACTCATGCAGATCACCTGACGGCTGACATTCCATGTGCTGCTCCGATGAAAGACAGCATGATTGAGGGAGACTATGAATACCAAACCGGTTTCCAGATAATGGATTGCTTCACGGAAAAAGGATTGAGCTATGAAGAAGTTGAGATGATTCTGGTAGGCAATCATGCTCCGTTTACCTGGGGAAAAACTGCAGACAAAGCTGTTTACAACAGTGCTGTATTAGAAACTGTAGCCAAAATGGCTTTATTGACCGAACAGATTAACCCAAGCGCACCACGTTTGAAAGATTCGCTTATTAAAAAGCATTTCGAAAGAAAACACGGACCTAACTCTTATTACGGACAGTAAGGGAAGAAGCACATAAAAATCGTAAATAAAAATTCGTAAATCGTAAATAAAAATAATGATCGACTTAAAAAAACTAGAAGTTTGGTTTGTAACCGGCAGCCAGGACTTATACGGCGAAGAAACTTTAAAACAAGTTGCAGCACATTCGCAAGAAATTGCCAGCTCTTTAAACAATGCGGCGCAAATACCTGTCCGCGTAGTTTTTAAGCCAACAGTTAAAAGCACTGAAGAAATTTATTCAATTTGTCAGGAAGCAAACGTAGCTCCGAATTGTATCGGAATCATCACCTGGATGCACACGTTTTCACCTGCGAAAATGTGGATCAACGGCTTGAAGATATTACAAAAGCCAGTTGCACATTTGCACACTCAATTCAACCGCGACATTCCATGGGGTTCTATTGATATGGACTTCATGAACTTGAATCAAAGTGCTCACGGCGATCGTGAGTTCGGATTCATCATGTCGAGAATGCGCATTAACCGCAAGGTAGTTGTGGGGCATTGGCAAGACTCAGAAGTACTGGATCAGCTGAACGCCTGGAGCCGTGCAGCCGCAGGATGGAACGATTGGCAAGGTGCAAGATTTGTTCGCTTTGGCGACAATATGCGTTATGTTGCTGTTACCGATGGGGACAAAGTTGAAGCTGAACTAAAATTCGGATTTTCAGTAAACACACATGGAATCGGAGATTTAGTATCTGTAATCAATCAGATCAGTGATGCTGAAGTAGATCGTTTAACCGCAGAATATGAAGAGCGCTATGCAGTAATGGACTCTTTACGCAAAGGCGGAGCACAATATTCATCTTTAAGAGACGCCGCTAAAATTGAACTGGGTATGAAATCCTTCCTGGAAGCAGGAAATTACAAAGGTTTTTCTGACACATTCGAAGACTTACACGGAATGGCTCAATTACCGGGTATTGCATCTCAGCGTTTGATGGGACAAGGTTATGGCTTTGCGGGCGAAGGCGACTGGAAAACAGCAGCATTAGTTCGTGCGATGAAAGTTATGGGTAGCGGACTTCCTGGCGGAAATGCCTTTATGGAAGATTATACTTACCATTTTGATCCTTCTAATCCTTTAGTACTTGGATCGCATATGCTGGAAATATGTGAGTCGATCGCTGATGGAAAAGCCAAGTGCGAAATTCATCCATTAGGTATTGGTGGTAAATCCGATCCGGTTCGTTTGGTATTTAATGTTGCTGCAGGTCCGGCGCTTAACGCTTCAATTGTAGACATGGGAAATCGTTTCCGAATGATTGTTAACGAAGTTGAAGCCGTAGCTCCGCAAAATGATCTGCCTAAACTGCCGGTTGCACGCGTATTGTGGAAACCATATCCAGACATGAAAACAGGATGTGCAGCATGGATTTTAGCCGGCGGCGCTCACCATACAGGTTATAGCCAGAACTTAACTTCAGAACATATGCAGGATTTTTCTGAAATGGCTGGAATTGAGTTTGTAAAAATTGGCAAGAATACTGAATTGTATCAATTCAAAAATGAGCTGCGTTGGAGCGAAGCTTATTATCAATTGAATAAGTCATAATTTCAAAATTAAATCCAAAGCAAACGGCCCGGCAATTGTCGGGCCGTTTGCATTTTTGAACTCTAAACTTTCCAAAAGTTCTAAACTTTTGGAAAGCTTATTATAACATCCTAGCCTTTCAACAACTCGTCCAAAAACGGATCGTCATAATCTTTAATAAACTTCAGGATATTCGGCAATCCTTCGAACTCATGTTCCTCGTGCATCGTGGTTATAACTACAGCCTTCATGCCAGCATTTAAGGCAGATTGTACACCTTTAGGATTATCTTCAAACACGATACAGTTTTCAGGTTTCACGCCTAAACCCTCAGCGCCTTTCATAAACGTTTCTGCATCGGGTTTGCTCTTTTCCACATGATCGGCACTTATCGTTACCGGGAAATACTCCCGGATATTAAGACCATCGAGCACATAATCGATATTAAACATAATGGCAGCAGAACCGATGGCCATTTTAATTCCCTGTTTATGCGATTTCTCCAAAAAGCTACCAAGACCTTTAATCAGCTGCAGATGCGGTCTGAAAGCATCCTGATATTTCTTTTCTTTCTCAAAAACGATCTCATTCATCTCCTTCTCTTCGAAGCGTCCTTCACCAAATACCCGAACAAGCATCTCCTCCCCTTTTCCATACATCTCCATTTTCACCTGCTGGCGACTTAAATTTCCACCCAGGTCATTATTAAGCACATCATGCCAGGCGTCTGTATGAAAGTCCATATCATCAATCATCGTCCCGTTTAAATCAAAAAGAAAGGCCTTTGTCATATTCTAGTTATATGGGTGCAAAAAGAGTAAAAACATTGGTAAAATCAAATGTTCTCTATAAATTAACCCAATGAAATGTATCTTTCAAATTGTCTGCGCTTGTTTTATTGCAGCAGTTTTTCTGCCGGCTAAGCTTTCCGCCCAAAGTACGGCCAGGAAACCAAATATCATTTTTATTCTGGCTGATGATTTAGGCTACGGAAATTTGACCAGCTATAATCCCAAAAGCCCTGTACCAACTCCAGCTATTGATAAAATGGCAAAGGAAGGAACCAAATTTACAAGGTTTTATGCAGGAAGCACAGTTTGCGCACCTTCCAGGGCGTCTTTAATGAGCGGCCAGCACATGGGTCACGCGTATGTACGCGGCAACGGTAACGTTTCCCTTCGCCCTCAGGATTCTACCCTGGCGCAGCAAATGAAGAAAAGCGGTTACACCACAGGCATGTTCGGAAAGTGGGGATTAGGATTAGAGAACGAGCCGGGAGCTCCGCATCTGAAAGGATTCGATAATTTTTACGGATACCTTCTTCAACGGCATGCACATTATTATTTCACCGACCATTTGTTTGAGATACAAAACAGCCAGCTGAAAAAAGTAAAATTAGATTCAAGTCAGTATACTCAGGATTTGATTGTAGACAAAGCGTTAACGTTTATCAAAGAAAATAAGGAAAAGCCTTTCTTTTTATATCTGCCAATAACACTTCCGCATGCCGAATTAAAAGTTCCGGAAGCATTGATGAAAAAATACCGCAACGCCGATGGAAGCAGTAAGTTCGGCCCTGAAAAACCTTTTTACCAAAAGGGACAATCGTACCATACGCAATTACAACCGCGAGCAGCTTTCGCTGCCATGATAGATAAAATGGACTATGATGTGGGGAGAGTGCTGCAGCTGGTGAAAGATCTCGGATTGGATGAAAATACGTACATCTTTTTCACCAGCGACAATGGTCCTCACCAGGAAGGTGGTGGAGATCCTGAATTTTTTAATTCGAGCGGACGATTAAGAGGCGTAAAAAGAGATCTCTACGAAGGCGGCATAAGAGTTCCGATGATTGTAAGAGCACCCGGAAAAGTTCCTGCCGGAAAGACCAGGGATGATATCTGGGCCTTTTGGGATATAATGCCGACTTTAAACGAACTGGGCGGTTCGAAAGCACCGCAAAACATCGACGGACTTTCTTTCGTTAATGCACTATCGGGAAAAGCCCAAAAGCAAAAGCATGAGTATCTTTACTGGCAGTTTAATGAAGGTGAATTTAAAGAAGCTGTATTGCAGGATAACTGGAAGCTGATCAGGTATAAAGAAAAAGGGAAAGCGGAAATTTTGGAACTTTATAATTTAAGTACCGATATAGCAGAAAAACATAACCTTTCCGGTAAAAATCCTGTAAAAACAAAAGCATTGCTTGCCTTAATGAAACAAGCAAAGAGTCCGGCAGAAAATTCTTTATTTAACTGGACTGAAGTAGAACAATAATATCGAAAATTAAGCGTAAGATTATAGAACAATTTCAAGGTTAGATAGAAGAGGGAATATATTATGTTTGAAAGATTAAAAGAATTAGTTTCTGAGTTTATCAATGGTTTAAAAAAGAGAGAACCGGAATTAATTCCAGTTCCTGTAAGAAATCAGCAGAGACGCTTTAAATAAAAAATGAGGCTAATTATTTAAGAGCCTGCACAATAAGTCTGGCCGCTTTTTCTGAAGCGCCGGGTTCGCCCATCCTCTCAGCCAGTTGCTGATAATTTATAAGCATCTGGCTGCGATACAGGGGGTCATGCAAAATAGCATTGAGCTCCTTCGTTAACGATTCAGTATTGCAATCTTCCTGTATTAACTCCTTTACTACAGGCATATCCATTATCAGATTCACCAAAGAAATATATTTTATTTTAACCAGCATACGGGCAATTCCGATGCTTATGGGATTTCCCTTATAAACCACAATCTGCGGAATGTCTAGAAGAGCTGTTTCCAGAGTGGCTGTTCCTGAAGCAACAATTGCAGCATCGGCATTTTTTAAAAGATTATAAGTCTGATTATATACCACTGGTACTTTATAATCTCCCACAAATTCCTGGTAATACTCTTCGGTAAATCCCGGGGCTCCACCGATTACAAACTGGTAATTCGGAAAATGAGGCAACACGCTCAACATCGCAGGTAAAATTCTTTTGATTTCCTGCTTCCTGCTACCTGGCAGCAGAGCAACAATTGCCTTCTCTCCTAAAGAATGAGTTAGCCTGAAACGCTCATCAGCTTTAAATGCTGCAATGGCATCCAGTAAGGGATTTCCAACGTAGTCAACTTCCATTCCCCACGACTTGTAAAAATCTTTCTCGAAAGGCAGAATACAGAACATTTTATCTACCACCTTTTTTATCTTCAGAACACGCTTCTGATTCCATGCCCACACCTTGGGTGAGATATAATAGAAAACTTTGATTCCCTTTTTTTTGGCAAATTCGGCGATCTTCAAATTGAATCCGGGAAAATCTATCAGGATTAGAACGTCGGGATTATGTTTTAGAATATCTGCTTTTGTATTCTTGAGGTTTTTAAGAATGGTGCGAATATTAAAAAGCACCTCTACAAAACCCATAAAAGCCATTTCAGAATAATGCTTCACCAAATCACCACCCTCGGCACGCATCAGATCGCCGCCAAGAAAACGAAAATGTGCGTTCTCATCCTCAGCTTTTAAGGCCTTCATTAAATTAGCTCCGTGCAAATCGCCTGAAGCTTCTCCTGCAATAAGATAATAGGTCATTGCCGCACTTTGTAATAAAAAAATATAAACGCACAAATAAATGTTGCTGATATAACACCCTTTGCGGTATTTTCCTTATACGACCTGAACAGATATCTAACCAATAAAAGATTTAATGCGACGCACCCTATATAGAGTAAATTGTCTTTTTCTAATACCTTTATATTCTTTTTGAGGATCTCTACGAAGAAGAACGCTATTCCTGGAAGAATCAAACCAAGAATTAACCCTAACCAAACATTATCACGCTTTAACATCGAATTTCCAGCTATTTAAAATTGGGATTGCATGGTGAGCCGTCAGATCGAACTGCACAGGAACAACCGAAACATAATCATTATCCAGCGCCCATACATCGGTATCTTCGCCTTTATCGCCCGACTGAAAAACTCCAGTGAGCCAGTAATAGTTCCGCTTATGCGGGTCCAGACGTTCATCAAACTCTTCGGCGTATTTAGCATTAGCCTGCCTGCAGATTTTGATTCCCTTCAACTTAGCGGCATTAGGGAAATTGACATTCAGCAATGTAGCAGGCGGCAGCCCATGTGTCAACACCTGCTGTGCTATTGTTTTAATAAATGGAACGCATCCTGAAAAATCAGCGTCGTAGGTAAAGTCGTCGTATGAAAAACCTATCGAGGGAATTCCTTCAATGGCGCCTTCCATTGCCGCAGACATGGTGCCAGAATACAAAACATTGATCGAGTGATTAAGTCCGTGGTTAATCCCGGAAACACATAAATCAGGTTTTTTGCCTTTAAAAACTTTATTTACAGCCAGTTTTACACAATCTACCGGAGTACCTGAAGATTTGTACATTTCATATTCCGGATAGATGTGTACTTTATCTAAACGAAGCGGTTTAGCAATTGTAATAGCATGCCCCGTACCCGACTGCGGCCCATCGGGAGCAACCACGACAATATTGCCGAGCGTGCTCATTGCATCCATCAGCACTTTAATACCTGGGGCATCAATACCATCATCATTCACTACCAAAATGGTAGGCCTATCATGTTTACTCAAAAGATTTCAATTAATTGATGATTGGCGAAATTACTAAAAAGAAATGGCCGGAGATAGACCATAGACCTGCGTTTTTTTAAACTCCTGTCTTAAATTCAGACATAGATCAGTATTGAAGGTGGGAAAGTTCCTTAAAGCGACGTAAAAGAGTTCTAAATCTACTTTTTATAAAGCTAGTTGTATAAGACAGTAATTCGTAAAGTCTACTCAGTACACTATCTAGGTTTTGTAAATCTATAAGGGTATAAAAATATATTAATATAGAATAGATAAGGTATATCTTTAAAGGGATGACTTAACTATACTTTATATATGCCTTATATATACTTTAACTATACTTTATCCTCCAGTCTGTCACAACTAAATAGGCCGAATGTCACATCCTAAAAATGGCTATACAGGTTTACTGATTATTAGGAATAGGGTTATACATGGTAAGCATTAATAGTAATAAACTTGAAATTTTCGACCTGATCACCGTTTAACCAAAAAAACCTGGCTTAACAACCAGGTTCTTAATCATTAAAAAGCTTAGAAATCGTAAGATTATAGACTTCTTAACCAGTCAATCACCCCTTCACGGGTTTTGCCGGTTTTATTTTGCAGGCGACCATAAAGTTCATCTTCTTTACCCTCTTCGTAGGTCAGGTCATCGTCGGTCAAATCGCCATAGGATTGTTTAATTTTCCCTTTAAGCTCGTTCCATTTTCCTTTTAATTCTAATCTGTCCATGTTTTTTATAATTATAGGTATTGAGTAAGAACAGGTATGAATACAAAAGGTTTTTGAATCGCCTTTTCATTTAGATCCAATAAGCTTTTAGAAACATTCTTAACCATTGATTGAGATTTATGAAAATTATGCCTGCACATCTCAACCCTCCTAATCGTTTTATAAAAATTATTAATTTAGGGAATATTTTTTTTAATAACCTTAATTCTTTTCTCGCGTATAAAGGGGCTTAATCCTAAAACTTGCTCGTTTGCAGCAAATTACGAGAAACAATTAATATAGAAAGAATGCGATTGCCGAAACCCCGCCTCAGACATGTATTTATTTTGTTTTTATGGATATTTATTCACTCAGTTTCGGATGGATTTGGGCAGTGCGATAATAATACCATAGCATTTGCTGGTAGCACCCCCATCCATAATGCCGCATGCGGAAATAGCGGATATCAACAAGTTGCAGGATCTGTTGCCACCGGGACAAATATTACCTATGGCTGGGAGGTCTCATATGATGGTCAGCCTTTTGTAACATTAAATCCAGGAAGCCCTGTGACAAGTCAGACTTTACCGAAGGACGACATAACCACTTTTATTTCACTTCAGAGCCCCAAATCGGCAACCTATAGAATCAGAAGAGTTGTATACAGTTCTTCTGTTCGATGTAGCGAATCTAATTTGGTTTATCTATATTTTTCTGAAAGTACAAGTACTGATTCTCCTGGAGCGATTAGCGGCACACCCCAGGTTTGCAGCGGTGCAAATGGAACCCTAACAGTGAACGGGCAAAACGGCAGAGTTCTCAAATGGGAATATCTCAATAATGACCCCAGTAGCCCTCTTTATAATACATGGGTAGATTTAAACAACAACGACAATCATCAATATTCCTATTCAAATTTAACTACGACAACCTGTTTTAAAACAACTGTTCAAAAAGTCTGTGGTACAGGAACGAGTGAATCGGCTCCGTTCTGCGTAATAGTAGTTCCTGAACCATCCATTAGCACACAACCAGCAAACACTTCAGTCTGTAATGGTGCCAACACGAGTTTCACCGTAGGAAGCGCTACTCCGGGTTGGAATTATCAATGGCAAGTAAATACAGGAAGCGGTTTCTACAACATTTCAGATGGAGTAGCATACAGTGGGGCTACAAGCCCGACATTATCCATTATGGGTGCTACTCTTGCAATGAATAATTATTCCTATCAGGTAATAATAAGCAGTATGTGTGGCAGTCCGGCCACTTCTAATGCTGCTACCTTGACCGTCAATCCGGCTCCCGTTATGGACGATCCAATTGATCAAATAGTCTGTAATAGCAGTGGAACAACTGCTATAACTTTTACGGGAACAGGTACAACTTATAACTGGACGAATAATAGTCCGGGTATTGGTCTGGCAGCCAGCGGTTCTGGAAATATACCATCTTTTACCGCTGTAAATACCGGAACAACTCCTATTATCGCCACCATTACCATTACTCCGGTAGCTAACGGATGTCCCGGAGCTACACAAAGTTTTACCATCACTGTTAACCCCACTCCTACCGTAAACGACCCCGGCGATCAGACTGCTTGTCACAATGGGGCGACAACTGCTATAACCTTTTCAGGCGCGATTGCTGGAACTTCTTACATGTGGACAAATGACGCGCCATCTATCGGTCTAGCAGCTAACGGGATAGGAAATATTCTTTCCTTTAATGCTGTGAATACCGGCACCAGTCCGGTTGTCGCTACCATTACGGTAACTCCGGTATTAAATAATTGTATAGGACCTTCTCAGACTTTCACTATTACCGTTTATCCAAGACCTACGGTTACTGATCCGCCCGATCAGATACTTTGCAATACCGCTACAACCACAGCAATAAGCTTTAGCGGAGCTACACTTAACACTACTTACAACTGGACAAACAACAATACTGCAATTGGCCTTGCGGCAAGTGGTTCTGGCAATATCAATTCGTTTACTGCGACAAATACAGGAACAAACCCGCTGGTCGCTACCATCACGGTTACTCCAGTAGCAAACGGATGCACCGGGACTGCTCAGACTTTTACCATTACGGTCAATCCTATACCTACGGTTACTGACCCTGCTGACCAGATCGTTTGCAATACGGCCTCTGTTAGCGCTATTGCCTTCAGCGGAACTGTTTCTGGTACTACCTACAACTGGACAAACAACAATACTGCCATCGGACTGGCTGCAAGTGGTTCTGGAAATATCAATTCTTTTACTGCAACAAATACAGGGACAAACCCTTTGGTTGCTACCATTACCGTTACTCCAGTAACAAACGAATGCACCGGGACAGCTCAGACTTTCACCATTACCGTTAACCCTACACCGACAGTTACTGATCCTGCTGACCAGATCGTTTGCAATACGGCCTCTGCTAGTGCTGTTACATTTAGCGGGGCTCTTTCCGGCACCACCTACAACTGGACAAACAACAATACTGCAATTGGCCTGACTGCAAGCGGTTCGGGCAATATCAATTCGTTTACTGCGACAAATACAGGAACAAACCCTATGGTCGCTACCATCACGGTTACTCCGGTAGCAAACGGATGTACCGGGACTGCTCAGACTTTTACCATTACCGTTAATCCATCGCCTACGGTTACTGATCCTGCTGATCAGATCGCATGCAATAACGAACAAACAACTGCTGTAACTTTTACGGGAACAGGTACAACTTATAACTGGACCAATAATAGTCCGGGTATTGGTCTGGCAGCCAGCGGTTCTGGAAATATACCATCTT
>CBIHLM010000032.1:0-48645 GCA_966210515.1 uncultured Pedobacter sp.
CAGATAAACTCATTCGCTTCAGCAATTTGCTGACGGTTAAAGCCTAAAGCGCGAAGCATGTTGAAATCTGCCGAATTGTATTGCTCAGGTTTAAATCCTAAACGTTTTAAGCAATCTTCGCCTAAGGACCATTGGTTGAATACGAAGCCTATTTCGAAGGCAGCAAGAAGAGATTTATCAATTTTCTCTAGCTCATCCTGGGTGAATCCTTTAGCAGCAAGGCTATCAAAATTGATATGCGGAGCACCTTTTAAGGTAGCAGCACCTTTAGCATAATTTACAATTGCCTCAATTTCATGTTCTTTATATCCTTGATTACGCAAAGCGGATGGAACGCCTTGATTGATGATCTTAAAATAACCACCACCAGATAGCTTTTTGAATTTCACCAAAGCGAAGTCAGGCTCAATACCTGTAGTATCGCAATCCATTACCAATCCAATTGTTCCTGTTGGAGCAATTACAGTAGTTTGAGCGTTACGGTATCCGTATTTCTCTCCTAATTCTACTGCTTTATCCCATGAGTTACATGCAGCAGAAAGTAAATAATCCGGGCAGTGTTTTTGGTCGATTCCCGGAGGCGCAATTTCTAAACCTTCATAAGCATCAGTTGCATTATATGCAGCATAGCGATGGTTGCGCATTACGCGAAGCATATGCCTTTTATTGTCTTCATAACGTTTGAACGTACCAAGCTCTCTCGCCATTTCTGCTGATGTTGCGTATGCTGTACCAGTCATGATAGCAGAAATAGAACCTCCAATAGCACGAGCCTTATCGCTATCGTAAGGAATACCTGCAACCATTAACATTGAACCAAGGTTAGCGAAACCTAAACCAAGTGTGCGGTAATCGTATGATAATTGAGCCACTTCTTTAGATGGGAACTGAGCCATTAAAACAGAGATCTCAAGAACTACTGTCCAAACACGGCAAGCATGTTCAAAACCTTTAACATCGAATACCAAAGTATCAGGATTAAAGAAATGCGCAAGGTTAATTGACGCCAGGTTACAAGCCGTGTTATCTAAAAACATGTATTCTGAGCATGGATTAGATGCGTTGATGCGTCCACCTTCAGGGCAGGTATGCCACTCGTTGATTGTTGTATCGTATTGAACACCAGGATCGGCACAAGCCCAGGCCGCAAATGCGATATCCTGCCATAATTTTTCGGAAGAAATTGATTTAACAACTTTACCATTAGTACGGCCAATCAAATCCCAGTTATTTCCGCTTTCAAGCGCTTTAAAGAATGAGTTTGGAATACGAACCGAGTTGTTCGAGTTTTGTCCGGCTACTGTGCGATAGGCTTCTCCTTCATAATCTGAAGAGTAACCCGCAGCGATTAAAGCAGCAACTTTACGTTCTTCTTCAACTTTCCAGTTAACAAAGCCTTCAATTTCCGGGTGCTCCAGGTCTAAACAAACCATTTTAGCGGCACGACGGGTTGTACCGCCAGATTTAATTGCCCCTGCAGCGCGGTCGCCAATTTTCAGGAAAGACATTAGTCCTGATGAGTAACCACCGCCAGATAATTTTTCGTTCTCTCCGCGGATTGCCGAGAAGTTGGTTCCTACACCTGAACCATATTTAAAGATACGTGCTTCACGAACCCAAAGATCCATGATTCCGCCTTCGTTTACTAAATCATCATTTACAGACAGGATAAAACAAGCGTGAGGCTGAGGGCGCTCGTAAGCCGAAGTAGACTTACTTAACACTTCGGTATCCGGGTCAACAAAATAATGCCCCTGAGGCTTTCCTGTGATCCCGTAAGAACTATGCAGCCCTGTATTGAACCATTGAGGTGAGTTTGGCGCTGCTAACTGACCAACAATTGTATAAACTAACTCATCGTAAAAAATACCTGCATCTTTTTCCGAAGCAAAGTATCCATAACGCTCACCCCAGCTTTTCCAGCAATGCGCCATACGATGTGCCACTTGCTTAACACTTTTTTCAGAACCGGTAGTACCGTCGGGTTGAGGAACACCCGCTTTACGGAAATATTTCTGGGCAAGAATGTCGGTTGCAACCTGGCTCCATGTTCCTGGCACTTCAACATCGTTCATTTCAAACACTGCATCTCCTGCAGGATTTCTGATTACTGATGAACGTTTCTCATATTGAAACAAATCATAAACATCTACGCCTTCCTTGCTGAAGTAGCGTTGAAACTGTAAGCCTTTGCCAGTTCCTTTTTTGGTTGCATTGTTTTTGCCCATCTCTGTAAAATTATGTTGTTGGTATTGAACTATTTCCTCGTCAAAAAAACTATAAGGAGTTTTTATCAAATTTATCTTTATCTAATACTCAACTGAATTTGACTTTTCCACAGTCTGTTGGCGGACCTGCACCTGTGATAAAATATCACAAGTAAATGGATGATTATGAAGCATTTATTATGTGGATAACTTACAAATCTTAACGATTTTTGAAGTAATTAAGTTTCCTTTCCGAAAAAATTTTAAGGTATGATGACTTTAGTTAGTAAATAGAGTTTTTATTAAGCAAAATGAACCTTTTGCAGGATAGATGCCAAAATAAGTTTGTAAAAACGACCTCAAAAAAAAATCCTGATCATTCTCACGATCAGGATTTTCCTTTGAATAAGAAATTCTTACTCTACCACAGTCACTTTAATCATGTTTGTTTTGCCTTTTTTCTCAATCGGCATTGCTGCTGTATTAATCACAATCTGTCCTGTTGTAACCATTCTTTCGTCTTTCAAAATACGGTTTACATCGCTGATAGACTTATCAGTAGTTTCAAACTTGTCGTAGTAAAAACCCGTTACGCCCCAAAGTAAGCTAAGCGTATTTAACAAAGTACGGTTACTTGTGAAAATGAAAGTCTCAGCTTTTGGTCTGTGACTAGATATTTCAAATGCTGTATAGCCGGACGAAGTCATTGATACCAAACCAACTGCATTGGTTTTCTCAGCTAAATATACCGCTGATCCGCAAACGGCATCCGCAATATAGGTCGGTGAGTTAGGATTCAATTTTTTCGGGGTCTGATACGGATAAGCGAAATCCTCAATATTCTTGATGATCTTACTCATAGTTTCAATTACAATAACAGGAAACTCCCCAACTGAGGTTTCACCGCTAAGCATAACCGCATCAGCGCCATCTAACACAGAGTTTGCAACGTCATTAACTTCCGCACGTGTCGGGCGTGGAGTTGTGATCATACTTTCAAGCATCTGAGTTGCTACAATTACTGGTTTAGATGCTTCACGACATTTACGTGCAATCATCTTTTGTAATACCGGAACTTGTTCCATTGGCATTTCAACCCCAAGATCTCCACGGGCAACCATTACGCCGTCTGTTACAGCTATGATCGCGTCGATATTGTCGATCGCTTCTGGTTTTTCAACCTTTGCGATTACACGTGCTGATTTTCCGCTACGGGTAATAATTCTTTTTAATTCAATGATATCGTCGGCAGTTCTCACAAAAGATAAGCCGATCCATTCAACATCATTTTCTAAAGCGAACTCCAGATTACTTAAATCTTCTTCGGTTAAACTAGGAATAGAAATTTTTGTATTTGGAAGGTTCACTCCTTTACGGGATGTCAAAATTCCCCCGTGAACAACTTCGCAGGTAACGGTATCTTTATTATTGGTGTCAACCACACGCATCTGGATTTTACCATCATCCAACAAGATAATTTCGCCGGCTCTTACATCTCTCGGGAAACTTTGATAAGTAATATAAATTTGTTTATCGTTTCCTAAAAGCTCTTTAGTAGTGATCTCAATTTTACTTCCGTTGATAAGATGAATTCCTCCATCCTGCACCATTCCGATACGGATCTTAGGTCCTTGCAAATCTGCCAGGATTCCAATATGTGTCTTATACTGTTTATTTATTTCGCGTATTGTATCAATGGTCGCCTGATGGTCTGCCTGGTTTCCATGAGAAAAATTCAATCGGCAAACATCTACTCCGGCTTTGATCATACTAAGCAAAACTTCTTTGTTAGATGATGCCGGGCCAAGCGTGGCAACAATTTTGGTCCTTTTATGTACCTGTTTCATCGTTATCGGGTTATTTTTTAGGGTGTGTATTTAATACACTAATTAAATTTTGCGCTAAAATATCAGATTTTCTTTAGATTTCAACCTTCTTGGATCAACTTCTATTGAAACAAGTACTTCCGGAAGCCTATTTATACCCTCAATTAGTTGCTCAGTCTCATCCTGGCTTATATAATTGCGTATAATTATAAAATAATCAACAGTTTTCATCTCTGGAATTAAATATCCCTGATCTCCCTTATTTGCCAGAAAATAAAAATCCGTTTCAGTTTCAGGAGTTTGATAATGATACCTTGAAAAAAATACCTCACCAGAATTGTTTTCGATGATAAGTTCATCTATCTTGTAGAAATTTATGTTGAGTTGCTTATTAAGTTTAAAGCAAAGAACATAATCTTTCAGCTGTGAGGTGATAGCTATTAAAACAAAATCAAGGTCTAGTTCGTATTTTAGGGTAAGTCGATTCAATTTTAAATCTTAAAAAAAACGAAAATACTAAGAATCCCTCAAAATAGAGCTGTCAGGCCAATTTTTAAGCAAAAACAAAAAGGTTTGATATTAATTAGAATTTATTTTTCTTTGCACAGAATTATTTAACCATTAAAATATAAAAACTATGTCTGATATCGCTTCAAGAGTAAAAGCAATTATCGTTGAAAAATTAGGTGTGGATGAAAGTGAAGTGACGCCTGAAGCATCTTTTACAAACGATCTTGGTGCTGACTCTTTAGACACCGTGGAATTGATCATGGAATTCGAAAAAGAATTCAACGTTGCTATTCCTGATGACCAGGCTGAAACTATTGGCACAGTAGGTCAGGCTATCGCATACTTAGAAAAAAACGTAAAGTAAATTTCGCTGCCTCAGTATAAATGGAGCTAAAAAGAGTTGTAGTTACAGGGTTAGGTGCGCTTACTCCCATAGGAAATACGGTTTCAGAGTACTGGAACGGATTGATTAATGGAGTAAGCGGAGCCGCTCCAATTACTAAATACGATACTACAAACTTCAAGACTAAGTTTGCATGTGAGGTTAAAAACTTTAATCCAGAAGATTTTTTAGATCGGAAGGAGGCCAGAAAACTAGATCCGTTTGTGCACTACGCACTTGCAGCTACAGATGAAGCTGTTAAAGACTCGGGCTTAAATTTCAGCGAGTTAGACACCAATCGTATCGGAGTAATTTGGGGTTCGGGTATTGGCGGATTAAAAACGTTTTTGGATGAAGTCGTAAATTTCGCAAAGGGCGATGGAACTCCCCGTTTCAACCCTTTCTTTATCCCAAAAATGATTCTGGATATTGCTCCGGGTCATATTTCTATTAAATACGGCCTTAGAGGGCCAAATTTCTCAACTGTTTCTGCCTGTGCATCGTCAACAAATGCATTGATAGATTCATTTAATTACATCAGGCTGGGTATGGCTAATGTAATTATTTCGGGTGGTTCCGAAGCTATTATCAACGAGGCTGGAATGGGTGGTTTTAATGCCATGCATGCCCTTTCGACCAGAAATGATGATCCGGCTACTGCCTCTCGTCCATTTGATAAAGACCGTGACGGTTTTGTGGCAGGAGAAGGTGCAGGAACAATTATTCTGGAAGAATTGGAACACGCAAAAGCCAGAGGTGCAAAAATTTATGCTGAATTAATTGGCGGAGGCATGAGTGCTGATGCTAACCATATTACAGCTCCGCATCCAGAAGGCTTGGGTGCGCGTTTGGTAATGACTAATGCCCTGCATGATGCCGGGTTGACTACTTCGGATATTGATTATATCAATGTTCATGGTACATCTACACCTCTGGGTGACATTAGTGAATCAAGAGCGATTATTGATTTGTTTGGCGAGAATGCTTACAAATTGAATATCAGCTCTACTAAATCAATGACCGGCCATTTATTAGGTGCTGCGGGTGCTATTGAAAGTATTGCTTGTATTCTTGCAATTCAGAATGACATTATCCCGCCTACAATAAATCATTTTACTGATGATCCTGAAATAGATCAAAGTTTGAATTTAACTTTTAATGTTGCTCAAAAACGAATTGTTAGGGCGGCACAAAGTAACACATTCGGCTTTGGTGGACACAATGCATCAGTTATCTTCAAAAAATATGAAGCATAATATAAATAGCAGTGTTATAAATGAAACACTGCTATTTTATATTTAAAAGTTAATATCCCAATTAACGTACCGGATGCTGTTTTCCAGAATTTATAAGCTTCATTTCTCTCCCCATCGAGAATATATTATCAGACTAAGCAATCTTTTAGGCTTTGTTCCAGGAAATGTAAAACTTTACCGAATGGCATTTCGCCATCGTTCTATCGCGATAGTTTTAAAAAACGGCACAAAAAACAGCAATGAGCGTCTGGAGTTTTTAGGCGATGCGGTGCTGGGATCGGTAATAGCGGAGGAATTATTCAAGCGATATCCATACAAAGACGAGGGCTTTCTTACAGAAATGCGCTCGAAAATTGTAAACCGGTCCAATCTCAATCAGCTGGCAAGGAAACTCGGACTCGGAGACTTAATTGAATACGACAATCGAATCGTAAATTATCCCAACAAACAAGGATCCCTGCTGGGAGATGCGTTTGAGGCGCTAATTGGTGCAATTTATCTTGATAAAGGCTACAATTTTACCCGGAACTTCCTTCTGAATCAAATTATAAAGCCCCACATCGACATTCATACACTTGAAAACACTGAAACTAATTTCAAAAGCAAATTAATTGAATGGTGCCAGCGTCATGGTAAGGATGTCACTTTTGAATTAATCGCTAATTCAGAAGGAGATAGCGCAAAACTATTCACGATACAGGTTACGGTTGATGGTGAAAATATCGGATCTGGCAGAGACTACAATAAAAAAAATGCAGAAAAGCTGGCAGCAGAAAAAGCTTGTGAGGTCTTAAATATCTAAAACACTCTTAGAACTTCTTAGTTGGTTTAGGGTTAATGAATAAATTATATCTTTGCCAATGCTCAAATCAATGACCGGTTACGGTATTGCAGTAACTGATTTTGCCAATGCTAAGTATACTGTAGAGATAAAATCTCTTAATAGCAAATTTCTTGAACTCGCGTTAAAACTTCCCAAATCTTTCGCAGATAAGGAATTCGTTCTCCGAAATGAATGCAGCAAACAAATTGAACGCGGAAAAGTAAACGTTGCTATAACAGTAGAGTATACTGAAATTCAGAAAAAAACCGCATCGATAGATGGCGACTTACTTCAATCATATTATAGACAACTTAGAGACGTTGCCGATAGATTAAACGATTCAGGCAGTAATCTCCTGCAAATGGCTCTCAACTTTCCTGATGTAGTAAAGTACGAAGAAGATACTATTTCTGAAGATGAGTGGGTACAAATGCATAAAACATTTCAAGCTGCAATGCTCGATTTCCAGAAGTTTCGAAGCGATGAAGGCGGGGTTTTGCAGGAGGACCTGATCTTTAGAATTAAAAGCATTTACGACTCTTTGCAAAAAATTGAACTGGAAGCGCCTAAACGAATTCCCCTAATCAAAGAGCGGTTAGCAAATATGCTGGAAGAACATGTAGGCAAGGAGAATGTTGATCAGAATCGGCTAGAACAGGAGCTGATTTTTTATATCGATAAGTTAGATATCACAGAAGAAAAAATAAGGCTGAAAAGTCATTGCGATTACTTTCTCGAAACGCTTAAATCCCAGGATGCCAATGGCAAAAAACTCGGATTCATTTCTCAGGAAATTGGTCGTGAAATAAATACAATTGGGTCAAAAGCCAACGATGCACATATTCAGCAATTGGTTGTTGGCATGAAAGAGGAATTGGAAAAAGTTAAAGAGCAATTGTTAAACGTTTTATAAATAGTTATAAGTGATGGGTTGTAAGTTGCGGGATAGAACATACAACCTATAACATACAACCCCATAACCCAAACATGCAGACAGGTAAACTTATAATCTTTTCGGCCCCCTCAGGTGCAGGTAAAACAACCATTGTACATTACCTTTTAAAAAAAATACCGGAGCTGGAATTCTCGATTTCCGCAACAACAAGAGAGAGCAGGGGCGCAGAAGTAAATGATAAAGATTACTATTTCATATCTAAAGAAGATTTTCTGCATAAAGTGGCCAAACATGAATTTTTGGAGTTTGAAGAGGTTTATTCGGGCACCTTTTATGGAACATTAAAATCAGAGATCGAGCGCATCTGGGCGGATGGGAAAGTGGTGGTTTTTGACATTGATGTAGAAGGAGGCCTGAGATTAAAGAAAAAATTTGGCGAACAGGCATTAGCTGTTTTCGTACAACCTCCATCTCTGGAAGTACTCGTTCAGCGTTTATCAGGACGAGGGACCGATAGCCCCGAAAAGCTTGGTGAACGCATTAGCAAGGCCGGTAAGGAATTAGGCTACGCCGAGAGATTCGATATTATTTTACCTAATAACGATTTGCAGACTGCTTGCGAAGAAGCGGAGATATTAGTTCGCGAGTTTATAAATGCCAAAGGTTCTGCGGCCTCAAACTATATTGGGGTCTAATTTCTTGTTTATAGCTAGTGAATGAATAAACTTAGTTGATCTCAAATTTAATGTCGCACATCTAATATCTTTCAGATGCAAATCGGTCTTTTCTTCGGTTCATTTAATCCTATTCATACCGGGCATCTAATAATTGCTAATTACATAGCCCATTACACTCAATTGGATCAGGTTTGGCTCGTGGTATCACCTCACAATCCGTTAAAGAATAAAAGTGATCTGGTGAATATGTACGACAGGCTTGAAATGGCAAAACTTGCTACCGAAAGTGCAGAACGCATAAAAGTAAGTGATATTGAATTTAAATTACCGCAGCCATCCTATACTATAGATACCTTAACGCATTTGAAAGAACGTTATCCCGAACATCAGTTTACGTTAATAATGGGTTCAGATAATTTGAAGTCGTTGAAAAAGTGGAAGAATTACGAATTACTTCTTCAGGATTATAAAATACTGGTCTATCCCCGTCCGGAGTTCGAAAATCTTGAATTGGCTTCACATCCTTCAATAACAATTTCTGATACTCCGTTAATGGAAATTTCATCTACGTTTATTAGAAACTCCATTTCAAATGGAAAAAATGTACAATTTTTTGTCCCTGATTCTGTGCTGGAGTTTATAGATTCGAAAAATTTATATCGATAAAACCGCAGATCAAGTTTTTATCTTTGCATTGTGAGTACTGATAAAACCATCCTTAAGCTAAAACTCCCAACAGATCCAAAGTGGGTTAAGAATGTTGTGGAGAGTAATATCGAAGAAATTCTTACCGATCATGCTTTTTGCGAACAAAAGGCTGCGAGTAATGCTATTACATTAATTGTGCAAAACCCTAATCTTTCTGATTTGGTTCAGGAGATGGCGGATTTGGTTCGCGAAGAAATAGATCATTTTAAGCGTGTTCATGATATCATTTTAGAACGAGGCTTTGTCCTCGGACGAGAACGCAAGGATAATTACGTTAATGAATTAGCCAAGTTTGTAATAAAAGGCGGTGGCAGAGAAGCTCAGCTAATTGATCGTCTGCTTTTTTCTGCTATGATTGAAGCCAGAAGTTGCGAGCGATTTAAAGTATTATCAGAGAACATCAATGATGAAAAGTTATCGGCATTCTACCACGAGCTTATGATAAGCGAGGCTGGTCACTACGCCATGTTTATTAAAATGGCCAAAAAATATGCTGAAACTATTGATGTTGATAAAAGATGGAATGAATTACTTGAATACGAGGCTCAGGTGATCCAGAATTACGGAAAGAGCGAAACGATACATGGCTAATATTTAAGCCCAACCGATATTCTCCTTTAGGTATCCTCCGATAAGCTCAATATCCACTACATCATTCATATATCCGATATACATATCCGGCCTTACAACTATTGCCTTGCGGTTATTTTCCCTGATCTCAAAACAGCTAAACACATGCTGGTTACGCTCAGACGGAGGCAAATAAAAAAAATTGAGGCCGTTGGGATAGGTTAGTTTTATCCATTTAGCCACCGCCAATACATCGCGCTGACTTAGCTGTCCGATGATGATTAAAGTGAAGCCAATAGGTTCACACCAGCTGTGCAAATCCGTTTCCTGTTTTAACTTCTCGTCGTAAAACTTAATGTAAGGAAGTCTGTCTCCAGCTTTAATTTTCTTTGCAATACTATGATGAAGTGAAAGCGGACTTTGTCGGTAATTCAAAGCTGTCTGAGAAATAAGGCCGAAGATTGCATGGTTTAATGAAGCACTTTTCATCCTTTTACTTCTGAACAAAGGCAAAAGTAAATTCCGAACTTTTCTGATTAACCAATTTTGTCCTACGATTAAGGTAAAAAGTCTATCAGTGGTTTTTAAAAGTCGTTGAGCAACCGGCATCCTCTCTTCTGCATAACTATCTAAAATAGCTTCAGAGTACTTCTGATCGATTACACCAGCGAGTTTCCAGGCAAGATTATAAGCATCCTGAAGTCCGGTATTCATTCCTTGTCCCCCTGCCGGAGAATGTATATGTGCCGCATCGCCGATTAAAAAGCATCGCTGAGTTTTAAACCGTTCTGCCATTCGGTGGTGCACCTGGTAAATCGAAAACCAGTTACAGCATTGTTCTGTCATCGGGAAACCTAGATTATAAGTCAGGTAGGGTCTTAAATCGTCGAAAGAAAGATCAGGTTTATCCGATAAAGCTCGGGGCAAAACACCTATAAAACGATAGTTGGCATCGTGCATTGGGAAAACGGCTGTAAAGCCATTCTCTGTAAAAAAAGCTCTGACAGCATCAGCGGTAACACCTTGCCCGGACTTAACATCTGCTAAAAAGAACTTATGATTGTACGTCCCTCCGCTAAAAGCGATTTTCAAGCTTTTTCGCACCCTGCTGGAAGACCCATCCGCCCCAATTAGCCAATCGCAACTAATAAATTCCTCTGCGTGATCTCTATTGATTTTAATAGTTACAAGCTTATCCGTTTGATGAACGTCAATCAATTGAGTATTCCAGTAGATAGGGCATGTATTGGACGTGAGATAGTCTACTAAGATGCGTTCAGTTTTAGTTTGCTCGAGAATCAGCACATAGGGAAACGGGCTTTTACCTGCACCAATACTCGATAAATTAATGTGTGCAACCTCTTCTGTATCCAAATGAAGAATTAATCCCTTTGCTATATTTCCTTCTTTCAAGGCGGCTTCTTCCAGACCCATTTGCCTGAAAATTTCGAGAGAACGAGCCTGTACGGCTAATGCTCTGGACTCTTTGCTCAATTCAGTTTTCGAATCAATAATAATCGGCTGTATACCGAATCGAAGAAGTTGTGCAGCCATCATGAGTCCTGATGGACCTGCTCCTACGATAATTACAGAACTATGTGAAGGCAAGAAATTCATTTACATATCAAAAAGATTGCAGGCTTTTTATGGAAGTCAACCTTTTTTTTGCGCCATTGTTCAATGGGTTGGGATATAATTTGTTCATCTTCTGCTGTTATATTGCAAGCCACACATAAGCGTGTATGGCCATTACAGGTTTTTAAGATATCCTCAAGAATTTGATTATTTCTAAAAGGGGTTTCAATAAAGATCTGAGTTTGATTATGCCTTTCGGCGATGTTTTCGAGCTCTTTGATTCTTTTGCTTCGTTGTGCCTTATCAATCGGCAAATAACCATGAAAAGTGAAGCTTTGTCCGTTAAATCCGGAAGCCATTAAAGCCAGTAAAATAGAGCTTGGACCAACCATCGGAACCACTTTAATGCCTCTGCGGTGAGCTTCTGCAACAATATCAGACCCAGGATCGGCTACAGCCGGACAACCAGCTTCACTCATCAATCCAACATCTTTACCGTTTTCCAATTCTATAAAATAGCTGCGCATGTCAACCTTTTCGGAGTGCTTACCGTAAACATGAATTAATAACTGGCTTTGGGGAATTTTTAATCCCATGTTCTTTAACCAGAAACGGGCAGTTTTTTCGTTCTCAACTATATAGGTAGTAAGATTGTTAATAAGATTGAACTGGTAAGTTGTGAGGACCTTGTCAGCCGAATTTTCGGCTAAAGGCACCGGAATCAGAAATAGTGTTCCTTTAGGCATCCCTGCAAATTTATCAAAAGATTACACAGATTTATATTATTACATGGAATGTACTAATCGACGTAAGCTTTATTAATCGTTAAATCAATAAGTATATGAAAACATTAAGTGTAAACTGGTTTATTGAAGGCTCGGTAGATTTCGAACGTAAAAAATATCAGCTGCTCGCTTATCTGCAACAGATCAATCATCATTTTCATAAAACGAAGTTATATCCCGATTTAAATGACCTGGTGTTCCATTATAACAACCTTCTGAAATTTAAAGAGAATAAATCGGCACTTCAAAAAGCTTTTCCAGAGCGACTCTCTCATGCTGATATAGAAGCCGTGAAACTCACCTACGAAAAGATGGTGAAAGATGATTCGTTAATGCAAGAGATCGAGACGATTATCAGCTTTTCTTTAAATGAACTTAATCCTGCCATCCGTGAAGGGAAAGAGATTTATGAATTTGTTGAAAGTCGGCTAAGTATTGAGCCAATTGGTGTTATGCCTCTATATCCGTACCAGGGCTACATCTTATTAAGAAACGGTGAAGAAAAATCTACCCATGTATACGAATATCAGGTTACGATTTTTGAAAGCAAGGATGAGAAATACAGGGGAATAAATACCGCATTTATTTCGAGCTACGCAAGAACGTTCATTTACACTCCTGAAGCCATTAAAAATGATTTGATATTAAGCAGGCGTGATTTTCCGAATCCGGCGGTGTATCACATAGAAAGTGATATTACTTTCCCCTTAGAACAAACCTTGTTACCATTGGCTAAAAGGAGTTTGGTGAAGCATATTTCTACTGCGGCTTAAAAAAATTGATATTAACAGAAATCCGATAACGCCTAAGCATTATCGGATTTCTCCTGTTTGGCAGCTGCTATTATAACTTGATAATAATATTTACATCAGAATCAAGCTGTTGCCTGGTTTGCCCCAGCTGATTTTCAAGAGAATACACATTGTTTTGAAGATCCATAATAAGAGCCTCACGACGCTGTATTTCATCAGATGTTAGAGTTGATCTGCTTCTATCCAGATTGGATCTTATACCCAGAAGCTTATCTGCCGCTAATCTTAGAAGCGCCTCGCTGTAGGACATTGTTTCCCAAGTTTGTTCATATCTATTATAAACATTTTCTCTTGATTTAACGTATCTGTCGGACCAGCGGTCAGAATAATTTATATTGCAATTTCCCCTCTGGTCGCCGTGGTTCAAATGGGCCTGTAAGGCGTTTTCGGAAACATTAATAGTTACACCGTTATTTGAATTTTCTGATGAAGGATTGTGGCAAATAGTTACCTTTTTCTGATCTTTCGGATGTTTTCTGTTTGCAAAATCTCCCAGATTCCAATCGATATCTACATTCCTGTTTCCATTCCTGGATTTACTATTTCCATTGCTGCGATATACATTCCGGTTTTCCTGCTTCCCATTATCAGCTTTCGAATTCCCCGGCCCTTTATCAAGTTTATTATTGTCTTTACCAGGATTTCTCACTTCTTTATTACCCTGGCTCTTTGCCTGGTTATTATTTCCCGACGATTTGTCGATATTTTTTCCTTTATCATCTCCGCTTTTTCCTTTATCCCCTCCGTGTTCTTGTGATTTATTTCCTTTATCGTTTTTATCGTTATCTTTCTTAGGTTGCAGATTTGTAAATGCAAGGGCTGCAAATACCATTAGGGGGAGGATAGTGATCCTCAAAATGCTTTTTCTTTTCATGATCTTTATTGAGCAGGTTCAAATTCTTTATCAACTTTCTCCAATGAAGCTTCGACTTTTTGAGCCTGATCTTCAAGAGCTTTAGTGCTCTTATCAAGTTCCTTTGAAATGGAGTCCATCGTTTCAACTTCCGGTTCATCTGCGTTTGCAGAGTTATTTGAACAAGAGCCTGCGATTAAAGCTATAGGCAATAATAGCGCAGCAAAGTAAATTTTACAGGATTTCATTTGTTTATAGTTAGTGTACTATTTTGAACACACCAAGTGCAAAAATGTTTTGAAGCAAACGGGAATGATGTTCCTCGGCGAAAAGCCCTTTGAGGTAAGATCTGATTGCGGTTAAATTCGTCCGCAAGTTTGGAAGCTGAAAGAAAATGGAGGGAAAAAAGTACATTAGTTCGCCCGGAGAATGAGCGCGTAAAAAGCAGACATTCCAAAGCATAGAGCTTTTGGAATGTCTGCTTTTTCTATTTTAATTTACTTAAAGCTTGTTTAATGCGTGGAATCATGGCAGCAATCTCTTCAGCAGAACATGCTCCTACCGAGGCTCGGAACCAGTTAACTTCAGGACCAGTACCAAATGAAGAAAAGGGAACCAGAGCTACTTTAGCTTCTTTGATAAGATAAAAGTTAATATCGTTGCTGTCTTTTAGAACTTGCCCATCTTCTGTGGTTTTACCTGCATAGTCGAGCTTTAAAGTAAGATAGATTGCTCCCATTGGTTCAATTGCGTCTACATTAAATCCTTCCGATTTTAATTGCTGAAAGCCTTTGTAAAGAGTATCGAGGCTTTTGGTAACGCGGATCTTAAAATTGCTTAAATAATTATCAACAGCAGTTTTATTCTTTAGGAATTCGGCCATCGCTACCTGCTCTGCTTTAGGCGCCCAGGCTCCCATATGCCCCACAATCGAGCGCATCTTATCAATCACAACACTCGGACCAAAGCCCCAGCCAACACGTACTCCAGTAGCCGCGAAACATTTTGAAGCTCCATCAACATAAACTACATAGTCTCTTATTTCGGGTCGCAGAGTTATAGGATCATAGTGCTGATGCTCACCAAAAGTAAGCATGGAGTAAATTTGATCGTATAGGATGTAAAGAGGTTTCTCTCCCGCCTTTCTTTTGCTGTTCTCTTCAAGCACCAAATCGCAGATTTCTTCTAAATCCTTTTTAGAGAACATTGTTCCTGTTGGATTTAATGGAGAGCAAAGAGCTAGCAATGTTGCTCCTGAAATGTGCGGGCGCAAATCATCAGCGGTAGGCATGAAATTATTTTCCGCCCTTGTTGAAATAGCGACGCCATCTGCACTGGTTAAATCGCAATAATGATTGTTGTTCCAGGATGGTGCAGGAAAAAGAACTTTGTCCCCCGGATCGATTAAAGCAAGATACGTCGCATAAATAATCGGTCTCGAACCGCTTGAAATTAATATTTCATTTGTTGCATAACTCAATCCCAGTTCATCTTTTAAAAACCCGCTAACGCTTTCGCGAAGACTTAACATTCCATCTGCAGGAGGATAATTAGTTTGATGAGCTGCATATGCATTTACAATGCCTTGTTGAAGCTCTTCAGGGATGGAATATATATTAGCATCGAAATCTCCAATTGTTAAATTAACAATGTTTTGTCCTTGCTTCTTCAGCTCATTTATTTCGCCGGCAATTTTTATGATTTCTGAACCTCTAAGATTTTGTGCTAAACGTGATACTGACATAATGTGGTATTTCTATTCGGATACAAGCTCTCGAATTGCTTGCTCTACTTTTTTAAAATTAAATGAAGATAAGGTTTGCTGAAAAGCAGCGCTGATTTCCTGATTGCATAAGTTCCCAATGCTACCTTCGTGTGTATGCTGAACTTTTTCCGGCGCTTTAAACTCGCCTCGTTCAATTTCAAGACCGACTTTTTTGTAGGCTTCGCGGAAAGGCAGTCCTTTTAAAACATCTTCATTAACAGCCTCTACACTAAAGAGATAAAGGTATTTTGGATCTTTTAAAATATCATCTTTAACTGAGATATTTTGAAGCATGAAGACGGCCATCTCAAGGCATTCATTTAATGATTGAAATGCCGGGAAAAGATTTTCTTTTAACAACTGCAAATCACGGTGATAACCCGATGGTAAATTAGTAGTCATCAAAGCAATTTCATTTGGCAAAGCCTGAATTTTATTACAACGCGAGCGCATCAACTCAAAAACATCGGGATTTTTCTTGTGAGGCATTATGCTCGATCCTGTCGTAAGCTCATCAGGAAAGCTTATAAAACCGAAATTTTGATTAATGAACAAAGTCACATCCATTGAAAGCTTTGCAAGACTTGCAGCGATAGAAGACATAGCCTGAGCGAGTATTCGTTCTGTTTTCCCACGTCCCATTTGAGCATAAACCACATTATAGTTCAGGGAATCGAAGCCCAATAACTGGGTCGTCATGGTACGATTTAGCGGAAAAGACGAACCATATCCGGCTGCAGAACCCAGAGGATTTTTATTGCAAACTTTCCAGGCAGCCAGCATCATTTCCAAGTCGTCAACAAGGCTCTCGGCATAAGCGCCGAACCATAAGCCAAAAGACGACGGCATTGCAATTTGCAAATGTGTATATCCCGGAAGAAGTTTGTCTTTGTGTTCGTTACTTAAGGTAATGAGTTGCTGAAATAAAGCCTCTGTATTTTCGACAGTACGCTGAATCTGACTTCGGAAGTACAATTTAAGATCAACCAAAACCTGGTCGTTACGTGATCGACCACTATGGATTTTTTTTCCTGCTTCGCCAATACGCTGAGTTAACAATAATTCTACTTGCGAATGAACGTCTTCTACACCGTCTTCGATCGTGAAATTACCTTCAGCAATTTCCTTGTAGATGTTTTTTAATTCTTTCTGAACCGTGTTTAAATCCTCTTTACTGAGTAAACTTATGCTTTCGAGCATACGTGTATGAGCAAGCGAACCAAGTACATCGAAGGCTGCCATTTCCGCGTCTAATTCCCGGTCTTTACCAACGGTAAACGTTTCTACTGATTTTTCTACTTGCTTATCTTTTTGCCAAAGTTTCATTCGATTTACGATATACTAATAGATTTCAAGGCATGAGATCTCCTCGTCTTCTAAAAATGATTTGATTAAACCTTCTTTTTGAATTAGAAGATTTGCAATATAAAAAGTTTTTGTGTTGCCTGTGCGCAGCCAAATTATTTTAGACGGATGGCCATACAAACTCGAAAAATCGTAGAAATCAGCATCGAAACTTACTATGACGTAATTATTGACCTTTGCAAACTTCCAGATTTCCTGATCGGTTGATCCTTCTAATTTCAACTCGCGCACCTGGGCAGAGCCTGGAAAATGATTGTTAAGAATTTTGAGTATCCTGAATGAAATATTCTGATCGAAAAGTAGCTTCACTGGATTACCCGTAATTTATGTTCCTTATCTGCGGCATAAGCTAAGCAAGCATGGATTTGCTCCTCCGACAATTCAGGAAAATCATTGACGATGTCTTCTGTAGTCATTCCATTTGCCATCCAACTCAATACATCAGAAACAGAAATTCTGGTAGACTTGACACAAGGTTTTCCAAAGCGTACATCAGGTCTTATCTCAATATAATTTCTATAATCAGTCATGTCCAGCAAATTATTCAAAGATACAAATCTATCAAGTATGAATTAAAGCAATAATTTTTCCAAGATTTTCACGTACAACTCAATCCCCTCGCGAATTTCATCTACATAAATAAATTCATCAGCCATGTGAGATCTTGCACTATCACCCGGACCAATCTTAACCGAAGTTATATCCAGCAATGCCTGATCACTTGTCGTAGGCGAGCCATAAGTTTTTCTTCCTAAAGCTAATCCCGCCTGAACAAATGGATGATCCTTACTTATAGAAGAAGGCTTCAGCCTTGTCGATCGAGGAGTTACGTCACAAGCAACATGTTGCTTTATTATGTCTACAACCTCTTCATTCCGATAGGCGTCAGTAACGCGAACATCGACAGTAAAGGTGCATTCTGCAGGAACGACATTGTGCTGCGATCCCGCATTGATAACTGTTATCGACATTTTTACAGGACCGAAAAGTTCAGATTCTTTAGGGAATTTAAATGTGCGGAACCAATCAATATCTTTTATTGCTTTATAAATAGCATTCTCACCTTCTTCTCTTGCAGCGTGTCCGGCTTTTCCGTGAGCCACGCAATCAAGTACCATCAATCCTCTTTCAGCAATAGCTAAATCCATCAGGGTTGGTTCGCCCACGATGGCAAAATCTAGTGGACCTAAATCAGGGACAAGTGATTCTATCCCATTTTTTCCGGAGATCTCTTCTTCTGCGGTTGCAGCAATACATAAATTATATTTAAGGTCCCTTTTATCGTAGAAATACCGGAAAGCTGCAATAAGAGAAACCAGGCACCCTCCGGCATCGTTACTACCCAAACCAAATAGTTTCCCATCCTCAATATCCGACGAAAAAGGATTGCGGGTGTATCCAGGGTTGGGTTTTACGGTATCGTGATGTGAATTAAGAAGGATTGTGGGCTTTTGAGGATCGTAATGATAATTTACGCTCCAGATATTATTCTTCTTGCGTTTCGGTTGCAGCCCATGTTCTGAAAAAAAGAGCTCAAGTATATAAGCCGTCTTGTCTTCTTCCCTGCTGTAAGAAGGAATGGCAATAAGACTTTGCAATAAATCTATACTTTCTGCTGCAAGTTTATCAGTCATTAGAATTAATTCTCTTTATATAATCCCCCGGCTTTTAGAGCAGAAAGTTTTATCCCTTTAATCAATGCCGAACTAAAGCCTTGATGCTCCATTTCGTTCAAGCCGGCAATGGTACATCCTTTAGGAGAAGTTACTTTGTCGATTTCATGTTCTGGGTGACTACCGTGAAGCAGTAATAGATCTGCCGCACCTTTCGCGGTTTGCACGGCCATTTTTAAAGCATCTTCAGCGTGGAAACCTATCTCAACCCCACCTTGAGATGCAGCACGAATTGCTCGTAAAAAAAATGCTATACCACAAGCACATAAAGCTGTTGCAGACGACATCAGATCTTCATGTATCTGTACAACAGAACCTACAGTTTCAAACAGCTTTTCTGTAAGATCTAAGTATTCCTTACTGGCATTGTCAGTTGTTATACATGTCATCGATTGCCCAATTGATATTGCAGTGTTAGGCATTGCACGAACAACCTGAATTTCCTCACTAAGTTTTGCTTTAATATCTTTACATGTAACGCCGGTAATAACAGAAATAATCAAATGCTTTTTAGGATTTATGGCTCCCTCAATTTCCGCCAAAAGCGAATTTAGCTGTTGAGGCAAAACCGCCAAAACAACGATAGATGCCTTTGATGCCGCTTCAAAATTGTTAGTAGTAGTTTGGTACCCTTCTTCAGCTTCTTTTGTAAGATTGGTAATGCTTCTTCTTGTCAGGATAATTTGCGAAGGCTTATAAGTGTTCGATTTCACCAAACCCGACGCAAAAGCCAGTCCCATATTTCCACTGCCAAGTATGGCTATATTTCCGTTATTCTCCATTTTATGCAAATAATCGTGTTCCGAATAATTGTTGATTTAAAAGAGCAAGCTCATCTGATTTACCGATATACACCTCACTCACTCCACTGTTTATTGCTTTGAAGGCGTTCTCCAACTTAGGAAGCATTCCTCCAGCAATAATTTCATCGGCTTTTAGCTTTCCAAATTCCGAAGAACTGATTTGTCTGATAACCGATTCATCGTCAGCAACATCAGTAAGCACTCCTTTTTTCTCGAAGCAATATACGAGACTAACTTTGTATCTCGAAGACATTGCTATCGCGATAGCTGATGCAATGGTATCAGCATTGGTATTTAGAAGCTGACCTTCGCCATCGTGAGTAATTGCAGAAAAAACCGGGATTAAACCCGCTTCAAGCAAGTCGCTCAATCTATTTTTTGCAACAGAACCTTCATGTAAGTCGCCGACAAAGCCGTAATCAATATCCTTAACAGGTCGCCTGTTTGCACGGATAAGATTGGCATCGGCACCAGTTAAACCGATAGCATTGCATTCGAAGCGTTGTAACTGAGCAACGATGTTTTTATTTATCAAACCAGCGTACACCATAGTTACAATGCGTAGGGTTTCAATATCTGTTATCCGGCGACCATCAACCATTTTAGGTTCTATTCCCATTGTATGGGATAAATCAGTCGCTAACTTACCACCCCCATGAATAAGAATTTTATGCCCTTCAATTCCTGCAAAATCATTCAGAAAATTGTACAGGTTCTCAGAATTATCTATGACATTGCCGCCGATTTTGATGACGTAAAGTGGATTCATTATAACGCCTCCAATATACTTTTTATCACCACTTGAGCAGCCCAAACCCGATTTCCAGCTTCTTTAATCACTAAAGAATCGTCACTGTCCAATATATCAGATCCAAGCTCTAAATCCCGGCGAACCGGCAGGCAGTGCATCACTTTTCCCTGATTAGTGATTTTCAGCTTCTCCTGAGTCATCATCCAACCTTCACCATCGCTTAAAACCTTACCGTAATCCTGATAGCTTGACCAGTTTTTTACATAAACAAAGTCTGCACCGGCCAATGCTTCCTCCTGATTGTAAGTAATTGACGCTCCAGGCGTAAATTGTTCTGCAAGCTCATATCCTTCAGGATGAGTAATTACAAAATCAATCATTCCCTCTTGCTGAGCTTTACACATCCATTCTGCAAACGAGTTAGGCACAGCTTGCGGAAGCGCTTTTACATGCGGAGCCCAGGTTAAAACAACTTTAGGTTTCGCCGTTTTTTTATGCTCTTCTATCGTTATTAAATCAGCTAGGCTTTGCAGCGGATGACGGGTCGCGCTTTCTAAGCTTACCACTGGAATACCACTGTATTTGATAAACTTGTTAAAGATATCTTCACTGTAATCTTCTTCTTTATCCTTTAGACTCGGAAAAGACCTGATTCCCAAAATATCACAATATTCTCCCATCACACCAGCAGCTTCGCGAATATGCTCCACTGTAGTTCCATTCATCACCACACCATCACGGGTTTCCAACGCCCATCCTTCTTTGTCGATATTCATCACAATGGCATTCATGCCCAAATTAAGAGCCGCTTTTTGAGTGCTTAAACGGGTACGAAGACTCGGATTAAGGAAAATTAACCCGATGGTCTTATTTTTTCCAAGTTCCTGATGAGCGAATGGATTTGCTTTAAGTTCTAATGCTTCTTTTACAATAGCCGGAACATTGGCAACATCGTGTACTGAGGTGAATAATTTCATCTATTAAGATTTGAGATATGAGACATAAGATTTGAGAGCTAAACTGAAACTGGCTGTTCGGCTACTGTTTTGCTGAAAGCTTCAAGAAATCTATCTGCATGAGCTTTACTTAAATTCAGAGCAGGCAACAAACGAATCACATTTGGTTTTGCTTCCCCTGTAAAGATATGATGCTTAAATAAAAGGTCTTTTTTTACATGACTTAATTCGTCCGGTAACTCAATTCCTATCATTAGGCCACGGCCTCTAACTTCTTTTATTCTGTCAATTTTTTTTAACTCGTTTAATAAGTACGTCCCAACTTCAGCAGCATTCTGCATCAGATTATCTTGTTCGATAACTTCCAGAACAGCTAAACCGGCTGAACAAGCCAAATGGTTTCCTCCGAAAGTAGTTCCCAGCATATAATGCCATGCCTTAAACTTCGGAGATATTGATATTCCGGCGATTGGAAAACCATTGCCCATTCCTTTGGCCATGGTGTAAATATCTGCATCTACGCCGGCAAAATCATGTGAATAAAATTTCCCGCTTCTTCCATAGCCACATTGAACCGAGTCAGCGATAAAGACAGAGTTATATTTATCGCAAAGTGAACGGATTTTTTGAAGGAAACTTTCTGTTGCCACTTTTATTCCGCCAACGCCTTGAATCCCTTCGATGATCACTGCACAGATCTCATTTCCTGATTCGGCGAAAGCCTGCTCTAAAGCAGCCTCATCATTATGAGGAAGAAAAATGACATTGTCAGTTTCGTTAACCGGCGCTACAAGTTTTGGATTATTTGTAACTGAAACTGCAAGAGATGTCCGGCCGTGAAACGCTCCTGTAAAAGAGATTATCTTTTTACGTTCATTATAAAATGAAGCGAGTTTTAAAGCATTTTCGACTGCTTCTGCTCCAGAGCTAATTAAAAATAACTGATAATCTTCTCTGCCCGAAACTTTCCCCAGCTTTTCCGCTAATTCAGCTTGAAGCGGAATTTCAACCGAATTAGAATAGAAACCCAGCTTATTTAATTGTTCTGTAAGTCGGCTAACATAATGCGGATGAGTATGCCCGATAGAGATTACAGCGTGACCGCCGTATAAATCCAGGTACTCCTGTCCATTTTTATCCCAAACAAGACTGCCTTGTCCTTTAACAATTTCGATATTATTTATTGGGTAAACGTCGAATAGTTTCATGTATATTAAGGTTAAAGGTAAAAGCTGAAAGCATAAAGCTTCTAGCCACGTATAGACTTGATTAAGCCGATAAGCATTGCTTTCACCTGATTTACTTCATTATTTATAATTACAAATACCTCTTCAGGAAGATAATTTAAATCTTTAGACAATAGACAGCAATACTCCAATTCATGTGTTGAACCTAAACTTATATCGAGAAAATTCGTGAAGTCTTTTTCAGTGTGCTTGCCACAACCTTCAACGATATTCATCGAAATAGAATAGGCTGCCCGTTTAGTTTGCGAAGCTAGGCTAAAAGTTTCATGCTGTGGAAATAATGGAAGTACGTCCCGATACACAAACAAAGTTAATTGATGTGCTCTTCTCCATACTTCAAGTTTCTTATAGTCACGCATGAGCTTTCAGCTTTAGGCTTTATCCTTTCTGCTCAAAACGCCTGCGCTTTCAGCCTCAATCCTGCCCTCTCGTCAAATCCAAACATCAAATTCATATTCTGAACTGCTTGCCCGGATGCTCCTTTTAATAAATTATCAATTATACTCAGTATCATGACTTTGTTTCCATGTTTCTCTACATGTACCAGGCATTTATTTGTATTTACAACTTGCTTTAAGTTGATATTCTTTTTGCTTACATGAGTAAACTCATGTTCAGCGTAATATTTTTGGTAGAGATCGTCCAGCGCTTCCTGGCTCAAATCACATTCAGTGTATACAGAGGCCATAATGCCTCGAGTGAAATCTCCGCGGTAAGGAATAAAATTAACCTCTGCTGCAAAAGATGGTTGAAGTTGTTTAATGCTTTCTCCAATTTCGTTCAAATGCTGATGACCAAAAGCTTTATAGACCGAAAGATTATTGTTTCTCCAGCTGAAATGAGAAGTGGATGAAAGACTTTGTCCTGCACCAGTAGAACCGGTTGTCGCAGAAATATGAACATCTTTATTTAACAGCCCTGCTTTGGCTAAAGGAAGTAAGGCGAACTGTAAGCAACTTGCAAAACACCCTGGATTAGCAATGTTTTTTGCTAATTTAATGGACTCTCTGTTTAGCTCTGGCAGTCCGTAGATAAACGTTTTATTTCCAAGTGTTGAATTTTTGCCTAATCTAAAATCCTGACTTAAATCTATAATCTTGATCGTGTCGTCAATAGGGTTTGCATCCAGAAACTTCTTCGCATCGCCGTGACCTACACATAAGAAAAGAACATCTATATCCTGCGAAAGCTCGCCAGTAAATTTGATACTCGTATCGCCGATCAGATCAGTATGTACATCGTAAATATAATTGCCGGCGTTACTGTTGCTATGTACAAAAGCGATATCAACATTAGGATGATTTATCAAAATCCGAAGCAATTCTCCTCCTGTATACCCCGCGCCACCAACAATTCCGGCTCTAACTTTCATCGCTGTTCACACTATGGTAAATCTTTACCTGGTTACCAAAAATCTTAGAAAATCCTTTCACATCCTCGCCAGTGTAGCCTTCATTCATCTCACCGTAACTACCGAATTTGCTAGCCATTAAATCGTGCTTAGATTCAATTCCAATTACCTGGAAACGATAAGGCATTAACTGAATAAACACTTTTCCTGAAACAGTTTTCTGGGTGTCGGTAAGGAAAGCTTCCATATTACGCATAATTGGATCGTGAAACTGTCCTTCATGCATCCAGTTACCATAAAACATCGCCAATTGATCTTTCCAGCTCAGTTGCCATTTCGTTAGAGTGTGCTTTTCTAAAGTATGGTGGGCTTTAATAATAACCATTGGGGCAGCTGCTTCAAAACCAACGCGGCCTTTAATCCCAATAATAGTATCGCCAATATGTATATCACGACCGATCCCGTACGGCCCGGCCAATGCTTGTATTGCTTGAATGGCTTCTACAGGATGTTGGTACTGTTGTCCATTTACTCCAACAAGTTCCCCTTTTTTGAATTCTATTTCAACCTGTTCGGTGCCTGTTTTGGTTACCTGAGTTGGCCATGCTTCTTCTGGCAAAATTCCCTTCGACGAAAGCGTTTCTTTCCCTCCAACTGAAGTTCCCCAAATACCTTTGTTAATGGAATATTGCGCTTTTTCGAAGTTAAATTCAACTCCATGACCTTTTAAATATTCGATCTCCGCTTCGCGGGATAACTTCAGATCACGTATAGGTGTGATGATGCCAACATTCGGACAAAGAATGTTAAAAATCATGTCAAAACGAACCTGATCGTTTCCTGCTCCGGTTGAACCATGAGCAACAAAATCAGCACCAATTTCCTTTGCGTATTCGGCAATTGCGGTAGCCTGAGTAACACGCTCTGCGCTTACAGATAGGGGATAAGTATTATTTTTTAATACATTTCCGTAAATCAGGTAACGGATTGAGCTATCATAATATCCTTTAACAGCATCAACAGCATGGTGTGATGTAACACCTAATGCATAAGCCCTCTTCTCAATATGTTCAAGTTCCTCTTTACTAAAACCACCGGTGTCAACAATTACAGAGTGTACTTCAAGATCTAAGTCTTTAGATAGGTAAATAGCACAATAAGATGTATCTAGACCGCCACTAAAGGCCAAAACAACTTTCTTCTTCATTATTTATTAGAGTAAGTATTAGGAACAAGATTAATATTTGCGATAACGCTTTTCAACGACTTTTTGATAGACTCTTCAATACGTTCCAGAAGAGAAGCTTTGTGAGTCATCTCCTTTTTAGCTTTTTCCGCAGCCTCTTCTGCATCTTTCTTCTTCTCAACCGGATCATAAAGCATTGCGGTACAAAGGCAATTTTTACGTTCCTTCATGGTTAAAATGTCGAAATTTACACAGCTTTTGCAGCCGCTCCAAAAATTTTCATCTTTTGTAAGCTCAGAATAGGTTACAGGTTCATATCCTAATTCAGAATTTATCTTCATTACGGCTAAACCCGTAGTTAAACCAAATATCTTGGCATCAGGATATTTTTCCCTAGATAGGTTAAAAATTCTTTTTTTAATGGCTTTAGCCAATCCTGCCTTGCGATAAATAGGATTCACAATTAAACCTGAGTTAGCTACAAACTCACCATCCCATGTTTCTATGTAACAAAATCCGGCCCAAGTGCCATCCTTGTGCAAAGCAATAACCGCTTTCCCTTCCCGCATTTTGTTGCCCACATATTCAGGGCTTCTTTTTGCGATACCAGTTCCCCGAGCTTTTGCTGATTCGGCCATTTCATCACAAATCTGCTGCGCATATTCAATATGGGCCTCAGATGCTACTACTATAGAGAAATCGTTTTCGTTCATTTTTCAAAAAATCCGCTTTACGGATAAAAAAGCATTAAGCTTTTACAGTTTTAAAGAAAATTTGTTGTTTATCATCCGAATAATTCGGACACAGTGGGGAGGGGAAAAAATCAAACCCTTGGCATAAACGGTCGTCGGTGCCTTAGAACTAAACGCTCCGTGTTTTTTTTCTCACGTACCATATAGCTCACACACCCACTTTGGTAGGAGATTTGCTTTGTATTTATGGTTAAAGATACGTTCATTTCTATGCTTTGACTTACAGTATATTAATAGGTTTAAAGCATGCAAAAGTATTGAATAAATAATTATTTATCCAATACGGAATGTAAATTTAATGTATGTTTTATTGAAAACGCTCTGGCAAGCGTTAAAAGGCAAAAGATCATTCATTCAGTTAATAGATAATACACTGAATGAGTGCTCTTTAGAATGGCAAATCATCCGAACCATCA
This sequence comes from uncultured Pedobacter sp., assembly GCA_966210515.1. Taxonomy (GTDB): domain Bacteria; phylum Bacteroidota; class Bacteroidia; order Sphingobacteriales; family Sphingobacteriaceae; genus Paradesertivirga. Next base: position 26,145 of record CBIHLM010000032.1, read on the forward strand.
TCAGAAAAATCGACAAGCTGATCTTCCCTTTTTGTAGTGGGCGAGTTATTTGAGCTCTGTTGATGACTACTATGGTTTTCGTTCTCACTTTTACGGCCCAGCATAGTAAAATTTTCTGCTACAATTTCAGTAACATATCTTTTATTTCCCTCTTTGTCTTCGTAATTACGACTCCTGAGTTTCCCTTCGATGTAAACTTGCTTTCCTTTTTGAAGAAATTTAGCTGCGACATCTGCAAGCCCACGCCACATCACGATGTTATGCCACTCGGTTTGCTCTATTTTTTTGCCGTCTTTACTATACGTTTCGGAAGTAGCAAGAGGAAAATTAACCAAAGTGGTACCGCCTTCAAGATGCCGAACTTCAGGATCCTTGCCTAAATGCCCAATCAAAATAACTTTGTTAACTCCTGACATGAATTTAGTTTATAATTTAACAATTTTCAATTTATGAATTTTTTGAGGAAAGCAAAAATTAATTTAGGTTGCGCCAGTTTATCAAGATTAGTCAGATCAGTGAAAAACCAGCCCCCCTCTTTGAACACCTGACCTGAATCAACCTGAGAAATAACTATGAATTGGGCATGTATCTTTTGATGACTTAACAAGTGCTTGATTGGCCCCTCAACTGAACTAATTTCAACTTTTCCAAAGCGCTTTTTAAATTCTGCGGCATTAACAACATCAGACGCATCCTGATAGCTTTCCGTTTCGAACAAGGGAAGCTCATGAAGATTTTGCCATATATCATTCGGTCCGCGTTTATTCATCAATAACTTTTGATCATTGATGAGCACTATGTAATTAAAAAAACGATTCCTGACCGCTGCTTTCTTAAGTTTAACAGGAAGTTTATCAACCAACATGTTTTTATACCCATAGCAACCAATCTGCACAGGACAAGTTTGACACAATGGATTTTGTGGCTTGCAATGTAATGCGCCAAACTCCATTAAAGCCTGGTTACTTATAGCAGGATTTGTTGGATCTATAACGTCATTCGCTAACGTTGTGAAAAGCTTTTTTGCTTTTGATGAATTGATCGGTTCATCAACACCGAAATATCTTGCTAAAACTCTGAAAACGTTTCCATCCACCACGGCTTTTGCTTCGTTTGCCGAAAAAGAGGAAATTGCAGCGGCTGTATATTCGCCAATTCCCTTAAGTTTAATAAGCTCGTCGTACTTTTTCGGAAAATATCCCGCATGATCCTCCATCACCATTTGAGCGGTGTGGTGCATATTTCGCCCTCGCGAATAATACCCCAGGCCCTGCCACAGATTTAATATTTCATCCTCTGACGCTGCGGCAAAGTCAGATACTGAAGGGTACTTTTCTGCAAAGCGATAAAAGTATGGTAATCCCTGATCTACACGAGTTTGCTGTAAAATAATTTCCGATAACCAGATAACATAAGGGTCGGTTGTATTTCTCCATGGTAAGTCGCGCTTGTTCAAATTATACCATTCTATTACCTCTGAAATAAAACTCATTATGTTTTCAATTAAACAATTTTACAAAGGTAATTACGTATAAATACATTGATGCAGGAATAATTTTTTGTTTTATTTCATGAATTCGATTTAAAGCAATACTTTTGCAACCCCAAAACAATTAAGTGTTTACGAATAAAGTTTAATTAATTTAGACATGACTAAAGCAGAAATTATCGCAGAGATATCTAGTAAGACTGGAATTGAGAAGTTAGATGTACAGGAAGCGGTAGAAGCGTTTTTTAAAGTGGTGAAAACCTCAATGGTAGAAGGTGAAAATGTATACGTAAGAGGTTTTGGGAGCTTTGTGGTAAAGAAAAGAGCGACAAAAACAGCACGTAACATTTCAAAAAACACCGCAATTATCATCCCGGAGCATTTCGTTCCAAGTTTCAAACCTGCTAAAGTGTTTGTTGAAAAAGTTAAAAATGGTAATGTTACCAAGTTAGAGGCAGCGGCTAAAGAAGCAGCTGGCGCAGAAGCATAATATCTTAAATGAACAGAAAGCAAATAGCAGTTATTGGATTAGTGGTCGTACTGATGGGGCTTTTGCTTTCTTTAGACATTAAAGGATTAGTTAAAGACGATGAGCAGTCTTCTGGCGATGGCCCGGAAAATGCCGCACAAACTTCTGCTTTAACAATAGAATCAGCATCTCAAACGGCTAAACAAAGCTTAAACGCTAATTTAGCACAACAGATCACAGAACTCGAAAATCAGCTGCAGTCAGCTGAAGCTTCCGAAAAAGTAAAATTGCAAAGACAACTTGCAAGTAAATGGGATGATGTGAATCAACCGGCTCCAAGTGCATTCTATTTTGAATTGCTTGCAAAGTCTGGCAGCAACTATGCGGACTGGATAAAATCAGGAGATTTATTTACTGATGCTTATCAGTCTGAAAAAGACAGCTTAATACAACCTGCCCTGGTTCAAAAAGCTATCGGAACGTATCAAAAAGCGTTGGAATTAAATCCGGCTAGTTTAGATGCAAAAACAGGATTGGGAGTGGCTTATGTAAGCGGAACACCAAATCCAATGCAAGGTATCACACTTCTTTTAGAAGTTGTTAAACAAGATCCAAAAAATGCTAAAGCCAATTTGAACTTGGGATTATTCTCGATAAAATCTGGCCAGTTTGATAAAGCAGTCAACAGATTTAAAACTGTACTTGACGTAAAACCGACACCAGACGCATGGTTTTATTTAGCCTCAGCGTATGAAAACCTTGGACAAAAAGATGACGCAATAGCCGCTTACGAAAAAAGTAAAGAGCTTGCCGCTGATCCAAATCTAAGCAGGTATGTTGACAGTAAGGTTCAAGAATTAAAGAAATAAATTAAATAAAACATTAAAAACTAAAAGCTATGCCAAGCGGTAAAAAAAGAAAAAGACATAAAATGGCTACTCACAAACGTAAAAAGCGTTTAAGAAAAAATAGACATAAGAAAAAATAGTTTTAAGTTGTACGTTATAAGTTGCAGGTAAATTCTTACAACTTATAACTCAGAACTTACAACTCCTAACCTCCACGCACTGCGATAGGAGGTTCTTGTGTTATTATTATTTCGTGTTGTACCCGGGCGGCACCACCGCCATAAAAGAGTAGCTGTTGGTAAAAGAATTAATCATCAATTCAACCCCCAACGGGGTGACTATAGCTTTACTGCAGGATAAGCAACTCGTAGAACTCAACACCGAGCACATTAACAACAATTATGCTGTTGGTGATATTTACCTTGGGCGGATAAAAAAAATCATGCCAGGGCTGAATGCGGCTTTTGTAGATGTAGGCTATGAGAAAGATGCTTTTCTGCACTATCTTGACCTGGGGCCTCAGGTTCAGTCGCTTATAAAGCTGACTAAGATTGTAAAGAATGGCAGTTACAAAGAGAAACTGCTGAATAGTTTTAAGCTGGAAGAGGATATAAACAAATCCGGCAAAATTTCTGAGATTCTGAATCGCAATATGTTATTGCCGGTTCAGATTGCGAAAGAACCAATTTCAACAAAAGGCCCGCGTTTAAGCTCCGACCTTTCTATTGCTGGAAGGTTTGTGGTATTAGTACCTTTTTCTGATGTTATCTCTATTTCAAAAAAAATAAAGAATAATAGCGAAAGAAATCGGCTTAAAAAGATCGTTGAAAACATTAAACCAAAAAACTTTGGTGTAATAATCCGTACTGTTTCCGAAGGAAAAGGTGTTGCGGAACTACAAAAAGATTTACTCGACCTGATCGCAAAATGGGAATCGTTTACAAGCAGACTTCCGGTAACGGAACCTGCAAAAAAGGTTTTGGGCGAAATGGGGAGAGCTTCTACCATTTTAAGAGATCTCCTAAATGCCGATTTTACAAACATCCATATAAATGACGCTTCTATTTACGAAGAAGTACGAAGCTATATTCAAGGAATTTCCCCTGAGCTAGAGCGGATCGTTAAGTTCTATAAGCAGAGAGAACCCATTTTCGAGCACTTTGGAGTGGATAAACAAATTAAGGGGGCCTTTGGAAAAACAGTAAATCTCCCGGGCGGAGCGTATTTGGTTGTTGAACACACCGAAGCATTACATGTTATTGATGTAAATAGCGGAAACCGTACTGCGCATCCCGAAAATCAGGAAGAAAATGCCTTCCAGGTAAATAAAGAGGCGGCAAAAGAAATTGCAAGACAATTACGTCTGCGCGATATGGGTGGCATTGTTGTAATCGACTTTATCGATATGCACAAGCCAACTAATCGGAAAGAATTGTTTGAATATTTGAGAGAGCAAATGACGCTCGATCGTGCAAAGCACACTATTTTGCCCCCAAGTAAATTCGGTCTGGTTCAAATTACAAGGCAAAGAGTTCGTCCTGAAATGAATATCGTGACGAATGAAAAATGTCCGGCCTGCGATGGAACAGGTGAAATAAAAGCCAGCATTATTCTGATGGATGATATTGAGAACAATCTTAATTACATCCTCAATGAACAGAATGAAAAAAATATCACGCTTTGCGTACATCCATATATCGAAGCATACATAAAAAAGGGAATTTATTCACGCCAGTGGAAATGGTTCTTTAATTACGGTAAATGGATAAAAGTTAAAGGGGAGCCATCCTACTATCTTACAGAATTTCACTTTCTAAATTCTAAGGAAGAAGAGATTAAATTATAAAATTTACGAGTTATGATTTTTGATTTACGATTTGCTAACAAGCGAATCGTAAATCAATTATGTAATTTGCCTTTTAAAATCGTAATTCGTAAATCCTTAAATCATAAATCAATTGGCTAAAACCAAATCAGCATATTTTTGTCAGAGTTGTGGATATGAATCGGCCAAATGGCTGGGTAAATGTCCCTCCTGTAATCAGTGGAATAGCTTCGTTGAAGAAGTAATTCAAAAACCAAACAGTTCTGTTCCTGAATGGAAAACCGGCCCGGGGAACTCGCGAATTGCAAAACCTTCGGCGATAGATGAAATAGCTTTTGCCGAGGAAAGCAGACTAATAACCCCTGATACGGAATTCAATCGTGTTCTGGGCGGAGGTATAGTTCCTGGTTCGTTAGTCCTTATCGGAGGAGAGCCCGGTATTGGAAAATCGACTTTGATGCTACAGCTGGCATTGAATCTTCCGGGGATGAAAATCCTCTACGTTTCGGGAGAAGAAAGTGAACAACAAATAAAAATGCGGGCAGAGCGACTGTCGCCCTTATCCAAAAGAAAAGGAGGCGATTGTTATATACTTACAGAAACCTCGACTCAAAATATTTTCAAGCAGATAGAAATATTAGAGCCTGAAGCAGTTATTATTGACTCGATACAAACGCTGCATTCGGCACACATTGAATCAACCCCGGGGAGTGTCTCGCAAGTGCGTGAATGCACTGCCGAATTGCTCCGCTTTGCCAAAGAAACATCGACACCAGTTTTTCTGATCGGTCATATAACAAAGGACGGGGCAATTGCGGGACCAAAGATTCTTGAACACATGGTCGATACGGTTCTACAGTTTGAAGGCGACAGACACCATGTATACCGTATTTTGAGGGCTATAAAAAACCGATTTGGTTCTGCCTCCGAATTGGGAATTTATGAAATGCAGGGAAGCGGTTTAAGGGAAGTTTCTAACCCTTCGGAAATCTTGTTATCGCAACGCGATGAAGAATTAAGCGGAATTACGATTTCTGCTATGCTTGAAGGAGCCAGGCCAATGCTAATCGAAACTCAGGCTCTTGTAAGTGTATCTGCCTATGGTACGCCTCAGCGTTCGGCTACTGGATTTGACACCAAAAGAATGAACATGCTTTTGGCTGTATTGGAAAAGCGCTGTGGCTTTCGATTAAGTGCTCAGGATGTGTTTTTAAATATAGCCGGCGGGTTGAAAGTTGAAGACCCTGCAATTGATCTGGCAGTGGTAGTTGCCATCATTTCGTCTCACGAAGATATCTCTGTATCTACTAAAATATGCTTTGCAGCTGAAGTCGGTCTTTCTGGTGAGATAAGGGCGGTAAACCGGATTGAGCAACGCATCGCCGAAGCCGAAAAACTTGGCTTTGAAAGGATTTACATCTCAAAATACAATCAAAAAGGACTTGATGTAAAGCGCTATTCTATCCAAATTAATAGTGTTTCAAAGATAGAAGAGGTATTTAGCTCGTTGTTTGGCTAGTAATTATTCGAAAGCAATAAAAATGAGCCCATGTTTTTAATTTAGTTGCAACTACATACCGGGAAAATCGTAGAAACATATATTCTGGAAATAATTTAATGGAGGTATTAAACTTATTTACATTCTTAAATTCTAAATTATATGATTCTATTTTCGTCAACTAAACACACACAGGGACAGATAGCATTAATTTTAACCTGTCCGAAGAAGCAGCCACACAACTGGAGCATTAGATACACATTTATAAATTAGAAGGGAGCCTGCTCCGACATCAGGCCCCCTTACTTTTATTTTGTGAAGTTGAGAGGCATAATTAAACCAAAGGAAATATTCCTTCCCTGGTTTAATATACCATCGTACTTTAGCCTGTTCAGGTGGTTTACATAATCCTTATCGAATACATTATTAGCAGAAACATAGAGTCGCAAGCTTTGTCTGCTTAAATTCAAGGTTGTCCCAACCGAAGCATTTACCAGAGTATAAGCACCAGTTTCTGTTTCAAACTCTTGATCAAAACGATCTTGCTTAAATACATTATCCAACTCGATTGAAAAATAAGAATTCTTGAACATTGCAGATTTTATCTCCGGTTCGATTCGCAATTCATTTCTGAGAGCGGGAGCAGGCATAAACGGAAGGTTTGACTTCGTTGCTGTATTTTTCCCCCGAGTCAAAGAGAAACTATTCGCAAAGTGGATCAAGGATATCGGATGCAGCGTCAGGCCTGCCTCAAAACCATACAAGTTTGCGTTATCCTGCACATAATTAAAAAGTCTGTGAGTCTCGCTACCGATATCTATAGTCTGATCATTCAATTGTCGCGCATAGATATAATTGCCTATATAATTATTATAGACGTTTAAGTGAAAATCTACCTTAGAATTGTGGAATTCCAGAGCTGCATCGGCATATAAACTCCTTTCAGGTTTTAAATCCGTGTTACCGATCTCATAATTATTTGTTCCTTCATGCACACCATCAGAGCTTAATTCGGAAATATTAGGTGCCCGAAATGCACTTCCAATATTTGCCTTAAAGTTCCAGTTCTCAGCAAAATCCTGCGTAAAGCCAACAGCCCCACTTAGGTTAGAAAACTTATTAGTGAAGTTTGAAAACTTGGGTGAGCCGTCTTCATCCATTTCGACCCCACTAATCTTCCGATTATCAAATCTTAAGCCTGCATTTACGGTAGTTCTATTCCACTCTTTCTTCAAATAAGCAAAAGCCCCAAAATCCCTGTTGTCGTAATCAGGAATCAAGAGCTCTTCGGCCCGGTTTTTACTCTCCTGAAATGCTCCAGCCACGCCGACAACGGGCTGCCATCCATTATTCTCTTCGAAGTAGTATTTAAAATCGTAGCTATATGTTTTAAGATCAAAGAAAAGGGAAGGATCGGAAACACTTTCCTCTAACTCTCTGCGCTGATTATTTTGAAAACCCAGTGTAGAACGCAACCTCCCTTTACTGAAAAGTATATGGTTATTTAATGCGATCTTATAATGGCGAACATCTTGAAAAGGAAGGAGCAATTCTCTGCTTTTAACTTGTCCGGGGGTTAAAACTTCACCCTCACTGTCCTGATATTCGCCATCGCTATTTTTCTCAAAATCGGGCAATCCCAGCTTTTGGTTGAAAGACGAAAGGTTTAAATGAGTATATCCCCAAGATTTGTTCAGTCCCAGCATGGCACCAAAATTTCTCTCATTAAACCCAGTATTTGGAATTCGTCCCTGAGGAGTATTATATCCGAAAGCGTTCTTATACGTTCCACGACCCTGCCAAACAAATCCATTGCTATTACCTTGCAGCATCGCGGATGTGCTGGTTAAGCCGTTATTCGTGCCGTAGTTTGATAAAAACTCGCCCCTTACTTGTCCTGATGAGGGAGGTAAGGCATCTATAACATTTATTACCCCTCCCAAGGCGTCAGATCCATACAGAAGACTTGCCGCGCCTCGCAAAATTTCAACACGATCAGCGCTATATTGATCTATTTCCATACCATGCTCGTCTCCCCATTGCTGGCCTTCCTGCTTAACCCCATTGGATAATGTTACAACACGATTTGCACTTAAGCCGCGTATGACCGGTTTGGAAACTGCAGCACCTGTAGAAATTTGTGAAACGCCGGCAACATGTGCGATAGCATCAATTATATTATTGGAAGGCCGGCCAGTTAGTTCATTCTTGCCAACAGTTGACACCGAGGTACTATTGGTTCGGTTATTCGCGCTGGAAACAGTACCGGTTACAACTACCTCATGCACCTCAATAATACTCGGCTCTAAAGAAAAATTGAAAGAAGTAGTTGCGGCTAAATCAATAAATTGTGTAATTGTTCTATATCCTATATAACGCACTTCAACAAGAAAACGGCCTCTGGAGGGAATTCGGGAAAATGTATATTCTCCATTTTGATCGGTATTTATGGAAATACGAAGTTCAGGAATTGAAATAACGGCCCCCGGGAGCGGCTCATTTGTATTAGCATCGGTAACCTTTCCGTTCAATGCAAACAATGTATTTGCGTGGGAGACATTAACCGTATATAAAAAGAAAAATAATAGAATAGTGAAAACCTTCATCTTAAAATTTTAAAATAAACAATAGCATCCGCCAGAGGGGATGATTAAAATATCAGAAACTGCTTAGAAAAATTATTGAGATGGGGGCCCCCTCAAGAAAGATAATACAACCTTTGTGTAACAACCGGCAATACAATCGCTCGAAAGCAACTTTGTGATCGACGGTTTGATAAAAGATTGTAATGGATATGAGAAAGTGAAAGCCTTATCCAGATGCACGGTACATGCAAAGCAATAAGAAGCTTTCTTTGAAATATGAATTTTATGCTGGCAAGTGACGTGCTTTGAACTGCATCTGCTCTGCTCTTCGGCATGATTATGTAAAAAATCAAGAGGTATTACCGCTACTGAAAAACACAGCAACAGAAATGCAGACAATGCAACTCTTATGGATTTTTTACTGATCATCGTATTAGCTACAATAATAGCTAATAAATGTTTTTCTTGATGGCGGAAACAGGATTTTTACGCAAGGCGGACTAATTTACAATTAATTTATAGCCTTTGCCATGTACGTTAACGATTTCTACGGCGGGATCATCTTTTAAATACTTCCTAAGCTTGCTTAAAAAAACATCCATACTGCGACCATTAAAATAATTATCATCATGCCAAATGTTTAGCAATGCCTCTTCGCGGGTAAGTACGTTGTTTTTCTTTAAACATAGCAAACGCAAAAGCTCAGCCTCTTTGGTTGACACTTTTTGCAGAAAGTCCCCCTTCTTAATTACCTGCGCATTGTAGTCAAAAAGATATTCTCCGATTTCAAACTTATCCGGATGTTCTTCGACTGCATGCTTTTCCTGATTTGCTGCCCGTTTTAAAAGTGCATTTAATCTTAAAAGCAATTCCTCAATCCGAAATGGTTTGGTTATGTAATCATCTCCACCGAGGGTAAATGCTTCCGATTTATCTTCAATCATTGTTTTTGCGGTAGCAAAAATGATCGGAACATCGGGATTCATTTTGCGTATCTCACGCCCCAGGGTAAAACCATCTTTTTTGGGCATCATTACGTCCAGTATACAAATATCAAAGCGGTCATTTTTAAAAAAATTAAACCCCTCTTCGCCATCTTTAGCCAGAGACACATCGTATTTTCCTTTAAGCTGGAGATAATCCTGTAGAAGTAAGCCCAAATTTGGATCGTCTTCTACAAGCAGCACTTTCTGCTTTCTCTCGCTTACTAAACTATTTGCGTTATGACTCATGGCTAACTCCCTATTTAACTATTGGAAAGACAATTTCAAATTCAGATCCTTTATCCCTTTCACTTTTTACATTAATATTTCCGTAATGCCGCTTCACTATATTGTTAACATAACTTAAGCCTAATCCGAATCCCTTTACATCATGCAGATTCCCGGTTGGTATTCTATAAAACTGCCCAAATATCTTTGATAACTGCTCTTTACCCATGCCGATACCCTTATCCGACACTTTTATGATTAAATTCTTTCCGCTTGTGAAGGTCGAAATGGTAATATCGGGTTTCTCCGAGCTGTATTTTAATGCATTATCTATCAAATTATAAATTACATTGCTTAAATGAAGCTCATCACCCTGCACTGTTGATTTTGTGGCCCTCAGATTTAAAGTAATCGCGGCCTCCTTCTTCTGAAATTGAAGCTCCATACTGTCAGCTACCGCCGAAATCAGATCATTCATTTCAACAGGTTTAAACTCCAGTTTTAAATCGCCTTTGTCAATTTTCGCAATATTCAACACCCGTTCTATATGATCGCCTAAGCGAATATTTTCATCATAAATGATTCCTGCTAAACGTGCTATGCGGTCTTTATCTTCACTAATTTCCGGATCTTTTAATGCTTCGCTGGCAATCATGATGGTGGCCACAGGAGTTTTAAACTCGTGGGTCATATTATTGATGAAATCAGTTTTCATTTCGGAGATTTTCTTTTGCCTGATAATAGAGTGAATTGTAAATCCGAAACTGAAAAGCAGTATAAGCAACAATGCTCCTGAAGAAGTCATCATTACACTCATATTAGATAAAATCACAGAGTCTTTTTCCGGAAACGTTACCATCAGCAAACCTGCATCACGAATCATATCATTGGGAAACAGTACCGTTTTGTAGGTATTGTCGGGAAGAAAACTTGTTTCGTTAGATGCCTTTCGAAAGATTAACAGATCATCATTTCGTGCCGAGGCCACCTGGTAAGCGTAATCTATATTGATTCCTGTATTCTGAAATTCGGACCGGAGCATTGAATCCAGGTAAAGAGGGTTGATCCGCTTTTGAAGCGGAACATTCATCTCAGTTAATTCCATTTCAAAATCACTTTGAACAGAATCGAGAAACTTTATCGTCTTTTTTTGCTGGAGTCGTCTTTTCTCCTTGTTTAATTCCTCTAAAGAGGAAAAACTTAGCTCCTTAATAATAGGCTTAGAGAGAACTTTAATCTGAGGACCACGGGTAGGGTCTACATAAATATATCGTTTTATTGAGTCTGTGCGTTCTCCGCTGAAAATCCGGGGGCGGGGACTAACACTTGTTACTGCCTGCTGAAGAACTCCGCCGTAACCATCCTGGAATTCGGAAACGTCAATCTTCACATCAAACTGCTCGGGTTCATGATCAAATGCCGACATTTCATTCACTGCGAGCACTTCGTTTCTCGACTTAAATACACTGTCACGAACACTAAAAACACTATCGGCCCTACGTTGATCACGGCGCAATAAAAATTCCCTCTTCTTTTTTATCTGGGCTCTTATTTCCTGGGGGCTCAGTCTTTCTGAGGAATTGCTTTTAGCAACCAAGCCGGCGTTGATGATTCTCTGTTGCTCCTCAAAATCCCTTTGCCTTCTCCGCTTTAAAATATCATATGCTTCATATTTAGCAACTTTCGAGGAAACCTTGGTTAATGCCTCGTTAACCGAAAGATCAAATAACTGAGACTTTAAAGCAAAAGATTGTTTGAAAAAGTACAATTGCATAGCCATTACTCCCAACAAAGCAACACTCATCAAACCGATAATAAGGCTAATACTTCTTTTTTTCATTTACACAAAAATACATAAGGGCTTATAAGCCAGCCGCTTTTTAACATTATTTAACACAGCTTTAATAGATGTTCTTTATGGCTATAAAGTAAACGATTTAATCGCAAAGAGATTATAGCGAATAAATGCTTAAAACGCTTATAAACGAGAAAAGCTCTTCGAATGAAGAGCCTCTCTTGTTATGACAAATTTGTGCAGTACCTATAAATTAGAAAGGTAAGTCGTCATCTTCCGCAGCAGAGCTGATATCAACCGGAGCTGCGGTTTCAGGACTTGCGCTTTCTGCAGCTGTACCTGTTAATACATTTACTCTCCAAACAACTAATGTGTTAAAATAAGCCGTTTTTCCGCTTTTATCAGTCCAAGGGCGGCCACGAAGGTTAAAGAAAACCTCAACCTGATCACCAACTTTAAGCGGATCAAAAAGATTCACTTTATCTTGTAATGCTTCAAATTTTATATACTCCGGGTATTGAGGATTTTCAGCAAATTCTATGATTAACTCGCGCTTTTTAAAAGTTTCGGTAACATTAGTAACCGGTAACACTTCATGTACTTTTCCCTTAATATCCATTTTGTATCCTTATTAAATAAATTTCTTTTATTGTATTTATCCTCTTTGTAATGAGAGGGGTTTAGGTTTCAATTTAATCAGATTCAAATCTGCCAATTTTTATTGATTAACTTCGCAAAAAATTATGCAAGTTTTCAACACTAACAGCCGGATTATAGTAACATGTAATAAGCGTTTATCGCCTTACCTGGTAACAGAAATAGAGCAATTGGGATTTACTATAGTTCGAAGTTTTACTACAGGAGTAGAATTGCAGGGAACGGTAAACGACTGTATTACCTTAAACCTCAATTTAAGATGCGCCAGCCAGGTTTTATATTCTTTAGCAACCTTCGAAGCACCCACACCCACTCATCTTTATAATGCACTGGTTCAAATCGAATGGGAAGAATATATCGATATAACCGGATATTTTTCTGTTACCTCAGTTGTTAACAACGAACATATCACAACCCCTCTTTTCGCCAATGTTAAGGTGAAAGATGCCATTGTTGACAGAATAAAAGAAAAGAAAGGTTTGCGCCCCAATTCGGGACCAGAGCACAATAAAACGGTGGTGAATCTGTATTGGCAGGATGATAAAGCTGAAATTTTCCTGGATACTTCAGGCGAAACGCTTTCAAAACACGGATATCGCAAGATTCCCGGTAAGGCACCTATGCTTGAAGCTCTTGCTTCATCCACTATTATGGCAACCAAATGGGATAGAAAAAGTCCGTTTATAAATCCTATGTGTGGATCGGGCACACTTGCTATTGAAGCTGCTTTGCTCGCTACCGACAAACACCCGGGCCTTTTCAGAATGAATTATGGTTTTATGCATATAACCGGTTATGATGAACAGGTATTTTTTGTTGAACGCAGAAAATTAAAAGATAAAGCCAAAAAAGAACTAGGATTTAAAATTATAGCATCAGATTTATCTGCGGATGCGGTTGATGTTTCGCAACGCAATGCGAAGACAGCTGGAGTTGACCATTTAATAGAATTCCACGTTTGCGATTTCGCGGAGACTCCCGTTCCTGAGGGTGAAGGCGGCGTAGTCTTCTTTAATCCCGAATACGGCGAGCGATTGGGTGTACACACCAAACTTGAAGCTACATACAAACGCATGGGCGATTTTATGAAGCAGCATTGTAAAGGTTATACAGGTTATATTTTTACAGGAAACCCTGACCTGGCCAAAAAAATAGGATTAAAGGCCTCTCGTCGAATGGAATTTTACAATGGCAAGCTTGATTGCCGTTTGCTGGAATATGAACTATACGATGGGAGCAAAAGAGAAGATCTTAGAGATAAAACATAGCCTTTGCTTTTAGCAAAGGTTATGTGCTAAATCGAAAAATTATTTTACCAATTCATCGATTGAATGATAAGCAACCGAATGATAATTTGGCCTTGCCTTTGCGTACACCCGCTTTGCCCACACTTCTCCTTCGGGTGTTGACATCATCTCCTTATAAAGCGGCATCAAAAACTTTCTGCGGCCCACTTCGGTAAGAAACTTTTCGATAGCGGGATATGCAGGTTTATAACCATGTCTGATTGCCAGTTTATACCAGGCTGCCTGCACTTCAGAATTTCCGGACTCCGTGAATCCAAATTCTTTATCAAGCAAGGCCATATCGTTAACGGTTAGGGAGTCTGGTAAAGCCATCAAAAGATACTGCAGTTCGTTAGCGGATTTGATCTGATCACCGAAGCCCTTAAGGTTAATTTTTGAACCAAAAGTTGCAATTAAGGAATCAATCGTCGCGAATTTAGCTGAACCTACAGGAGGAATATTATCAGGTATGCCGGGCTTAAATATCCAGTTCTCCATTTGGATTTTTTCTGCTAATTCCTGGTCAGAAGTCGACAAGCCTGTTTTGATATCCTCAATAAATTGTTCTGTGGTAACAGATTGGAAAGCATGTTTCTCAAAGTACTCATTTAGAAAACTATCAAATCGCTGCCGCCCAAAAGCTTCCTCTACCGTTCTCAAAAAGAAATATCCTTTTTCATAAGCTATATCGGTTACTCCTTCGTCCGGATCTCTTCCGTCAAAATTTACTTTTAACCGCGTATCAGGATTTTTGCTTCCCATATCATGAATCGTCTCATTTAAGGTTTGACGACCAAGATATTCCTGCATTTTAGCTTCGTCTTTCCCATAAACGGCTTCCACAATTCTGCGCTCGAAATAGGTTGTAAATCCTTCATTTAACCAGAAATCGTTCCATGTTGCATTGGTAACATAGTTCCCGCTCCAGCTATGAGCAAGTTCATGTGCAATCAGGCTTACCAATGATCTGTCTCCGGCAATAACAGTTGGGGTAGCGAAAGTTAACATTGGATTTTCCATCCCGCCGAATGGAAAGCTTGGCGGAAGCACTAAAACATCATATCTGCCCCATTGGTAAGGACCATATATCTTTTCGGCTGCATCAACCATTTTTCCCATATCAGCAAACTCCCATGCTGCTTTCTCCACCGTAAGGGGCTCTGCATACACGCCTGTTCGGTTATCGACAGCCTTAAATTGCAAATCACCCACAGCCAAAGCCATCAAATAGGATGGAATGGCATGAGCTTGTTTGAATCGATAAATACCGTTTAAAGATTTCTTCTGCGGATTTTGCGCACTCATTAAAGCCATTAGCTGCTTCGGAACAGTAACTGTAGCATTGTAGGTAAACCGCACGCCCGGACTATC
Source organism: uncultured Pedobacter sp. (assembly GCA_966210515.1). Lineage (GTDB taxonomy): Bacteria > Bacteroidota > Bacteroidia > Sphingobacteriales > Sphingobacteriaceae > Paradesertivirga. Next base: position 41,179 of record CBIHLM010000032.1, read on the forward strand.
CTGACAAGGAATCCAGGTTCGGGCAAGTATTGCCTGAGATTGGGTAAAAAGAAAAGGCTGTTTTTTACCCGCCGTTTGTTGCGGGTTTAACCACTGCAACGCGGCAGCATCTTTTGAAGTAGTATACCATATTGAAACCTGGGTTGTACCGGGTTCAATGTTTACTTTCAATGGCCGGCCCAGAAGTTTGACAGCTTCTCCCAATTTGAATGTGACTGGCTTATCTTCGGAACCGACGGTAATCTTCTCAATATCTAAATCACGCGTATCAAAAACTATTTCATGGGCTTTAGTAAGATTCTCAATAGTCCAAACAGCTTTTCCTGTTAAAATCTGTGTCTCAAAATTTACTTTTAAATCCAAATCAAGATGTTTCACAACAGCGTTTTGAGGTTCAGAAAAAGAGTGCTTATCAGTAATTTGAGAGCTATTCTTAACGTTTAAAGCTGTGTTTTGCTGACATGAGACAATTACTACCGTAAATAAAATCATCAATTTTTTCATCAGGTGATTTTAGAAAGACTATTGAACCAACTATATTTTAAATTACTTAAATCTTACTATTACCCGGGCTTCCGATTGTTTGCCTCTTATCCAGGGCGGTCCCTCTTTTATTAATCGTATAGCTTCCTTATTACTCTTATCATCTAAACCTTTTTCAATCTTGAAATTACTCAAGCTGTTATCAGAACCCACAGTAAAACTTACAACAACTCTTCCGGATCCGAATTCTCCTTTTATTGATGAAATACTGCTTTGAAGGTAATCTTTGTACTTACTCCATCCGATAATTGGTTCAGAATATTCGTTTAATTCCTTGCCTTTTATTCCATAACCACCAACAACAACCTCATTCAGCGACCTGGTATTTTCATCTAAAGCCACGGTCAGGGGAACTCCCGGCTCTATTTTAATTTCTTTAGTATCATATCCGATGTAAGCGATACTCAAACTACCGCCAACCGAATCCTTTAGATAAAACTCGCCATTCACGTCCGTTACCGTACCTCTGGATTTATTCAATCGGACAGAAACACCGGGAAGCGGCTCACCACTTTTCGAGATGATTTTACCGGAAAGATTTTTTTCAATAGAAACCCCGGCAAGCCTGCCCTGAACTTGTTGTGTATTTACGGTCGATATGCTTCCTACTACAGATTGTTTTTTCTGTGCCCCATATCCAATAACCGTAACTTCATTAAGTGATGCAGGAGCATCGGATATTTCATCTTTTGATACTCCATGGGGTAAGGACTTTCGTTGTATATCAGCAATCTGGTCCTCTTCATGTCTTTCAGGAATTCTTTGCTCTGGAATTTGTTCACCAGGGGAGACAACTGCTTGCTCCTGACTAGAATCAGCAGCCCGTAAACTATCAACCGGGTTCAGAGTAACCTCCACTTGTTTATGATTTAAGGCAATCTGGTCCTCTGCTTTTTGGCCTTTTATCCAAAAAAGAATACTTGCGGATACAAACAATAATCCCGCGGCAGCGGCTATGCTTAAGCGTTGCCAGCTAAAATTGAATACATTTTTATTTTCCTGTTGTTGCGCAATACGCTCTTCAAGCTGAGTTTGCAGTAAACTTAATTGTTTAGTCGCAGGTTTGTTAATATGAGCATAACCATCCAGTGCATCGGCCAAAAAAGGATCATCCAATGCCTGCTTTTCAAGCTCATGCATAGCTTCCTTATCCAGCTTGCCATCCAAGTACTGCTGAATTGTAATGTAATTTATTCTATCCGTTTCCACCGTTCTTCTCCATACAAATTTTCAAATTCCGCTTACCGTTTTGGATATAGCTTTTCACTTTATTAAGGTCAAAGCCGGTTGCTTCCGAAACATCTTTATAACACTTTTGCTGCAAGTAAAACAAATCTATCGTTAACCTTTGTTCATCAGGGAGTTTTCGCAAACATCTCTCCATGATATTAAGCTGATTTTCTTTTAGTTCCTCAGTATCCTGATGCAAAAAGGCCAAACTTTCCACACCATAATCATCAATATTGACAAACTCGTGTTTATGCGAGGAGCGTAAATTCATTAAACAATGATTTCGGGCCAGCGTGTATAACCAGCTCTTGAAATTGGCAACTTTATGAATTTTTAATTTAGTGATCAGCTGCTCAAAAATCTGCATTACTGCATCTTTACTTTGCTCTTCATCTTTCAAATATTTCAAGCAAAGACCAAAGATTAAAGGCATATACGGTTCATATAATTTTCCTACCGTAGCCAAATTTCCATTACGACGGTATTCGGCAAGGAGTTCAGCTTCACCTAATGAGTTATCGGTAGATTTATTTTTTATGAATTTCAAGTCCCTAAAAAGATAGCCTTAAACCTACGGTTTAAGCGATATATTTTATTGATGCAGTTTTTCCCAAAATAGCACAAATAATTTTTAAAATCGATGTTTTTATGGAAAAGGGGTTGGCAGGGCATCCAGATTAAAACTCAATATCATGAAAAGAAAACTATTTTTCCTCAGCTTCCTGCTCATCCCCTTTCTAAATCTGCATGCGCAAAAAATCTCGGGTATTGTCACTGATGCAAACGATAAACAACCGATAGTTGGTGCAATTGTCAGGATAAAAGATGCTTCGGGTGGGACCACAACAGATTTAAATGGGAAGTATTCCATAAACGTTCCCGCCGATAAAAAGATATTAGTTTTTCAATACATCGGCTACAAAAGCAAAGAAGTTAAGATTGAGAAAGATACTGTCTTAAATATTTCGCTTATTCGCTCTAATTCGGATTTAGAAGAGGCCGTGGCTATTGGACATGGGGCACAAAAGAAACAAGATATAACCGGAAGCGTCAGCACAGTAAAAGCAGAAGTACTGCAGGGAAGAGTAGCAGGTGTTACAACAAAAAATAATTCTCAACTATACATCAGGGGAGCAGCACCGGCAAATTTTAATAACGAATCGTATAACGGCATTAACGAAAATCGTTTTTTCTACGCAAAGCAAACACCGTTATCGACTTTTGGAATTGATGTAGATGCTGCTTCTTACAGCAATATTCGACGTTATATCAATAATGGCAACCTTCCTCCTGCAGATGCGGTTAGAATTGAAGAAATGGTCAATTACTTTAATTATCAATATCCTCAACCTAAAAACAATGATCCGTTTTCTGTAAACACAGAAATATCATCAGCGCCATGGAATCCTCAGCACAGATTAGTGCGAATTGGTTTACAAGGCAAAAGGATACCCCTTACTAATCTTCCAGCATCTAATCTGGTATTCTTAATTGATGTTTCCGGCTCCATGAACCAGGCAAATAAACTTCCTCTAGTTAAATCGTCGATCAGACTTTTGGTGGATCAGCTTCGGGAAAAAGATAAAGTTTCTATTGTGGTATATGCCGGCGCCGCAGGATTAGTATTACCAGCAACTTCCGGAGACAGAAAACAGACGATTAAGAACGCTCTTGATGCGCTTGAAGCAGGAGGATCTACAGCAGGAGGCGCCGGCATCAAGCTGGCATATAAAATTGCGCTTGAAAATTTTGTTAAAGGAGGAAATAACCGGGTGATACTTGCAAGCGATGGCGATTTCAATACCGGAGCAAGCAGCGATGGAGAAATGCAGCGGTTAATTGAAGAGAAAAAAGAAAGCGGTGTATTTTTAACTGTTTTAGGTTATGGTATGGGAAACTACAAAGACAGCAAAATGGAAACCCTGGCGGATAAAGGAAACGGCAATTACGCTTATATTGATAATATCACTGAAGCCAGAAAAGTATTGGTAAATGAATTTGGCGGCACACTATTTACCATCGCAAAAGATGTGAAATTACAGATTGAGTTTAATCCTCAAAAAGTTCAGTTATATCGGTTAATAGGCTATGAAAACCGCTTGCTAAATAAGGAAGACTTTAACAACGATAAAAAGGACGCAGGCGATATGGGCTCGGGGCATACTGTTACTGCATTGTACGAGATTATTCCGGTTGGTGTGAAGAGTAATTTTAAAGAAAGCGTTGATGACTTAAAGTATCAGGAAAATTCCTCAAATACAAAATTATCTCATGGAGATGAACTGTTTACCGTAAAACTCCGGTACAAAACCCCATCCGGAAAAATAAGCAGATTAATAGAAAAACCAGTAACTGATAACAATGTCCGTTGGGACAACACGTCGAAAGATTTCAAATTTTCGGCTGCGGTTGCAGGATACGGCATGCTTTTACGCAATTCAGAATTCCTCCAGAAAACAACTTATGAAAAGGTTATTCTATGGGCAAGGTCTGGGCTTGGCGATGATGAAGAGGGCTATAGAAATGAATTCTTGCAGCTGGTAAAGTCGTCAGACCTACTTTCAAGAGAAAAAATTTCATCTAATAGAAACCTCACCAATCCGGGCAATTAAACCTTATCCTCTTATTTAATTCTACACTTTAAAGCAATTTGCTTAATTTATCGTTATATATGCTAAAGAAGAAGAATTGAATATGAAAAAAATCGGTCTTATATTAACCATGATAGGTGGAGTGTTTCTCAGCAGTTGCGAGGCGCTCAATCAAACCGCCCAGATCTTAGGTAATCCAACATCCGCTGAAATAGCTTCAGGCTTAAAACAAGCTTTAGAATTCGGCACGACATACAGCTCGGAACGTTTGTCAGAGCAAAACGGCTTTTTTGGAAATGCCGCCATTAAACTCCTGTTTCCTCCTGAGGCCCAAAAAGCAGAACGAACATTAAGAAGTTTAGGATTGAATAAACTTGCTGATAACGTAATTCTGAGCATCAACAGAGCTGCAGAAGATGCGGCTAAAGAAGCCAAACCTATTTTCATTAATGCTATCAAGCAAATGACTATCGCAGATGCCTCTAATATTCTGTTAAGTGGCCAGACAGACGCAGCTACGCAATATTTTCAGCGGGTTACTACAGACGAATTGATGATGAGATTCAAGCCCGTAATTCAAAGCAGCCTTGGCAAAGTTGGGGCGACCAAATATTGGAGTGATGCTATAACAGCATACAATCAGATCCCTCTAACTGCTGATATAAATCCCGATTTATCCTCATATGTTGCACAAAAAGCTATTGAAGGATTATTTTTTGAAATAGCAAAAGAGGAACTAAAAATCCGGCAAAATATCTCTGCCAGAAATACTACGCTGCTACAGAAGGTATTTGGATATGCGGACAGGAACAGGATTTAGGATATCGGGGAAAAGTTGATAATTCAAGCGGGCTTCGTTAACATGGGGCCCGCTTCTTTTTATTTCGATTTCGAAGCAGCCCATGCATCCATCTTTCTTTCAGCAACATCCAAAGGCATCACTCCATCTTTTAACAGCTCGTCATGAAAGTCAGAAAGCCTGAAATTCTTGATTTGTTTTTGATACCTATTACGCATTTCCCAAATTTTTAAGGCGCCAATTTTATACGAAAGAGCTTGTCCCGGAACGGCCATATAACGCTCAACTTCAGCAGTCGCACCCTTTTCATCTATCGCTTCGTTTTCCATCATATATTTGATCGCCTGTTCACGGGTCATACCTTTGGTGTGTATGGCAACGTCGACCACCAAACGAATAGCACGGTGCATTTCATCGCCCAAAGCTCCCATATATTGATATGGGTCGGTGTATAAGCCTAATTCCTTACCTAAAGATTCAGTATATAAAGCCCAGCCTTCGCCGAAGGCCCCGTACCATGCGAAACGCCGGAATTTTGGCAAATCATTATTTTCCTGTTGTAAGGATATCTGGTAGTGATGACCGGGGATGGCTTCGTGCAAAAATAGGGATTCCATGCCTGAGGTGATATTAAACTTCGTTGCGTCTAAAATAGGCACATAAAATATTCCGGGCCTTGAACCATCAGGTGAACCTTGATTATATTCAGCACTTGCTGATGCGGCTCTGAAAGCTTCAGTCTGCCTTATCTCGAAGGGTGTTTTTGGAAAACGACCAAACATTGTTCGGAGCTGAGGTTCCATTTTGCTGTGAATTCCTTTAAACGCATTGAGTACATCCTGAGGAGTTTTGAAGGGCATAAACTTGGGAGATGTCTTCATAAACTCGAAAAATGCCTTCAGATCACCAAAAAATCCCACCGCCTGTTTAGTCGTATCCATCTCAGCTCTAATTCGCTTTACTTCAGACAAGCCCGTCTGATATATCTCTTCGGGTGACTTGCTGGTTGTGGTCCATTGTTTAACCAAAAAAGCATATAAGTCCTTCCCGCCGGGTACAGCAGAGATCCCTGATGAAGCTCTTGCCTTCGGCAAATATTCCGTTTTCAAAAAAACAGCCAACTTCTTGTAAGACGGGCTAATTTTAGACACAATTGCCTGCTTATATGCCTCGGTAAGCGCAGGTTTATCATCTTCGGGAAATTTTTCAGGGAAATGCGCGACAGGACTATAGAATAAACTTTTGGTCGGGTCATCAACTATCATCGACTCCATTTGAGGGATCATTTTTCGGACCAGCGACTTAGGCAGAACTACCCCAGCTTTCATTCCTTTTCGAAAATTAACAATAGCAGAATCTACCCAAACAGCAAATCCATCAACACGACTAAGCCAGTTTCTATAATCTTCAGCCGTTTTGAAAGGCTGAAAACTTTCGCCTGAGCCTAGTTGTCCCATAGTTAATGGCAGTCCCCAAAACTGTTGACATGGCATCATCCACTGGTTAGTTTTTAAGCCTTCCAACTGTATATTCAAATCGTATTGAAAAATATCATAACTCAACTTATCGTTATCGCTTAGATCTTCGCGCTTATATTCTGACAACTCCGTCAGATAAGTTTGATAAAAAATTTTCAAAGAATCCCTGAATCCTTTAGTCTGATCATTTCTCAAAACGGCATTGTATCGATTATCTCCCTGTTGGGTAGCTTCTAAAGGAAAAAACTGCGAGCGCTCTTCCCAATACTTTTCAAAAACTTCGGAGATATTTTTCTGCTCATTCATCTCTTCCTTCTTAATATCCTGACTGCAGCCGACAAAAACAAGCAAAGAGTATATAGCAAGTATTTTTATGTTCATTTGTGAATTATAACGATTCAATTAAAAGATTTATCTCCGCCAGCTTCATCCTGTTTTTGATCAGGCAAAACGCCAACATCCCGTTCCTTTTCTACCTGAATTATATGAACAGCATACGAAGCGGGCTCTATTTTACGACCACGCTTTTCGGTATACACTTGCGTAAATTCAGCGCCAAAGTATAATATTGCTGCTGCATAATAAACCCAAACTAATATGACAATTAAAGATCCGGCAGCACCATAGGTTGAGCCGGGAGCTACTTTATCTATATACAAGCTGATCCCGTATCGTCCTAACATAAATAACAAAGCTGTAAAAATCGCTCCTGCACGTACGTCTTTCCAGCCGATTTTTACATCTGGTAAAAACTTAAAGATTACAGATAGTAATGCTGTTATGATAACAAAAGTTAAGGCGACATTAAATACCTGCGCCAAGAGGA
>CBIHLM010000033.1:0-46587 GCA_966210515.1 uncultured Pedobacter sp.
GATTGGCTATACACTGCAAAGTGTTAATTGTAGTTTTTGAACGATGATATTCCAACCGCTCGCAAGAATGAATCGGTACGAAGAATTGCTACTTTGGTCGATAACATCGCCTTTAAAAGTATGGATCAGCGCCTGGAATTTTATCTCAAACAACAGCATGAAAAGTTGCACACCCGCGAGCTGAACATCACCCACCAGGAGATTGCAACGATCTGAGTACGTCCCGTGAGGTAATTTCTCGTTTATTAAAGAAAATGGAACAGCGCGGTGATCTGCTATTGCATCGTAATTATATCGAATGGATTCGGTGATTCTGCTGTTGGTACCTTAAGCCCTTATTGCTCTGTGACAATTGTCACAATCATTACTTTCTATTCTAGTGACCTTTGTGTAAGAAAACGTAATAGAGATGGAAACACTTAGAAAAACGATATTTACAGGTTGGGATTTTATGAGGTGGTTAAGACTGGCAATGGGACTAATAGTTGCATACCAGGCTTTCGAACTGCAAAGCGGATTACTGGGAATACTGGCAGGACTGTTTATTTTCCAGGCATTGGCAAATGCTGCTTGCTGTGGTGGAGGTGCATGTAACACCGGTTCCAGGAAGCAAAACTCAAGCAAAACAATGGATGTGGAATTTGAAGAAATTAAGGGCAGATAAAACGAAACAGCTATGGCAACTTTTTTTGAAATCATAAATTCTGATAAGCCGGTTTTAGTCGACTTCTCGGCAGAGTGGTGCGGTCCGTGTAAGATGATGGCGCCTATTTTGGAGCAATTGAAGGGTATGGTTGGCGAAAAGGCAACTATCTTGAAGGTTGACGTTGATAAAAACCCGGAGGTAGCTCGATCCTATAATGTTCAGGGAGTTCCGACTTTAATCATCTTTAAAAACGGAGAAAGCAAGTGGCGGCAATCCGGAGTAATGCAGGCTTCGCAGCTCAAAGCATTATTAGAGAGACATACTTAATTACTTTTTCACCCGTTAAACAATCAAAAGGTAGTCAACCTTAATAAGAAACAATGATTCCTAGGCTCAAAGACATTTCCGGACACTTTCGCTTCTTGTCAGTATTCGTACTGATAGCAAGTTTCCTTGTGCTGGGTTCTTGTCCTCTGAAAAAGGCAATTCAGGTTTTACTTAACGGCTCTGCTCAAACTGAACACACTGGAACAGGACATGGCAAGAGTTTGGCTTCCCTTTTATGTGTAGGCGGAGAAAGTAGTTTCAGTAAAAAAATGTCTTTACCAGAGCGTCCGGCCGAGACGAATGCTCCTCTATTAATTGGTATACTTTTTACCGCCTTTTGGGCAATCTGGTCTGTATCGAGATCAGGGTCTAAAAGCCTTTCTTTTAGACAATCGGGCTTCTTAGCCATTTATCCTGTTCCTCTATACCTCAGGAACAGGACATTCCGGATTTGATATTCTAACAAACTTCCATTTCTGAAGCCTGTCCAGGTTTCAACGGCTGCACTAAATCTGGTTCGGCGGCAATTACTCTTTATTTTACGGCTCCGTAGAGCCAATTAAATTATTCAACATGAAATCTAAAATCTTTTCTAAAGCAGGAATCATTTCTGCTATTATTCTTCTCATTGCGGGAATCTTACTAATAAGCCCGGATGCAAAGGCACTATTATTTGGCAACGCAAAAAACAACATAAACGAATCGAATAAACAATCGGCAGTTTCCGCTCAATCCGTTAACAATGCAGAGGCCAGCACAGCTACAGAGTTCCCAACGGCACCCTCGGTCGTATTCAAAGACGGCAGCGGAAGAACGATTGATATTTCCAAACAAAAGGGAAAGGTGCTCTTTATCAACTTCTGGGCTACCTGGTGTCCTCCATGCATTCAGGAGATGCCATCTATCAATACGCTCAAGAAGCAGCTAAATGAAAAAGACATACTGTTCCTCATGGTGGATGTAGATGATAACTATAAGAAATCGAGCAAGTTTATGGAAAAGAACAAATATGACCTGCCTGTATATACCGCAGTTAGCTCGGTTCCTCAAGAGTTCTTGTCTGGCTCCATTCCGACAACAGTAATAATTGACAAAGAAGGCAAAGTAGTTGGCCGGCATGAAGGTGGCGCCGACTACATGAACCCGGAACTTGTGAAGTTTTTTAAAGATTTAACAAGCAAATAACTGGTCCCAACATCGGATACAAATATCATTAAGATGAAATACATCCTTTTCATGATAGTAGCACTGTTATTCAGTGCTACATCATATTCCCAGATCTTGAAACCGGTAAAGTGGTCGTATGCCACAAAGAAAACCGCAAAAAACGAAGCCATTATTTACTTGAAAGCAACAATCGACAAAGGCTGGCATATTTACTCACAGAGAGTTGGGGAAGGTGGTCCGGTTAAGACAAGTTTCAGTTTTACTCCCTCTTCTTCTTATAAGAAGCTGGGGGCTACGATGGAACCAAAGCCAATTACCGCTTTTGAAAAGGTTTTCGATATGGAAGTTAGTTACTTTTCAAATACCGTCATCTTTCAGCAGAAAGTGAGCCTCTCCAAGCTACCGACAGTAGTTAAGGGCAAAATTGAGTATATGGTCTGCGACAATTCTAGATGCCTTCCTCCTGAAGAGGTCGATTTTAGCCTTACAATTAAATAGACTATTTAATTCACTAAAAGAATCTCAGATGATCAGACTGATCTATCTCGTTATACTAACACTTCTTACCAATGCAACGCTAGTCTTTTCGCAGGATGATACTGCTCAGCTTACATCGGCAGATATCGAAAATCTTCAGTTTACTCCCATTGAGCAGACAGGGGGCAGCGTCGAAACAGAAGAATTAGAGTTTACTGAAATCCCGTCGGATACGGGAGAGCCCAAACTGAATACTTCCGATCGGCCAGCGAGTATTCCGAAAGTTAAAGAAACGGCGGGTTCTCTATGGTCCATCTTTCTGGCTGGCTTACTTGGTGGCTTCGCGGCTTTTTTGATGCCCTGTATATTTCCAATGCTGCCTTTAACAATCAGCTATTTTACGAAATCAGCTGATAACAAAGGGAGAGCGATCGGCCGATCGCTATTATACGGCATTTCTATTGTGGCGATTTACGTGGTATTGGGTTTACTGGTAACGGTGCTTTTCGGTGCTGACGCACTTAATGCTCTATCGACAAACGGGATTTTTAACTTCGCATTCTTCCTGTTGCTACTGGTGTTCGCGGCCTCCTTCCTTGGAGCATTTGAAATTACCCTTCCAGCATCATGGGTAAATAAAATGGATGCTAAAAGTGAGAAAGGCGGATGGCTGGGAATCTTTTTCATGGCAGCCACACTTGCCTTGGTATCTTTCTCCTGTACCGGACCTATCATTGGTACGCTGCTGGTGGAGGCTGCTTCTACCGGAACCTTGTTAGCACCCGCCACAGGAATGTTCGGATTTGCAGTGGCATTAGCCATCCCTTTTGTGCTCTTTTCGATGTTTCCATCCTGGATGAAGTCCTTGCCCAGCTCGGGTGGATGGCTTAATATGGTGAAAGTGGTACTGGGCTTTTTGGAACTCGCTTTAGCCCTCAAATTCCTGTCAAATGTAGATCTGGCTTATCATTGGGATTGGTTTGATCGTGAGGTATTTCTTTCTCTCTGGATTGTGATTTTCGGCCTCCTGGGATTTTACCTTCTGGGAAAGCTGAGGTTTGCCCACGACTCAGATAACTCTTTCATCAGCATTCCCCGCCTTGGGCTTGCTATTGTGACCCTTTCTTTTACGATCTATATGATCCCGGGCTTGTGGGGAGCTCCACTAAAAGCCATTTCGGCATTTCTGCCGCCTCAAACTACACAAGATTTCGATCTGTATACTAATTCAATTTCTTCTGAAGGTTTACCGTTAGATCAGGCTTCGACGAAGAAGTACGGAGATATTTTTCATGCACCGTTCAATCTGAATGCCTTTTTCGACTATGAAGAGGGTATGGCTTATGCAAAGAAGGTAAACAAGCCTGTGCTTATCGATTTTACCGGACATGCTTGTGTGAATTGCAGAAAAATGGAGTCAACTGTCTGGCCCGAGAAGGAGGTATTGCGCAGGCTTCAGAACGACTACGTGCTGATTCAGCTGTACGTGGACGATAAGACCGAACTTCCACCGAATGAGCAAAGTACTTCATCTTTTAGTGGTAAAAAAATAAAGACAATTGGTAATAAGTGGAGTGATTTTCAAGCAGCCCGTTTCGATGCGAATTCTCAGCCTTATTATGTCCTGCTTGACCATGATAGCGGTATGCTCAACGAACCTCGGGGGGCCGATTACGATCCTGAGTCATTTGCTGATTTCCTCGATGAAGGGAAAACTCGTTTCGAAGAAAGGATTCGTACTTTAGGTCAATGAAACGATTAAAGTCAAAAGATATACTGTTCGTCGGTCTTCAGGTTTTGCTTTTTATTTTATTTTTTCTGGTGCCGTCCAACCAAGGATGGTACCTTGCTTCCTGGATTAGAGTATCTTTCTTTGCGGTAGCAATCATTGGCTTATTCGTTGCAGCAATCTCCATTTTTCAGCTACGGAGAAATTTAAGCCCTTTCCCTACTCCCGTATCGCAGGGAACACTTATTCAATCCGGTTTGTATAAGAACATACGGCACCCTGTCTATACTGGAATGTTTCTGTTTTTCTTTGCATATGCTATCGGGGAGCAAAGTTTGTTCAAGCTCTTTATTGCTTTTCTTTTGCTGGTTCTGTTCTATTGTAAGTCAAGGTACGAAGAGAAGCTTCTGGTGGAAAAGTTTCCTGAATATAAACAATATCAAAAACGGAGCTACCGATTCTTCCCTTTCCTGTAGTTAGCCTACCAGTGACTTTTGTCACAAACTCCCGAAATTCTAAGCATGACCTTTGTAGTATTAAAACAAAACAATGGAACTACTAGGATATATTGCGTCGGCTTTAATTGGAATTTCTCTGGGTCTTATTGGCGGCGGGGGTTCTATTCTTACCGTGCCAGTGATGGTGTATCTGTTTGGGGTACAGCCTTTGTTAGCAACATCTTATTCCCTTTTTATCGTTGGTTCGACCAGTCTTATTGGCTCTTTTGACAATTTTCGTAAGGACCTTGTGAATTTGAAAGCGCTTGCGTTTTTCGGTGCAGCTTCGGTTATCACTGTATTTGCAACACGGAAATTTCTTGTGCCCATTATCCCGAAGGAAATAATTACTGTCGGAGGGTTTACAATTACAGAGTCGTTCCTCACCATGGTACTTTTCGGATTACTAATGCTGGTAGCGTCTATTAGTATGATTAGGGATAAATCAGGTGCCGGACCTGAAAAGGAATGTTCAGACTGCATTAAATTTTTCAAGTTACTTGGCTATGGTATTAGCATCGGATTGGTCACGGGTCTGCTCGGTGCAGGTGGCGGCTTTCTTTTAATTCCCGCCCTGGTGTTCTTAATCAAGCTACCAATGAAAAAGGCGGTTGGAACATCACTAGCTATTATAGCCATGAATTCTCTGTTCGGATTCGCAGGTGACGTCGGACACTTCAATATCGACTGGAAATTTCTTCTCACCATTACTGCAATTGCCATGGCCGGGATATTCGTTGGCGGTTTTTTGAGCAAGAAAATCCCAGGCGAAAAGCTTAAAAAAGGCTTTGGATGGTTCGTGCTGGCAATGGGTATTTACATCATTTTCAGAGAAATAAGTGGTTAGTTTCTTGTGTAACAAAAGTCACCGATCCCGCTTAAAGAGATACCGAAATTTGTACAATCAAAATAAAACTAAACAATAATAAAATATGATCCTCGAACAGATTTACACCGGATGTTTAGCACAGGGTGCTTATTATATCCAATCGGGAAACGAAGCTGCGATTATAGATCCGTTACGCGAAGTTAGCCCCTATATAGAAAAAGCCGAAGCAAACGAGGCAACGATCAAGTATGTTTTCGAAACGCATTTTCATGCTGATTTTGTTTCAGGGCACGTTGATCTTTCTAAACAAACAGGCGCTCCTATTATCTACGGACCAAATGCCAATCCAAGCTTCGACGCTTACATTGCAAAAGATAATGAAGAATTTAGAATTGGCGATTTGACCATTAAGGTGCTTCATACCCCCGGTCACACCATGGAGTCAACTTCTTATCTGCTAGTAGACGAGCAGGGAAAAGAGACCGCCTTATTTTCAGGAGATACGCTGTTTATCGGCGATGTTGGGCGACCAGATCTTGCTCAAAAAGCAGCCGACATGACTCAGGAGCAGCTTGCTGGAACACTTTTCGATTCCTTAAGGACCAAAATCATGCCTTTAAGTGATGACATTATCGTTTATCCGGCTCACGGAGCCGGTTCAGCCTGTGGCAAGAATATGAGCAAAGAGACCACCGATACGCTCGGTAATCAGAAGAAAACGAATTATGCTTTAAGGGCGAATATAACGCGGGAGGAATTTATAAAAGAAGTGACTCATGGTCTTACTCCTCCGCCGGCATACTTTCCTTTAAATGTAAAACTGAATAAGGAAGGATACGAAAGCTTTGAGTCCGTATTGAAAAAAGGAACACAGGCTTTAGATCCCGATGCTTTTGAGGCTGCAGCCAACGAAACCGGAGCTTTGCTTCTTGATACCCGCGACCCTCAGACTTTCGCTCAGGGATTTGTGCCGAACTCAATCAATATCGGTATCGATGGAAGTTTTGCTCCATGGGTAGGAACTTTAATACCAGACATCAAACAGGAGTTACTCATCATTATGGATGAAGGGCGTGAAGAAGAAGTGGTAACCCGCTTAGCAAGAGTCGGCTATGACAATGCTATTGGATATCTAAAAGGCGGAATTGATGCATGGAAAGCTGCAGGTAAAGAGGTAGATCATATTGAGTCAATTACTCCTGATGAGCTGGCAGAAAGAGTAGCAAAAGGGGAGGACGCGAATATTTTGGATGTACGGAAAAACACAGAGTATTATTCAGAGCATCTAATCAATTCAGAGAACGCTGCCCTGGACTACATCAATGAGGCAATGCCCCAAGTTGATAAAAACAAGCCATATTATGTGCACTGTGCAGGTGGTTATCGCTCCATGATTTTCAACTCCATATTGAGAGCGAGAGGATATGATAACCTTATCGACATCAAAGGCGGGTTCAAAGCACTGAAAGAATCTGGGAAATTCGAGGTAAGCCCGTTTGTATGTGCAAGCACTATGGCGTAGCCTGCAATAATAATTCAGTCGTAAACAATTAAATATATAAGTCATGTTCGGTAGCTTTTTTTCAAAGAAGGAAAACGATTTAGACGGTAAAACTTTCAGACAGAAGTTTGAAGAAACAGATAATGCAGAACTTATTAATGTGCGAACCTCCGCAGAATTTGCGTCTGGTACGATTAAGGGAGCTAAAAATATGGATTTGATGTCTGCTGATTTTCAGTCGAAGGTTCAGAAACTGGATAGCCAGAAAACATATTTCCTGTTTTGCCGTAGCGGTAATAGAAGTGGAAGCGCAGCATCCCTGTTCGAAAAACTAGGATTGAAATCATACAATTTAGTTGGCGGTGTTGCATCATGGCCAGTTTCATAATTTAAAATAAGATGGAAAGTTTAACGATTCTGATTCCAACCGACTTCTCAAACTTGACTTTTCTGGCATTGGATATGTCAAGTATATTATCACGAAAGTTGAATATCGAAATTCATCTGCTTCATGTGCTACAGGTAAACGACGCGGACTCCGACTTTCAGGAAGGCCTTTTAAATTCGGATCTTGAAAAGGGAAAGCAGGCAGCCATGGATAAAATGGAAGTTCTGAAAGCTCAGGGATTTATCTTCGAGCCACACCTGCGCACAGGAAAATTAACAGAACAAATCAACAACACAGCTTTTGAACTAAAAGCGGATTTAGTTGTGATGGGAACAAATGGCTCTGAAGGTTTTCTGGAATTTATATCCGGCTCGGAAGCCCAGCATGTGGTACGGCACCTACAAATCCCGGTGCTTACAATCCGTCCGGGAACACCGATGCTTGAGCTGAAAAACATTCTGTTGGTAGCCGACTTCGAACTTTTTGGAAAAGGCGTCCAAATTGGATCAATAAAAAAGCTGGCCCGGGCTTTTGACAGCACTATCCACCTGCTGCAAATTCTGACGGTTGAAGACGAAAAACATTCTGACCAAATTAAAGCTCAGATGAAGTTCTTTGCTGAAGAGCATCAGCTTGAAAAATATGAAACACACCTTTATCGCGATCATAAAGTCGCCAATGGGGTAAGGAACTTCAATCGCGAAGCCGAAATGGACCTGGTATGTATTAGGACCAATGGTCGTAAAGGAATTAATCATCTATTATTTGGCAGTATTGCCGAGCGTTTGGTGAATCATTGCATCAAACCTTTGTTAACATTTCAATTACAAAAACAACATGCTTGAACTACTTAGACAGCCCTGGCCCTGGTATATATCTGGACCGGCCATCGCTATCATCATGGTATTGCTCCTTTTTTTTGGCAAATCATTCGGTGTATCGGCAAATTTGCGCACCATGTGTACCATCGCAGGTGCAGGGAAAAAGGTGAAATTCTTCGACTTCGACTGGAGAACGCAAAAATGGAACCTGCTTTTTTTATTTGGATCAGTGTTAGGAGGCGTAGTTGCCTCAACTATCCTACGAAGCGATGATCCGCTTACGCTATCAGCAGCAACTGTCGAAGACTTGAAAGGGTTGGGAATAGCCTTCGACGGCGGACTAAACCCATCGCAGCTTTTTGCGGCAGATGTTCTTACGTCTCCTAAAGGGATACTAATATTACTTATTGGAGGAGTGCTGGTGGGCTTCGGAGCCCGGTATGCGGGAGGATGTACATCCGGTCATGCAATCAGCGGACTTTCCAATATGCAGCTCCCATCTCTGATAGCAGTAATTGGATTTTTTATAGGTGGTCTGGTAATGAGTCATTTACTATTACCAATCATTTTTTAAGGAGAAAAGATGAAGGGATTAAAATATATTTTAACAGGACTGGTTTTCGGCGTGATCATGGCCAAGTCTGAGGCAATCTCATGGTACCGGATTCAGGAGATGTTCCGTTTTCAATCGTTCCACATGTACGGAATTATTGGAACAGCAGTGATAATTGGCGTGCTGGCAGTGTTTCTTATTAAAAAATTCCGGATGAAAGACACGCAAGGCAATCCGATTACATTTCAGGACAAAGATAAAAGCTGGCCGCGGTATATTATCGGAGGCTCAATCTTCGGACTTGGCTGGGCCCTAACGGGAGCATGTCCCGGCCCCATGTTCGTTAATATTGGCTATGGATACTGGGCAATGATTATTGTCGTTATAGGTGCACTTCTTGGCACTTATTTGTATGGTATAATCAAAGATAAACTTCCACATTAAGATGATAAAAACAACATTAAGTACACTGACTCTAATATTCTTCGTATCAATATCCTTCGCTCAATTTCCGGCGAAACCACAATTAGTAAAGGATCCCTGGACTAAAAGTCAACTGATGGCTCCGGCAACATTAGCCGCTTTAATTAAGAATCCACATGCTACTAAACCCATTGTTTTCAATATTGGTGTGGTTGAAAATATCAAAGGTGCAAAAAACATGGGTGGTGCTAGTGAAAAGGAAAATCTGAGTCGGTTTAAGAAGGCTTTATCAACCATTCCAAAAACATCAACGGTAGTTGTTTATTGCGGCTGCTGTCCTTTTGACCGCTGTCCGAATATTCGTCCGGCGTTTACCGCACTACAAGCTGCTGGGTTTAGAAATGGAAAACTTCTCAATCTACCAACGAATATTAAGGTTGACTGGATGAATAAGGGATATCCAGTTGAATGAGGCTGTTGATTCTAACTGCGACTTAACAGTTATAAGTTGAAATGATACCTCTCATTATGAGGCCCGTTTGAACTTCTGAAGGGAAAATAAAGTGGAAGGTAGTTTACATTAACCTTCCACTTCTTTTTTTTCGTCTTTCTTTTTGAAGATGCTTCCTAGCAAACCACCTATTAGGGCGCCATAAAAGGTACTGTTCACCGGATTGGAGGTAATCGCACAGGTGCCACTTACACAACCCACATAGTTCCAGTATAAAAAGCCCGCCAGCATCCCAAATACAATTCCCGGAACTACCCCTATATTTCTTTTTAAAAATCCCATATCTATTCAAACTTTAATGCAAAGCTACTTTTGGCAAAACAGAGATTCGGTAACTTTTGTCACCGAGGACGACTTTTTGACGATTTACTTTTTTATTGCTCTTCCGAGCTTGTTCAACTGTATAATAAAAATATAAGGATACATATGATTTCAGATATTCGAGACCGATATTACTTCAATATTTATCACCAATCAAATATCAAAAGGACCTCTAATGGGATCCTTTTGATGCTAAACATTATCCTATAAATATATCCAGCTCCGATTAGTAATAAATAAAGGCTTTTAGGCGTTTACCTAATCTAATTGTTACTTGTGGTTCTAACCTTTGAGCCTTTATCTTTGCACACGATGTTAAAACCCAGGATAATCAGTAGAATCAAAAAGGCAAGCTGCTTTAAAACAATCGTTTTAGGGTTGCTTGTTACTTGTCTGCTGCTGTCAAACTGTACGGTAAGGAAAAGCATCGAAGCTTTTCTTAATGGCTCTGTTCGTACAGAGTCCGGTATGGGTAATGGGTTCAAGAAGATCAGGCGTATAGCTGATAATGTACAAGTTGGCAATCCTTTGCTGTGTTCAGTCAGTGATCAAGGTGTGTTTCTAAACGCTGATTTTCAAGGCACTAAAACTTTGGGATCACTATTACCTCAGATGCTATTCTTAACAGTCCTGCTTGGATTTGTTGGAAGTGCTCTGCTCGCCCAATCGCACAATATCAATTCAATTTCTTTCTCGAAAGCTTCTTTTGCTTTCAGTAGCGCACCCATCTATATAAAGAATAGATTACTGCTGATTTGATTTTTCCCTAAGCCGACCTGGCTTATTCATTCCTGCCTTAATAGGCAGCTTGCATTCTATTCATTTCTTAAAAATCTTACAAGTATGATAAAGCAGAAGCTTTATTTGATGGCAGTTTTCATGCTGCTTTTCAACCTTAAGTCTTTCTCTCAGGAGAGACAATTATCCCTTTCTGAGGCATGGGAAGCAGCCTTAGCAGAATATCCCGGCTTGACGGAAAAACAAGCCCTGATACGGGAATCAGAATATCTGAAAAGGGAAACACAAAACGACTTTCTACCCAAAGTTCAGTTGCAGGTACAGAATACTTACGGAACTTTTGCCGGCAGTACAGGCGCATTCTTCCCTTTACCGGGAACGTTCAGTGTAAGTGGAAATACGTCTATTCCGGGGCAAACAACTGCTTCTAGCACATTCGGCTCGGTTTTGATGGACTGGCGTGTTTTTGAATTCGGGAGGCAAAGAAAAGCTGTACAAGCAGCACAAGCGAATATTCAAAAAGCGGAAAGTATTTTTGATGCAACCAAACTGTCCGTAAAGGCAAAGGTAAGTCGGCTGTATTCGGAAATTCTTTATACAGGCTCAAAGCGGCAATGGGCAAAAGATAATGCAGAAAGGGTAAATGAAATCTTTGAACTGTCTAAAACATTAGCTGAAGCGGGTTTAAAACCCGGCGCCGACACATTACTTTCGGGATCTTCATACTTGCAAACTTTGGGTGAACTTGACGACTGGACGGGTCGTCTTGGAGCAAGTAAAATCCGTTTAACAGAGCTTGTTCCCCTAAGTCCCCAAAGTATCGATTTTGCTTTTACTAATTATCTTAAAGCATCTCTACTTCCGCTAGCTGACACATCCACCGCTGGTCACCCTTATTTAAATGTTATTTCTGACCAACTGGACAACGACAAGCTAAGGGCCGAAGTTGCCGCCCGAAAACGGTTTCCGAGTCTGTCGATTCTTGGGGGACTTAGTTCGCGGGGTAGTGGCATTGGAACTAATGGTTTGGTAAAATCAGGTTTGTCGTCCGGCTTTAATAATCAGAGCAGCAATTACCTGATTGGTCTCGGCCTGACCTGGAATATAAGCAATGCTTTCAATAGCATTACGGAACGGAACAGGATTAGACAACAACAGGCAGCTACTCAATCCAGATACGAGGCGCAGACCCTGCAGTTAAAAACCGGTCTTCAATCTGTCAGTAGCCGCTTAAGCGAAAGCAGAAAACAGGTCGACAAGACCAAAAGCGCTGTTGGCAAGGCCCGAAAAGCTTATGAACTGTATCTATCTCGCTATCAAAATGGCCTGATCAACCTCACTGAGCTGTTGCAGATCCAGCTTCTTCTTCAGCAGTCCGAGAAGGTAAACATCGAAGCATACCAACAATTCTGGGAACAATTGATTGCCCGATCGGAATTAACAGGCGACTTTAGCTATCTCTCAAATCACTTCAAATAAAACCAGATGAATATCATAAGACTTGCTTTGAGAAAACCCATAACTATTATGGTAGCGGTGCTCGCCATCGCCTACTTTTCCTTTACAGCGATTAAAAAAATCAATGTCGATATATTCCCGGAAA
Organism: uncultured Pedobacter sp.; assembly: GCA_966210515.1. Classification (GTDB taxonomy): domain Bacteria; phylum Bacteroidota; class Bacteroidia; order Sphingobacteriales; family Sphingobacteriaceae; genus Paradesertivirga. Next base: position 12,532 of record CBIHLM010000033.1, read on the forward strand.
TAGAGTCACCTGCAATTTATATCGCAATGCCCTACGGAGGACTGACCCCGGCTTACATGGATGGCTTTATGGCGAACGAATTCCAGAAGCTTCTCATATTCGTAAGCGGTGTGAAGGATATCGATTTTAAAAGTATACAGGGTTTCACGCTGATGAAACTCACGTTTTATCCCGGTACCAATATGGCCCAGTCTTCGGCCGAGCTTTCTGCACAGGTATCACGGGCTATGGCTCTGCTGCCACCGGGAGCGATTCCGCCACAGGTAGTACGTTTCGATGCTAGCTCTCAACCGGTAGGGCAACTGGTGTTCGAGAGTCCGAAACGCACAATTACCGAACTTCAAACTCTTGCTCTGACAAAGATCCGGCCCATGTTCGTCAACATTCCGGGGGTTACAGCTCCGGCGCCGTTCGGCGGGAACGTCAGAACAATTGTCGTTAAGGTCGATCCCCGGCAAATGCAGTCTTACGGCCTGTCTGCTGAAGAAATTACTGCAGCCATAGCAAAAAACAGTTTTCCCTCTCCCGCAGGAAATATCCGCATAGGCGATAAAAACCTGATGAGTCCTGTAAATACAATGGCCAAAGGACCTGAGGAGTTTCTAAATATTCCTCTTCGCACCGGATCGGGCACCACTGTATTTGTACGGGATATTGGCAGTGTGGAAGATGCTGCAGACATTACTACCGGCTACGCTATCATTAATGGTAAGCGTTCGGTTTATCTTCCGGTAATTAAAAAGGCAGACGCTTCTACGCTAACTGTAGTAGATAATTTGAAGAAATCCATCCCAATGCTGGAGGATGCTTTACCAGAGGATGTAAAAGTAAATTATGTATTTGACCAATCGGGATATATCTCAAGGGCGTTGAATAATCTGGTTCACGAAGGCATTTTGGGTGCATTGCTTACCGGGCTAATGGTTCTGCTTTTTCTTGGCGATAAGCGGGGTGCTCTAATCGTAGTGCTTACCATCCCTATTGCCATCCTTTCCGCTGTGATTGGGCTTTACATTGTCGGGCAGACAATAAATATCATGACCTTAAGTGGGCTGGCCCTGGCCATCGGGATACTGGTCGACGAAACTACAGTCACGATTGAAAACATCCATCAGCATTTTGAAATGCAAAAATCTAAAGACAGGGCTATACTGGATGCTCTCCTTGAAATTTCCATTCCTAAATTGCTAATCTTACTATGTATTCTGGCAGTGCTGGTTCCTTCATTTATGATGACAGGAATTCCTAAGGATATGTTCTTACCCTTATCGTTGGCCGTAGCCTTCGCTATGATTGCTTCATTCATAGCATCTCAAACCTTTGTGCCGATTCTGGCTAACTGGCTTATGAAAACGGATACAATCAAACAGCACAAGAAAACCGATAAACCCAAATATGGACGTTTCGAAAAATTCAAACGTTCTTATTTGCTGTTAACGCATAAAGCAGGTAATAAAAGAAAAACGGTCGTTTTTGTATATGCCATTGCAGTAGTTGCGATGATTTCACTAGGTTCATGGGCAATTGGAACAGATATTCTACCTACCAGCAATAGCGGTGATATACAGTTACGCATCGCCGCACCCCAAGGCACCAGACTGGAAAAAGCCGAACGGTATTTGAAAGAGGTAACCTTGCTTATCAGAAAGGAACTTCCGGAAAATGCTGTAAAAATCAGTTCAGGTTATGTTGGACTTCAACCGTCGTCCACTGCAATCAATCCCATTTTCTTGTTTACGAGCGGGTCACATGAGGCAGTCCTGCAAGTATCTATCGACCAGGAATTGTATACAGGTTCGGTAGAAGAGCTGAAAGACGAGCTCCGAAAATCGATTAATAAAAAATATCCGGAGCTGCTGTTAACATTCGAACCTATGGAAATGGTCCAAAAGATTATGAGCCAGGGTGCAAATACACCAATTCAAATCAAGGTTGCTGCCGGCCCTCTGAAAATTGCGGTAAATCACGCGGGCAAAATAGCGTCCGAACTTGAAAAAATACCCTTCCTTAGAGATGTGAGGGTTGTAGAGCCTGTTCAATACCCCAGTGTACAAATAGACGTCGACAGGGAGCTGGCGGCGCAGTTTGGTTTAACCATGCAGGATGTTTCGAAAGCCCTTACCATTGCCACTTCATCTACCCGGTTTACGAACAAAAATCTATGGGTCGATCCGAAATCAGGGCTGGTGTTTCAGGTACAGGTTCAGGTACCCGAGGGCGATATGCAGTCACTGGATAATTTACGTTCTCTTCCCCTGAAATCTGGTTCAGCCAGGCCTATTCTGGAAGATGTGGCAAACATACGTTTGACTAAGCAACCAGGCCAGGTAAACAGGCAGGGGCCAAACCGGTATGTTACGGTTCAGGCAAATACCTATAAAAGCGATCTTGGAGCTGCTTCGAAGGCTGTGGAACAGGCACTGAAAAGCGTAGGAGAACCGCCACGCGGAATACTGGTTAAAACAGAGGGCACCCTGCAGTTGCTACGGGAAACTTTAGACGGTTTACAAACCGGGTTGTTGGTAGCCGTTGTTGTCATATTCCTCTTGCTTACTGCCTACTACCAATCATTTGCCGTATCGGCGCTTATACTGTCGGTAGTACCGGCCGTACTAGGTGGAAGTTTGCTGATGTTGCTGGCTTTCGGCAGTACCCTGAACCTTCAATCTTACATGGGTATAATTATGTCTGTCGGGGTTTCTGTCTCCAACGCAGTACTAATGGTAAATCAGGCAGAACTAAACAGAAAGCAAAGAGGAATGGAAGCTTCGCTCTCAGCCTTCCTTGCGGTTTCTTCCAGGTTGCGACCTATTCTGATGACCACCTTAGCCATGATCGCCGGTATGATTCCAATGGCTGCGGGTATGGGTGACGGAGGAGAGCAAGTGGCTCCGCTCGGACAGGCAGTGATTGGAGGCCTTATACTTTCAACCATTACATCTCTATTAGTTCTACCTCATTTATTCGTGCTGGTGCGCAATAAAGCATCGAGAACAAGCAATTCTCTTGATCCGGATGATCCGGAAAGAAAAAGTTTATCACAAGAAATTAATCAACTCATTACAAAAAAAGAAGTTTATGAAGTCTAGAAATATTGCAGCGTTAATTATCACATTTGGCGCAGCTACCGTTTTAGGTGCTTGCACCAGCGGCAAAAGTGAAGAAGCAAGAACTGCTGAAAAAGTTATTTCAAGGATCGTCGCTGAAGTGATATCGCCTGTGTCAGATCAGCCTCTCTATCCGCTTTCCTTACCCGGAGAACTCAAACCCTTTGAGCAGGTGAATATTTTCGCAAAGGCTAAAGGCTTTGTTAAAATGATCTATGTAGACAGGGGTAGCAAGGTAAAAAAGGGGCAGTTACTGGCGATACTGGAAGCACCCGAAATAAGTCAGCAACATCTCGCGGTTCAATCGAATGAGCGAAAATTGTACGAGAACTTCTTTTACAGCAGGCAAGCTTATAAACGACTGCTAAAGGCATCCCTGAAAAATGGTGCTGTTGCAGAGATTGAGCTCGACCGCGCAAAGTCCCAGCTTCGCAGTGACAGTGCTGGGTACCATTCTGCAAGGGCATCAACCGGAGCTTCAGCTCAATTAAAAGATTACCTGCGAATCACTGCACCTTTTAGCGGAATAATCGTTTCCAGAAACGTATCTGTAGGTGCATTAGTGGGCGATAATAATTCCAGTCCACTGTTCTCGGTAGCGCAGCAGGAACGCCTGCGCTTAACAGTAGCGGTCCCCGAAAAACATGCTCATTCAATGACTAAGAACATCGATGCAAATTTTTCTGTCAGCAATCGCCCTGGTAAAATGTACAAGGCTCCCTTATCAAGAAACAGCGGTTTACTTGATCAGGAAAGCCGCTCAATGGCAGTGGAGTTCGATGTTGACAACCGCGATCACCTGCTTTCAGGAGGTGAATATGCCCAGGTAAAACTAATGCTTAAACGGCCTGATTCAACTTTATGGCTTCCTGTTACCAGTGTGGTTCAGGCCCAGTCCGGAGTGTTTGTTTTAAAGGTAGAAAATGGGATTACTAAGAGAATACCTGTGACACTAGGAATCAGAAATAAAGAACTGCAGGAAATTTTTGGAGAAGTAACTTCTGCGGATAAAATTTTGAAAACTGGAACAGAAGAACTTCAAGAAGGTACGCCTGTTCAAATAAGAAATTAACGTGAAATACATCAAATCGAATATTGGCTTCATCATCAGCATGGTGCTGCTGGCAGTAATTGCGCTCAATCCTGAGGCAAAAAGTTTTATCCTTAAGGGACTTATAAAATCTGGCTTGTATGAGCCGGATTTTGTTCCGGCAAAAGCCGAAGGTGATCGTACGGCTCCCTCCGCACTTTTCAAATCTGTAAACGGCGAACTAATTGATGTTGCTAATAGCAAAGGGAAAGTGATTTTCTTAAATTTCTGGGCAGAGTGGTGCCCGCCATGTCTTGCTGAAATGCCCTCAATAAGTAATCTCGCAATACATTTTAAAGGCGAGAAGGATCTCCTGTTCTTAATGGCCAATGTGGATGGAGAACTGAAGGCGTCACAAGATTACTTTAAAAAAAATAATTATCCCTTACCTGCATTTATCCCAGCCGAAACAATTCCCCAAAATATTTTCCAAGGAACTTTACCAACCACAATTATAATTAACAAGAATGGAGACATGGTTTACCAGCATAATGGTATAGCAGATTACAACACGGAGGAAACGAAGGGCTTTATTAAGCAGTTGCTGGAGGAGTAGAGTTAGCAAACCATTACAAAATAAGAATGTTAAACTTCTACATCAAACGCTGCTCCTATGACAACGCAAAAAGACCGAGTTGAAGACAATACACCAGATTCTATAAACGATGAAATTGAACTTCAGTTGAGAGATAATATACGCAAATACGCTACGGCGGATAAATCTACATTGTCGCAACGTATTGCTGAGCTGGAGAAAGAATGGTACATGGACAGAATGCTGATTACTAATGCAAGCAGTCTGGCCGGAATCGGTGTATTACTGGCGGCAACGGTACATAAGAAATGGCTCATCTTGCCGGGAGTTGTTCTTACTTTTCTGTTACAGCATGGAGTGCAGGGCTGGTGTCCCCCGCTTCCGCTGTTCCGAAAGCTGGGAGTTCGTTCTTTCAAAGAAATTGATCGCGAGCGATTTGCATTGAAATACTTGAGAGGTGATTTTGGCGATGTGAACAATGAGGTCACTTCTAATCCTGATAGGCTATATGCAGCAGTATCAATATAATGTTTTGAAACACGACATCTTTAGTGTTTACAATCCGATAAGCAAAGTTTAATAATAGAAGCTATGAATTATTATTACACAAAGGAATTGAATTCTTCATTCGAAGACGCACTTGCTAAAACAAAGCAAGCCTTGGTTGAAAAGGGTTTTGGAGTTATTTCCGAAATTGATTTGAAGGAAAAGTTTAAAGAAAAACTAAATATCGAATTTCGAGAGTATCGGATCTTAGGCGCCTGTAACCCAAAGATGGCCTATCAGGCCATTGAGCAAGAGGATAAAATAGGCGTATTGTTACCTTGCAATGTTGTTGTTCAAGAGCGCTTGGATGGAAAGATTGAAGTATCAGCCGTTAATCCCATGGAAACTATGTCGGCGGTTCAGAACTCAAATTTGGAATTAATTGCTAAAGAAGTCAGTTCAAAATTGAACGAAGCAATTAATTCACTTTAACAACCCGTTTGTGATATTTAGTGAGATTCACCGGAAAAAAACCCTTGTTGTAATGAGGTAAATACAACCATCTCTGCTAACCCCAAAAACGACTTGCCTTAAACATTGCTGAGCCTTAGGGTATCAGCAAAGCTTAAGGAGCGAAAAACGGCGCGACTTGTTTTTCTTTAGCTTTTTTCTAACCATGGAACAAATTACTTCTAATCATGCCTGATAAGAATAGCAATAACCGGATCAGAATCATTAAAGCCGGACTAACATAAGAAGAATTTAAGCAGCTGCTTAATATGGAAAATCAATTGAACTTAAGCCGGACAGAAATTATCCGAAGTAGGGTGCTGTTTGCTAGATAAGTACCCTGACACTTTGTTTAACAAAGAGCCAGGGTATAAATAGCTCAGCAGTACATCTAATGAACAGTAAAGTTTTTGATTAATTTAGCGATTTCTACTCTGAATTCTCCAGGTTCTACAGCCGCTATGTTGTGTTTGCCAACAAATGACATATGTTCCTGACCGATTGTAAAAAGTACTGTTTTAGTTTCACCTGGCTTCAGGCTTATTTTTTCAAAACCTTTTAACCTTTTTACGTCAGGGGTGATAGAGGCGTACAAATCACTTAAATATAACTCTACAGTCTCTTTTCCTTCCATTTGTCCCGTGTTTTTTACATCTACCGACACGGTAATATTTCCGCCTGTTGCAATTATGTCAGAACTTAACTTGAGATTGCTATAGCTAAATGTGGTGTAACTAAGTCCGTGTCCAAATTCCCATTGCGGATTGTAATCAGCATCGTAATTATAAACACCCTGTACTACATCTCTGCTTTCTGAAGGCTTATGGTTATATGGCACTAAAGAATTAGGGAACTTTGGATAGTTATACGGCAATTTCCCGGAAGGACTTACATCGCCATAAATGATGTCAGCGAGAGCGTCTGCACCATGATTTCCGGGGAGGTAGGTTTGCAGTATAGCCGCCATTTGTGGTTCGAACTTGCTGATTATTCTAGGTCTTCCTTCGTTTAAAATAAGTATTATGGGTTTCCCTGTAGCGGCAAGCTTCTTTGCAAATTCTGTTTGCAAGTCAGAGATGTATAGGTCGCTTAAGTTTCCGGGAGTTTCTGTATAAGAGTTTTCTCCAAGGCAAAGTATAACTACATCTGAAGCGGACGCAGCCTTCACAGCTTCTTCCATTTTATCAGCATACTCTTCAAAGTACTTTCCGTCCATTTTGTAGCTCAGTCCTGGAATATAAGTTACCTGATTAGCTCCTGCTTTTTTGGTGAACGCTTCTACAATAGTATTATATTTTCCAGCAAACTCTTCTACCTTTTCACCCTGCCAGGAATAAGTCCATCCACCATTTAACGTGCGCATAGAATTTGCATTCGGACCCGTTATAAGTATTTTTGCATTCTTATTAAGCGGCAATCTATTATTGGTGTTTTTTAATAAGGTTATAGATTCGGTAGCCGCCAGGTAGGCCGAACGGGCAAATTCTGCTCCCCCAAACTTAGTGTACTTCTTGTAGTCAGAAACGCCTCGTTCAAAAAGTCCCAATTTGTATTTAAGTGTAAGCACCCTACTTACCGCTTCGTTTATACGCGCTTCTTTCACTTTACCCTCTTCCACCAATTCGATTAGATTATCGCAAAAACGCTCATATTCATACGCTACCATGCTCATGTCTATCCCTGCATTAATCGACATCATAATCGCTTCCTTATGATCCTTGGCAATCTTATCGCGCAGATGAAGGTTTTCAATGTCTCCCCAGTCTGTTACTACCAACCCCTTAAATCCCAGCTCATCCCGCAATAACTTAATCAGCAAATTTGGATTGGCATGCACCGGAATACCATTAATAATACCCGAATTAATCATGATAGTATGAGCTCCTGCATCAATTGCTGCTTTGAAAGCAGGTAAGTGATATTCACGCAAGGCCTGGTCAGAAATATTCGCTGGCGTTCTGTCTTTTCCTGACTGTGATACCTGATAACCTAAGAAATGTTTTATACAGGATGCTACCCGGAAGGGGTCGGAAATATTATTCTCCGGACCTTCATATCCTTTGATCATCTGTTTTCCTAGCTCTGCGATTAGGTACGGATCTTCACCAAAAGTTTCCCATTGTCTCGGAAAGCGCGGATCCGGACACAAATCTAACACCGGAGAAAAATTCCATGGAATAGAGCTTGCCCTTGTTTCGTAAGCTGTGATTTCAGCACCTTTAAACACCAGCTCACGATTCCGGCTGGCTGCCATTGCTATTTGTTGCGGGAACATGGTTGCTCCCGAGGTATAGGTTGCTCCATGAATCGCATCAACCCCATAGATAACCGGTATCTTCAGGTCTTTGTTATTAGCATTTTGAATGCCGCTAATAATCTTGTGCCACACCTCAATACTGCGTGCCCGGTTATTAGCTGTGTTCAACACCGAGCCGACTTTATATTTGGTAAAAGCTTTGTCAAGCTGAACAGGGTCGAGTTCAACCGGTTCAGCGCTGCTGAAACGATCTGGACCTTTTGTGATTACGTCTAGCGTAAGCTGCGTCATTTGGCCAACCTTCTCTTGTAGGGTCATTTTCGACAGCAATGCCTGAACTTTAGCTTCGATCAAAGGCCCGGGCTGCTTTGCCTTTTGTGCATGCAAACCAGTTGCAGACACCGCTGTGATTACTAATGCAATAATACTCTTCTTCATGTCTGTGTTTGGTATTTGTATATTACTGCTGAAACACTCGTACATAATCTACCATCATCTTTTGAGGTAAAATAGTACTCGCATCCGGACTTCCCGGCCAGTTGCCACCTACGGCAAGGTTAATTAGCAGAAAAAATTGGTCATTAAATTCATTCATAGCAGGGGCAGAGGTATCAACCGAATTAAACTCCAGATTATCCACAAGCCATTTGATTCTGCCAGCTTCCCATATAATGGAAAACACATGGAACTTGTCCGAAAAATCGCCGCTCGGAAGAGTGAAAGCCTTGCCGGTAGTTGCATAAGCCCCGTCATTATCATAGTGAATAGTTCCATGAACGACGTTGTCTTTTCCGGGACCGCCACCTACCAGTTCCATAATGTCAATTTCGCCGGAAGCAGGCCAGGAGACGGTATTTATGTTATTGCCAAGCATCCACAATGCAGGCCAGATACCTTTGCCCTTTGGGAGTTTGGCACGGATATCAATTCTTCCATACCGGAACGTCTTTTTATCCTGGGTTTTTATCCTGGAGGAAGTGTATTCCCTACCGCCAAAACTTTCGCGTTTAGCGGTGATGGTTAGTAATCCGTCTGATACCGTTACGTTTTCCGGTCGATAATATTGGAGTTCATTGTTTCCCCAACCATTACTTCTAGTTCCGGTTTCAAAGGTCCAGTCTGATGTATTCAATGCAGAGGCGTTAAACTCATCCCGCCAGGCGAGAGTCATCCCCGGGTAGGCTTCAGGAGAGGTATTTTCCTCAGTATTTTGGTTTACCGTAACTGATACCTGCTTTGCGATAACCGCAGATTTGTTGTCGGCCGAGTACGCGGTGACTTTCACGGTGTAGGTGCCGCCCGAAGTATATTTATAAGATACCTTGCCTGTAGAAGAGCGGGTGCCTTCTTCCGTTGCCGAAACGCCAAAGTTGAAGTAGTAGCGATCGGCATTGCCCGCCGTTGCAGTAAAAACTACGGTACCTGAACCATCGTTGCTTACCTGGGTATCAAGGCTCAGATTGCTAACCCCGGCCGCCTCTGTACTCTTTTTGCAGCTCTGCACCAGCAGGGGGCAAAAGATCAGAAACAATACACTATAGCTGATTAATCTGGTCACGTTCATCTTATCTTTTTTACTATTGATTTACGAAAAAGGGTATGTTGGCTGTTGCCACCTTGTTCTTTCCGTCCCTTACATATACAAATAAACGATACGCTCCCGCTGTGGAAGGAGAGGGAAAGCTTATTTTGCCATTGCCTTCTTTCTTAAAACTAAAGCTCGCCGCCTCAGGTTTATCCTCATGATCGCCGCCTTCGCCAACTTTAGTTGCTTCAGGCAACAGTTCCCAGAAATAGGTGATTTTATCGTTATCCGGATCGTAAGCTACAACCTTAGCAGAATACGTTTTACCTGCCTTCAGCTGCACGTTCAGATTTGATTTTTTGCCGTCAAGCTGGAAAGCATAAACATGTGGAGCTTTATTACTGGGATATTTGCCTTTCCACAGGTATTGCATCACATCCACAACTTCTGATTCCTCGCCTTTGTCAGTAAACAGGCCATACCAGGTAGGCGTACGTTCCTGCTTTTGTCCCCAAAGGAAAACGTAGGAACCAAGACATTTGTCTTTGTCTTTTTCTACTGAGTATGAATAGCGGCTTTGGTAAACGGCTGCTTTTTCGCTGCTTGTTTCTTCTACAGGAGCGTTCCAACTGGTTGACAGACCCTGCCAGTGCCCGGTTGGCCCCCATTCTGTTATCATATAAGGACCATTCCAGCCTAATTCAGCCACGCGGTCGGGCAATTCGGCTAGATCGCCATAGCTATTGATGGATAAGAAATCGATGTTTGTAGTCTTTACTTTAATGTAGTCAATTTCACTCTTGTTAATCCCCGCTAAAACGGTGGTTGCAGGATGGTTTGGGTCAAGTTCATGAATCAATTGTGCAATATCGTCCACTGCATCCCAAACTTTAGGGTTCTTGTATGATAAGTTCAGCTCGTTACCAATTCCCCAGCCGAGTAAAGCAGGATGGTCTTTGAATTTTAAGACTTCATTTTTTATCCGGTCAAGTTGCTTTTTTACGGCAACTGCATCATTGTAATTAAAACCATGCCGTTCCGCAACAGCAGGAAGTCCCATCAAAACAGTTAACCCATATTTTTGAGCAGAGTCAAGTACCTGCTGCGCATTATCTGTGCTCCATGTCCTGATAGAGTTACCACCGTAAGAAGCCAGGCGGCCTAAGTATTTGTCTCCGCCGGCACCTTTCACAAAATAGGGCTTGCCATCGCGTAAGAGTTGGTAGCCGGATTGGGTCTTTACAATTTCTACTTTGATAGCCTTCTGTGGCTTGCTCAGATCGTTCGATCTGACGCCGGAATAACTCTTGCCGTATAAAAGGCATGCGGCCATTGCCGTGAATATGGTGCTTATTTTCATCCTTACGTTGTGTTTTACATGTTTGAAACTGGTGTGCGCTGAAGCTTCTTTTTCTCTAATCCCAAACCTTCTCCCGGGAAGGGAAGGTTTGGGAGGTGGGATAACCGCTCTTATTCACAATCATTTTCTGCTTAATTATATCCAGGGTTTTGACCTAGTTTTGGATTTCTCTCCCGTTCCATTTGAGGGATAGGCAAAAGATTGAAATCCTCTTTATAGATGCGGTTCTCAAGATTTTCAACTGTATGAGTTAACGTTCCATTACTGTTCTTAACGATTTTTATCCGTTTTACAGGCTGGTTGAAATATAGGGTGCCTTGCTTCCATCTTCTGACATCGAAAAAGCGGTGCTCCTCGAAAGACAGCTCTACACGGCGCTCGTTTCTGATCCTCGCGCGCAGTTCGGTCTGGCTCAATCCGCTTAAAGCGGGCTGATCGGCTCTTCTCCGCACTTCATTCAATGCATCGAAAATAGTACCATCCGGACCAACAGCTTCGTTCTGTGCTTCAGCATAATTGAGCAGAACTTCTGCATAACGCATAAACAGCCAGTCGTTATCTCCACCCTGATATACCTGGTCGGGGGTAACATATTTCTCGTCTACCATCTTTTTAAGGCCATATCCGGTTTTGGTTCTGTCGCCATTGGATGCCATATTTGCATTCCCACCTTCGAAAGTTTCTATTGTTACACCTTTCCATTGAGTGCCATTGCGGAGTAATGATTGGTCAAGACGGTTGTCGCGATTGTTGTAGGGATTTTGGGGGTCATAGCCGGATGTAGGGTCGGAGATAGGTTTGCCGTTTTTCATCTCGTAAGAGTCTACAAGGTTTTGAGTAGCATGAAAAGCCCCCCAAACACCGCCAATTACAGCTGGTGCCTGAATACTCATTCCAAGTTTCCATGGCGTCTCATGAATCCTTCCAGGTCTGCCGTATTTTTTTGCAAAGATCACTTCCTTGTTTCCGGTTTTGTCCAGGAACAAGCGGTAGTAATTTGGATATAGTTCATAAGCATTTAAGTTCATCACCGCCTTAGCCGCATCTGCCGCTTTTTTCCAGCGTGCCGCATCATTTGCAGGGTTGTGCAAAGGACTAGCATGATATAACAGTACCCTGGCCTTTAAAGCCAGCGCAGCACCTTTTGTAGCATGGCCAAGTTCAGTGTCCGGGTAAGTTAGCGGGAGATTAGCGGCTGCTTCGTCGCATTCTTTTACAATGAAGTTTACACATTCATCAAACGTGCTTCTTGGTACAAATAGGTCATCACTTACTTTTTGTTCTGTGGTGATAAGCGGAACTCCGCCAAAGGCCTTGATTAATTCCTGGTAAGCAAAGGCACGCAGAAATCTGCCTTCAGCCTTTAAGCGGGCTTTCAGGCTTGCATCTGTTGTAGATACAGCATCAATTCTTGCCAGCAGGGTGTTGGCTTTTCTGATGACTATATAATTTGCCTGCCACATTTCGATACTGAAGTTAAAATTGGAGGGATTCAGATCCCCGTTTTGAATAGAATTTACGTTCAGTGATGCATGCCCTTCTATGTCGTCAGTTGCCATATCCAGCAGCCCGAATCCTACAGACCAATCTTGTCCAAGTCCCGCATCCCGGCGCTCGAAGCCGCTCAGTAAGCTTGAATAGATATTGGTCACAAACTGGCTGGTAAGGTTGATATCGCTGAAAACGGCGGCATCCGAAACAAAGTCTGTTGGCTTGATATCCAACACATCTTTCTTGCAGGAATAGGTGAGCGATGCAATAACAAAGGCCCCTATCGTCCATTTATATTTTAAGTATTTCATTTTTCGTCGATTTAACTGGTTTATGATCTGATTGTTCTCTTAGAACTGCACATTCAATCCCATTGTATAAGTCTTCTGCTGCGGGTAATACCATCCGTTTGCTGCTGTGTTTTCGGGGTCAACGTTAAGGATGTCTGTTATCGTGAAGAGGTTTTGCGCTGTTGCGAAAATCCTTATCCCTCCGGGAGTATATTTTTGGAGTAACTTGTTCTTGATGGTATAGGCGATCTCCGCATTTTTAAGTCGCAGGTAGCTCGAATTCTTAACCCAGAAGCTACTAGTCAGATTGTTGTTCCCATTTGCATTGAGGGATAATCGCGGTAAAGCTGCATCGGGGTTAGACGGTGTCCATCTGTCGAGCCACTCTTCTGTAACTCTTCCGCTGTTATAAAACGCCCAAGCCGCGTTCTGGGTGAGTAATTGCTGAGATTTAGAGGCTCCCTGAAGCAAAAAGTTGAATTCGATGCCTTTGAAGTTGAGTCCTCCATTGATACCATAAATAATTTCAGGAAGCGGACCGCCACCCAAATAGGTGATGTCAAAATCATCAATTTTACCATCAGGCGTTCCCGCAGGTCCGCTGATGTCCTGATATTTAATATCGCCCGGGCCGGTGGAGTTTAAGAAGGCTGTAGGTTTGGGCGAATTGTTGTAATCGTTCTGATCTTTGAAAATCCCAATCGCCTGATAGCCGTAATAACCATTGTTAGGCCGTCCAGTAATTTTTTTACCCTCTGGCACGTTTGCCGCTTCTGCCGCTTCAGTAATCTTATTTCTGGCGATGGTGAAATTGCCTCTCAGGAAATAGTTAAGGTTGTTATTGATTTGGTTGTCATGACTTAAATTCAGCTCAATACCCTTGTTTTTAACTGTGCCGATGTTTTCGCTTGGCAGAGCCGCACCAAATGATAGCGGCACAGATAAGCTGCGTGTTGCGAGAATATCATCACGCTTCTCTGCAAAATAGGTGAAGTCGATTCCAAGCAGGTTTCCGAAAAATCTTGACTCAAAGCCAATATCACTCTTTGTAGAAGTCTCCCAAGTCAAATCAGGGTTAGCGATTGCCCCGGGTGTCAGACCATTAACAAGTGTATTTCCAAATATATAGTTGTTGTTAACAAGGTTATACCGGTTGTAATAGCCGAAGCGGCTGCCGATACGATCACTACCCAGCTTTCCGTAAGAACCTTTGAGCTTTAAATAGGTTACAGGCTTCAGCCCGGCTATGAAGTTTTCTTTGCTTAATACCCAACCTGCGGATACAGCAGGGAAATAGCCTGTTCTGTTTCCGGGAGCGAAATTTTCTGACTGGTCACGGCGCAGACTCGCTTGAAGAAAATACTTGCTGGCAAAATCGTAATTGATACGAAATGCGGCACTTTGTAAGCCAGTTTTGTTTTCGAAATCTCCCAGAGTTTCATTCAACGCGGGACCGAAATTTATTAATTCCAACGCAGAGCTTTCGAATGAGTTTCTGCCCCCGTAAAGGCCACTGTCTTCGTTTTGCTTTTGGAGGAAGAGTGCCAGAGCAGAGATTCCGTGCTCACCAAAACGGTTTTCATAATTGATATGCCCCTGTAATTCTATACCTTTTCCTTCGCCGAAGTTTTTGTTAACAGAGGATTTTGTGGGAGCTGTCGTGCCAAAGGATCCATCAGTATTTTTTACATACAGCGGCACCCAGGAGTTCCATACTTTGTTATAGTTGAAGTTTCTGTCGAAGGCAAGAACTCCTTTTACCGACATTCCTTTCACCCATGGAATATCCTGAGTGATTTGGAAGTTTGTTAAAAGGTAATTTCCTGAAGTTCTGTTGTAGCCGCTTTCAGGGCTTACCAATGCAAGAGGGTTTGGATACGATCCCGGGCTAGCTAAGCGTCCGTCTGAAAACTGAGCCGGCAGGATAGGAGGGTTCCGCATGGTGTGTTCAAAAATATTACCCGATGGGGGAGTTGTGCGGTTTTCTAAACGTCCCGACAGGTCGACAGAGATTTTTGTTGTAGGGGTGGCCTGGAGGTCGAGGTTTGTTCGAACATTATAACGTTTATAGTTTAACGATTCATATAAGCCATCTTCGTTGAGATAGCCTAAGGAGGCAAAGTACTTTACCTTTTCGGCGCCGCCGCTTAAAGAGATGTTGTGCTGCATCCGCGGTGCCGACCCGCCTAATACCAAATCCATCCAATCGGTGTTTGGATAAAGCTCGCGGTCTGCTCCTGCTCTAAATCCCTCTAAACGCTCCATTGAAAATTCAGGCGATGCATTCGGGTTATCATTAAGCTTTGCTTCATTAAACAACACTGCATATTCGTATGAACCAAGATTCTTCGGTAAACGGGTAACCTGGGACTGTCCGAAATTGAAAGAGTAGTTAGCCGTCATTTTTCCGGCTTTGCCTCTTTTTGAGGTAACTAGAATCACACCGTTGGCACCTTTTACCCCGAAGATGGCAGCCGAGGAGGCATCTTTTAATACGCTCACGGATTCGATCTCGTTTGGATCCATTTGTGAAAAATCGCGGAATGACCGTACTATCCCGTCAACTACCACAAGAGGTTCCATGCTTCCGCTTCCGAAAGTAGAATTACCTCTGATGTAGATCTGTGCCCCATCCGCTCCCGGCTCGCCTGCGGGTTGCTTCGTAATCACTCCCGAAACGCGGCCTGCAATAGCATTACTTAGGTCGCCCACCGGACTTTGTACCAGTTCTTTGGTAGTTACTGTGGCGATAGAGCCGGTTAGGCTTTCTCTGCGCTGCCTTCCGTATCCAACTATTACGACTTCGTTCATAGTGGTAGCCTGTTCATCCATGATGATATTTAAATCGCCGGCTTGGGATACAATGATTTCCTGTTCGGCCATTCCGATGAAGCTGAATACCAGGGTAGACCCTGGTTTGGGTAAAACGAGAGAAAAAGTGCCTGTTATACTTGTTGTAGTACCTGTTTTTGAACCTTTTAAAACTACTGACACTCCCGGAAGCGGTGCTCCCTGTTTGTCGGAAACCGTTCCGGTAACGGTGATACTTTGTGCTGAAGCTTGCTGCATAAAACAGCATGTTAGCAGCAATACTATGAAATGCTTTAATTTTTCCATGGCTATTTGGTTAGTTAATATTGTTATTGAGCTATAAATCTCATTTGGTGGACAGCCTCGTTGGTTTTACCCGATCTTAGAACCATTTGTGTATCAGAAATCGAAATGATACGATAATTATTGGATGATACATCGGTAACTCCTATGAAGTTCGATGGCGGGTTACCCGGCATAGTAATCGTAGCAATTCCGGCTCCGGAAACTGCTGTGCTGAACGTAAAAATCACGTCGCTGTAAGAACGGTCGGCCGCACAGTTGTAATTAGGAGCTATGTTTCCGCCATTGAAAGTAGCGCCGTTGGCCTTGTACGTAACCTTGAAGTCGTTATTTACAAATCCAAAGGTGTAGACATCATCTTTTTGGCAATCAGCCAGCGGGCCTCCCTGGAAATATTCAGCAGGGTTACCCTCAGTACCTACGATGATTGGTGCTGTAGAGTTAGCGTCAAGCTTCCAGGGATGTGCAGTGAGTTTTTGAAAAATTGGGTTGTTCAGGATCGGCGACAGATCATCATTAGCTACAATTATCTGTTTGCTGGCAATATCATAGCCTCCGTTACCGTAAGCGTAAAGTTTAATCTCATACGTTCCTTTTTTTAAATAATAAGCTGTGCCTGTCGATTTACCTGCTCTCAGGCCCTGCCCCGCTCCAATGTCCCATTGATAGCGAAAGGCATTTTCAGAGTTACTTTCTAATAGGTAAGTGTTGGCTTTACCACCAACTGGAGTTATGTTGAATCCAGCCTTTGCTGGTATTCCCAAATCTCCTTCAGTTTCTTTGCATCCCGAAAATAGACATGCAAAAATCAGCGGTACGTAAAGGTAGCCTCTGGTCAATATCGGTTTAATACTCATAACGGTTAATTGGTTTTATTTCAGAACAAATGTAGAGCTACTTCCAGCGAAATGCGGTATTTAGGGGTACATCAAAACTACATCAAGACTCATAAATCAGCACATGACGCGATTTTTACCTACAACATTCGGTACTCAGCCGAAATTTCAGTAGATTTAATCAACTTATTATAGATCAATGTTCCGGTTTCTGCTTTTGCTGTTTTTCTGTACGCACCTAAGTGCTTCCGGTCAAAATCCAATCGGCTTACCGGAAATTGCTAATTACCCTAAAACTGCATATAACGGAGGAACACAAAGTTGGGATATTCAGCAGGATCGCAACGGAATAATGTACTTCGCCAATAATGAGGGGCTTCTCACCTTTGATGGCACTTACTGGAAGCTTTACCCTCTGCCAAACAAGACTATTATTCGGTCTATTGCTATTGGAGCAGATAACCGAATTTACGTGGGTGGACAAGACGAATTTGGTTATTTTTCTCCAGCGGTTAACGGCAAACTAATATTCCATAGCTTAAAACCTATGTTGCCGACCAAGTACCGTTCCTTTGCGGATATATGGGATATTGTTGCATACGGAAAGGAGGTGTATTTTAGGACCGACAATGCCATATTCAGGTTATTTGGTAATAGTGTTAAGGTGATTTCCTCGAGCTCGCAATGGGTTTTTCTGGGTTTAGCTAATAAAAAGGTGATAGCGCAGGATAGACAAAGAGGCTTAACAATTCTGAACAGTGGAGCTATAACAGAGAGTTTCGCGGCCACACCTCCAAATTTTGTTGCTACCTCTATGTCCCGCTTTAGCGGAGATTCTATCTTGATCAGTTCAATGAATCATGGACTGTTTTCCTATTCTCAGGGGCGTTTAAGTCCTTTAAATTCTTACCAGGCGGCCAGTTTAAAGGGGAAGCAGATTTTGCAGGCGTTTAAGGATGCAAATGGTATGCTGGTAGTTGCAACAAATTATAACGGACTTTATATTCTGAATAAAAACGGTCAGACTATTTACAATTTTTCCAAGAATACCGGGCTGCAAAACAGCACAGTATTATGCATGTATGAAGATCACAATAAAAACATATGGCTTGGCTCAAATAACGGAATCGATATTATAGCGACAAGTAATGCTATTAAACATGTGAACCCGGATATCTTCGCTGAAGGAGTAGGGCATTCGTCCCTTATCTTTAACAATACTTTGTATTTCGGACTATCGAGCGCGGTATATTCTTTGAAAGTAAAAGATAACACCGATCTGAGTTATGCAAACGGTGATATCAGTTATGTGGAAAATACCCTTGGTCAGGTATGGGGAATGGACGTGGTAGGCCAACGTTTATTTCTGGGCAAGCATGAGGGCGCATTTTCCTTGACAGGTGGGAAGGCTCAACCGCTTTCAACCGATAAAGGCTATTGGAAATTCATCTCATACCGACATCCAAAGTTTAACAAACCGGTGGTTCTGGCCGGAAATTACAATGGAATTGATGTCTTCGGTTTGGGCTCTTCGAGATACCAACTGCTAGGGAAAATAAAAAACTTTGCCGAATCAGCCCGTTTTATCACGGTAGGTGATAATAATCTGCTATGGGCCTCGCATCCATATAAAGGCGTTTACAAAATCAATATTACCGATTTTGATAATCCGGTTGTTAGCTTATATACAAAGAACGGCGGACTTCCCTCATCTTTTAACAACCACGTATACAAGGTAAAAGGACGCATCGTTATCTGTACGGAAAACGGCATCTATGAGTACAATGCCCGAAAGGATCGGTTTGAACCCTCCGTCTATTTCAGGACTATTTTCAAAAAGTTATATATCCGGTATTTAAAAGAAGATTCGGACGGAAATATCTGGTTTATAGAGGATAAGAACCTTGGTGTCTGCAGGTTCAGTAAAGGACAGATGGAATTGCTTTATATTCCGGAGCTCAATGGGAAATTAGTAAGCGGATTTGAGCACATTAATCCTATTAACAAATACAATGTTTTAGTGGGTGCACAGAAGGGGTTTTATCATGTCAATTTTGATAAATACGTCGGCGGAGGTAATTCCATTAAGGTGCAGTTTAGCCTGATTAAAACGATTGGTAAAGCAGATTCGTTGCTTTTCGGGGGATATTTTGGCGAAGTTAACGAGATTAGAAAACAGCGAAATATCCCTAAGATAAAGTATGCCCTAAATTCACTTCATTTCGAGTACTCAGCTATTGTAAATAAGAATCAGTCGAATATTCAGTATAGTTATTATCTTGAAGGATTTGATAAAGGCTGGTCGGAATACAGCAAGAAAACGGAAAAAGATTACACTAACTTGCCTCACGGAGACTTTATCTTTAAAGTAAAAGCGCGAAAAAATTTCGGGGTCGAATCGGAAGCCGCCGTCTATAAGATTTCGATAAGTCCGCCATGGTATAAAACAGTATGGGCCTATCTCACGTACTGCTTGCTAGCTCTTTTTGTTATTTACCGCATTTACAAATACCAGCATAAAAAATTACTTACTCAGCAAAAGCGCTTCGAGGAAGAGCAAAAGAACCTGGAATATCTGCACCAGTTGGAAATTGATAAGTCTGAAAGGGAAATTATAAAGCTTAAAAATGAAAAGCTTGAAACCGAAATAGAAGCAAAGAACTCCGACCTCGCCTCTATTGCCATGCATCTTGGGCATAAGGCTGAGCTTTTGGGCAAGATAAAGGGAGAGTTAAGCAATTTGAATAAGCGTATTTTAGAGGACAAAGCGCATACGGATATTCAAAAAATACTGCGAACTCTAAGCCAAGAAGAGAAAGCTGATGGCGGATGGGAGCAGTTTTCTATCTACTTTGATAAGGTACATACCAACTTTCTGAATAATATTAAGTCGGCTTATCCCAATCTGACAACTAATGATCTTCGTTTATGTGCATACTTAAAGATGAACTTGTCTACCAAGGAAATAGCACAGCTTATGCAAATTTCTCCAAGGGGAGTAGAAATTAGCCGTTACAGGCTAAGAAAAAAACTTTACATCACCGGAGAGATCAATTTGTTTAATTTTTTTAAGGATTTTAAGCTAGCTGAAAGTGAGATAGGTGAGCGGAATGTATCTGAAAAACAGAAGGAATAAAAGAAATTTATGCTTATTCAATCCTGTGCTAAGCAGTGTATTGATCAGGGTTTCGATGATTTTCGAGCCAACAAAGTCAAACTCCCGGCCATGGCCTATCAGATTTCTGTATCACAGATTTCTTTATTTGCATTTGAGATCAACTCGATTTAAGCTCAGGTATTTGCACGCATACAACAGGGTTCTCTGATTTTCCTGACTCTGCTCAGTTCTTGGCTGGAATTGATGCAATCTCTGTTACACCAGACTCGTTCATCAAAACAATACGTGTTTTTTGAGTCAGCTGTTTAGAGGTTACAAAATGAGAGGTATCGATAAATTTTCGTTCATTTTTGTGGTAATCACGAATTTTACATTGTAGGTTCCGTCTGCTTTTCTTTGATGTTCATATACTACTGCGCTAACAGTTGCCATAATTTCTTTCTTTAGCACGCAAATTCGTTATGACGTATTTGTGACGTATTCGCGTTAAGTTCAACAAAAAATTATGTAAATCCTGACATCAGGGCGACTGCCTGAGCCACTGTCGCAGAAGGTTAAATCTGCGTTTAGAAACGAAAAAAGGCCTGTTTTGATGTAAAACAGACCTTTTGAACCGGTGCGCCCACCTGGGCTCGAACCTATTGCTGTAAATAGCTAAATATCAATTAAATACAAAGAGCAAAAATGTGCTGGTAGTTGGTTTGGTAACCGACCAAAACGACGGTATAAAGGTAAGACAAAAAAATAGGGAGGTCAAATATTGGTGGCGTTCCAACGTATTTCAATCTTTTTGTCTACGCGCCCGGAGAAGATAAGCTTTTATAAACAGAAGCGGGACAGGAGCAGCACCGTATTGATCAGTAAGAGGTTCGCGAAAAATTAGCATTTTTATAGATCAAATTATAAGTCTTATGAAATGGATAGATACAGCTAATCTACGTAGCTGGGCTTCAAGAAGGGATTGTCAAGATCAACTGCCTCTGCTAGTTAGAAAGTTGATTAGGGCGACATCGAGCAGCATTAAAAAAATTAGCTTTCCAGCGGGCGAAAATGTATTGATTGGAGGTTGGGATGGCATTTTGGAAGTATCTGAAGAAACAGATTATTTGACGTTAGGAACATCTCTTTGGGAATTTGGAACTGCCAGTGATATTAAAGGCAAGGCAGATGGCGATTATGAAAAGCGCAAGGGAAATGCACTGGGATTTAACCCTGCAGATGCTACCTATATTTTTGTAACACCCAGGCTATGGACCAAGAAAGATGAATGGATCGCTGAAAAGAATTTAGAGTTATTTTGGAAAGAAGTACGAGTCTATGATGCACAGGATTTGGAAGAATGGATCGAAACAGCCCCTTCAGTTGGTGCTTGGTTGGCTGTCAACCATCTATCTATTTTACCAAAAGGTATTCAACCGGCAGACGATTTTTGGGAGGAATGGTCGACGGGAAATAAAATTAAATTCACACCGAATGTTGTATTAGCAGGACGTCAGAAACAGGTAGAAGCTCTTTTTTCACAATCAAAGCATCCTTCACTAATACCAATTAGAGGCACTTCTCGTGAGGAAGCGATTGCATTTGTTATAGCCGCTTACAAGAACGACGATGTCGTCGTTGAAGACTTTTTTGCCCGAGCACTAATTGTTGATAGTCCAGACGCTTTCAGAGAAATCTTAGTTGCAAATAAACGTTTGTACTTGTTTGTTCGCTTTGAGGATGACAATATCATCAATAGAGCTAAAAGCAAGGGCCATGTGGTATACGTGCCGTTGGGAATAGATAATTCCGGACAATGGGAGGACCGGATAAACCTTCCAGCATTGGAAAGAGAAGAATTTCTAGAAGCTTTAGTCGATAGCGGTCTTGAAAGGACTGAAGCTGAAAAAATTTCAAAAAGATCAGCCAGAAACCTGTCGGTTTTAAGAAGACAACTTGAGTTTAACCGTTTAATACCCGAGTGGGCGCATCCAAAAAATGTTAGAGACCTCATTCCAGCCATGCTTGCTGGAAGATGGGATGAAAATATCGAGGGAGACAAGAAAGTCATTGAATTATTTGCCAACGAAGACTACGACAAGTATACCGCTAAACTTAAAAGATGGATATACACACCAGATGCCCCTGTAGTACAAATCGGAGGCTCCTGGAGGCTGACTTCTCCACTTGATGCCTGGACACATGCCGGCAAGTACTGTACGCGAGCGGATTTCGATAAGTTAAAACAAGCTTTTACTGATATCTATAGCGAGATAGACCCAAAGTTTAACCTTGAAGCGGAAGAACGGCATAGGGCTTCTTGGTTAGGTGTTCGACCTGTAAATTCAAGGTGGATGCGAGAGGGCTTGATTCAAAGCATCATTCTTGTTTCCATGTATGGTGATAAGATAAAAATTGACCTACCAGATCGCCCAGATAAGTGGGTGGATTATATTATAGCAAATCTCTTGGCAACAGAAAATCCAGCATTATGGAAATCCCTCGACCATGAGCTTCCACTATTGGCCGAAGCATCGCCCGCCTCTTTTGTGGCAAGAGTTGAAGATCTACTAAAAATTGAGAATGGCCCTTTGCAACAATTGTTTGAGGAAGAGAAGGGGTTTCTCCATTCTAACTCCTATCATACTGGCTTGTTATGGGCTTTGGAAAATCTAGCTTGGATGCCGGAGCACTTAACCCGAGTTGCACTGGTCTTAGCCAATTTAGCACAAAATGACCCTGGTGGAAGCCTTGCTAACAGGCCCATTAATAGTTTACGCGAAATATTTAAGTCTTGGTTCCCCCAAAGCTTAGGTAAGTTAACAGACCGGATAGAAGCACTAAAACTGATGATGAAAGCTTATAAGGAAATAGGTAAAACCGTTGTCAAAAGCTTATTGCCTTCTGGTCATGGTACTGCAAGTCCCACTCACCGAATGCGCTGGAGACTTTCAGATGAAACCATTCCACATGGAGTAAGTTATGAAGAGCTTTACAATACGTATTCATTGGCAATTGAATTGCTGTTTGACCAGTTTGACGATACAGAAGCAAGTTTTGATCTACTTGTTGAGAAATCTTTTGATCTAAATCCCTGGGACAGGGAAAAAGTGTTAGATTTTTTAGAACAGCACTTAGACAAGGTCGATCATGCAACTAATAAATCATGGCATACGCTACGCAAAATGGTAGGGAGACACCGCACTTATCCTGATGCAGATTGGTCGCTACCAGAGGAGGTGCTATTGCGCTATGAAAAATTATACAATTCGTTAACTCCCGCTGATCCACTTGACCAAAACACTTGGATATTACGGGAGCATTGGCCTGAAGCAATTGAGGGCAAACCCCGAAGGCTTGGTCACGAAGAACAGGCCAAAATTATTCATGATAAAAAAGTTAACGCTGTCAAATTTCTTTATGATAATTATGGTTTAGGTAAGATACTTGAGATTAGAAGCCAATTATCGGGCATTGAATTACAAACGTTTGGTTTTGCTGTTGCAGATGTAATAAACGACGAAAATGAACTTTCAGAGATATGGGAAGGTTTAAAAACAGATGGTACGAAAACAATATTTGCACAATCGATTATTGATAGAAAACGACGATTGCATGGAAATCAACCAGTTTTCGAGCTTTATGAAAAACTCCGAGCTAAAGGATTTGGACCCATGGCCCTTACAAATGTATTTTTAAAGTTAGTTGCAGGCGGAGTGCTGTGGGATTTTATTGATACAACAAGTCAGGAGGTAAGTGATGAGTATTGGAAAAGGGTGGATTCTTTCTACTTTTATGCTCCTACGGAAGACTTATCCAAGGCAATTTCCAAGTTGATGCAATACAATAGGTTTACATCAGCAATACACGTAGCTTCCAACGCTGCCGAACAGTTAGACGAATCCTTATTGGTTGAAGTATTAACTAATTTTATAAGCAATAAGCTGGAAGAAAATGTACGCTTGGACTCGTATGAAATCCAGCACATCTTTGAAGAACTGCGCAAAAAAAACACACCCGACCATAATACTCTCATAAGACTCGAATGGCTATACTTGCCGCTCCTAGATCAGGGTTTTGATCATGGCAATACTCCGATACTTCATCGAGAGATGGCGGAAAATCCCGAATTCTTCATACAGGTTTTAGAACAACTTTACAAAACAGAAACTGACGATGAACAGGAGGCTGAATTGACTGAGGAGCAAATACAGCAAAAGGCACAAATGGCACAATCTGCCTACAAATTGTTTCAAACGTGGCATGCTATTCCGGGAACGGATATACAGGGAGATATTGATGCTGATAAATTGAACAACTGGGTAAATCGTGTTCTGGAGCTTGCCAAGGAAAGTGACCGTCTGACGTTTGCTGAAGGTAAAATTGGTGATGTATTCGCAAAATATCCAGAAATCAATAAAGAAATGGACCCACAAAAAGAGCTAAACTGGCCACCGGATATTTTATGCGAAATCATGGAAGGCATAAATTCGAATTCGCTTTTTGAGAGTTTTAGAACAAGCACATATAATAAAAGGGGGTTTTCATCAAGAGGACCCTTTGATGGCGGTGCTAGGGAATGGCACATTGGCAAATATTTCAGAACACTCGGCCAAATAAAATCAGCGAAATTTCCTCATATCACCGCTCTTCTTGAAGATTTGGCTAAAGATTTTGAGCACCAGGCGAAATATGAAGATGAGCGGGCAGAGCGTGATAAACTGGATTATTGATTGGTACAGATATCATTCTCTATTTAACAGTGCGATTGAAATTCTGGTGCTATCTCTCGATCCTTAGTCAACCATCTTTGCACACGTCCCTTTTGGCTTTTGGTAGAGGCAAAAAAAATGAGCGCCGGCCTGGCGAGGCAAGACTTTGCGGCTATGAAAATACTACCCGGAGCAAAGCGGAGGTGTGGAGATTTTCTGGCCCAAACCCGAAGGGCTCGGCCTTGCCTGCCGCAGCGGTTTACCTTTGCCGATACAAAAGCCAAAATGAATGAAAGAGATACGACCTAATATGGTTACCTACATTCTAATATGTTGTTCAAATGGATACATTGGAACATCAAAAGCGGCTATCTGCCTTAATATTGGTGAGCCTTAATCTATAGCGATGTGAATTATCAACAAAAGCCTTTCAATTCCACGACTCTCTACTTTATAGAAGGTGGCACGAAATACCAGGGTGGTGGATGAAGGGGCTTTTAGTCTTTAATGTCTTGCCCATATTTTTTAAATTGCCTACTTTTCAAGTATGGTTAGATAGGCGTACAATCTGGAATTTATAATTTGCAAATACTCGAGAAAATGAAAATGACGGTATGTGGGAGGTAATATATTCACTTTTCTCCGTTTCAGCGGGGAGTCTCTGTCTCCTTTCAGTACTCCTTTTATTCAATTTCACCGGAGTGAATACTCTGGCGAACAGATGGCTGGGCGCATTTTATCTTTTTTTGGCTCTCGCGCTGTTTCAACAATTTATGGAGAAAACAGGTCTGGCTGAACAATCGCCGGCGTTTGTTCACGGTCTTGAACTCAGCAGATGGGCGCTCGCTCCATGCTTTTATATCGCTCTTCTATATTTCGTAAATCCTGGGAAAAAGTCACCGATAATACTGGCACATTTTATTCCGATGGCAGGGTTTGTAATATTCTCTTTCTTATTTATAACTCCGCGTTTTTTCAGCGCTCAACCAGCAGTAGAATTATCGGCTTCATTAGGCTTTTTCTTTCGTTACTTCTCAATTTTGCAAGCTATTATATACTGGCTCTTATCATTCAAACTAATAAACTCTCACTCGAAAAATATACGATTGATTTCATCTAACATTGAAAATATAGACCTTTTCTGGGTCAAACATCTTTTACTCGGTACCATTGTGTTACTTATAATAAGGATCGCAGCGCATAATAATGGCACAATCTCGGCGCTAACGCTTGTTTTGTACAGCGCAGGTATCTTTTATATCGCTTTCTATTCTCTGAAGCAGCGGATTTTATACCCTATTATAGCATCGGATTTGCCGCAGGTCCAATCCGTCATACACGAGAAGAAAAGTTCAGAAAGGCTGAGTACTGATCAGGTAGATGAACTGAAGAATAAGGTACTCTTAGCACTGGAAAGTAAGCAGTTATTTTTAGATCCTACTCTGACTTTACCTGCATTAAGCAAGGAGGTTGGTGTCGGTATTCATGAGTTGTCTTATGTAATTAATAATGGGTTTAGCAAGAATTTCTACAGTCTTATTAATGAAATGAGGATAGCCGAAGCCAAGAAGATCCTCCTGTCCGAACAGCACAGGCACCTGGATATGGTTGGAATCGCTATTCGTGCAGGGTTTAACTCAAAAACTACATTCAATACCACATTTAAGAGGCTGACCGGCCAAACACCCACTGAATTCCTGAAGCCTGAAAAGACGAATAGTTAAGTAGAATCTCACATTCAGATGCTTTGACCGGAAAGGTGTTCAACTGTATCCACACGAACGTAACCCGGCCTGTGCGAACGTATCATTGTCTCATAAACAACTAAAATTATGAGTTCAATGAAAACGTATTACTTAAAATTAAGATTGTATGGAACACTGTTACTTAGTGCGGCGGTGCTATCTGCAAGTTTACTAACCTCTCCTGCGCAAGCAAATCGGCGAAAGGTACAAGCTGTGCTTCTTGATACTGCTTTAAATTACCTCCAAGGCTTCTACCGATTGCCCAACAATGTGGCCTATCTCGAAATTGTGAACCGCGATAATGGTTTAATCGCAAAACAGCAATGGGATGGAAAACAATATGTCCTTCTAAAAAAGTCACCATTGGTTTTCGAGTCGAGAGATGAAGAATATAAGGGTGAATTCATGAAAGATGATTCTGGGAAGATAGTTGCATTAAAAATTTTAAATCGCCTCATACTCAAGAAGGTCGATTATAATCCAGGCAAAGTGGCTATAGTGCCCCATGATAAACTTAAGCGCCTGGAGGGTAAATATCAATTTAAGAAAGATCCAAAACGATTGTTCGAAATCGCCGCAACTGATAATGCTATTGTTTTAAAGGAACTCTGGAGCGGGAAGACAATGCAATTTTCTCCACTGTCCGAAATTGACTTTTATAACAAAGAGTTAAAATTTCCAATACAATTTATCGAAGAAGGCGATAAGATCACCCGCCTAATATGTTTTCAGAATGATGAGTGGAATAAACTACCGTAAGATAATCCTCTATAAAAAGTAAGATGAACAGAAACTATTGCATCATATCGCTTTTGATGATTCTATCAACAGCGCTTCCCTTCTCATCAGCCGCTCAGCAAGTTTCCGACACCAGCTATCATTTTCAAATTCCTAAACCCCAGTACGCACTTGGAAAAGGCCCTGTAATTTGCTTTGATGAGCATCACAACAATGTCCATATCCTGAAAGGCACCTATTACACATTTAACAAGTTGTTGTCTTCCGACGGATATACCCTGCGGCCTGTAAGGACTGAAATTACTGCTGCTGTATTAGGAGATACCAAAATTTATGTAACCGCCAACGCGATCTACGCCCCGATGGACTGGGACCATCCGGCCACCTCCGTCTTTAGCGATAAAGAGATTAATGCTATTCACCAATGGGTAGACAAAGGGGGACGCTTATTTATCATCACCGATCATAAGGCTCATTCGGGCTCGGTAAATGCCTTGGCCAAAAAATTTGGCTTCAATCTAATTGATGGCTTTGCGATCAGGAAAGATGATCGGCCTGAGATATTTTCTTTGAAGAGAAATAACTTAAAATCCAGCACAATAACAAATGTCCCTGGTGCGAAAATCGATAGCATTAGGATATGGGGTGGTACGGGTTTTACCGCACCGCGCGAAGCAGAGATTATTTCCTCTTTAGGTGAAGAGTATAATATATATATCCCGGTAAAGGTTTCGGATGTCGACCGTCCGATTTTAGAATCCACTCCAAGAGTATCAGGTTTGAATTATGCAAATGGAGCAATTCTAAAATATGGTAAAGGAAGGGTTGTCTTATTCGCAGAGGGCGCTGCGTTTGCCGCACAGCTAGAAGGAATAACTAGTTTGAAAAGAGGCATGAACCATCCTGACGCTAAGCAGAACGCGCAATTTCTTTTGAATATCATTCATTGGCTAGACGAGCACCAGTAGGCTGGCGAAATCGAGTTCTTAGTCAACGATTACAAAGCGATGGAGGGCTACAAGAGCCCTTCATCTGCAAATGAATAATAACTTTCGGAGGTAATAATCACATGGTCAAGCACCGCAATATCAAGTAAGCTTCCTCCATCTTTTATCTTTCTTGTTAGATTAACGTCAGCCTGGCTAGGTTTTAAATTACCTGAAGGATGATTGTGGCTGAGTATAATTGAACTCGCGCAACCTTTTAATGCGGTTGAAAAGATAAGCTTGGGATCGGCAACAGTTCCGGCCATGCCACCGGTAGATACTTCGAATATCCCTAATACTTTGTTTGCCCTGTTCAGCAAAAGCACTTTAAATTGTTCGAGTAGCTCTAGTTTATTAGTATCCCAGTTTTGGTATAGGATATTATAAACGTCTTTAGAACTAGAGATTGTCGGTCTTTCTGAAGCTTTGAACTTTGGTTTGTAAGTCACATTGATTTCTGCTACCTGGAACAATGAAATTTGAGATTGAAGCTTTTCCATAATTGATGATTTGAGGTTAATGAATTAATCATGGCGCTTCAGCAGGCTGAGGGCAATCAAGGGCAAAAGGAAAAGGAATAAATGGGCAAGAGCCAGGGCAAGCGGGTTTATGCCGGAAGCTTTTGCCCGCCACAGCAGCCCTTGGCCTAACTTGGTGCTAATGATTAATGAAGAACTGTGTTTAGCTCTGCGAATTAGGTATCAGTCAGTAGTAGTACTTTTAACTTGCTTAGCAACGCCCTCCAACCAAATCTCGGAATATACATCCATCCGGTCTTTGATGTTTCTGATCGATGGTTCCAGCTCATCGCGTAAAACAGTTAGCATGGTTTGCCATTTGTGGGATTCAGGCATTCCACTCACGCTGTTGAGCTTACGCACAGCCTGGTTAAAATTGATACCGATGGAATTGAGTTCGTTCCTAAGTAGTATTAATTCTTCAAACCAGTTGTCCATGGATTGATTCCTGTAATAGACAGTGACTGGCTTGTTAAATAAAACGTTTCGAACATATTCACTGAGACATCTGCAGGTTGTCTTTTTAAATCTTTTATCAAGCCTTTCATGCTCCTCAATATTCAGGCGAACAATCATTCGCCTTGCACGATTTTCCTCTTTTTGTTTCATAAGCTAGATCTTTAAAAAATCCAACTTCGGAGGATTTTTAATCATCCTCCGACTGACTTTGGAAGGAGGTGCAAGATTCGTTTGTATGACAAACGTACATCTTGCTGAAGCCCGAAAATCGGGGCTTCTCCCGAAGGGCAAGATCCGTTGTATCACAATGGTACATCTTGCTGACTGCTTCCAAGAAGGGCAGTCTCCTCTCCTTTATAATTTTCATATGATGTTTTCTAATTTGCTTTGGGCGAGTTTCACTGATTGTGAATAGTCGAATATCCAGTCGGTAGCCAGGACCTTCCAGTTTTTGTTTTGGTCAGCCATCCCAGTTCATCAAAGTGCTGGTAAAAGTTCCCGGCGGTTTTCGCGTAACCTTTTTGATTAAAGTAAATATGTACTGAATCAAAGTCCGGAGGAACCTGATACCCGAATCCAGCTGGACCAGAAACTTTGTGTACCGGCTTTTCCGGCGAAATCCTCTTTCGGGCCTTTCTCTTCTTCATGCCAATCTCAACTTCTGTTTAAAGCCCTCATCTTCCATCAGGTCCTGAATCTTTTCCAGATCGTAATAAGTAACGTTCCCCAACTTCTTGAATGGGATGACGCCCTGATCCCTCAAATATTGAAGCTTTCCCGCTGACAGTCTTAGAAGCTTTCTTATTTCAAAAGCTTTAAGCCACTGCTTCTGCAACTTGGATTGTGCTGATGGTTGTCGCTCAAGGAGCTCTTTGATATCGATGCGAAACAGTTAAGATTTGATCTCGAAAAACCGGAGCATGCAGGTTTGAGATAGTAGTGTTATTTGTCTTTTCCATAGTTCGAATTTTAGTTCGAAGTTGAGAAAGCATTAGATAGATTCTTCACACCTTATACCGGAGGTATGTGGTTTTTCGCTATCTAATAATCATCAGAAATTAACCCCATTCTTTGAGAAGCGAAGGTCTCACGTTTATTTCACCCGTCAAGAGCTTTCACGGCATAAATTCTCCTTCCTTCGTCAGTCCGATTTATTCCATGTTCTCTTGACAGGTTCATGCACTTAGGAGGAGAGCGGCTTAACAAAGAAATGGGATGGTGTATGAGTTTTTTTAAAGAGGTATGTACTCTTATCTCTTGAGGACTCGTGAAAATTACAGTTATATCAACATACTAGTTTATCATCTTACTACGAGATAGATACACCTAAATATTGCATGAATTTTAAATAAAAATATTTACACTTTGTAAAGTATTAGCACTATTTTTGTACTAAAGAAAGCATGAACAGACTTGAAGAATTAAAAAGGCATCTTAAAAGAGGTCAGGTGTATCGGCGGGATGATTTAGCCAAATGGTCTAAATCAGTTGATCGGCATCTTGATGCTCTGGTTGAGGAAAATACCCTTCAAAAACTTTCTCAGGGTTTATACTATTACCCCAAATTAAGCGCCTTCGGCAAAACTCCACCGGAGGAAGATGTCTTAATACGAAGCTTTCTTAAAGATGACAGGTTCTTGCTTACTTCGCCAAGCTCCTATAATAGTTTAGGGGTTGGTACTACGCAGTTATATAACGAGAGAACCGTATACAATCACAAAAGGCACGGTGAATTCAAACTGGGAAACAGGAAATTCAGCTTTCGCATGAAACCACATTTTCCGAGTAAAGTAACCAAAGAATTCCTGTTGGTTGACCTGGTAAATAACCTTGAAACTCTTGCCGAAGACCCGACAGAAGTATTAAAAAACATAGCTTTAAAGGTTCGTACCATGGACACCAAAAAGTTGAAACGCTATGTGTCTCAGTACGGAACTGCAAAGGCAAAGAAAATATTAACGCCATTATTAGAGTCCCCAATTAAACAGGATGCCTCTTAGTTATTTGCACGACCGAAAAGACTTCCCTGAGTTACTGCGGATACTCGAAGACGAGTCGGGCATACAGGCTACTTTAATCGAAAAAGATTACTGGCTGATGCATGTTTTGTACGGCCTGAAAGCCCAGGGATTTAGCTTTGAACTAAAGGGCGGAACCTCGCTGTCCAAAGGCTTTAAAGTAATACACCGTTTTTCTGAAGATATTGATATTCATATTACTCCTCCAAAGGAATTCGGAATCAACGAGAATCCTAAAAACAACAAGCCTAATAATGTTAAGGCCCGCAAAGACTTTTATGACTGGCTGGCTAAAACGATTAAAATAGACGGTATTGTTTCCGTTGAACGAGACGTGGCTTTTGACGACCCGGAAAATTACCGTAGCGGAGGCATCAGGTTACACTATGAAACCACTACCTCTTCAATAGAAGGCATTAAAGAAGGTATTCTATTAGAAGCTGGATTTGACACAGTAACTCCTAACCAAAGTATCTCAATCAGTTCATGGGCGTATGACAAAGCTAGTGAAACAGAATCTATCAAGATTGTCGATAACCGAGCAATGGATGTTAGTTGCTATCATCCCGGCTATACGTTTGTAGAAAAGCTACAGACCATTGCTACTAAATTTCGCCAGGAACAGGAAGATGGAACGCAAAAGCCCAACTATATGCGGCAATATTACGACGTATACTGTCTTTTAGAACATCCGCAGGTATTAGACTTCATTGGCACTGCGGAGTATACAGCACATAAAGAAACCCGGTTTCCAAAGAAAGATCTTGAGATTCCTATAGCGGAGAATGAGGCGTTTTTACTTTCCAAGCCAGAACAACGTGCAGCATTCAGAAAACGATATCAGCTTACAAGAGCCTTGTATTATAAAGGACAACCGGATTTTGATGAGGTGATTGGACGATTAGAGGAGCTTATTGGGCGGCTGTAATATCTCCAGTTAAAAGTTTCTAAATGAATTTCTATTTTTCGCAAAAACCTTCAAGTTGTCATCAGGCCAAACGGAAATATTAGCGAGCTGCTTTCTAAGGTCTGATTTATTCACTTTTTTTTCTGACAGGGTAATCACTCCAAGCTCATTTAAAATTTGCTTAACCAGTAAGCTTTTATCTTCTGGAACATTTATGGTTAACCTTTCCACGTCTCAAATTTACGATGGTTTATAACAATAACGCTTTTCAATGATGTTGACAGGATTAACAGAGGGAAGTAAAGGAGGATTGTTAGAAAATTGCATAACGGTCTCATATAAACGCAGCGCCGGATTTTTAGAACTGATTCGGTTTGCGAAATTAAACGCAATAGGGATTCAAATTTGCACTTAAATCCTGTTGCGTTTATAAATTGTGGGCTGCTAGCTTTCGTAGTTTAAGTTGAAAGATAATCATTAGTATTTTTGATTTCAGCATAGAAAAAGTTCAATCCAGCTAAAAAAGCATTATGTACGTCAGATGCTTTTACTTGATTTCCATTGATTTCAAGGTCTCTTGTGGCACAAGCATCTCCAATAACGGTACACTCAAACCCAAAATCTTTTGCTGCACGAACGGTTGCATCTATACACATTTGAGTCATCATACCTGAAAAAACCAATTCAGTTACATTTTTTAATTGTAAATATTCCAAAAGGTCAGTATCCCTAAACGCATTTGGGAAGTATTTAGTGATTACTTTTTCTCCTTCATTGGGTTTTACATTTTCGTGAATTTCGGCTCCTTCGGTTTCAGGTAAAAAGAACCCTACTTCTGGTGTAGCTGCTAAATGCTTAACGTGAATAACCGGAGACTTATCTTTTCTGAACTTAACTAACAACTGTTTTGCATTCTCACTTGCTTGAATTGGGTTGTGGAGTTCCATTGCACCACCCGCAAAATAATCGTTCTGAATATCGATAATAATTAATGCTTTGTTCATGATTTTTAAATTTAAATACTTAGTACAAAGGTCTTAAGAAAAGGTATTTATTCAGGTACCAACTGGTTATGAATTGATACCATTTTGATAACTGTCCATGAATTCAGTAGTGGTATTTCCCGTTTGTGTTTTGAAAAAGCGCATCAGGTGATTAGGTGCTGAAAAGTTTAATTCGTAGGCAATCTCGCCAATATTCATGTCAGAATGAATCAATAAATTTTTAATTTCAAACAGTAATCGTTGCTTTAAAATACTGCTAGCAGTTACATTAAATTGGTCTTTCACTGCCTTGTTTAAAGTAATGCGGCTGATTTTAAGTAACTGAGTATAATCACTTATTCGCTGTTTTTCTTTGATATGTAGTTCAAGTAGCTTTTTAAACTGAAATGCGTAGTTATTAGCGGAATTTTCATTTGATAGATTATGATTTTGAGCGTATTTACGGTTTAGTTTTTGCAGTAAATAGTACAATAATGATCTTACGATATGTACGCTATCTGCTTTTGTATTTACAAGTTCAATTTTAATTTCGTTTAGCTGTTCCCAAAGCTTTTTAAACGAAATTTTGTCGATTTGCATTAGCAAGGGATAATCTAATTGATAAAAATAGAAGAGACGATATGTAAATAGTTTATCAGCAAAAAAGTCATTCAGGAAGTCCTCTTGGAAAACGAGAACCTTAAAATCCAAGTCTGTTCTATTTAAGTTCCACTTTCTTTTTTGAAAGGGTGATATAAAAACAACAGAATTATCTTTAATAGTAATGTTTTGCTGATTTAGTACGATTGATCCCTTACCCGTTTTGAAAAAGACAATTTCAAAAAAGTCCGTATTAAATATTTCATTGCTTAAGTAGTTTTCTTTGATTTCTTCTGATGGTAATACATTCAACAGGAAATAAACTCCGCAATCATTCTTATGAAACTTGATTGTTTTCAATTGGGCGTTCTTTTTAGGTTGTAGTCATGGGTTTTACAATTCCTTGTTCGCATTAAGCATTTTAATTTAAGTTTTCTAAAGCAAATTCAGCAAGTTTGTCAACAATGGGCAAGGTGTTCAGTCCAAGCTTAGTCAAACTGTATTCAACTCTTGGAGGTATTTCTGGAAATGACTTTTTAGAAATGAATTTATGTTCTACTAAAAAATTCAACTCTTGAATTAGCATTTTTTCGCTAATACCTGGAATGGTTCTTTTGAGTTCCCCATATCTTAATACTCTTTCATTTATTTGAAATAATATTAGCAATCTCCATTTACCACTCAGTATATAT
>CBIHLM010000034.1:0-46191 GCA_966210515.1 uncultured Pedobacter sp.
TTATTGAAATTCATTTTTAGCGACCTCTACTTGTAAAAGGAGAATCACTAAAAAGTGTTTTAATAAATTTTCAAGGCTTAACGATTCGAGACAATTAGTAACTCTAAATCTTTCGGGGAGATGTTAAATCTTTCTGCAAGGTCTTGGTTGGTAAGGTGCCCCTGATAAAGGTAAATTGCGTTTCGCACGCCGGATTTTTCCCAGATAACATTCATCAAACCTCCCATCTCGCCAATATCCATTAAAATAGGAGTAAAGATGTTTGTTAAAGCATATGTTGCCGTTCTGGCTACGCGGGATGCAATATTTGGTACGCAGTAATGAATTACATCGTATTTTCGAAAAACCGGATGCGTGTGGTTTGTAATTCTGGATGTTTCGAAACATCCACCCTGATCGATACTTACATCAATAATCACCGAATTGGGCTTCATGTGACTTACGGTTTCTTCGCTAACAATACAAGGACTTAATCCTTTGTGCGCTCGTATTGCGCCTATAACTACATCACAAGTGGTTATAGCTTTACTTAATACAATCGGCTGAATTACCGAGGTAAAAACCCGGGCACCGATATTATTTTGCAAACGCCTGAGTCTATAAATAGAACTATCAAAAACCTTAACTTCTGCGCCAAGGGCGATAGCTGTTCTTGCAGCATACTCGCCAACAGTACCCGCACCTAAAATTACCATTTCAGTCGGCGGAACGCCGGTTATACCGCCAAGCATTAAGCCTTTTCCATCAAATACATTACTTAAATACTCGGCTGCTATGAGTACGGATGTTGCGCCCACAATCTCGCTCATGGAACGAATTACGCTTAAAGACCCACCTTCATCACGTAAGTATTCGTAAGATAGGGCGGTAATCTTCTTTTTCATCATCGCTTCGAGCGATTCCGCTTTAAGCGAGCCCATTTGAAGTGTGGAAAACAACACCTGGAAGGGCTTCATCATGCCTATTTCTTCCTGTGTCGGGGGTCCGATTTTTATAATAATATCGGCTTTGAATACTTCTTTTTTATCGTACTGTATCGTTGCGCCGTGTTCACTATAATCGTTATCAGAAAAATTTGCACCCTTTCCGGCTCCTGATTCAATAACAACATCATGACCATTGTTTACAAGCAATGCAACTGATAAGGGAGTTAAAGCAATTCTATTTTCCTGGAAAGAGCTTTCTTTCGGAATGCCGATGTGAAGGCTGTTTTTTTTCTTTTTAGTCTCGAGCATTGCCTCCTGGGGCTGCATCATAGCTTGCTTTGCAATGTCCGACAGTTCACTCATCATACCATGTATCTAATAAAGTGTGCTGAAAATACGAAATCCCATTTACTTAGAGGCAATATAATATCAATTAAACAGATGAGCCTTAATTACACGTTCATTCTCTGAAGTTTGCAGCAATTTTAATTCCACAAATTTTGATGGAAGAAGATTGGAGATTTTTTCAGGCCATTCTATAAGACAATAATTACCCGAATACAAATAATCTTCGTATCCCAGGTCGAACGCCTCTGTTTCATTTTTTATTCTGTAAAAATCAAAATGATAAATCGATTCTGTGCTTCCGAAATATTCATTTACAATCGAAAACGTAGGACTCGATACCGTATCTTCCACCTGTAATACGCTGCACAGAGCCTTAATTAATGTAGTTTTTCCTGCACCCATTTCTCCATAAAACAGAAATATGCGATTATCTCCTGCAAATTCAAGAATCTTTCTTGCAACATCCGGCAGATCGTTAAGGTTTGAAACTTTTAATTCCATTGTTCAAAGATAAAAATTGATTTTACCTGGGGCTGTAAACAGCATATGGAACAATCATCTCTTCCAGAGAAATACCCCCATGCTGAAAGGTTTCATTATAATAGTTCACGAAGTGATTGTAATTGTTAGGATAAACAAAATACGAATCTTCTTTAGTGAAAATAAAACTTGAACTTACATGAAGCTTTGGTAAATGTGCTTCATGGGGGTTTTTTATGTGAAACACATCCTTTGCAACAAAATTCAGGTTCTTACCTTGTTTATACCTTAGATTTGTGTTTGTGTTTCTATCGCCGATTACTTTAGTTGGATGTTTAACACGAATAGTTCCGTGATCAGTAGTGATTACCAGCCTGACGTTCTTAGTTGCTAGTTTTCGGATAGTTTCAAGCAAAGGTGAATGTTCAAACCACGAATAAGTCAATGATCTGTATGCCGCCTCGTCATTGGCCAGCTCGCGAATCATTGCCATGTCCGTTCGGGCATGAGACAACATATCCACGAAATTATATACAATTACATTTAACTCGTTTGTTAACAGATTGTTGATATTCTCTACAACGGCCTTACCCTGCTCGAATGTTAAAACCTTTGTGTAAGAGTGTTTTAAATCTCTACGAAAGTTCCGGTTAATATTATCAGCCAGAAACTGCTCTTCGAATAAGTTTTTCCCCCCTTCGTCTTCATCGTTTTGCCACATAGAAGGATAGCGTTTCTCCATCTCCAACGGCATTAATCCGGAAAAGATAGCGTTTCGGGCGTATTGAGTTGCAGTTGGTAAAATGCTGTAATAATTATCTTCCTCTTCCAATCTAAAGTGTTCGGTAATTAAGGAGTTGATCATTTTCCACTGATCGTACCTTAAATTGTCTATCAGAATAAAAAAGGTTGTCTTTGTATCAAGCAAAGGAAACAGTTTCTTTTTTAATAACTGCTCTGAAGTTACCGGTCCTGACTCCGGGTCTTTACACCAGCTGAGGTAGTTTTTTTCAACGAATTTGCTAAACTGCATGTTAGCCTCAGACTTTTGCATGGTCAAAATTTCATGCATTCCCGTGTCTTCAAGCTGTTCCAAAGAGAGCTCCCAATACACTAATTTCTTGTAAACATCTACCCACTCTGAAAAGCTTAAATTGTCATTCAGGGTCATGCCCAGCGTCCGGAAATCTTGCTGGTATGCCATAGAGGTCTTTTGGTTGATCAGCTTTTTATTTTCTGTCAATTTCTTAATGGTCAACAGAACCTGGCGCGGATTAACCGGCTTTATTAAATAGTCGTCAATTTTAGAACCTATGGCGTCCTCCATCAAATACTCCTCTTCGTTTTTGGTGATTAAAACGATAGGAACGTCAGGATTTATGTTTTTTATTTCTGCAAGTGTCTCTAAACCGGTAAGTCCCGGCATGTTCTCATCCAAGAAAACCAGATCAAAAAATCCGGCTTTGAAAGCATCTAAAGCATCATTGCCGTTAGTAACAGTTTTTATAGAATAACCCTTCTCATTTAAGAGCATGATATGGGGTTTTAGTAAGTCGATTTCATCATCGGCCCAAAGAATCGTTGTTTCTTGCATGTGTAAGCTAATATTTATCTCTCAGCCAAGGTATAACACTAAAAGTAGTTTTTTGTATCAGATAAATTAACAATTTTTGCAAACAACCCAATATTTTGAATAAGAAAAAAATAATTAACGATCCGGTTTACGGCTTTATTACCGTTCCATCCGAACTAATATTCGACTTAATTGCCCACCAATATTTTCAACGCCTCCGACATATTAAGCAACTAGGGATGACCCACCTGGTATACCCGGGTGCCCTGCACACCAGATTTCATCATGCTTTAGGAGCCATGCACCTGATGGGAATGGCAATCGAAACCTTAAAAACGAAAGGTCACATTATAACCCCGGCGGAAGAAGAAGCGGTAACGATAGCGATCCTGCTGCATGACATTGGTCACGGACCGTATTCCCACGCTTTAGAACATACCATTGTTGAAGGGATATCCCATGAGCATATCTCTTCTTTACTAATGGATAATCTAAACCGTGAATTCGGCAATAGGCTGGAGCTTGCGCTGGAAATATTCAATAACAGATATCATAAAACCTTTCTCCATCAATTGGTATCGGGTCAGATGGATATTGACAGACTCGACTACCTTAATCGGGATAGCTTTTTTACCGGTGTTTCCGAAGGAATTATTGGCTTCGACAGAATCATCAAAATGCTGGATATAGCCAATGGTCAATTAGCTATAGAAATAAAGGGAATTTATTCTGTTGAGAAATTTTTAATCGCCAGAAGGCTGATGTACTGGCAGGTGTACTTACATAAAACAGTAGTTTCGGCAGAACAAATGCTGGTAAAAATCCTGGACAGAGCTAAACACCTGGCAAGCAATGGAAAAAAACTTTTCGCCACACCTAACTTTTCATATTTCCTGAATAACTCCATTAGCAAAGCTGATTTTAAAGACAATCCACAAAATTTGGAATGTTTTACGCTACTGGATGATTATGATATCTTTACCTCGGTTAAGGTTTGGGCATCTGATACTGACTTCATTCTTTCCACTTTATGTAAGAATTTGTTAAGCAGAAATCTGTACCAGGTTGAGATAAGTGACGAAGCCGCCGACCCCGACCTTATTAGCGCCTTGGCGGATAACGTTTTAAACAAATATCCGATAACTAAAGACGAGGTTTCGTATTTTGTTTTTACTGACACTATAAAAAACAATGCTTACCGGGTTGGAGCAGAGAACATAAACATCCTGATGAAAGACGGGTCTGTAAAAGATATCACACAGGCATCCGATAATTCGAATCTGGAAGCGCTTTCAAAAACCGTTGAGAAACACATTCTTTGTTATATTAAAGACTTAAAACACACAGAAAGGTAAAAGTCTGATAGTTTTTTGAAGTAATTCCTTCAAAATTTGTTCATATACTAATAACACCTAAATTTGCGGCGATGCAATTTACTGCCCAACAGATCGGAATTTTACTTAATGGTACAGTGGATGGAAATCCGGACGTTACAGTAGATCGACTAGCGAAAATAGAGGAAGCTACTGAAGGCTGCCTTTCCTTTTTGGCTAACAAAAAATACGAACCATATTTATATCAAACTCAGGCGTCCATTGTTATTGTTAACGCCGACTTTGTGCCCGCGTCTTCGTATTCCAGTACTTTAATTCGGGTTAAAGATGCATACAGCGCATTTTCAATACTCTTAGAACAATACAATACGCTTAAACGCGATAAAACCGGCATCGAAGATCCTTCTTTCATTCATCCAAGCGCCACCATTGGTAAGGATGTATACATCGGAGCATTCGCATATATTGGCGCCAATGCGATAATAGGCGACAACAGCAAAATATATCCGCAGGTTTATATCGGAGACAACGTTGTTATTGGCAACAACTCCACATTTTTTCCGGGAGTAAAAATTTATTACGACTGTGTAATCGGCAATGACGTCGTGGTACATTCAAGTACAGTTATTGGAAGCGACGGGTTTGGATTTGCACCTCAGGCAGATGGCACATATTCAAAAGTGAGCCAGATTGGCAATGTGATTATCGAAGACGGAGTTGAAGTTGGATCTAATACTTCCATAGACAGAGCCACAATGGGTTCGACGATTATAAGAAAAGGGGTAAAACTTGATAATTTAATACAGCTGGCACATAATGTCGAAATTGGCGCAAACACAGTAATTGCATCTCAGACAGGCGTATCAGGAAGTACAAAAATAGCCGAAAACTGTGTTATCGGCGGGCAGGTGGGCATTGTGGGTCACATCACATTAGCTAAAGGCACTCAAATACAAGCCAAATCAGGTATAAGCCGCTCGATAGAAGACGAAGGAAAAAAATGGGCAGGAGCACCTGCAACCACATATAATCAGCACATGAGAGCCCAGGTAGTACTTAACCGTTTGCCGGATTTAGAACGCAGGATAGAAGAACTGGAACGCAAGCTTCAGGAAAAAAACAATCATTAATCGCTATTATTAGAAAATGACGATCAAACAACGGACGATCAAGACTGAAATTACAATTTCCGGAACCGGATTACACACAGGTCAGGCAGTGACCATGACGTTTAAACCAGCGCCGGAAAATCATGGTTATAAATTTAAACGTATTGACATCGAGGGTCAGCCTATTGTTGAGGCCGATGTGGATAATGTTACCGACACATCACGCGGAACCAACCTCTCGCAAAATGGTGCCAGCGTTAATACTGTTGAACACGTTTTAGCGGCCCTGGTTGGACTTGAAGTAGATAACGTATTAATTGAACTTGACGGGCCTGAAACTCCGATAATGGATGGCAGTTCCCTGAAGTTCATCGAAGCATTAGAAGCTGCCGATTTTGAGGAACAAGAGGCAGAAAGAGAGTATTATCACATTCCTCATAACATTCATTATACAGAAGCCGACAGAAAAGTCGAAATGGTGGCAATGCCATTAGATGACTATCGCTTTACCTGTATGATCGATTACAACTCGCCTGTTTTGGGCAGCCAGCATGCCGCAATTACAACCATTTCAGAGTTTAAAAGAGAAATCGCATCCAGCCGCACATTCTGTTTCCTGCATGAACTTGAAATGCTTTTAGATCACGACTTAATAAAAGGGGGTGATTTAAATAATGCAATTGTGGTTGTAGATAAAGAAGTTAGCAAGGAAGAACTTAAGAAACTTGGAGTATTATTCAAGAAAAAAGATATTGATGTAGCCAAAGAGGGAATCTTAAATAACATTGAACTCCGTCATCAGAACGAACCCGCCCGTCATAAACTGTTAGATATGATTGGTGATTTAGCCCTGGTGGGAGTACCTCTGAAAGGTCACATAATGGCTGCCAGACCCGGCCATGCAGCAAATGTAGCGTTCGCTAAAAAAATAAAAGCACAAATAAAAAAGGAGCGCAGCAAAAAGAAAGTTAAACTATACGATCCGAATGCGACTCCTGTGTACGATACTGTTCAGATCATGAATATCCTGCCGCATAGGCAGCCGTTCTTAATGATCGACAAAATCCTGGAATTAACTAAAAGTCATGTAGTGGGTTTAAAAAACATTACAATGAACGAAGAATTCTTCAAAGGTCATTTTCCGGGCTCTCCATTATTTCCGGGGGTATTGCAAATCGAAGCAATGGCTCAAACCGGAGGTATTTTAGTGTTAAATACCGTTCCTGATCCTGAAAACTGGATTACATTATTTCTTAAGATAGAAAACGCTCGTTTTAAAGATAAGGTTGTACCTGGCGATACGTTAATATTCCAATGCGATTTGCTCGCTCCGATACGACGAGGAATAGCACAAATGAAGGGAATTGGATTAGTAGGAGACAGAATAGTTGTGGAAGCAGAATTAATGGCGCAAATTGTAAGAAGACCAACCGAAGAAATCTAATGATTCAACCTCTAGCATATATACACCCACAGGCAAAAATTGCCGACAATGTGGTTATTGAACCCTTTGTTACCATCCATAAAAACGTCGAAATAGGAGAAGGCACCTGGATAGGTCCCAATGTTACTATTATGGATGGCGCTAGAATCGGCAAAAATTGCCGTATTTATCCTGGTGCTGTAATTTCCGGAGCACCACAGGATTTAAAATATAATGGCGAGGATACCACAGTCGAAATCGGCGACAATACCACCATCCGCGAATGCGTAACAATAAACCGCGGAACTAAAGACCGCTGGAAAACAAAAATAGGAAACAACTGTCTGATAATGGCTTACTGCCATATTGCGCACGATTGTGAAGTAGGTAACTATTGCATATTCTCTAATAATACCACCCTGGCCGGACATATAACGGTGGGCGATTATGTAGTATTAGCGGGAATGGTTGCCATTCATCAATTTTGCAATGTTGGCTCACATGCCTTCGTTACTGGTGGATCTTTGGTTCGTAAAGATGTGCCTCCTTATGTAAAGGCAGCGCGGGAGCCACTTTCCTATGTTGGGATAAATTCGGTCGGGCTTCGCAGAAGAGGTTATAGCTCTGACGATATCAATGAAATACAGGACATTTATCGCACATTGTTTGTAAAAAATTACAATGTGAGTGCTGCGCTGGATGTGATAGAAGCAGAAAAACAGCCGACAGAAATTCGCGACGAAATTCTTGATTTTATCAGAAATTCTAACCGCGGAATCATGAGAGGCTTCACCGGCGCCTAATAAGCCGGGCATATGGAAATTACACTAGAAAATATCGGACGTCGGTTTAACCGGGATTGGATATTCAGAAATGTAAATTATTCTTTTTTAAAGGGGAGTTCCTATGCCATACTAGGCCGAAATGGATCAGGTAAATCTACTTTGCTCCAGCTAATTGCTGGCAGCCTCACGCCATCCGAAGGAACTATAGATATATTTTTGAATGGTAAACCTTGCGATCCGGATGAGGTTTACCATTCTTTAAGCATTGCTGCTCCGTACCTGGAATTAATTGAAGAATTTACCCTGTCTGAAATGATCGACTTTCATTTCAAGTTCAAATCCTACCTACCAGGTCTGGATAAAAAAACCATTTTAGAAATACTTGAACTTCAAAAAGCTAAGAGCAAAGCGCTTAAGTATTTTTCATCAGGAATGAAGCAAAGGACGAAATTAGCCCTTGCCATTTGCTCTAACACCCCGCTGTTATTGCTCGATGAACCAGCTTCAAACCTCGATGCCGAAGCAATATCCTGGTATCTTGATTTAATAAAAACATATACCCCCGGTAGAACTGTAATTGTATGTTCCAATCAGGAATTCGAATATTCCTTTTGCCAGCATCAAATCAGGATTTCAGATTATAAATAAGATTTCTAAATCTAAATTTAGCCTTTTTACCATTTGTAAATTCCCTTATCTTTGGGACCCAATCAAATTTTTATGGCAAAAGCTTCAGATGTTAAAAGCGGAAACGTTCTAAGATTTAATGGCGAACTGGTAACGGTTGAAGAGTTTTTACACCGAACACCCGGAAATTTACGTGCCTTTTACCAGGCCCGCATGCGAAACGTTAAAACCGGTAAACTAGTTGAATATCGCTTCCGTACAGATGAGGAAGTTGAAATATGCAGAGTAGAAACCAACGACTATCAGTACCTATATGATGAGGGTGATTTTTTCGTAGTAATGGATAACAGCACTTACGAACAATTCAACATCCCTAAATTCTTATTTGGTGATTCTGCGCGATTTTTAAAAGATGGAATGAATGTTATCATCGCTTTTGAGAGCGATGAACCCATTATAGCTCAGGCACCAACCAGTGTTGAGTTGGAAGTTACGTACACCGAACCTGCTGTAAAAGGCGACACCTCGACGAATGCGCTCAAGAGTGCAACGGTTGAGACCGGAGTTGAAATAAAAGTGCCAATGTTTATCAATCTGGGCGATAAAATTAAAATTGACACTCGCACAGGAGAATATATTGAGCGGGTAAAATAAAGCCCTCAAAACACATCCTCAGAAAGCGATCAAAAGAATTTTGAGATCGCTTTCTGATCATCCCAGACATGATTGCCTTCATCCGGGTGAACATTTTACCTTAACTTTGCTGAGTGAACAAAAAAGAACTGCGGTCAATCTATATAGAAAAGCGCAAGGAACTTCTTCCTGATGAACAGGAGAACCTGAGCATGGCTATCGTACGGATTTTTGAAGATATTTCACTTGATAATCTTGAGATTATTCACATTTACTATCCTATCACCGGAAAACACGAATTTAATAGCCTCTTACTAAAAGAACACCTTCAAAAAAGATACCCTCGACTTAAATTCGTCCTTCCAAAAAGTAATACTGAAGATCATAGCCTTACAAATATTCTCTGGGAAACAGGCACCCCTCTTTCCATGAACCAATGGGGTATTACCGAGCCAGAACACGGCAAGGAAATTGATTCCAAACTCATAGACATGGTTGTTGTACCCTTACTCGCATTTGATAAGAAAGGAAACCGAATTGGATACGGAAAAGGATTTTACGACAGATTTCTGGCTGATTGCAGGCCAGATGTACTAAAAGCAGGCACCTGCTACTTTGAACCAGAAGAATTACTTCCGGAGATTAGTGAACATGACATCCCGTTAGATTTTTGTGTTACTCCGCGAAAAATCTGGAAGTTTAACTCCGCAATCTAACGCATAAAAAAAGCGGCCTGATAATAAGCCGCTTCTAATTTTTGAAATCCCGATTAGATAGCTTCTTCAATTTTCTCACCTGCTAAGGCCTCATCAACCAAAATACGGCCGCAATGCTCGCAAACGATAACTTTTTTGTGCTGACGAATATCAAGTTGGCGCTGAGGAGGTATTTGGTTATAACATCCTGAGCAAGAATCACGCTGGATTGTAACTACTGCCAAGCCATTTTTAGAGTTATTACGAAGGCGATTATAAGCTGTTAATAAACGCTCATCAATAAATTGCTCGGCTTCTTTTGCTTTTTGAGATAACTCATCCTCTTCTTTCTGAGTTTCAGCGGTAATATTCTCAAGTTCCGCTTTTTTAATCTCTAAATCCTTGCGACGGCTTTCGAGATCTGCTACCGCACTTTCGTAAACCTGAGTTTTGTTAGTGATGTCGAAACCAAGTTCCTTAATTTTCTTTTCGCAAACCTGCACTTCAAGTCCCTGTATTTCTATTTCCTTAGAAATAGCGTCATATTCACGGTTGTTCTTAACCTCATTTAACTGGGCCTCGTACTTTTTTACAGCAGCAAGAGCATCCCTGATCATGTTTTTGCGGGTAACAATT
Source organism: uncultured Pedobacter sp. (assembly GCA_966210515.1). Classification (GTDB taxonomy): domain Bacteria; phylum Bacteroidota; class Bacteroidia; order Sphingobacteriales; family Sphingobacteriaceae; genus Paradesertivirga. The sequence continues at coordinate 10,570 of CBIHLM010000034.1, forward strand.
GAATCTTCGTAATCGTCCAATTCGCCTTTTATTTTTTGAATACGGGTTTCAAGACCAGCAACATCATCTTCTAAATCTGATACTTCCATAGGAAGATCACCACGTACCTGCTTGATTTTGTCAACCTTCGTATGTATGTTTTGCAGTGCGTATAAAGCCTTAAGCTTCTGTTCTACTGTTTGTTCCATTAAATTAGATAATTTATGGGGTTTGTGTTATATTCTGTTAAATGGAGGGCAAAGTTAGCAAAATTTTTCCGAATAATTTCAAACAACAATTCCTGTGTAAACTGCTCACTTTCAAAATGTCCCACATCCGCGATTACCAATTTTTTTTCGGCATCAAAAAACTCGTGATATTTAAAATCTGCAGTTATAAAAACATCAGCATTTGACATAATTGCGTTCTTTAAAAGGAAGCTTCCCGAACCACCGCAAACGGCTACACGTTTCACAAACTTTCCTCTTAAAGAAGTATGTCTGATGACCTTTGCAGATAATCTTTCTTTAACAAACTGAAGAAAGTCTATTTCGGACATCTCTTGTTCTAAAGAGGCAATCATTCCCGCACCGACTTGCTCATGAGAGTTTAATAACTGATAAATGTCATAAGCAACTTCCTCGTATGGATGAGCCTGCTTCAGCGCAGATACTATTGCGCGTTCCTGATGTGACGAGAAAATCACCTCAACTTTAACTTCGGGCTCCTGGTGAAGCTCACCTCTCTCTCCGACAAATGGATTTGCATCTGACGAGGCTTTAAATGTCCCATATCCTTCTGCATTAAAACTACAGTTTGAATAATTACCTATCTTACCCGCTCCTGCGTTAAATAGTGCCGATCTTACAGCGTCGACATGTTCTAATGGAACATACGTAGTTAACTTTCTAAGTAAGCCGTTTTTGGGCAACAAGATTTCAGGATTTATTAAACCCAGCCTTTCGCAAATTTTTCCACTTACGCCCTGGTGAATATGGTCAAGGTTCGTGTGAATTGCATAAAGAGCAATATCATTTTTAATTGCCTTGATAACAACTCGCTCCACATAGGTTTTGCCATTAAACTTTTTAATGCCTTTGAAAACTATAGGATGATGTGAAATTATTAGGTTGCAGCCTTTTCTGATAGCTTCATCGACGATCTCCTCGGTACAATCTAAAGAAATTAGTGCTGCGTTTATTTTCTGTTCAGGGTTTCCTACAATTAGCCCCGAATTATCGTAATCTTCCTGATAATTTAAAGGAGCAAAAGACTCAAGGAAAGTTGTTAAATCTCTTAATTTCATTGCTGCTTTTGAAATTCGCTCTCGTCAGAATCTTGCCTTAAAACTTTTCCGTACCAAACAATTTTCATCCAATACTGGACGAATGCTACAATTATAGCGAGCGCCAAAACTCCCATTCCAACGCTATAATTTAAATCTTTGGGCGCAGGGACAAACAAAATTATGGATGATAATATCGCATAGCTTAAACCCACATATAGCGTTGGGTTGCCTTCAACTTCAAACTCTCTGCTATCCAGCTCATTTTTTATAGATTGAGACATGCGAATAACAACGAAAAAGTTCCAGAGGACATTAAAGCCCGGGATTAAAATCAACCAGACGAGAATTGGTGTAATTTTGCGATTCTCTTCTTTAACCAGCGATAATGTTTTTATTAATGCAAGGCAGAAAAAAACATTGATTGCCACTCCAATGGCAATAGAGAATAGGTACAAAACGGGCGAAATTGCTGCTGACATAAATTTAATTTAGCCACTTATAAATCCGTATCAAAAGATTAATAAGCAAACTGATAATTATCATTGTAGTAAAAGGAAAATAGAACCGGAAGTTTTCCCTTTCTATGCGGATATCTCCGGGTAAATTCCCTAGCCAATGAAGTTTATCGTGAAAAAAATAAATTACTATCCCAACAAAAACTATTGCTGAGCCTGCAATAATAACCCATTTTCCTGTATCAGAAGACATTTTTCTCTACATTCCAAGCTTAACCAGTTGTGCGCTCTCTAAAGCCATTTTCTGGTTAAACTCATTTGCCAGACTTTTATGGTTTATCGCGTCAACTATGGTACCAATAAAGCACAATCCAAAAGTTAAAAAATACAATATGCCCATACCAATCTGGCCCATTACAAAACGCTGTACGCCGGCCACAATTATTAAACCTAACAAAGTGTAAAGTAATAAATCACTTGCGCTTTGCCGCTTGCCCGAGTAATACATTACAAACTGCCGGGCTTGCTGTTCATCCATTCCGACCATGACCTGTTGTAAATATTGGAATTCTTCAGGAGTTAATCCTTTTAGGTTATAAAGTAGTTCTTTATACATGTTAGTGAATTAGGTTTAGAAAGATAGGAAGTATTTTTTACTTAACACGAAAATTCGATGTATCAGTACGAGCAGTGCCGGAACTCCAAACCAATGATAAGCGAAGGATGCTGCAAAATTTCCATGAAAAATACTTGAGATTGACCGACCTAAACCACAGCCAGGGCACCAGGAAACACCCAAATTTGATAAGGGGCACAATGTAAAATGATGTAAACCAGGGCTTGAAAAAGCGAGAATGGCTAAAGCCGCTATCCAAAAAAACAGCTCGAAATGTTTAAGATATATCAACTTAAAGATTATGTTGCTTGTTCATCAAAAGTAATGAAACTACAACATTAAAAAGAATACCTACAATGCCTGCTCCACCGATTCTTTGGTAATAATCCATCGTAAGTAATGCAGAACCGGAATATTGCATATAAATAGCACTAACAGCCATATATAATACAAAACCTATCAACAAAATTTTGAAACCCTCCATCAGGCCCTCAATAAATTCAAGCTTCCCTCCATTGATATTATCACGGTAATTTTTAATTCCCAGATAAAGTCCCGTAAAGGGTATAAAAACAGAAATATACTCCATCCAGTGAATATTAAAAGGACCGCTTTTAACCTGATCATACACTCCGACTAAGTGCATAATCAATATCCACATTCCGGTTAAAACACCAATTAATAATCCGTATTTGAGTCCGTTTTTCATAATTCAATAGCGAAAGAATTCAACTGACTAAATAACATCCTTATTATTGAATTGTTCCTAAAAATTGCTCAAAAATTAATTTTTTCAGGATTCGGTAGGTTTCAATTTAAAATAACGAAAGGGAAATCAGAAAGGTTGTCCCGAAAACACATAGGTATGCATACAAGCCTTTGAAGGGAGTAAAGGCTTCATTATCAGCAGGCAGAATGGTCTTTTTATTACGATCTGCACCATTGAGCTTATTTAGCACTGATTACTTTTACTGATGTTGTTTCTGCGCCGTTACATGAATTTACGACAGAGGCACCCAACAACACAAAAGCAAACATGCCAAACAATTTAATCTTAAAAGTCCGTGTACGTTTCATAACAATTATATTTTAATTCACAAATATTTGTTCAAACTATGCACCAAAAAAATTTCTGAAATAAAAACCCGCTAAACTGCACAAAATGAGCCTCCTTTAAAAAAAGAAGAAAACAGACTGTATGTTTTAGCCTACATTGTTGTCGATATTCTCATATTAAATCCGCACAATAACAAACGCACCCTGGTAATTGAAAATCGGGATTGGAAAAAACAAATTTTGATAGGGTTTGATATTAACTAAGTGTAGCTGGTATATTTGTATTTGAGATTTTGAAGTGAACGTAAAAGAAATAATAAATTTTTATAAAGCAGATGCAAGGATTGAGGCGCTGGCTAGATCCTTAAATTCAACAAAACACCCCCGGATTCACTTAAAAGGCCTCATCGGATCCAGTGATGCACTAACTTCTGCAGCCCTATATTTTTTAACACATTCAAACTTTCTTTTTGTCTTTCCGGATAGAGAAGAAGCGGCATACTTTCAAAGCGACCTCGAAAACTTGCTGGATAAAGAAGTTTTAATTTTTCCTTCTTCCTACCGCAAGCCTTTTGAGTTTACGCAACCAGACCCTGGAAATGTACTTCAACGGGCCGAGGTATTAAATGAATTAATTCATTCTACCGAGTTTGGAAAACTAATAGTCACCTATCCCGAAGCACTTGCAGAACGTGTAATTAATCGCGATTCTCTTGAAAAAAACACCTTAGAAATTTCACAAGGCAATAAATTAAATATCGACTTCATTAATGAGTTTCTGATTGAATACGACTTTGAACGTGTAGATTTTGTATATGCGCCCGGTCAGTTTTCAATTCGTGGCGGAATTGTTGACATTTTTTCTTTCTCGAACGACTTGCCGTATCGGTTCGAATTTTTTGGTGATTTTATTGAAAGCATACGCACGTTTCAAATCGAAGATCAGCTTTCTGCGGAGCAGGTTAAGAGCGTCACTATCGTACCAAACGTGCAATCGAAATTTTTGACCGAACACAACATTACCTTGCTTGAATACATTGATTCGAACACAAGCGTGTGGTTTAAAGATGTCCAGTTTACGCTCGATGTTTTAAAAGACGGGTACAAAAAAGCCATTGAATTATGGAATGCGCTTCCGGCTGATACCAAAACACAAAATCCTGAATGGATTGATCCTAAGTTTAGCTTTACCGAAGAAAAACTCCTGGCAGATCAACTGAAAGACTTTCCGGTCGTTGAGTTTGGCAAGCAGTTTTTCTATCCCGCTACAGATACTATTTCATTCGATTTAAAACCTCAACCGTCATTCAATAAAGATTTTAATCTGCTTATTCACAATATCAAAAAGAATGAAAGTGAAAAGCTCACCAATATCATCTTTACTGATTCCGTCAGACAAGCCGAGCGTTTATTTGCCATCTTCGATGATATCGATAAATCGGTGAAATTTAATTCCATCAATTTATCCTTACGAGAAGGATTTATTGATTATGAACAAAAACTGGCCTGTTATACAGACCATCAGATTTTTGACAGATATTATAAATATAAGCTTAAAAAAGGCTATACCCGCTCGCAGGCGATCACCCTTAAAGAGCTTAAAGAACTTAAGCCGGGCGATTATATCACACATATAGACCATGGGATAGGCAAATATGCGGGCCTTGAAAAAGTTGAAGTTAACGGCAAGACGCAGGAAATGATCCGTTTGATCTATGCCGACAATGATCTGCTTTATGTAAACATTAACTCCTTAAATCGTATTTCGAAATATTCAGGAAAGGAAGGTACCGTTCCGAAAATGAATAAGCTGGGAACCGACAGCTGGGAAAAATTAAAGAAAACGACAAAAAAAAAAGTTAAAGACATTGCCAGAGATTTAATTAAGCTTTATGCAGTACGTAAAGCGCAAACGGGCAATGCCTTTCTTCCCGACACCTATCTTCAAACAGAACTGGAAGCCTCATTTATTTACGAGGATACTCCGGACCAGGAAAAGGCGACCGCGGATGTGAAAAAAGATATGGAATCACCACATCCAATGGACCGGCTGGTGTGTGGCGATGTTGGATTTGGAAAGACTGAAATAGCTGTTCGGGCGGCATTTAAAGCGGTTACAGACAGTAAGCAGGTGGCTATTTTGGTACCCACTACAATTCTTGCTTTGCAGCATTACAAAACATTTAGTTCCCGTCTGGCAGATTTCCCCTGCAACATTGATTACATAAATCGGTTTAAATCGCCTAAACAGATTAAGGAAACACTTAACAAACTTGCTGAAGGCAAAGTTGATATTATCATCGGCACACATAGAATTGTGAGCAAAGACGTTAAGTTCAAAGATCTGGGATTATTAATAATTGATGAAGAGCAAAAATTTGGTGTTGGGGTTAAAGAAAAATTAAAACAGCTCAGGGCCAATGTTGATACGCTCACACTTACAGCAACGCCGATTCCAAGAACACTTCACTTCTCTTTAATGGGAGCGCGGGATTTATCAATAATCTCGACACCGCCGCCTAACAGGCAGCCTGTATTAACTGAGTTGCATGTTTTTAATGAGCAATTAATTAAAGATGCCGTTGAATTCGAAATTAATCGGAACGGACAGGTCTTCTTTATTCATAACCGGGTTCAGGATCTGGCACAGCTTGGCGGATTAATTAAAAAATTAGTTCCAAAAGCACGAATCGGCATCGCCCACGGGCAATTGGATGGCGACGCTCTGGAGGATGTGATGTTAAAATTTGTGGATAACGAATATGATGTGCTGGTTGCAACAACAATTATTGAAGCTGGTTTAGACATTCCAAACGCCAATACGATTTTGATAAATCATGCGCATATGTTTGGATTAAGCGATTTACATCAAATGCGTGGCAGGGTAGGAAGATCTAACAAAAAAGCGTTTTGTTATTTGTTAAGTCCGCCATTATCAACGCTCACTTCCGAAGCAAGAAAACGACTAAGCGCAATCGAAGAGTTTTCTGATTTGGGAAGCGGTTTTAATGTTGCGATGCGTGATTTAGATATCCGCGGAAGCGGGAACCTTCTTGGGGCAGAACAAAGCGGCTTTATTGCTGAAATTGGTTTTGAAATGTATCATAAGATATTGGATGAAGCCATTCAGGAATTGAAAGACGATGAATTTAAGGATTTATTCAAAGACGAAAAACCGAAGCCTTTTATTTCCTTTACCCAAATAGATACCGATTTGGAGGTTTTAATTCCGGACAGCTACGTTACCAACATCACCGAAAGGTATAATCTGTATACAGAAATTTCTAAGCTCGAGAGCGAAGAAGAGCTTGATGCTTTTGCTTTGAAATTACAAGATCGTTTCGGACCAGTGCCGAAACAGGTACGTGAACTTTTGAAGACCCTAAAGCTTCAATGGCTGGGTAAGGCTATTGGCTTTGAAAAAATCTCGTTTAAGAAAAACTCATTGAAAGGATTTTTCATTACGGATCAGCAATCGAGGTATTTTGAGACTGAGCAATTTAACAGACTTCTTCAATACGTCCAGCAAAATCCATTCGACTGTAATTTAAAAGAAGTAAAAAACAGCTTAAGAATATCATTCGACAACATAAGCAGTTTGGATGACGCAATTGCGAGATTATCAGAAATAGTGGATCCGGTTACTCTTTAATTATATCTAACACGTTCATTAAGTCTGGAATCGCTTAAGGAACGTGTTTTGTGTAGTTAGTTCCCCACCATAAAAACAGCATTGCTAAACAAAAGCTTCCCGCTTTCCCAGAAGCCTCTAAAAAGAGGATCGACGGCTAGGTACACCACAGTACCATTTCCTAATTCCTGAACGCCCAATAACATTCCGTCCACTAGGGTCTTTTTGGTTTGACTTCCAACAAATCCTGTTACGTAATTATTCTGTTTTAAAACGCCGACATTCCAGCCTCCTTCAAGATAATTATATATCTTATTATCCATTTTAAGGGTAAAGTAATAATTGGGAAAGCCAAAACCAAGCGGATGCGTATTGTCGAGATTTACTTTGTAAATCGCCCCGGGAATGCTGTTCTGCAAACTTTCTCTTCCTCTGTTTTCATATTTTTTTAAGCTCAGATAGGGATTTTTAGCCTTCTCATTTTTTACACTATCCTTTGCACTCAAGGATAAGCCTTTTTTCCCTGCCAATTGCTCAACCGCGCCCTCCAGGGCAATGAGTTTACCTCCGCCTTGTACCCAACTTTGAATTTTGTCGCTAAAAATATCTTCGTAGATCCCGTCCGGGTAAATCAGCACATTAAATTCAGATAAATTAATGTGTTTGATATCCTGTGCTCTTAAAACAGCCAGAGGATAATTAATTTGCTGCTCAAAAAAGTGCCAGACCTCTCCAAATGCAAGAGAAGATGTTTCCTCTCCACCAACAAGTGCCACTTTCGGCTTGTTAATAAATCTGATTTTATCAGAGCCTAAATCTGCCCCCTTCTCCATAAATCCAGAGCTCAAAGGCTGCACATCAATTCCAATACTTTGTGAGAGCGCATTGATGGTCGTTTCAAAATAATCTGCCAGCTTTTCGTTATTCGCCCTTGTGATAACCAATGAACCCACATTAAAATGTTTGCCGGCAATTTCTAGCGGAACCTCGGAAAATCGCACCTTGATATTTCGCTTCAATAATTCCGCTAAAAACCTTACTTCTGCAACCGAACCCCAATTAGCTACAAAAGCAACAGGCTTTTGTGACACTGTATTTAACCTTGTTTTTGTCGGCATGTCAGTAAAGGCGGGCTTTATTTTTTCTTTACTCGCATACGCACTGAGTCCGTATGCATAAGGCACTGCCCAGGCCGTAATATCGTAGGTCGCAGAATCGGAAATAAACGTTTCGGGTTCAAACAGCACTTTAAGTAAAATCGATTTAGGCTGATAAGCGCTTATAACCAGGTCCGATCTCTCAATTTTAAAACTTTCAGTCTTTCCATTTAAATAGTTAACCCCCCTGGAGCCTCCTTTTGACGAACCGAAGCCATACTCAATCCCGTTTGCCTTTAATAGAATTTCCAAATTTTTAAACTTTCCCTCATTAGCTGCTTTTATCACATATGTTTTATAGGGACCGGATGGCTTAGATTGACTGTTTGAAAAATATTTTTGAAACTCTGAGACCACCTTATCTGCATATTTAGAAGTAATTTCGATAGTTGACAAGCCAGCTGTATTATGATGATAGATCCTGTCTTTTAATGTTAATGTATCGCCAACATTGGTTAAAACCGACAAGCCGGCTCTGCCAGAACCACCCTGTTCATAGGTCATGCCTATGGCTCCGCTATAAGTCGGATAAGTATCCCCATAAGATGGATACAAAAGGTCAAATCGTTCTTTGGTAAAATACAGCCATCCCTTTTCATCGAAATAGCGGGCATTATTCTTTCCTATGATAGTCTGAAATTCTCTTTGCCATGGCGTGATGTCTTCATGAAATGGTTCGGCGGCGGGAGCAAAATAATAAGGCTCGTTAAACCCCTGCTCATGAAAGTCGACATGAACATGGGGAAGCCACTTATTATAAAGTGCCATCCGCTGCTGAGTTTCTAATTGAGTTTGCCATGCCCAATCGCGATTAAGATCAAAATAATAATGGTTTGAACGCCCACCAGGCCAGGGTTCTAGATGCTCGCGGGTATATGGCGACGGGTCTGGGATAATGTTAGCCACCGAAGTATAAAAATTTACATAGCGCTCTCTGCCATCAGGGTTTATACAAGGATCGATAATAACCAGGGTATTTTCCAGCCATGGCTTGGTCTGGCTGTTTTCCGGATTAACTAAATCGAAGATGGTTTGCATAGACGTTTCTGTGGAAACAGATTCATTTCCATGGACATTATAACTCAACCATACAATTGCGGGTTGCCGTTCTGATATCTGTCCGGCTTTTATCCCGCTAAGGCGGAGATTGTTATCCCTCATCTGTTCAAGATGATTGATGTTATTGGCAGACGATACAAACGCAACAAATAACGGCCGCCCTTCATAGGTTCTTCCGTATTCCTGAAGTGTTACACTTTTTGATACAGAAGCAACGTATTTAAAATAGTCGATTACCCGATGGTGTGGCGTAAACTTTTCGCCTAATGTATATCCGAGAAAACTGGATGGCGACTGAATTTGTTGCGCTACCAGCAGTTTTATACAGAATAGTAAGCAAAAAAGTAAGAAGTGTTTCTTCATTTCACTAATCTAATGCTTATTCAGGATTATTAAAAGATGTACTTTGCGTACAATTCTTTACAATTTAATATAATTGCAAAAAAGGCTTTCTATGCGCGTTGAAGATTTATATAGCATTTTCTTAAAACATCCGATAATATGTACAGATACCCGGAGGATTAGAGCCGGCTGTTTATTTTTTGCACTGAAAGGCGATAATTTTGATGGAAATACTTTTGCACAACAGGCGCTAAACGAAGGGGCAGCCTTCGCGATAATAGACAATCCGGCTTATAAAACCGCTGAAAATATAATACTGGTTGATGATGTTTTAAGCAGCTTACAACAGCTTGCTAATTTTCATCGCCGACAGCTAAAAATACCTTTTATCGGCATTACAGGCACAAATGGCAAGACGACCACAAAAGAGCTGATAAAATCAGTTCTATCTGTAAAATATAACACGTATGCCACTCCAGGCAATTTAAATAACCATATCGGTGTTCCACTTACCATTTTGGCTATTGATAAAAATATAGAGATGGCCATCATTGAAATGGGGGCAAATCACCAAAAAGAAATTGCAAACTTGTGCAGAATAGCCGAGCCTGATTGCGGACTAATCACCAACGTGGGAAAAGGGCACCTGGAGGGATTTGGAGGTTTTGAAGGTGTAAAAAAAGGGAAGGGCGAATTATATGATTTTTTGAAGGAAAGCGGGGGACTTATATTCGCAAATGAGAACAATGCGCACTTACAGAAAATGCTGTCTGAACGTAATATTCAGAAGGTATCCTTTTATAATTCAAACTCAGGATTAAGCGGGGAACTTGTTGAGAATGATCCATTTTTGGTGATCGACTGGATTTTCGACAAGCAAAGACACCGGGTTCAAACCAATTTAACCGGTCCGTATAACCTCGAAAATATTTTAGCGGCAATCGCGATCGGCAAGCACTTTAACTTAAGTGACGAACAAATTAATGAAGGGATTAGCTCATACATTCCTTCCAACAATAGATCGCAGATAACCAAAACAGCAAGCAACACGCTCATCTGCGATTATTACAATGCGAATCCCAGTAGCATGATCGCCGCATTAGATAACTTTTCTGCTTTTGATGCTGAAAATAAAATCCTGATTCTTGGAGATATGTTCGAATTGGGGGAAGAATCCCTCTCGGAACATAAACACATTGTAGAAAAAGCTCAAAGCATTCATTCTCACGAGCAGATTTTTATTGGTGAAGGCTTTTTTGCGAATAAAACTGAAGGATCAAGGTTTTTCAAAACAACAGCAGAAGCTGTCGAATATATTAAGCACCGTCCTATTCGACATGCCACGGTACTTATAAAGGGATCAAGGGGAATGAAATTGGAACAGCTTTCGGAGATTTTGTAAACATGCAAAAAGCAGCCTCATAAAGGGAGGCCGCCTAATACCCGAAAGATTAATTTAGAATGAAAATCCTAAGGTAACTGAGAATACCCTGTTTTTAGCTTTATAATCAGAATCTTCGAAGTCAGGCAATATATTGTTCAAGCCCAGACCATAATTAACTCCAACATTAAAGCCATTTGTTAATTGATAACCGGCTAAAAAATTAATACCGAAATCACCTTTTCTTAGGTCATCCTCTTCAGGATCATTACCGAATTTCAGATCTTCCTCCTCTTTATCAACTTCTCCATCCATGTTTTCCTCCCATTTTTGTTTACCTGATAATGCAAAAGCCGCATAAGGGCCCGCACCTAAATAGATTCCTCCAATTTTGTACACTGCATTTACAGGAACTTCTAAATACATAACATTGGTTTGTTCTTTAGAAGAAAATCCTGTTTCACTAAACTCCGATTTTGAACCTTTTCCTGACAATGTTAATCCCGGCTGAACGGAAAAAGATGTTCCGACAGGAATATCGACTAATCCTCCGATCATAAATGAGGTTTGCGATTTTAGTTCGTCTTCATCTTCCGGATCTACATCGTTTCCAGACAAAGAAACAGTTGCAAAGTTTACTCCTGCCTTAATACCATACTTGATTCCTGAAGCAGTTGTACCCGAATTAGTTTGTGCAACAGCAGATCCTGTTAACAGGCATGCGATAATTAGTGTGTAAAGTTTTTTCATTTTGTTTAGTATTTTTCTACAAAGAAGAAAATATTAACCTCTAAACACAATACCCGTTTTTAGGTATTTTTAATTACACCAAACAAAATACCCTTTTCTGGGTATTGCGCAATTGCTTCAATCCAAGTATCTTCATGTTTTTATTAATCTAAACTAAACGTGCATGAAAAAAATCTTTACTAAATCTTTATTTATCGCAATCCTTGTAACAGTAATCGCCCGTGCGAATGCGCAGACAGACAGCGTAAAAGTTAAAGGAATGGGTAAAAATCTTTTTAAAGTTAGCCTTACCTCGCTCGCATTAAATACCTATTCTTTTTCTTATGAAAGAAAAATTGCGAACAAAATCTCTATAGGTTTGGGCTATAGAGTAATGCCTGAAGGTGGATTGCCTTTAAAGAGCAATTTTGAAAGCATAATCGATGATCCTGAAACATTTAAGCACGTAGACAACCTGGTAACTGGGAATACTGCGATTACCCCTGAAATAAAATTCTATTTTGGGAAAGGTGTTTTCAGAGGATTCTATATCGCTCCATTTGCTAGAATTGCAAAGTATACCGCGAAACTTTCGACATTTGAATATACCTATGAGCATCCAACAGAAGGAGACAAGACCGAAACTATTCCATTAAATGGAGAATTAAAAACTCTTACAGGGGGACTTCTATTCGGTGCACAGTGGAAGTTAAGTAAGCTTATTTATTTAGACTGGTCAATACTAGGCCCGCAGTACGGAAAATCAGAAGGATTTTTAAAAGGAACTAAAACTCTGTCTACAGAAGAGCAAGATGCATTGAGAGAAGAATTAGAAGGTCTGGAAATCCCTTTAGTTGACAGCAAAACCACTGTTGATTCTCAAGGAGCTCGGGTAGATTTTACAGGTCCATGGGCTGGAGTTAGGGCGTCAATTGGCTTAGGCTTCAGGTTCTAGAAAAAGATTTCAAACCCTCACATAAAAATGGTCAGCTTGTCTGACCATTTTTTTTTAAGAAAAAACTAGCGGCTTTTTAGGTATTACTAGTCCCTCCTTTTACTATTCTTAGAATTCTCTTTATTCCCTAAAATTAAACTGGTAAAAACATTAACCGCTTCTTGAGGTTATATAGATACATTTAATCGTATGAAAAATCTCTTTACAAAAAACATTTATACAGAACATCTTCGAACGTGTCTCAAAAAATAACGCGGAAGTGAACGGTTAATGGTAATGAAGGAGCTGCCTTAAGGTAATATCTCATGCTCCTCTCACAGTTTATCCATACCCACTAACCCGGTACTAATTAAGATTTATAGCTTGCAAGACGAAGCCTGGTGAGAGGCCCTGAAATTGCTATGCAACCATCTGTATAAATAAGTAGAGAAATTTTTCAGCGACGTAATTAACCTATTAATAATTATTAAAGTTCTAACACATGAAAAAATTTAAACTTCTACTTGTATTATTCACAGCGGTATCAATAGGATTAACGAGCTGTAAGAAAGACGGCGAACCAAAGCCTGATACTCCGGAACAGACTGAGGCAAAGTCCAGGATTGTAGGAAAATGGTTTATCACAAAAGCTGTATTTACACTTACAGAAAGTGGGCAAGACGCCACGCCGACTCAATACAATGAATTTGATGACACCCAATTCTTCAATTTCAAAAGCGATTTAACAGTCGACATTTCATACAAGGTGAAAAATGGAACCTTTACCTACACTTTTAGCGAAGATGCTAAAACTCTGGCGACATCGAGTCCTAACGATACTTACACGGTAAAAACTCTTACAGAAACAGAATTAATATTGGTGAAAAACCATACCGGTGATCCAAAAATGACCGAAGAAATTACTTTTAGAAAATAAGGTAAAAAAACAAAGTGCGCAAATTTCCTTTTGCGCACTTTAAACAATTTTATAAATCTGGGATCTATTTATCGTTTTCCGAAAGGCATTTTAGGCATACCCTTCATCATTTTTGCCATTTGTGCCGGATTGCTGAATTGTTTCATCACCTTACGCATATCCTCAAACTGTTTTATCAGCTTATTAACTTCCTGAAGCGGGTTACCCGAACCGTTTGCTATACGGGCCCTGCGGCTCTGATTTATTGAGTCCGGATTTTCACGTTCGAAAGGAGTCATCGAACGGATAATTGCTTCAATGGGTTTAAAAGCATTATCATCAATATCCATGTCTTTAACAGCTTTTCCAACACCCGGAATCATCCCTACAAGATCCTTCATGTTGCCCATCTTTTTAATCTGCTGGATTTGTCCAAGAAAATCGTTAAAGTCGAACTTGTTTTTTCGGATCTTTTTTTGAAGTTCGGCAGCCTCTTTTTCGTCAAACTGCTGCTGTGCCCGCTCCACAAGGGAAACCACGTCACCCATCCCCAAAATACGCGAGGCCATTCTGTCGGGATAAAAAACATCCAGAGCGTCCATTTTCTCACCCGTACCAATAAACTTAATTGGTTTATTAACAACAGATTTTATAGAAAGAGCAGCTCCACCACGCGTATCACCATCTAGCTTAGTTAAAACAACTCCCGAAAAATCAAGGCGATCATTAAAAACTTTAGCGGTATTTACAGCATCCTGACCGGTCATCGAGTCAACCACAAAAAGTATTTCATGTGGCTGGGTGCTTGCCTTAACCGCAGCAATTTCGTTCATCATTGCTTCGTCAATAGACAAACGGCCGGCTGTATCAATAATAACTACGTTGTTTCCATTCCGTTTTGCTTCGGCTATCCCTTCAAGCGCAATAGCTACAGGGTCTTTAGATTCAAGGTTTACGTAAACGGGCACACCTATCTGCGATCCCAGTACTTGCAGCTGATCAATTGCAGCAGGCCGATACACATCATCTGCGACTAAAAGCGGCTTTTTGCCCTTTTTTGTCTTTAAGAAGTTGGCAAGCTTTCCGCTAAATGTGGTTTTACCTGCACCGTTTAATCCTGCGATTAAGATAACGGTTGGATTTGCAGAAGTATCAAGCTCAGTTACAGAACCGCCCATTAATTCGGCCAGTTCATCGTTCATGATCTTAGTGAGCAACTGACCTGGAGAAACTGCTGTTAATACATTTTCGCCAAGAGCTTTTTGTCTTACTTCATCAGTAAAAGCCTTTGCAGTTTTATAGTTTACGTCGGCGTCCAGAAGGGCTTTTCTAATTTCCTTCATGGTTTCCGCCACGTTAATTTCGGTTATTGTGCCTTGACCTTTTAGAACTTTAAACGCCCTGTCAAGTTTATCCTGTAAGTTTTCAAACATATCTGTATCTGCTTTAAACAGCCGGCAAATTTAACGATTTTTAACCCGCTAACTAATTTATTTTATAGCATATTGCACTAAAATTCAAGGTTATGGAACTCCACATTACCCGAACGTATTCATCTTAAAATCCTATTTTCTAAACTGATTTTAGCTTTCCCCGATACCTGCCGGAAACGTTACTTTGGAATTTTAACCATAACACCTAGCGACAGCGCCTGGCTTGCCTGGATTTTTGAACTGGCATCGTCATCATAAACGGCAATCCCGGCAAGGGTCACGTTTACGGCTCTGTTTACCTTTGCCTGAATCGTGATATCAAGCCTTTGATCAATATTCCTCAGCTTTTCATAATTTGCAAACATCGAGTATCTGCTTTTAAGATTGATATTTGTAGCAACTTCTTTCTCGAAGTTTGTAACTAACTGAAAAGCAAGCTCATTTCTAAACGTTTGCCCCGGGGTCACCCCAAAATTTTTCGGATTTGTAAGATACAGATCCTTATCCAGTACAAAGGTTTGCCGTGCGGTACCTGTTCCAATTCTAAGCCAAAAGCTCTTCGCTGTTTTATATTCAAAACCGAGGGACTCTGTTAGATAACCGGGAGACATAAATCTGGATATTAATGTCTGTACTTCATTCCCGTCTTTATCTTTTTTGAAAGAATATCCTTTGTCAAACTGCGATTCAAAATTTATCGAGCCAAAAAACGACCAGTGTTTAGAAAGCTTTAATGCCACCTTATTATCCCAATAAATCCGGTCATTTGTTTTCCGTTGCAGCTGATCCTTATTTTTTAGCTTCCCGTATTGCATAATAACCTCGGTAACAAAGCTCTTATCATCTTTAGTATAATCGGCTTTGAAATTAGACTGGGCTCCGAAAGCAATTGAGTTTACGCCACCACCGCGCCAGTTCTCGCTAAAGGTTGCCTGGTTCATGTTAATACCAAAAGCCGTCCAGTTTTTCCAATAATTTATTTTTAAGTCTAAATCTGCATCGGGGATTTGTATAGGGACTAGTTGAAGCACCGGCCGCCTCACCGGTAAGATATTCTTTCTGGGATATTGCCGTAAATTACTTAGATCACTCGTATCAATATCTGCTTCCTGAGAGAAAGCTGTAGCAGAAAAAAATGCAAGAAAAAGAAAGATCAGAATACGCAGCATTACAACAAAGAAACTTAAAAATCTAGTATCATGGAAATAGAATCCGATACGTGATGTAACATATTTATCATAAAAAGCCACGCCATGCCCAAAACCTCCGGTTCTTCAGATAATTAGTTTCAGTTTCCATGGCATAGGCCTCTCGTTCAAAAACTATATTTAAATATGCTTCATTATGATCAAAAAACTTTATCAGGTTGTAAAAATAATGAAGCAGGTAAAGAATATAAAACCCAATCAGAAGCAGTTCAAGCTGTTGTCTCAAATGGATTTTTTCATGGTTAATAAAATCGTTGTGACTAATAAAACTTAATTTTTTAACCAGAATAAAAGGGAAAAATGCCATTCCGGCCATCGGTAAAAAAGGTATATAAATTACCGGAAATCTCATTGTCCACTAACAGGATTTAGAGCTGGCAAACGATTAGCATCGGGTTGCTTTTGATAGCGTCGATAAGAAGATCTTATAAAGTCGATAAACTCGTAATCATTCGCCTGAAGTACAAAATTATATGACGGTCGATACTGCTCCATAAAGTCCCGTAACGAATTACTTTTTAGGCCGGTTACATCAGCTACTAACTTTGCTGAATAGCGATAATTAATTAGCTGATCATGATAATCCCTTTCAATAATTTTCTGTAAATAACGTGCATTCTTGCCTTCCTTACTGAGAATACTCCACAGAGCATCAATCCCCAAGCCGGCACCTCCTGTACCGTTCGCGCCACCTACCTGTAAAATATCTTTTGTATTTCCTTTACGATAGGCGTCCTTAAACTCCTTCTGTGTTTTGCTTAATCTCTCGGCTGGGCTTAAGGTTGTGTCTCTTATTGTAACTTCACTAAGAAGAATGCTGTTCCGCTTTAAATAAAAGATTACAGTAGACTGGGACTGAATATTTATGGTATCAACGATATAACCCGGAACAGCAGCGACTAAAACATCGCCTTTGGCGGCAGTCGTTGTAAATTCGCCCTTTGTGTTATTATAAAACCCCTTATGGGTATTGGTATTGTAGATGTATACCCTGGAAATGCGTTGTTTAGTATCAACATCAAATACAATCCCCTGAATCTGCCTATTCTGTGAATATAGCTTCAGGACACTAAATAGAATAAAACTGCAAAGTAATACTATACGTTTCAAGTCTTAAAGCTAAATTTTTCTTTGCAGGAAAACCTACAATTTAACACTCATTAACTTATTTTGAAACAAGTAAAAGCTGTCCGAGTTTTAATTCACCGGTTTGTAATGAGTTTAAAATCTTTACATCATCAACAGATATTCCGAAACGCTGGCTTATAGAATGAAGAGTATCGCCTGATTTTACCTCGTAGATTTTCATGGCAAGAGATACTTTCTCTGGCTGTTGCACCTGCTTTCTAGGTTCTTCCTTCGCAATTTCGGCTATAACTTTCTCCTCCCGTTTAATCTGTGCAATAGCATTGCTCTCTTCTCTGTCGTACTGATCTAACTGATAACGCTCAATTAAGTCGATCAAAAGGTCCGCATATTTAGGATTAGTTGCATATCCTGCTTTCTTTAAACCTATAGCCCAACCTCTATAGTCGTTTCTGTCGAGCTGAAACAAGGAAGAATATCTCGTCCTCTTTAAAAATTCCGAGTGATCGCGATAAGATTGTTCGGCGCTTTCATAAACTCTGAAACATTCTCCTGCGGCATCGTCATCTTTTAAAATTGTTGGACCAGTCCAGTCTACATTACATTTTATTCCGAAATGGTTGTTGGCCTGCGTCGCCAGGGTGCTGTTACCACTAGCCGATTCGAGCAATCCCTGTGCAAGGGTTATGCTGGCCGGGATTCCGCTCTTAAGCATCTCTTCAATAGCAATTCTTTTAAATTGCTCAATATATTCTAAGGAGGTTTGACTTTTGGAAAGGGTATTGGTTTTAAAAACTTTAACTGGTACGCTAACAGGTTTTTTTGATTCTTTTTTAGCTATGACAGGCTTTGTTGTTGTACATGCGATTGAAAATGCCGTACAAAAGGTTAAAATAAATACTTTCATTAGTTTTTTAGAAATACAAAGTTTGTCCTATTGTTAATATGTTTGATTTTAGTTCGTTCTTTTCTTTAATCGCTTCCACTGTAGTTTGGAAACGCTTAGCTATAAGTTGCAGAGTATCACCCTTTTTTACGGAATAAGTAATAGGTTGGTTACTTCTGCTTTCATTAGCTAAAATTGTTTTTTTGGGTGTTAAAACCATCGGAGTAAGCGGGCCATCGTATTCGTACAGTTTATATGCTTTGATAATAGCCATCACCTGGCTTGCCCAGGTTCCGCTGGCTGCATAACCACCGCGCTGTATTCCATAAACCCAACTTTTATAGTCACTGATCGGATACTTTGTAAAAAGACTTGAAAAGCGCCTTTTTAATAAATTTGCAAAGTCAGTATATGAGGCATCAACACTCTCATATCCTTTGTAAGAGGATTTAATAGGCTTAGGCCCGGAACTTCCCTTCATACCAAAATGATTGTTCAGGTATTTTGCAATTTTACTGTTGCCGCTGGCCGATTCGTGAATTGCAACTCCTAAAACAATACTTGCCGGCACTCCGTATTCATTCATTGTTCGTATTGCCGCCTCATTGTATAATTCAACATACTTTTTTGCTGCCGACTGTGCCGATACCGTATTAATACATAATACCGACAAGAAAATGATTAGTCCATTTTTAATCATAGTTTTACAGTTTACGGGTTATGAATAAACCATCACGCACTGGTAGTATAAACTTCTCAGCACGGTGGTCGTTACTTACTTTTTCGTTAAAACGACGGATATTTTCAGTGTCTTTATCTGTTGCACCCGAGGTAATTTTCCCGCTCCACAGCACATTATCAACTATAATGAGGCCCCCTTTTCTTACCTTCTCAAATACTAAATCATAGTATCTGTCATTATTTTTTTTATCCGCATCTATAAATACAATGTCGAAAACTTCGGCTAATTGCGGAATGATATCCACCGCATTTCCGATATGGTATTTAATTTTAGTACTGAAACGTGAAGAATCAAAGAATTGTTGTACACGTTCTTCTAATTCGGCATTTACATCGATAGTATGTATCAATCCGTCATCACCTAAGCCCTCTGCCAAACACAAAGTAGCATAACCGGTATACGTTCCAATCTCAAGAATTCGGGAAGGAGAAATGATTTTGCTTAAAAAACTTAGGACACGACCCTGGTAATGCCCTGAAAGCATTCTAGGCATAGGTACCTTTAAATGCGTTTCACGATTTATGTATCTGAGCAACTCCGGTTCCGGATCGCAATGTTGCTCAAGATAGGTCTGCAGTCCCTCAGCAAGCAGTTCCATGGCCGCAAATATAGGGCTTTTGCTTTTTACTCAAGCATAAAACTTCATAAAACGATGATTTTCAGACTAATGATTAAATCAAAACCGGCTAAAACCCTCGAATACTTTTCTTCTCCAAATAAGATTGAAGTATAATAGTCGCAGAAATAGTATCTATTCTCTCCTTATTCTGCCTGTCATTTTTTTTAAAACCACTTTGAGCGATCGTTGCAGATGCCATTTTTGAAGTAAATCGTTCGTCGATAGATTCGATCCTTATTTCGGGGAAGTTTCTCTTTAAGATGGTAATAAAACCTTTTACATGTTGCGCAGACTGTGACGGCGTACCATCCATCTGCTTTGGCTCGCCAACCACGAAACATTCGATCTGTTCTGTCAACAAATATTTTTTTATAAACTCAACCGCATCTTTGGGGTGAATGGTTGTAAGGCCGGTGGCAATAATTTGCAGTGGATCAGTAACAGCAACACCGATCCGTTTATTTCCGTAATCAAAAGCCATTATTCGAGCCATGGTTAGAGTTGAGAGTTGAAAATTAGATATGAGAATCGACTAAATGACGACTTTGTTGTCTCAAATCTACTACCTCCGGCCTGTATCTTCAAATCTTTTTAATCAGTTAATTCTCAGCGTTCACATATAACATCTCAAATAAAGCACCAAATCTCAAATCTCAAATCTTGATTCTCGCATCTAATTACTATTTTGCAACTTATGCAGTTTTCGGAAATTGTAGGCCAGCAAGAAGTAAAGCAACATCTTATTCAATCAGTTATTGAAAACAGGGTGAGTCATGCTCAGCTATTTTTATCTCCTGAAGGTTCGGGCGGATTACCTTTGGCACTAGCCTACGCTCAACTTATTTCATGTGAAAACCGTTTGCACGATGATAGCTGCGGAGAATGCTCATCCTGCAGAAAGTACAATAAACTTATTCATCCGGATCTTCATTTCTCATACCCATTTTTTGCAAAACATAAGGAAGATACATCACTCACCTTTATCGAGGAATGGCGTGATGCTTTTCTTTCCAACCCATATTTAAGTCTTGACGAATGGCGCAATCAGCTGGATGCTGAGAATAAACAAGCTAACATCAACATAGCCGAATGCCATCAGATTATCAAAAAGCTTAGCATGAAGCAATTTGAAGCTGAATATAAAGTTCTGATTATGTGGTTGCCCGAATATCTGGATAAAGCCGGGAATTCTTTACTAAAGCTAATTGAAGAACCACCGCATAAAACATTGTTTTTACTGGTTGCTCAGAATCAGGATCAGATACTGAACACGATTTTATCAAGAACTCAATTAATTAAAATTCACCGCTTGTCGGATAAAGACGTAACGGAATTCCTGGTTGCTAAACAAGGTCTTCCAGAAGAACAGGCAGCCAGGATAGCCTATTTAAGTGAAGGAAACATTCAAACCGCTTTAAACTTGAGCAAGGAGGACGGAAATAATAATTTCGGTGTCTTTTCCGACTGGCTACGAACTTGTTTCGCTAATCGAGGCATGCAAGCCATTGATTTTGCCGAAAACGCTGCACGATTTGGCAGGGAAAATCAAAAAAATCTGCTAAAATACGGCATGAAGCTTTTGCGGGAGGTAATGATGGTTTTATCGGGAGCAGATAATCTTGTACATCTTCCGGGCAATGAAAAGGAATTTGTTGTTAACTTTAGCAAAACCTTAAACCTGGCCAAAGCAGAAGCAATAATAGACGAGCTTGAAAAAGCGCACTATCATATAGAAAGGAATGCAAATCCTAAAATTTTATTTTTAGATGTATCTTTGCAATTTATTAAGATTTTAAAGTTTAATACGCTCCCCAAGGGGACTCAACATATATATAACTAAATGGGATGTGGTTCTTGTTCAACAGGCGGCGGATGCACGCCTGCCGGCTGCAAAAGTAATGGTACTTGCCTTACTAATGGGTGCAGCAAATTAGATGTTTACGACTGGCTGTCGAATATGGACATGCCGGCAAATTATAAAGCATTCAACATCGTCGAAGTAAAATTTAAAGGTTCGCGCAAAGATTTTTATATAAATCACGAGAACCTTTATGTTGAAAACGGTGAGCTTGTGGTTACCGAAACGGCAACCGGTGGCTATGACGTCGGTCATATTTCTTTAACGGGCGAACTAGTGCGTATGCAGATTAAAAAGAAGCATATGCGACTGGAGGATATCACTAAAAAAATTATTCGCCGGGCAACTCCCGCCGATGTTGATAAATGGAAAGCGGCTAAGGATTTAGAGTGGGAAACCATGCATAAAGCCAGAACTCTGGCGATTGCACTGGGTTTGTCTATGAAATTAAGTGACGTAGATTACCAGGGCGATAAAACAAAAGCGACTTTTTATTACACTGCCGAAGGTCGCGTTGATTTCCGCGAATTGATTAAAAAAATGGCGGAAACTTTCCGTATAAGGATCGAAATGCGCCAGATCGGTATGCGGCAGGAAGCCAGCAGGCTGGGAGGATTGGGTTCATGCGGTCGCGAATTATGCTGCTCTACCTGGCTTACAGACTTCAAAACGGTATCAACTTCTGCTGCACGTTATCAAAACTTGTCGCTTAATACACTCAAACTGGCAGGTCAATGTGGTAAATTAAAATGCTGCTTAAACTATGAGCTGGATACTTACATGGATGCTCTCAAAGATATCCCTGATGAAGTTGAGCGATTAGAAACATTGAAGGGAACAGCCAGACTTCAGAAAACGGATATTTTCAAACGCCTGATGTGGTTTAGTTACCCCAAAGAAGAGAACTGGATTCCTGTTGAGATAAAACGCGTAAAAGAGATTCAGAAATTAAATAAAGAAGGTATTAAACCGGAGGATTTAAGAGACGAAGCAGTCGATTTAAAAGCAGTTCCCGTTGCAAAAGCTTTGGATTACGAGAATGTTGTTGGGCAGGATAGTATTACCCGTCTTGACGAAAGAAAGACCAATAACAAAAAGAAAAAGAAGCGCAATAATAGCAACAGACCACAGCCGGCAAACGCTTCGGCTACCATAAAAACCACTGAAACAGCTGTTAAAGAAACAGCAGCAAAACCAGAAGGCCAAATCACTCCAAAGCCAGCCAATCAGCAGAATAAAAACCGAAATCGTAACCGGAGGTTTAATAACAATAAGCCTAAGCCAAATGAATAGTTTGTTCAGGATTTTACTTTTATCTTCAGTATTGTTTATTGGTTGCAACGAAAAGGCTGTCGTAGATGCTAACAAAGAGATTAGCAGCCGCAACTGGAGTTATATAAAAAAGGTGTCAATCCCTGTGAAAATTGAAGATGTGAACACATCTTATAATCTTTACATGAATTTGCGACATACTGCAGATTATAAGTATTCTAATATTTTTGTTCTGATTCACCAGGTAAATCCTGGAGGGAAGCGAACAACTGAACGTAAAGAGTTTCAGTTAGCTTATCCGGATGGTGAATGGTTGGGGAGCGGTGCCGGAAACCTATATACCTACCAATTACTGTTCAGAGAAAAATATAAATTTCCCTTTCCGGGGACTTATGTTTTTGAGTTTGAACAGAATATGAGAGACAACCCTTTAAGAGAAATACGGGATGTGGGAATGCGGGTAGAGCCTGCTGATTAATTTACTACTTCTTCCAGCGAAGGGATTTAATCATTACATCTATATCCTTGCCAAGGAATTCCAAAACCGGCTGAATTGAATCCTGACGGGGCTCCTCATTGAAATAAAGAGCTCCGCGAAGATAATTTTTCGTGCTGTCTGTCAGAAAAAATTGAATTGCAGAAGCAGTATTTCCCTTTATTGAGTAATATGTACCGTAAACTTTATTAGCGGGATAAGAAATCTGACCCTCGTCTATTGCAGTTGCTTTAACAGTATGCTTAAATGCAAATGCGCGGGAATCTTCGGTCAATTCATCAAGGCTTGTACGAGAGGTGACAGGGTGATAACTTAAATGGAGCCGGCCGTTAAATTGCGGATACGAAATATTCAGCCAGCAAGACTGAGCATTTTTTGAGCTGTCGGGAAACACAGCCGCATAAACTGGATAATCAAACGTATAATTACACTCAGATTGAAAAGATTGATATTTCTTTTCAGGAAAATCAATCTTAAAATAACCCCGTGGTTTGGGAGTATAATCACCCTCGGAAAAACATCCCGAAAGGAGAATGGCCAGAAATGATATATAAGCCGCAAACCTCATTTTAGCTATTCCAGATCTCCCAGGCTTTCTCTGCTTGAAGATGCAGCATTTCTTCACCATTCTTTACAGTTGCACCTTTCTCTTTTCCACGCTTCATGAACTCTGTCTCCGCCGGATTATAAACCAGATCATAAAGCAAATGCTTATCCGTTACATTCTCATACGGTATATCAGGGCAGGTTTCGATATCGGGTGCCGTACCCAATGGAGTGGTATTTATAATTAGCAAACGCTCTTTCATCATATTCTGATTGATATCGGAATACTTTATTTGCTTTCTGATGGATCTTCTTGAAACTATTTTATAATCAATATCAAGTTTATCCAGCACAAATGCAACCGCTCTTGAAGCTCCGCCGCTTCCTAAAACCAACGCTTTATTGTGATACTTCTTTAGCAAGGGTTTTAATGACGCTTCAAATGCGAATGCATCGGTATTATATCCTTCAAGCCGCACTTTCTTTGTAGAAAATTCGCCGGTAAAGAACGATTCAACAGGCTTCTGATTTATGATTTTAATACAATTTACCGCATCAATTGCTTTAGCTTCGGGAGTTACCTTATCCAGGTAATACATTATCCCTATTTTATGCGGAATAGTGACATTAAGCCCGCAGAGTTCAGGGTTTGCTGTTAATAATTCCTGAATATCGCTTATGTTTTCCATCGGAAACAACTCGTACGTGCAATCCGTTAATCCTTCACGTTCAAATTTTTGCGTGAAGTATTTTTTCGAAAACGAATGCCCCAAAGGAAATCCTATCAATCCAAACTTTCTCATTGTTTTCTAATGATAAGACTATAAGCTAAGAAAATGGTTAAACGTATCGCCACGCAAACCTAAACGTATGGTTTCTAATGGTATTACTTCTGCAGGAGCAATGTTTCCTAAATTAACATTCGCACCGATTAGTTTAATAAACCATACCTGCTGATCCTTTTGAGGAGCTTCCCAAATTATCTTTTCTTCTGGAATCTGGGTTAAAATTTCATCGACCAATCCTTCACGCACTTCTCCCGAGTCGCGGTAAATACCCACATTACCGCCTTCACGTGATTCAGCAATTAGCTTCCATGATCCGGCCTCAAGTTCTGCGTTCATTAATTTTATCCATTTATATGGTGCAAAAATCTTTTGTGCATCTTTAGATCCAACCTCAGATATTACGGTAACCTGCTCGCTTAACTTACTGATATATTCACATTTCAAATCGTGCGGAATATCAATAGACCCATCTGATACCTCGGCATACTTCATTCCAAATTTATCAAGGGTACGACGATAATCATCGAATTGATTACGAATTATAAATGCTTCGAATAAGGTCCCTCCAAAATAAACAGGAACGTTTGCGTCATTATATACTTTTAATTTATCAGCCAGGTTTGGAGTAACGAATGAAGTAGACCAGCCTAATTTTACAATGTCGGAATGCGGACCACCCACTTCTAAAAAATTCTCAACCTCTCGAATGCTCAACCCTTTGTCCATTACCATTGTAATGCCATTAGCTCGAGGTTTTTGGGTACGTTCAGGAATATTGTTTAAATCGTAATTCATATTTATTGCAAAAAAAATCCAATACCGGATTTGCGCCCAAAGGTATTGGATTTCTTTTATACTTTAAAGGATGTAATTAGAGCATGTATTTATTAATCACATCTACAATTATTTTGTTATTCTGCAATTGAGGTAAATACTCAAATAAAATCTCATGCTTGGAGGGATCAATTTTCAGGGCCAACTCAAGAAAATTTAATGCTTCATTCGTCTGGCCATCTGCAAACAGATAAGCTACCATGCGATAATATAGTTCTGCCGCTTCCGGATTGTTTTTTATCGCATCCGAAATAGTCTCAATAGCGCCACTAAGCTTGCGCTGTTCGTATAAAATAGATGAAAAATCAAGCCATGCCTCTATATCCAGGGGATTGAACTCGATCACTTTCTCGTAGGCCTTCTCTGATTCTTCCAGCTTCCCAAGTTTATATTGGGCATCTGCAATCGCAAACCAGTAATCAGGGTTTTTATCATCTATTGCCAACGCCTTTTTATAGAAATGCAATGCTTCAAAATTCCGGTCTTCAAAATCAAGAGTTACTCCGATTCCAAACCACGCATCCGCAAGCTTTGCATCCAGTTTAACTGCCTTTTTATAATAAGATCTGGCTTCCTCCATCTGCTCAAGCTTTTCATAGCACTCGCCAATGGCACAGTAAGTATCTGCATTAGGTGGTTCATACTCAAAAGTTTGCTTATACACCTCAATTGCTTCAACGAATTTATCCAGATGCACAAGGCAATTTCCTTTATTGAAGTATGCTGACGAGAAGCTTTCTTTTATGAGTATTGCATAATCATACGCATCAATACCCTTTTCATACAAGCCCATTTTGTGGTAAGCATTCCCTAAATTATACCATGCTGCATACGAATAAGGTTCGGTATCAATATATTGATTATAAAACTGGATACTTTCTTCCTGATTTTCCAAAACATCATAACAGAAAGCCAGCTCATAAAGGGCATCCTGATTTTCCATATTTTGTTCCAGACATCTCTTTAAATAAGAAATAGCTTTTTCGTATTCTCCTATGTTCTGATGTACCAGAGCAATCTGCAGCAAAATATCATCTGTGCTTTCTGCAAGACCTAAAGCTTTTTGGTAATTTTCCAAAGCTTCTTCATGTCGTTCGAGGGCTTCGTATATATTTCCGCGGATTATGTAAATGTCTGCTTCAGAAGGCTCAAGAGTTTCACCCTTTCGCAAGGCCTCGAATGCCTTGTCTAATTGATTAGTGACCACAAAAAGCTGGGCTTGTTTAATAAAAAAGACTGCGGCAAAAGGATGTTGATTTACCGCATATTCTACTACCTGAAGCGCCTTAATCGGGTCGTTCTTCTCGATATAATAGTCAATAATATTTTCGAAAGCCTGTGCATCAAAAAAATACTGATCCTGATTACGGATCATTTCCTCATACCTTTCTACTGAAAATTTTGGATCTTCAGAGAACTCAAATTCAAAATCGTCTTCCATTCACAAAAAATTTAAGAACACTTCCTGATACCAGGTATAAATAGAACCAAAAAACTTACCGACAGTTTTTTAACCACTATTAAATTACTTTTTAACATGATTGTTGAATTAATTATTTTTCAACATATCCACGTTTAAATGACAATTTATGGCAATTGAAACAAGCAACGGTGTTTTCTAAGTGAATAAATTTTCTAATACCCAGGGTGTGTCGCGATTAATTTAAATATACAAAAAATTGGCCAATAATTATTCTAAAGGATTGCTTAAGTATCTTTGCAGAAATTATGACACCAGCAGAAATTAATATTAAATGGAAAGAGCTGCAAGAGCGGCTGGCTAGAGACTTTGATACAGACACTCCTGATATTAAAGTGGTATTGTTTTTAATTGGTGTTCAGGAACTTGGAAAAGGGCCGAGAAAGTTTTCGAAACGTCAAAAAGAAGAGCTTATGCATATTGCAAATTGTCGCTTATTCAGTGAATTGGGGTTTTATGAGCTCGAGGGACTGGATCAGGATGGATGGCCACACTGGAGATTGGTTAAGCCAATTCCAAGCTACACCTTGTTGGAGCAAGAGATGCTTTTGAAGTCACTGATTGTTACCTATTTTGAAGAAAATACCTGAATCTAAGAATTTGCGTTTAGATAGAATTAATTAAAAGAATGAAATACACTCAAAAAGTCTTTTTTCTAGTATTACTCTTCTCTGCCAGTTTAACATATGCTGCCAAGCCGAAGACGTATTATGTCAGAATTAAATCAACGTATGGCGAGTCGATTGTTCGTCTATATAACGAAACACCCAAACACAGAGATAATTTTGTGAAACTCACGAAAAGCGGATTTTACAATGGCACTCTTTTTCATCGCGTTATTAAAGACTTTATGATTCAGGGCGGCGATCCTGACTCAAAAAACGCAAAGCCAGGACAAATGCTCGGCAATGGCGGTCTTGCTTACACGATTCCTGCAGAATTTAATGAAGCGCTATTTCATAAGAAGGGGGCTCTCGCTGCTGCGAGAGATGAAAACCCCGAAAAGGCAAGCAGCTCCACGCAATTTTACCTCGTTCAGGGAAGAACTTTTACAGATGCAGAATTAAACAGAATTGAACAGATGAGATTGCAGGGTAAAAAAATACCTCAGGCTCATCGTACCGTTTATAAAACAACGGGCGGAACACCTCACCTCGACCAAAGCTACACCGTTTTCGGAGAAGTAGTAAAGGGGATTGAACAGGTTGACAAAATTGCTGTGTTAAAAACCAACGAGATCAGCCGCCCTTTAGAAGATGTAGCTGTTAAAATAGCCCTCCTAAAAAAAAGAGAAATAAAAAAACTTGAAAAAGAACTAATCGCTGCTTCATTCAAAAGTAAGCTTATAATGAGTTCAGAATAATAAACTCAGCTTATAAGCACAATGGTATTCGAAAATGAAAATTGTATCTTATAATGTGAACGGAATCCGTTCAGCATTTAGTAAAAACTGGCTTACATGGTTGCAGGCTGTTGATGCAGATGTGGTGTGCCTTCAGGAAATAAAAGCCAACCCTGAGCAATTAGCCGAAATTCTGGCGCTGATTGAGCTTATGGGATACGAACACTACTGGTATCCGGCGCAAAAAAAAGGATATAGTGGCACAGCTATTTTAAGTAAAAAAACTCCCCTTAAAGTTGAATATGGTTGTGGTCATTGCGATTATGACTTTGAAGGAAGAATACTAAGGGCAGATTTTGAAGGATTTTCTGTGATGAGCACTTATTTTCCTTCCGGATCGAGTGGTGATATCAGGCAGGAATTTAAATACCGTTTCCTGGATGACTTCCAGCAGTACATTGATAAGCTAAAAACTGAGCATCCTAAAATGGTGATCTCAGGTGATTATAATATTTGTCACAGAGCAATTGATATTCATAATCCAAAATCGAATGCAAATTCTTCAGGATTTTTACCGGCTGAGCGCGAATGGATGGAAAATTTTGTAAATACAGGTTTTATAGATTCGTTCAGGTATTTCAATGAGGATCCGCATCATTATACCTGGTGGAGTTATAGGGCAGGGGCGAGAAAGAAGAACTTAGGCTGGCGCATTGATTACAACATGGTCACCAAAGAGCTTGAGCATAATTTAAAGCGATCGGCTATTTTATGTGAAGCGATTCATTCGGACCATTGCCCGATATTGTTGGAGCTGGACATATAATATAAATCGTCGCATTCACGCCGTGTGTTTTTAACGCTGTCGGCGTTTGTTAAACATGCTATTTAAACAAGCCCATTTGTTTTCCTCCGGCAGGCATAAAATGATTAAAATCCAATTCGGGCATAAATCGGCCTGATAAAAACCGGTTTACAGCAATCTTAAAAAGCTGATGGATGCTCTCCGCGATTTTACCATCTCCACGCATTCTTCTTCCCCAGTTACTATCATTTAGTTTTCCCCCATGACATTCGGAAATAGCGTGTAAAACCTTCTCTGCCCTGTCGGGATACGCTTTATGAATCCAATCAGTGAAAATTTCGGCGATAGAACCATTCAACCTGATCAGCGTAAATATAGCAGCCAACACTCCTTCATCAGCCGCAGCGTTAATTAAAGAAGGCATCTCATCGCTATTTAAACCGGGAACAATCGGGGCGATCATTAACTTTACAGGAATATTTGCTGAAGATAATTTATTAATAACCATCAAACGGCTTTTGGCTGTAACTGTTCGTGGCTCCATCTTTTGCCTCAAACCTTCATTTAAAGAATTTATTGTGATAGTAACATGCACAAGGTTCAGTCTTGCCAATTCCTGCAATATGTCTATATCTCTTACAACCAGGTTGTTTTTGCTGATGATGCTTACCGGATGTTTATATTTCAGAAAAACTTCAAGAAGAGACCGGGTTATTTTAAGTTTACGTTCAATCGGCTGATAGCAATCAGTATTTCCCGATAGCATTATTGTTTGTGGCTGGTAATTCTTCTTATTAAAAAATCTTTCAAGCAATTCAGCTGCGTTTCGCTTAACTATGATCTTACGTTCAAAATCCAGGCCGGCGCTAAATCCCCAATACTCGTGTGCATTGCGAGCATAACAATACAAACATCCGTGTTCACATCCCTGATAAGGATTGATGGATTGCATAAATGATAGATCGGGACTATCAGAAATACTCACAATGGTTTTGGGGAATTCTTCGAAAATCTGGGTACTCACATTTTGATGCATTTCCTCATCCAAACCTTCGATATGTTCGGTTATATATTTATTTTTTTGAAATTTATTATGGGTGTTAACCTGAGCTCCGCGCCCTTTAAAATACTCACTATTCTGTTCAAACGGCATGAACAAATTTGCTAAAATAATTAGCAAATTACAAGTCGAAAATGACTATTTAGATAGTCAAATTTTCACTCCCTTTGCCTGTTAATACCATTTAAGTAATCTCACGCCAATCATTCTATTGGCCGAATTAACCATCTTCTTAAACTCATTTACATCACTCAAGCCGTCTTTTCCCCGATAGTGATAAGGATACACGATTTTAGGCTTAAAATCTAAAACTGCACTTGCCGCCTGGTTAATATCCATTGTGTATGGAAGATTCATGCACACGAAAGCAAGGTCAATATTTTTTAGATCCCGCATCTCAGGAATATCCTCCGTATCACCCGAAATGTATATTGTTTTGTTTCCAGCTTCAATAACATATCCGTTACCACGTCCTTTCAGGTGCATTGACGAAGAGTTTTCGGGAAGATTATACATAGGTATGGCTGTTATTATCAGTTTAGACACTTTCGCCTTTTCAGAATTTTTCAGAATGATGAGATTTTTCTTAAGCGAGGTCGGCAACAGCTCGGCGACAGCACTTGGCACTACTAACTTCGTAGCGGAACTGCATACTGCCTTCAAAGTCGTGGAATCCAAATGATCGCCATGTATATCGGTTATAAGAACTATATCAGGTCTTTTAAAATTCGCGAAAGCTTTTGCACCTCCCGTAGGGTCAACGTAAACTGTTAATTTATTCCAGTTTAGAACAAACGTGGCATGCTGCACCGGGTTTATCAGCAGAGGACCCTTGTTGGTTTGAATTTTATCCGTGGTTTGTGTCTGACCGAATAGCCCTGAGCCGTTAAGGCAAACAAGCAGCAAAACAATAACTTTCATTCTCATAAGACAGGCTTTTGTTAAATAAAGTGATAAGTTAAAATTAAAAAATCAAATTAAAACACTTGTATCTTATAATCAATGGAATAGCTGAACTCATTTGACAAGCACTTGGTTAATGCGCCGGATCAGATAAACTCTTTCTGACCGGCCGCTCAATCCTTGTTAGTTAATTTCAGACTCCTGATACACTCCCAGCTCTCTTTTAGCTTTTACGAGGGCCGAACCTATTACCTGGTGCATATCGTAATACCGGTATTCTGCTAAGCGTCCGCCGAAAATCACATTAGTTTCAGCTTTAGCGAGTTCCTGATATTTTTTTACGATTGCAGAGTTGTTTTCGTCGTTAACAGGATAATAGGGCTCCAAGCCTTTCGACCCTTGCAGCGGATATTCTTTGGTTATGACTGTTTTAGCTTGAGTTCCGAATTCGAAATGTTTATGCTCATAAACCCGGTTGTAAGGGGTTTCGGCGTCGGTATAATTAAATACGGCGTTTCCCTGGTAATTTTCCTGATCTAAAGTCTCCACTTCAAACTTAAGGCTCCGATACTCCAACTCCCCAAACTGATAGTCAAAATATTCATCAATTTTCCCGGTAAAAACTATCTTATCAGCCAGTTGACTTAAGGCCTCGCGGTCGGCAAAGAAATCTGTATTCAACCGCACTTCTACGCCCTTCAGTAAACCTTCTACAATTTTGTTATAGCCCCCGACAGGAATCCCCTGGTATTTATCGTTAAAGTAATTATTATCATAAGTAAATCGAACGGGAAGACGTTTGATGATGAAAGCAGGTAATTCGGTAGCCTTTCTACCCCATTGTTTCTCTGTATAATGCTTAATCAGTTTTTCGTAAATATCCGGACCAACCAATTTCAGAGCTTGCTCTTCCATGTTTTTGGGTTCGGTAATACCTAAATGCTCAATTTGCTCCGCGATTTTCTGCTTGGCCTCTTCAGGAGTTTTTGTTCCCCATAGACGATAAAAAGTATTCATGTTAAAAGGGAGGTTGTATAACTCTCCTTTATAATTAGCGACCGGCGAATTGGTATAGCGGTTAAATTCGGTGAACTGGTTTACGTAATCCCAAATCTCTTTATCATTGGTGTGAAAAATATGGGCACCATACCAATGCACGTTTATCCCTTCCATTTCTTTACAGTAAACATTGCCTCCGGCATGTTCACGTTTATCAATAACAAGGCATTTCTTTCCGGCTTTGGTTGCCTCATGCGCAAAAACGGCCCCGAAAAGTCCGGAGCCTACAATTAGGTAGTCGTATGTGTTGGTCATTTATCTGATTTTTCAAGTTTATTAAAAACTCAAAAACCAAGATTTAGTTTTATAAACCAATTTTAAGGTATGTTGATGAAACTCGTTTTCACAATCATTGGGCCTCAAAACCGATGATCAATGATTTTTTGTCCTGTCCATAGTATCCATTTTCTCAAAAAAATTCGGACTTTTTAACGCGTTAATCAATTTATTTTTGAAATCCTCCCTAAAGCGCTCGAATGAATGGTAATTCTTGGTAGTATGTAGAATTTTCGCTGTTTGACTCTTTAATTCATCTAAGCTCAGCTGTTGAGATCTTTCAATTGCACTAAGAATATCATTCTCAGTGAATCCCATAATTTCTACTCCATACTGCTCTAGATCAATATCAGCATTGCGTGTAACCACGGGTATTAATCCACCGTTTGCCATACAAGTTATTACTGCGGCGCAGTTACCCTCTGAAACACTTGGAAAAATAACAAATGCACACTCCCTTAAAATTTGCTTATATCTCTGAGAGTCAACGTTTATAAAACCATGAAATATAATATTCGCACAACTGTCTAACTCTTGTTTATAGAAGCTATAAAATTCTCTTTCCTTTTCGAGGTTCCCACAGATATGGAGGGTATATTGTGGTAAATTCTTAAAAGTTTCGACAAGTAAATCTAATCCTTTATGAAGCACCCCGGTACTCCCAAACCAAAGGTAATTTGATTTGCATTTTATCCAGTCCTCATCCGACCGACTAATGGACTGGTGAATAAATACAGGGGCTAAAACTGAATCAATATTAAAACTTCTATAAGTTGATTTTGCGAATTTATCCCCATGCAATATTATCCAGTCTGCAATTTCCTGTTGCAAAGGAAAACTTTCGCCAAACCTGCTTGAAGACATCAAGACTCTTTTTCTTCTATAATAAAAATCAACTACCCTTTCTAAAGTAATTTTATTACTAAAAGTCGTGTTGCAACCTGCAGCAAACAAAACTACAAAAGGTGTCTTTCCATCGGAGCGATTTCTTAAGATATCCTCTAAAGGCTTGCCTAAACCAAGAACTAATTGATATTTATTACAATCCCCATTAAAATCGCTTTGCCAATCTATAACATCAATATTATATCCCAAATCCGATAGTATTTCAGAGATACAAAAGGTTTTTTTTTTATTGGTGTGACTTTCATCAATTAGATCGTAATCATTTTCGAAGACCTCCTTAACATATGATAATAAAGCAGTCCTTCTATATGAGGTTTTGAACACATTTTGCAGAACTATAGTCTTTTTTCTCCTCTTTCTTAAGATATATTTACGGAATTTTTGAAACATTTGCATATAAACATCGGGTAATAAAGAACAATTCATACAAGCCCCCCGTATAAATCATACTTGAGCTCTCAATCGTTAAAAGTTTGCATATCAATTAAGCGCTTATACAGTCCTTGATTTGAAATCAATTGTGAATGTGACCCTTCTTCAATTATTTTACCAGCATCAATTACAATTATTTTATCTGCATTCTGGATTGTGCTTAGACGATGAGCAATAACAATTGATGTCCTATTTTCCATTAACCTATTCAGTGCATCTTGTACAAGTCTTTCAGATTCGGTATCTAATGCGGATGTAGCTTCATCTAACAACATTATTGCGGGATTTTTTAGAACTGCACGAGCAATATTAATCCTCTGCTTCTGACCTCCTGAAAGCTTCATCCCCCTGTCTCCAATATTGGTTTGATAGCCCCTTTCTGTTCTAAGTATGAATTCATGAGCATTCGCTACCTTTGCTGCCCTTTCGACCTCTTCTTGTGTAGCATCAACTTTACCAAAAGAAATATTATTAAAAATAGTATCATTAAAAAGAATTGACTCCTGATTTACAAGTCCAATTTGATTCCTTAATGAATCAGATTTTATTTTCTTGATATCAATCCCGTCAAATAAAATCTTGCCTGATTGGGGGTCACTAAAACGAGGGATAAGATCCATTAAAGTTGATTTTCCTCCGCCAGAAGGTCCTACTAAAGCTACCGTATTCCCTTTTGGAATTGTTATTGAAATATCGCTCAAAATCAACTTTTCGCCATAGGAAAAAGACACATTTTCGAAAGAGATCTCAGTTTGAAAAGAAGAAACGTCAATAGCCCGGGGAAAATCACTAATGGCAGGCTTGGTATCAATAACCTCTAAAACTCTTTCACCCGCCGCAATGCCCGAGTGGATATTGCTGAACGAATCAGTAATTGCCTTAGCCGGGCGCAAAATCTGTGAAAAAACAATAATATAGGTAATAAAAGCGGTAGCGTCTAATTCGGACGTCCCGGTTAATATTAATGAGCCGCCATATAGTACTATGCCGGCAACCATCGAGACCCCAAGAAACTCAGAAACCGGAGAAGCAAGCTGCTGTCTTTTCGCCATCGATTTTGTTAATCGGGTGTACCTTAAATTTTCTGAGCTAAATTTATTTTTTATGTATTCAGTGGCATTAAAAGCCTTTATTATTTTAATACCTGTTAATGCTTCATCCAAAAATCCAATCATTAAACCTAAAGAGCGCTGTGAATTGGCGGCCTGTGTTTTTAAGCGCTTAACAATTCTTGATATTAAAAAACCGGATATTGGAAATACTAATAAAGAATACAATGTAAGCTCAATAGAGATATTAAACAAAAGAGCCAGATACACCAGTAAAGTGGCCGGCTCCTTAAAAACCACCTGCAATGTGCTGGTAACTGAATACTGGACAACCTGGACATCCGACGAAACTTTTGAAATAATATCGCCTTTTCTTTCATTGCTGAAATACCCCAAGTGCAGGTCCATAATGTTGTTAAAAATGCTGTTACGCAGATTTAGGAGTGTGTGTGCCCTTAAATTCTCCATTATCCTCTGGGAGAAATATCGAAATATATTCGTAAGAAAATTTGCAACCAACAGAATTCCACAAACAGCTTGCAACGCACTCCACCGACCATATCGTAAAGTAATTTCATTAAGATAAAAAGTGAAATTGTCCATCAAATCCCAGGATTCGGGCTTGGATACAATAACTGCCCCACATTCCTCAGGTGCTAATAATGCTTTTAACAGTGGTCCTAAAAGCGCGAAATTTAGTGTATTAAAAAGAATATATAATAATGTGGTGATTATATAAGGGATTGCGAACTTTTCAATAGGTTTCGCAAATGAAAGTAATCGAAAATAAGTTTTCATTTAATCTAATCGGCAAAGCTAAGTTAATTCCAGTAATAGCCACTTTAATATCTCACTTGTTATGGCATTAATTTTCCCCTAAATTGTTTAATGAGAAATCGCAACCAAATTACGAAGCCGTAATTTTGTAGAATCAGTGAAGCTTTCTGTTTTACAAATAGGGAGTCTTCATTAGTGCCGGAGATTCCGTTATGATTAAAT
>CBIHLM010000035.1:0-42727 GCA_966210515.1 uncultured Pedobacter sp.
GTTCAGCTTTACAATTGAATGTAAAATCGCGGCTCAACCAACAAGAACAATTGAAAATACCGGTTTGCTGGGTCTTGAAGACAAAAAAACACTTATTATTGATGATAACGAGACAAATCTCAGAATATTAAAAACGCAGTTAGAGCATTGGAGGTTGTCGGTAGTAGTAGCTAAGTCAGGACCAGAAGCCTTGTCTGTTCTTAATCAGAATAAAAACTTCGATCTGATTATTACTGACATGCAAATGCCTGAAATGAGCGGAGTTGAGTTAAGCAGACATATCAAGGAAATAGCAAATCGTATCCCAATAGTTTTGTTAAGCTCCATAGGAGATGAAACGAAGAAAAAATACTCCAACCTGTTCGCATCTATTTTAACCAAACCCGCGAAGCAATCGCAGCTTCTCAAGGTTATTCAGTCAGAATTAGGCCGAACCAAAGAAGCAAGAAATCCAATACAACAACCTTCGACGCTTCTGACCGAAAATTTCGCATTAGAACACCCACTAGATATACTTGTGGTTGAAGACAACCTCATTAATCAAAAATTAATATTGAAAATTCTGACTAAGCTGGGATATGCCCCCGATCTCGCTAATCACGGCAGAGAAGCACTGGATAGGCTAAATCAGACCAATTATGACGTCATTTTAATGGACATGCAAATGCCTGAGTTAGATGGACCCGAAACAACGCAAATCATCCGGAGGGATTTCCACAATCAACCAGTAATTATTGCCTTAACCGCAAATGCGCTCTCTGAAGACAGGGAAAAATGCATGAGTGCGGGAATGGATGATTATTTGTCTAAGCCCATTAATATCGAAGATTTGCTTAATGCTTTAAAAAAGGCCCATGAACTGGCCTGTGTATAAATAAAGTTTCATATCTGTTGGTAATGGGAACTTAACATCCCAGACAAACTTCACTTAAACTTAAACCACATATAATCTCCTGATTATATAAGAATAATAGTTTTGGGCCAAACTAATAACGACTATGAAACATTTTGTACAAAGTAAATCAGGAGTTTTTGCCCTATCAGCAATGGCAACGGCACTGTTAATCGCCGGCTGTCAGAAAGATAACAATCGAAGCAACAAAAATGAAGTTGTCACACTTCAAAATTACTCGGTTACTCCATCACTTGTTAAATCCTTATCAGGATTTGAGGATTTACAGATCTACCCGCTGATAAGCAGTGATGACAAACTGGAAGGTTCTCCTGACTTTGTGTTTGGTGCACAACCAGATGGCGCCGGTATTTTGAAAGACCCGAACAGCGATGGATATGTCATGATTAACAACCACGAAATTCTCTTCTCGGTATCGAGAGTGTACCTTGACAAAAATTTAAAACCCCTGAGAGGAGAATATA
The DNA here is from genome assembly GCA_966210515.1 of uncultured Pedobacter sp. GTDB lineage: Bacteria > Bacteroidota > Bacteroidia > Sphingobacteriales > Sphingobacteriaceae > Paradesertivirga. Next base: position 1,378 of record CBIHLM010000035.1, read on the forward strand.
TTGTCGATGCAAACGGCGGAGGAATGCGACTTTGCTCGGCCACCATGGTAACCCCGCAGGAACATGGATTCGGACCTCTGTTTCTTACTGCAGGTGAATCAGGACCAGAATCCATGATACATCAAATTGATCCGTTTGGCTCGGTGAATCTTAAAACCACGAATCGTACTATTCCTGCGCTCGGAAAATGTGTTGCAGAAAATGCCGTACCCCTTCCTAAAGAAGCATATCCAGGTAAAACAGCTATTTTTATTGGTGAAGATGATAGTAATGGCCAAATAAACCTTTACCTGTCGAATAATGTTGGAGACCTGGTTTCGGGGAAATTATACATGATGCGTCGTACCAACCTTAACGCCGTCGAAACAGACATGGCCGTTAACACAACTTATGATGTGGAGTTTGTTGAGTATGAAAATGTAAACAGCAGTACCGGAGCTCAACTCGCCGCACAAACTGTGAGCAAAGGAGCACTTCAGCTGGCTCGAGTTGAAGATCTGGATTATGGTAAAGGAAGTGTTGAGGCTAACAGGACTGTTTACTTCGTATCGACCGGAATTAGTCAGTCTGATAAAACAACTCCGGTAGACGGCAAAACTATGTGGGGCAGAGTTTACAAGCTGGAATTGGATGCCAATAATATTCTAAAGGGAAAGTTAACTCCTTTGATGGACGGTGCTGTTGATCCCGGAAATCATATCGTGAATCCCGATAACATCTGTGTAACTAAAAACTACCTGTACATTCAGGAAGATGGCGACTCTTTTTATGCAGAGAACAAACATGACGGCCGAATTTGGCAGTATAATATTTCCACAAAAGCGATGAAACCAGTGCTGGAGATGAATCACCGACGTTCTGACCCTGCATTCAATTCAAAATACAATCCAACAAATTCAACAAAATTAAGCTCATGGGAATTCGGTGCCATGTATGATGTCTCAGACCTCATCGGTAAACCGAACACATTCGTTGTAAACATTCATCCGCACACCTGGACAGATAACAAATTCTTAAATGCTGACGGTAGTGGAATAACTACTAATAAAGAGGGTGGACAAACAGTTATCATTTCAGGAATAGATAAATAAAATTCATTAATACCTCGCGGCCCTTCCGCAATTTGCGGAGGGTTTTTTCTTTATATGATAAACTACCGTCTATTGACTATTTCAATCCTGTTAACAGTTTTTTTCAATTGTTCTACAAGCAGGCAATCTCGAACAGAAAAGGTTAAAGAGTTGCTCGATGCGCAATTTAATGACCTGGAATCTTTAACAGAAAACAAGTTACTTCAAGAGGCCAAACAAGGACATGAAGCCGAGCTACGAATAACATTTATCAAAATCAGGCAAGCATATAAAAAACTGGAATGGTTTACCGAATATTATGCGGCAGGTACCAGTAAGCTTCTCAACGGGCCGCCTTTACCCGAGATTGAGATTGAAGAAACAAAAGTATTTGAACCCGGTGGATTGCAGGTGATTGAAGAACAGTTATTTCCCTTCAAAGACACCAATAGGGAGCACTTAATACGTGAGACGAAAGCTTTTTTGTCAAAGCTTAAACATGCCAGGAATATTTTAAAGGAAACTGAGTTTAGTGATGCCCATATTTTGGACGCCTGTAAACTTCAGATCTTCAGAATAAATTCTTTGGGAATTTCAGGTTTTGATACGCCACTCGCCAAAACCGGAATTGTCGAAGCAAAGGTATGTCTTGATGCGATGCTTCCTGTATTTAAACTTTTTGGCAATAATGCAAAAATAGAGGCTCTGATAGTTTCCGCATCGAACTACTTGGAGAGCCACCCAGACTTCGACACCTTTAACAGGATGGAATTCCTGGTACGATTTACGAATCCATTAACAAGAGAGATGAAGAGGTGGGAAAAACAGATGAAAATTTCACCACTCAATACAGAGTTAGCAATATATAACAGAGCTGAAACCTTGTTTGATGAAAACATCTTCAACCCGGATTTTTTTGCCGGCAATAAAGAGGCTCAATATACTAAGCAAAAAGTAGATTTGGGGAAGCAGTTGTTCTCCGATCCCATACTATCAGGAAGTGTTCGAACCTGTCAAAGTTGTCATAAACCCCAGCTTGCGTTCACAGATGGTCTGGCTAAAAGCCCGGGAATTATTCCGGAAACTTTTGTCAAAAGGAATGCCCCAACTCTTTATTATGCCGGATTACAACAAGCTCAATTCTATGATATGCGTGCACCTTCATTAGAAAACCAGGCAATGGATGTTTTAGCTAATAAAGATGAAATGCATGCTTCTGTTGATGAAGCAGCAAAACGCATAGCAAATCACACTAACTATTTGGAAAAGTTTAAATCAGCATTTCCAGCAATGGGCAAAGAAATCAAACCACGATTTGTTATGATTGCTATTGCATCCTATATAAGATCTTTAAGTCCGTTCAATTCAAGATTTGATAAATATATGCGCGGAGACGATAACCAAATGAAAACGGAGGAAGTTGAAGGCTTTAATCTATTTATGGGTAAGGCAAAATGCGGGACCTGTCATTTTATGCCACTGTTTAACGGAACCGCACCTCCTGCTTTTACTAACACTGAAGCTGAGGTTTTAGGGGTCCCCAATGTTCCAAAAGGGCGAATTATAGACCCCGACGAAGGAAGATATGTACACAATAAAATCGATGAGCTAAAGTTCTCCTTCAAAACACCCACTGTTCGAAATATATCTAAAACAGCCCCGTACATGCACAATGGTGCGTTCAGTACATTGAGCGAAATAATGGATTTTTATAACAATGGCGGAGGTGAAGGCCTTAATATAAAATTGGATAATCAAACCCTGGCTTCCGACAAGCTTAATTTATCTACCAGAGAGCAGAAAGCCATCATCGCATTTTTAAATACTTTAACCGACCCGTAGTTCCCCCAAGCTTTATGCCAGATGAATATGAAAAACCAAGGCAGTTATTTCACTTGTGAATACCCGGTCTTAAGTCGCGAACTTATAGCCAATACCTTTGACGGTACTTATATAATGATCGCCCAGTTTTTCTCTAACCTTGCGGATATGAACATCAATCGTTCTATCCGTTACCACGACAGAAGCATCCCAGATATTCTTTAAAATCAGTTCCCGGGTAAAAACTTTGCCGGGTTTTGAAGCTAGTAAATAAAGAAGTTCGAATTCCTTTTTAGCAAAGACAATTTTTCTATCGCCCTGGTAAACCAGATATGATTCTCTGTCTATTTGCAGGTCCGAAACTTCAATTTTAAGAACGGATTCTTCAGATAAATCAGTATTTCGTTTTAATATTGAATTAATTCTGGAAATCAGCGCATTAGGTTTAACGGGCTTAGAGATATAATCATCAGCACCGACATCAAATCCGGCTACTTCAGAGTATTCTTCGTTACGGGCAGAAAGAATTACTACATAGGTATTCTTTAGCTCAGCCATAGCTTTAATTATTCGACAAGCTTCAATGCCATCCATTTTGGGCATCATTATGTCCATCAATATCAGGATTGGACTGCACTTTAATGCTTCAGCTATTCCCTCCTCACCATTTGATGCTGTATACACCTGGTAGCCCTCTTTTTTAAGATAGTACTCCAAAAGCTCCCGAATATCTTGTTCGTCGTCTACGATCAGTATCTTTTTTTTCACAGAACTAAGATATCGTTCTAAATAGCGATAAATATTAAGCATGCATTAAGGAATCGTAAACTATCCCGCTAAGGAAATTGTATTTAACTTATGATTTAACCAGAGATTAAAATAAGCGATACATTAATTGTCTTATTTTACTTCATGGAAAATGAATTTTGGATAAATGTTGGGCTTTTAAGACATGGATAATTCACGTCCACCATTCGCCATTGTTATAATAGGTGATCGAAGAATATATTTTTGATACTGTCTCTTCCTTTAAAATTGCAGGTTAACCGAAACGTCAATTAAGTGGTACAGACTGTTATTTGTTTATTTCGAACCATGGAACGCCGGAAAATATCGCAGAGTACTTAACCGGTGTCCGAGCAATTGAAACGTCAGAGATGACCAGTAACGTTATTACTAAGGAAATTTTACTTTTCAAATTTTAAACCATTTTTCTGTGTATCTTGGTTGCGTGTCTGTTCTATATTCATCATAAGCTTAAACATCGCATATTTGTACAGCTTCTTTCAACGCTCCAATTTTGTCCTGATATGAAGGAATAAACTCCTGTGCTACGTATCCCTCGAATCCAGTCTCTTTAATTGCCTGCATAATAGCCGGATAGTTCAATTCCTGATGGTTGTCAATTTCATTTCGCCCGGGAACGCCGGCAGTATGATAATGTGCAATATACTGGTGGTTGTCTTTTATTGTTTGAATAACATTGCCTTCGTTGATTTGCATATGGTAGATATCGTACAGAAGTTTGAGTCTTTCGGACCCCGTCCTCTTTACCAACTCCACCCCCCAGCTGGTATTATCGCACTGGTAATCGATATGATCTACTTTACTGTTCAGTAACTCCATTACCAGCGTTACCTTATGTCTTTCTGCAAGAGACAATATTTTTTTTAGTCCTTGTGACGTATTATCCAGACCAGTTTCATCATCGATACCATTACGGTTGCCGCTAAAGCAAATCAGGTTTCTATATCCTGCCTTGGCCACCATCGGAATCATCTCCAGATACTTATCAACCAGTGTATCGTGATAATCACGGTTATTCCATCCTTTTACCAGGTCTATTTCCGCTCCGTTACACATCGACGAATCCAATCCGTACTCCTTCAAAACAGCCCAGTCACGGGGACCGACCAGATCAATTGCCTTAATTCCAATTTGCTTTGCAACCGAACACAATTCTTCGAGTGAAAAAAAGTCGTAACACCAGCGACATACCGAATGATTAATATTTCCTTTTAACTCCATTATAGATCCTAAATAAAAATGTGGTTCATCATATATCAGCCCCACAATAGCCACCGCTAAGATCCCGTCTTATTCGCTACCCTTCATTATTCTGACCCTAGAAAATTTGTTTATAATTGGCTGGTAAAGCTAAGCAGAAAATATAATACTACCCTGTACCATAAATCCAATTAACCCCCTAAATGGTCCAAAATGACTATTTGTAATAGTGGTTTTACAATTCGGGACTTTATCTTTGTTAAATAAAATCCCGACAAGCAGCAAAGCCACACGGAAATTTTCCTAAATCCGAAAAAAATATCACTTCGGATCTTTAACCGGTTTTTATTTATACAAAAAATCAATCAAACTAATCACCCCGGTAAGCCGTTATAAAACTATCTACCGCATTTAAACAATAGCATGGCCAATCCGAACACAAAACTATCTCATCTTATTGTAGTTGGAACCTCTGCCGGAGGCCTTGATGCATTAACAAAGCTGGTAGGCCAATTGAGAGACGATTTCCCTGCTCCAGTTTTAGTGGTTCAACATATCTCGCCCGATGCCTCCGGGAATGCGCTTTTAGACTCTTTAAACCGGTTGGGAAAACTAAAATGTGAGCATGCTCAAAACGGGTCGACATTTAAGCCCGGGCATCTATATTTAGCTCCCTCAAATCATCACCTGATGGTGGATGAAAATGGGAAAGCGCTTGTAACAAAGGGAGCTCAGGAAAACCGATCACGCCCGGCGATAGACCCATTATTTCGGTCAGCTGCCGTTGCTTATAGAAACCGCGTGATAGCGATAGTGCTGACGGGCTATCTGGACGACGGAACGGCTGGCATGAAAGTGATTAAAAGGTGCGGCGGAACCTGTATAGTTCAGGATCCTGAGGATGCAGATTATCCTGACATGCCGAAAAATGCATTGAATCAGGTAAAAGTTAACTATTGCGTTCCTTTATCAGAAATGGGCAATCTGCTTTATAAGCTGGTTTCTAAAGTCCCGGGGAAAAGCAAGCCGGTTCCTAAAGATATCTTGATAGAAGCTGAAATAGCAAAACGTGTTTTAAGCGACTTACCCTCTGTTAATGCACTTGGCGAACAAGTTCCATTTAACTGTCCGGGTTGCGGCGGTGTTTTATGGAAAGTCGATAAGAAAGTCTCGACCCGATACAGATGTCATACCGGACATGCTTACACAGCGGCATCGCTTCTTGCCGAACAGACCCTAAAGATTGAAGAAACAATGTGGACCGCATTAAGAATGTTTGAAGAGCGGAATAACTTACTCACAACTCTTGCCCAAGATCAGGTTGGTGCAACTGCGAAATCTTCTTTAGAACGAGCCGCAATTTCCAGAATACATATTGACCGTATAAAGGCAATATTAATGGCCGATGACAAAGGTACTTCAAGCGACGTACCGGGTTAAATAGGCCATCGGCTTTTTTTAGTGTTCCAGGAAATTAATTAAGTGAGCACGGTACTTATAGTAATTTTCATGCTCCAAAACATCTTTGTGATGGCGGGGCCTTTCGAAAGGTGTTTCCCTCAGGATAATGCTTCCGGAGGAGGATTTCCAGCAGCGGATTTCGATTTATCTTCGGGAAGTGGGATAAACTCCAGATTATCTGCAGGCGGCAGGATAATTCTCCCCTCCTTCCAGTCGGCTTTGGCTTGCTCAATGCGTTCTTTTCTCGACGATACAAAATTCCACCAGATATGCCGATCACCCAAATGTTCCCCTCCCAAAAGCATCAGAACCGATGCCTCTTTCGCCACGATCATAGGATCAACACCTTTCGTAAACACAAGCAAGGTACCGGCGGGATATGTTGTGCCCGACACTTCAACGCTACCCCTGGCGATATAAGCACCTCGCTCCGGATGCTCTTTAGGCAGACCAAAACGGGCTCCTTTATCCAATACCACATGAATATAAAATAAGGGCGAGTGCGTTTTTACCGCATTTTTCAAACCGTAAGCATTCCCTGCAATTAATCTCATCCACACCCCCGGATCTGTGAAAATGGGCAATTCCTCAGGCTTGTAATTACTGAAAGCAGGTTCCGACTCCTCGTCTTTTTCGGGAAGCGCAACCCATGTCTGAAACATCTCAAGAGTACCACCCGCCAAAACAGAAGGATCCTCAAAACGCTCAGAATGGGCAATTCCTTTACCGGCGGTCATCCAGTTTACTTCTCCCGGCCGAATCACCTGCTCAACCCCAAGACTATCGCGATGAGTGACTTGTCCGCCAAACAGATAGCTGACGGTAGACAGGCCTATATGCGGATGGGGCAATACATCCATAGACGAGACTATCGGTAATTGTACATTAACCGGACCGGCATGATCCATGAAAATAAAGGGGCCAACCATTCTGTGAAGACGATACGGAAGAATTCTTTTAACATCCATTCCCGGTGCAATTGACGCTCTGCGGGCTTCTATAACGATATCAAGCATAAGGTTAGATTTATACGTGTAAGTTAGGAGTATTTTCAAAGATTCTAAAATGCAGACAATAATCTTCGTCGCATCTTTTTGAAATGTCCTGACACCCAAACATATTAAATTTCGCAGAACCGAAACTTACCGGCACTTGTTCTAGCCTCAGATATCACAATCAGTGCAAACGAAAAATTTTAAATTATGAAGGTATTAATCGTGCTAACATCGCATAGCGAACTAGCAAATACAGGAAAGAAAACGGGTTTCTGGATGGAAGAATTTGCCGCCCCTTATTATGTATTGAAAGATGCGGGAGCAGAAATCACACTGGCCTCCCCTAAGGGTGGACAGCCACCTGTCGACCCCAAAAGTACCGAGCCGCAAAATCATACACCAGCGACCACTCGCTATGATGCTGATGAGCCATTAAAGAAGCAGCTGGCAAACACGAAAAAGCTGAGCGAAGTGAAAGCCGATGATTTTGATGCGTTATTTTTCCCCGGAGGACACGGTCCATTGTGGGATTTAAGCAACGACCCCCATTCTATTAAGCTGATACAGGATTTCTGGTCTGCAGGCAAGCCGATTGCCGCGGTGTGCCATGCGCCAGCTGCTTTACTTAATGTAAAAGATGAGAATGGAGACCCTCTTGTAAAGGGAAAAAGTGTAACCGGGTTTAGCAACACCGAAGAAGAAGCGGTACAATTATCAAAAATCGTTCCTTTCCTCTTAGAAGATGAATTGAAAAAGAGAGGAGCGAAATATTCTAAAAAGCTAGACTGGGATTCTTATGTATTGAAAGATGGCGCGTTGATTACCGGGCAAAATCCGGCCTCATCTGAGGAAGCGGCCAAAGAACTGTTGACCGTATTGACACAAATAAACGAGAAAATGCAGATCGACCAGGCTGGTTAAAACATGACAGGGCTGGTATTGCAGCAATGGGCCTCGGTTCATTGCTGTAAATCTTTCATAAGACAGATCGACTCTAATACCTTTACTGCCGAATTTACGCAATCTATTTCACGCGTTCCTATCTTGTATTAAACGATCAAACACGTATTTCATCCTTAGATCTTGCTGCAAAGTGTTTGGTCTTTCGGAAATTTCTTTAATCTTAGTATTGTGAATACTTTACCTATACTAGATACTAACAGTGTATGAACAGTAAAAAAACTTTGTCTCCACCACAACATCAAGAACTACTAAACACATTGAAAGTTCGATTCGGGAAAAACATGGATCGTCATACAGGCATTGACTGGGGCAAAGTACAATCAAGGCTGGAAAATAATCCTGAAAAAATGTGGGTGCTTGATGAGATGGAAAGCACAGGCGGTGAACCGGATGTTGTTGCTTATGATACAAGCACGGGCGAATACATTTTTTACGATTGTTCGGCCGAAAGTCCTAAGGGCCGCAGAAGCGTTTGTTATGATGATGAGGCTCTGGCATCCAGGAAAGAGCATAAACCGGAAAATAGCGCGATTGCTATGGCAGCCGACATGGGAATCGAACTTTTATCGGAGGAAGAATATCGGGAGTTACAGAAACTTGGAAAGTTCGATACCAAAACATCAAGCTGGGTGAAAACACCTTCTAACATTAGAGAGCTCGGCGGCGCCCTGTTTTGCGATCGCCGTTATAACCATGTTTTTTTATATCACAACGGTGCGGAATCCTATTATGCAGCAAGAGGATTCCGTGGTTCGCTAAGAGTTTGAAATTTGTATGGAAAAAACTGAAAACAGAGAGATGCGAATCTCAAAAACGTTTAAGGCGCCTATGGAGCTTGTGTGGAAAGTATGAACTGATCCCGAACATATTGTGAATTGGCATGACTTTCGATTACCAAACAGTATTATAACAGTCGATATAATCGGCAACCATTTTTTGCTGGGAAAAACGGGAGGCAGCCCATTCAGTGCAGAATTGCCGGCTGAGTTTTGATATGGAAAACACAGCGTCAACGGCTTCATCGATATTATTTACCAGGAAGCCAGTTTGCTCATGCATTATAAGCTCGGGCATAGACCCTCTGTTAAAAGCAATTACAGGTGTACCGCAGAGCATTGCTTCGGCTACGCTCATCCCGAAAGGTTCGTTAAACTGAATTGGATGAAGGAGTGCAATCGCATTACCTAACAACTTGTTACGCATTTCAGCACCTGCGTGGCCTAGGAAATGAATATCATCAGCCAGCAACGGCTTTACTGCCTCTTCAAAATAAGCCTGATCCTGGATAATTCCCGCAATCAGCAACTTTTTTTTCGAGCGGCGGGCAATCTCAATAGCTTCTGCTGTACCTTTATCAGGATGTATCCTTCCGAAAAACAACAAATAATCCTCGGGCTCGGAATTGAAAGTAAAATCTGATATTTTCAGACCATTGTACACAGTCGCCAGGTATTCTAAGTCAGGGCTCCGGTCAGAATTGCTAATTGATACATAATGTGCTGAGCCGTTGTATTTTTTATAAACAGAAATTATTTTTTCAGATGAAAAACCATGGATGGTAGTTAAAACAGGCGTTTTGATTAATCTTGAATAAGTAAGCGGCAAAAAATCAAAATGATTGTGAATTAAATCAAAACTGCCCGCCTTTTCCATCAGGTTGCTGATGTGCAGACATTCAACAGTTTTGGCATCCACATTCAAATCTTCTGCATAACCTTTCGCTATCACAGCATCCAGTTTCCCCCGGGTAAGAGAGTCCTGCGTGGCAAATAAGGTAACATCTAATCCCGCCGAAATAAGTCCTTCAGCAAGATTAGATGCCACCTGTTCCCACGGCCCATAATGTCGGGGTGGTGTTCGCCATGCAACAGGAGCTAAAACAGCTACTTTCATTTAAACAATACGCTTTTCTGCTTTTCTATGTCCTCGTTATTCTGGTATTCATGTTTAAATGCCTGAAGTACAGTTAAATGAGAAATAAGATAGGCTAATGTACTTTCCGCTCCCTGGTTTCGATTTATACCAAATTCCTGCAATCCATCGCAGCAGCCTTTGATTTCTGTGTCATATAAAGGTACACGAAGCGAATTTTCTCCGAGAAACCATAAATAGCTGGAAAACACCTTCTTCAAATACTGTGTTTCTCCGGTTACTCTATATGCCTGGAAATACATCAATACCATAGCCATTATTTCAATGGCCTGCTGATCGTGCAGAGACATTTTTCCATCTCTAAGATACCATCCATTATTACCTATAGGGTTTAGGTAATCAATGTTAACCGTAAGTTTTTCAATGAAGTTTAATGCTTCGAATGCCACCTGCTTTACATCTTCATTTCTTGTTATCTCTGCCGAATGAAATAAAGCCAGTGGGAATATGGCATTATCATAAGTAAGATGATTTTCAAACCAATGCCAATCTTCCCCCTTTGTAGAATAATATGCTTCCATCAATTTATCGGTAAGTGATTTTAGCTCCTGCCCTATTTTTTCATCGTAAGGATAGGTTCTTAAATAATAACTTACGCCTGTAATTGTATTGCATATTCCTCGAAGATGCGTTAATTTTTGAAAATGAGGTACAGACTTAAGGAATAACTCATGCCCGAGCTCTCTGTATGAATTATTAGGGGCAGTATTTATGAGGTAACCCAGAGCCCAGATAGTACGTCCAAAAGAATCATCAGAACCCTCTTCATCGAGATATTGCCTGCTAAAGCTTAAGAAATTACGGAAATTCCCATCATCCAGCTGCATATCGTGGATAAAACTTAAGTAAACCGGAAGTAAATCGAGGGCCTCTTTATTTTTGTTCATCTGATAAGCCATTAATGCCATAATCAGGGCACGGGCATTATCATCCATACAATATCCTTCTTTTCGATTCGGAATACCATATTTTGCGTGTTGAAAAATACCCGTATCATCTGTCAGCCGCTTAATATATGCCAGGTCAAATTCAGGCATCACCCCGGGATCAATAATTTGCCTAAGAATCTTTTCACCATAGTCGGGGTTCCTTACCGCCTTTTCAACCAGATTAATATATTGAAGTCCGATCTTGGGCCAGCGAAGCGCAAGTCCATATTGGTACGCGTTCTTTTTTAGTGTATTTAGCTTCTCAGGACTTTCAAGAAGCTGATTTACAATACTTGCAAGTCCAAGCTCATCTTTAAAATTGAATAAGCGCCCGCGATTATTATCTAAAAGTTCCTGAGCATGCCAGTAAGGAGTAGATACTATAGCCGCTCCGGCGCCAACCGCATACGAAAGCGTACCGCTTGTGATTTGAGCTTTGTTTAAATAAGGAGTAATATAAATATCAGCTGCCGTCAGGTAATTAATCAGCTCGTCTTCTCCAACAAACTTATTAAGAAACGTAACATGATTATCAACATTTAACTCAACGGCAAGCTGCTTCAACGACTCACGATATTCCTCTCCCGAGTGTTTCAATATTTCAGGATGCGTGTTCCCTAAAATAACATACATCACATCCGGATGCTGTTCTGCAATTTTAGGCAGTGCCTGTATCACTATTTCTAATCCTTTATTTCTGTTTAGCAATCCGAATGTAAGTAACAAACGCTTGCCCTTCAATTCAGGAAGTTCTTTAACAGGATTTATAGCCGGAGCTTCAAGATCCGGCACTCCATGTTCAATGAGCTGAATTTTTTCTTCTGGTATCTGATAAATATCGACAAGAAATCTAATAGCATGTTTACTCATCACCACAACTTTTGCAGAACGTTTTGCAATTTCGCGGATGATAACTTTTTGCAAGAATGTGGGCGACTTAAGTATAGTATGTAATATAGAGATAAGAGGTTTTTCCAATTTGTTCAGAAATGGAAGAACATAGATTCCGTTTTCGCCTCCATAAATTCCAAATTCATGTTGAAGGATACAGGCGTCTGCATTACTCGCATTTATAAACTTAGCCGCTTCTGTATAATCACTCTGATGGTTTTGCCTGATTACAAAGCTGACTTCGTCAGCATAATCATACTCATGCGAATTTTCAGAATTATTTAGGGCGACAACAAAACTGGTTTGGGCTGGTGTCTTATTTAAAAAATTAGAGTTTATAGCTTTAATAAGATTTTGATTAAAAGTGGCCAAACCACATTCCCGAGGTGGATAGGTCGAAATATATGCTATTTTCATGTTTGTAATAGATAACAATTCTAATATTGAAATATCTGTCAAAGGAGTTATGGTTCATAACGCGCTCATTTTTTTCACGTTAGAACTTTCCAATATAATAGTCCAATACTATTTTCTGTTTTCACTATCTTGCTTATAATCAGCGATATGTGTACACATTTTACACAATGTGATTTTTTTCCACAATTCTGTTCACCCGAAAAGGATAGTTTTAGGATGACTGTTGAACTTTTAGTATTGCAGGAAAAGCATACGGCGCAGATGACATGCGAAATTTAATCCGATGGTGTCAAATAAATTCAGCTACTGCCCTAATTATTAGGCACCGGCGTTTTTAATTTTCACTTTTTTGACTTAACAAACTGATAGGTACTGGTGATATTGCAGAAATGCAAAGGTTATCGGCAAGCCTTTAAAAAGCTTAAAAAACATCGATGTTTAAATCTTCAACTGGATTATTTCAAATTAAACAGCTTATTAACTCTCAATAACAACAGGTTCTTGGCAATTGGTTTTCGCAGATATTCAACCGCACCCTGTTCCAGACCTTTCACTTCATCTTCTTCGGTTATCTGGCTTGTAAGAAAAACCACGGGGATGTTTATATTCTTAGATTTCAAAACTTCCAATAACTGGTATCCTGTTACATTAGGCATTGAAATATCCGATAAAATCAAGTCAAAATGTCTTTTGCTTATTTCCATTAATGCATCCATTCCATCGGCCGCAGTTACGACATTATATCCTTCATCTGTAAGTATTTTGGAAGTTATTAAGCGGGATATCTCATTATCTTCTGCCACCAGAATAGTACGGCTTTTCTTAGCAATCCGGTTCGATTCTTTGTTACTTCCTTTAAAGAGCATAGTTTCAAAGATCTCATCCATAGAAACACTGGCAAACCCCGAACTATAATCAGACATAGCATAAGGTATAATCAGTGTATTATTATGAATTATTGAGCCGCAGGAATAAACAACATTTGGAACGTAGCCTTCACGTTCTTCTTCGTTCGGTGTAAGCAAAGGGATTGGCAGCTGCCCTTTCACCTTACTGGGGTCATCAGGATCGAGTAAAATAGCGCCCATGCAATACCGGCGCATGGCGCCCACACCATGAGTTATCACCAACCAACCATGCTCGGTTTCAATCGGCGATCCTGAATTCCCCAATTGAATAAATTCCCACGGAAAACGGGGTTCCTGAAGCAATTTGGGCTCGTTATCCCAATTATTAATATGGTCCGAATACATAATGTAATTATTCTCCCCGTCATTGCGTGAAAGCATGGCATATAAACCATTAACTTTTTTAGGAAAAAGCGCCATCCCTTTATTCTGCGCATATTTTCCATAAATCGGCATTATCTTAAAGGTATAAAAGTCGCTCGTTTCAATTAGCTGCGGCAAAATAACAAAACCATTGTAGGCTGTATAAGTAGCATAGTATCTCGCAGTTCCGTCATCATCGGTAAAACGTACAAATCGGGCATCCTCAATCCCATTGCTCTCGGTATCGCTTATGGGAAATATGACCCGTTCAGCTATTGCTGTATCAAATGAAAATGTGATCTGATATTGTGCGTTGGCGATCCATTTAATTGATTGTAAAACTTTTTGATCTGTTATTTTTATTTCAGTGGTCTTTTGATATTCTGCAATTCTATTCCTTAAATCGTTAAAAACAAAAGTATCACCCAGAGGGCTAAAAATTTTATCAACGACGTCGTAATCCTCCAGGTGCATATCGTGAAGCTTAGACAAGAAATTAGACTTTTCGTATACATGAAGCTTGATGGTTTCAGCTTCATCTACCAGCCTGCTGGCAGGATCAAAATCAATATTATTATCTGCGCCAAGCACTCCTCCACGGAAAACGACAGATGATACATGCCCCTCGCCTGTCGCCCTAAAACTTACTATGATCCGTTTTTGATTTCTCTGGAGATGCGATTGATCCGGATCCTCTACCAAAGAAGGATTAAAAAAAGCAGCGGATTCAATTGAATACTCATGCGTGAAATATGCCCCTACCAAAAGCTGGCGCTCCTTTTTTATTTTTTGGAGATCGTAACCCAGCTCTACTACTAAGTGTGAGACCCGATCAAAATGCTTAGAGAAAATACGGGTTATATTACGGTGCCGGTTAGAAAAATCACGAAGCGTTTGGTTTAGAACCTGGGAAGCATCACTCTCTGCTAGCTCCATAACACGGGAAATGATCTTTTTTGCTCTGCTAATCCCTCCTGGCATAAAAAAACGAACAATAACCCGTTTTGGATCAGGTTCAAAATGAACAGGCATTCGTGTAACATTCATAGCCATAATGCAACAATTTTCTATTTTATATTAATATTATTTCTTCTTAGCGGCTTAGAGAATGACGATATTATTCAAGCAATTTTTATTGTATCTTTTTGATTTTCAATACAGCATCACTGTAGAAATCTAACATTTGAACTCATTTCTTGTTCTTATCTCTTTACCGAAATATTTGCATCCCGATTAATGACCGAATAGGAATCCCTCCCAAAAAAGTCTTATTTTGCCCCGACCATGAAACAGTATATCTTTATCCTCGCATGTAGTTTTGTTGCCTGTACTCCTTTAAAGAAAGTAGAACGCCGGGCAGTGTATTCTCAGAAAATGGTGGAAACCCGTGCTATGAAGAGCTTCTATACCAACAGAAGCGAGCAGCAACTGGCCAAAGCGCATTGGGATTATGTCCCGGGCTTGGTTGCTTTTAGTGTAATGAAAGCCTGGGAGCAATACCCCGAGAAAGAAGAATATTATCAACTT
Source organism: uncultured Pedobacter sp. (assembly GCA_966210515.1). Taxonomy (GTDB): domain Bacteria; phylum Bacteroidota; class Bacteroidia; order Sphingobacteriales; family Sphingobacteriaceae; genus Paradesertivirga. The sequence goes on from CBIHLM010000035.1 coordinate 16,662, forward strand.
GTGAAGGCATATGCCGATCATTGCTTACAGGGCCAGGATACTGTCGAAGTAGGCAAGAGTAATATTGATGATCTGGCCGCCGGAAAGATTCTTTTTACTTTATATCAGACTGAATTAAAAAAAGGTAACACTGCAGACGCTCGGCGTTATAAGAACTGTGCTACATTCCTGAGAAATAAGCTAAAATATAGTCATAACCGTATAGGTACATCCAAACCAGGCACAGGCGGTTTTTTCCATAAAGCACAGTATCCCAACCAGATGTGGCTCGATGGTTTGTACATGGGGCCGGCTCTCTACGCACAATGGCAGAACAATTTTGGCACAGAAAAGGGAAACGAGGATAATAGCCAGTCGTGGGATGATATCGCTCTGCAATTTAAAACCCTCCATCAGTACACTTATGACCAGGAAAAGCAACTTAACTACCACGCATGGAGTGCTGATCCGGAGGATGAGAACTCGTTCTGGGCCAGAAAGAGCGGCCAATATAAAGGATGTTCCCCCGAATTCTGGGGAAGAGGAATGGGTTGGTATTTCGCAGCACTGGTGGACGTAATTGAATTTATGCCTAAAAACCATAAGGATTACAATGTATTAACGAAAAATATAAATCAGGTAGCCGCCGGACTTGCCAGATATCAGGATAAGCAGAGTGGCGCGTGGTACCAGCTTCTGCAGTACGACAGTTCGAAGAAGGCCGACAATAGAGGAGATGAGATTGCCGGCGAAGTTTATAACCAGTGCGACAAAGCCAATTACCTGGAATCGTCCGCATCGTCAATGTTTACTTATGCTTATTTAAAAGGAATCCGTTTAGGAGTGTTGAATAAAATCAGATATCTGCCAGTGGCTGAGAAAGCTTATCAAGGATTGCTAACTACTTTCATTCGTGAAGAAAATAACGGCGAACTCAGTATCCTGCAATCCTGCGCTTCAGCAGGCTTAGGCCCGGCTAAAGATAAATCGAGAACCGGCACCGTTAATTATTATCTATGTGGTAAGGATGTCACGGTTACGCAAAATGAAGGGAAAGCAATCGGGCCGTTCATTTTGGCGAGTTTGGAGTATGAGAGACGAAAGTAAGGCGTGCTGCGTATTAACACACACCAAAAGCTATTTGTGTTAACGCACTTTGTCATTTCGAGCGCAGCGAGAAATCTTATTTATTCTAAAGATCTCTCCTTTCGTCGAGATGACAAAGTGCATTTAGGTGTGCTATCGAACGCTTCATTAAGGGCACATATTAGGCCCTATGTTAACAGCCTTATTACTTAGGAAAATTCACATTCTTCATTATTTCTTCAATTTGATCCGTATGTCGTTTGCTGTGGCCTGCCATAAACACTATTATCTGATATGCATCCAGGGTGCCAAAAGGAAACTCATAATAATGATTCCTTAGGTCGTCGGCAGTGGTTTTGATGTAATTAATGCTATTCGCCCTTTTAGTTTTAAACTCCTGAAGCGTTGCCTCATACGAGCCAAACTTACCACTGGGTTTAAATGCTTCGGATGTAGTTCTTTTGGTACTGCGGTCTGTAACCATTTTAACAAGATCGTCTTCACTAATCTTTTTCTCATTACGCTTTGAAGGGTCAGCCGGCTTTTTAAGAGAGGCTTGCATAAAGCCAAACATATTAGTCTCGGATATAGCAATGTGTTCCACGCATTCTGATACCGACCAACTGGCAGTATCAGGTTTAAAATTTAATTGCTCCGGCGAGAGTCCGCCAACCTTTTTTAGAATATCTTCCTGCGTTTCCTGTAAAAGGTTCACAGCATACTTGCGCTCTGCTTCGGTTATGCCTGTAGAATTGTTAAAGCTCATGCTTAGAAAAGCAATCGCAACGAAAAGTAATTTTTTCATATCTATTTTGATTAAAGGTTAATTTCCCGGAGAAAGGAAGCGGGATTTAAAGAGCTGGCGTTCCTTTTCCTTCTGTTAATAATTTGAATAAGCTTTCTTTTAAGTAATAATTCCAACCCTTTACGCAGTCGTGATAACATTCAAGGTCGGGTTCTAAGCCGATGTGAATGAAATTGACTTGCGTTTTGTTGTCGTGCTCAGATAATTCGAAATAAATTTCAGAGTTCTTCCACTCCTGTTTGTCTTCAACAAAACTAAGTTTGCTGTCGGTAACAAGCCAGCCCACTATTTTGTCGGGAATAAGCTCAACTACTTTTTGCGTTGAAACATGGATGTTGCCAAAACGGACTGTAAATTCATCATGCAGCTTTTGCGCACTGCTGTCCAAATCCTCCGTCCACCATTCCGAAACGCTGTTAATGCATCGGAACACTTCCTGTGCTGTGGCATTAACCTGAAGGGTCGCTGTATAATTTTGGTCTTTCATTTTCTTTAATTAATAGGAGAACTGTCTTATTTATGAGACCGAGCTCAGTTTCTCTTCATCTGCAGTTTGTGGCTTACCTGTTGCGTTTGGCATACCTTTACCTGTGGTTATCAGGCTGAATAAACTTTCGCGGATGTAATGTGTCCATGCATTTGAACAGATATCAAAGCATTCATATTCAGAGGTTAAACCAAGCTGAGTAAATTGGAGCTTCGTTTTACCCTCTTCTTGTTTAATTTCGAAGATAATTTTATTGTCTTTCCATTCACTCTTATCTTGGGTAAACTTAAAATAGTTGTCCATAACGCGCCAAACCACTAATCCGTTTGGGATAACATCTACCAATTTCATTTTACAACGATGAACATCTTCATAATGATAGGTGAACTCATCATTGAGCTTCTCGGTATTACCTTCAATTTCTTCCGACCACCACTCTCTAACATTGATGATGGCATTAAATACCTCTTCCGGAGTCTGGTCTACCAATATGGTAGTGGTAAAATCTGATATAGTCATTTTATTTAGGTTTTGTTTAAAAATCCATATAAGATGTATGACGTAAAATTACAGTCTTAGCGCTGCTTTAAGAGGGTGTGAACGAGACAATCTGGGGGGTTGATTTGGACAAAACATTCGTTTATCTTTATCTAAAAAATCTGCAATGAAACGAGTAACGATCGTTGTTCCAAAGGGAAACGTTAACCTAAGCAGCATTACGGGTTCATTCGAAATTCTGAGCCGCGCAAACGACTACTGGCAAAAAATCGGAAACAAATCAATGATTGAAATACGAATCGCCGGTTTTGAAACAGACTTGAAATTGAATGCAGGCTTCTTTTCAATACATCCGGTAGATATCAGAGATGTAACGAAAACCGACCTGCTGCTTATTCCTTCTCTCGCGCACGATTATGACAATATACTTAAAGACAATAAAGAGCTTATTACCTGGATCAGGGAGCAGTATGAAAGAGGTGCCGAACTGGCAAGTATCTGCACAGGTGCATTTCTTCTTGCGGCTACAGGTTTGCTTGACGGAAAAAGCTGTTCCACCCATTGGAATGCTGCAGCTGGCTTTACGCGGCTGTTTCCAAACATTAAGCTCCATATCGATAAGCTACTTACTGTTGAAAAGGGTATATATACCAACGGCGGTGCCTACTCTTTTCTTAACCTTATACTGTTTCTGATTGAAAAACATTTTGACAGGCAAACAGCTATTTATTGTTCCAAAATTTTTCAAATTGATATTGAAAGAGACTCGCAATCACCTTTTAGAATTTTCCAAACGCAGAAGACCCATGGTGATGATTTGATTTGCAAGGCACAGACTTATATTGAAGAGAATTTAAGCCAAAGAATTTCTTTCGAGGATCTGGCCTCAAAATTGGCCACAAGCAGAAGAAATTTCGACAGACGCTTTATCAAAGCTACAGGAAATACTCCGGTAGAATATTTACAGCGAGTAAAAGTAGAAGTAGCCAAAAGCACTTTGGAAAAAGGCAGAAAAAGCGTTTTTGAGGTTATGAATGAAGTCGGTTATTCGGATGATAAAGCATTCCGGGAAGTCTTTAAGAAAATGACTGGTCTAACCCCTTTGGATTATCGAGCGAAGTATAATAAAGATGGACTACTGACCTAGCCTAATCCATTAGGGTTTCATTTTCCATGGATGGCTATTTAGACGTTAGAATCTATCAGATCGGCCCCATAAACTGTAACATTTTTATGATTACAAGCCCGGCCCGGATAAACCTTAGTAGAATTTAGCTTATTTAGTACAATCCAATTTAAGCCCATGTTTAGAATATTTACAAGTCTCTGCCTGATTATCCTTTGTTCAACGTTTGTTAATGCTCAGTCCAATGAAGAAGTAGTCAGAAAAATTGCCGACCAAATAATAAAAGAGACCGTATTAGGATTTGAAGGTGTTGAGAACAAGCAGTTTTACAACTCATCTAAAAACATTCCTGAAAATGTAAAGGTGAAATATGCAAGTCCATATACGGGCTGGCATTATACTCATGGGGTTCTTAATATAGCGATGATCAACCTCGGAAATCATTTAAATGATCAAAAATATCTTGATTACGCCGCCCGGCATGTAGCTTTTGGTTTTGATAATTACCAAACTTTCGAGAACCGGTTCAAGCATGATGTAAAACATTATACCTATCCGTATGGCGAGTTTTTTACTATGGAAGAGCTTGATGACTTCGGTGCTATGAGTGCGAGCATAATAGAAGTATACAAGCAAGTGAAAAAACCTGAGTACAAGGCTTATCTTGAAAAAGCTGCAAAACATTTAACAGAGGACAGACCACGTCTGGAAGACGGAACTTTTGTCAGAGCATTTCCGCATAAGATGACTTTGTGGGCTGATGATTTATATATGAGTGTTCCGTTCTTAGCACGAATGGGAAAGTTTACCGGTCAGAAAAAGTACATAGACGACGCAATTAAGCAGGTTAAAAACTTTAACAAATACTTGTGGGATGCAGAGAAGCAATTATACTGGCATACTTATTATAGTGACCTGAAACGAAATGGCGTTGCCCACTGGGGGCGCTGTAACGGCTGGATCATGTTGTCGACTATTCATTTGCTGGATATTCTTCCTGATAATCATCCTGAAAAGAAAAACCTTATAAAACTGCTCGAACGCCAGATTCTTGGGCTGTCACATTACCAGGGAGCCGACGGTTTATGGCATCAGATACTGGATAAAGATGATTCATACACCGAATCGTCTTGCAGCGCCATGTTTGTATATGGCACCGCACATGCTGTAAACCAGGGCTGGATAGACAAACGCTATGCATCAATAGCCAAATTAGGCTGGGAAGGACTGAAAAAGAATAAACTGAATGAGCTGGGTCAGCTTAAAGATATCTGTGTAGGAACCGGTATTCAGGATAATCTTCCGTTTTATTACAACCGACCTGTTGGACTAAACGAAAAACACGGAACCGGGCCGCTGCTTGACGCTGGGGTGGAAATATTAAAACTTGAACAGACAGCACGATAAGGGGGATACACATGTATACTCCTGAAATCATAATACGAGAAGAAGGCAAATTTAAACCGCACTATCACAAAGAAATAGCCTAAAACCCTTATTTTAAGGTTCGGCCTTTCATTACCGTTTTTAATTGTTTTTGTAATTTTACATTCTTAATACTAGCCGCTGACAAACAATAATGATCAATCTCAAGCAGAAAAGCCATGTCTATAACTAATGAAAGTGAATTAAAAGGGATGAAGAAAGTAAGTGAAGCTGTTGCTTTCACCCTCAAAGAGATGAGACGTTATGCTCAACCTGGGATGTCGACCAAAGAACTTGACGATTTTGGCGGATCGTTGCTCACAAAATTCGGAGCAAAATCGGCACCGTACTTAACCTATGGTTTTCCTGGTTTTACCTGCATAAGCGTCAACCACGAGTTTTGTCATGGAATACCCTCCAACAACAGGATATTGAAAGAAGGTGACTTAATAAACATTGATGTTTCCGCAGAATTGGATGGCTTCTGGTCTGATAATGGTGCATCGTTTATTTTAGGAAACGACATAAATCAGCATCAAAAGCTTATTCAAACTTCTAAAAACATTTTGAAAAAAGCTATTTCAAATATCAAAGGTGGGGTTAGAATTTCAGACATAGGCTTTTTAATCGAAACTGAAGCGAAGAAAAACGGATATAAAGTAATAAAAAACCTTACCGGACACGGAATTGGAAGAAGTTTACACGAAGCTCCGGGTGAAATAGCTAATTACCGGGACAGATTTAATTTACAGCGCTTCAAGAAAAATTCTGTCGTAGCGATAGAGACATTCATTTCTACCGATTCGACCCTTGCAGAAACACTTTCGGACGGCTGGACAATGGTTGGCAATAAAGGTGGCTTTATGGCGCAGCACGAGCATACCATTCTGGTGACTGATGGACAACCGATAGTATTGACGGAAATGAACAATCTCTGGGACTGAAAATAAAAAGGGAAACGAGGCAATTTCAAATAATGAAGTATAAATTCGAAGGCCAAATCGAAATTATAGGGATCAATCCTTATGTTTTGTTGCCCGATGATATTCTTCTTGGCATTTTTTCAAATTCGGGTAAATCGAAAGGGCACATTCCAATTAAAGGAAAGGTAAACGGAAAAGAATACAAACAAACTTTAGTGAAATTCAAAGGCGCGTGGAGACTTTACATAAACACTACGATGCTCGAAAATTCACCAAAAAGGATTGGAGAAATCATTCATCTTTCTGTAGAGTTTGATCCCGCGGACAGAACAATCGAACCGCATCCTAAGCTGGTCGAAGCACTTAACCTAAATCAACATGCTAAGTCGGTATTCGAAAGTTTATCATCATCAAAAAAACACGAAATCACGAGATATATCTCTCAGTTAAAACCAGAAGAAAGTATTGACCGAAACATCAGCCGTGCAATTGAATTTCTGCAAGGAAAAGGGAAGTTTGCAGGACGAGACAAACCTTGATTTAAGTGAATTTTATTTGTTCCCTATGGTTTCAGTGAGATACTCGAAAACAATGATTTCGGTATCATTATACCTTACCAGGATTTCAAGATTACTCTTATAACTTAAAAAAGTCATGTACCCCTGTCCGGGCACAAATCCCGGAAAGGCTTTTCCAACATAGCGAATATTCTCGCCGGCTAACATTTTTCTTTTTTTTAACAGCATAAAGTTGAGGAATAACACGCACTAAATAAAGGAGGGAATTAATGGAGAGTGTTTTTTTCAAAGATAACTTATTAAACTGACAATTAACATTATTTCGGGACAACGTTCGTTTCGTCAAACCGCTTACATCAAAAAAGGCTGCCCCAAAAATGAGACAGCCTTTTGCTTCTTAATAAAAATATTTTATTTATTAGTCTTCAGCATGAAGCCAGGCTTTTTTTGCCAGCAATTCCTCTTCAGTTTCGCGAACATCCACATCATCAATGCAGCAATCAACCGGACAAACAGCAGCACACTGCGGCTCGTCATGAAAACCTTTACATTCTGTACATTTATCCGAAACTATATAATAAAATTCCTCTGAGATTGCTGGTTGAGCCTCTTCTGCATTCAATGTGGTACCATCACCAAAATCTATTACTCCGCGTAAAGCTGTTCCTTCAGAGAAGCGCCAGGCAGCCCCCGCGTCATAAATAGCATTATTAGGGCATTCCGGCTCACAAGCTCCGCAGTTAATGCATTCGTCTGTTATTATTATCGCCATGTTCTATAATTCTATTTCTTAACCGTAATTTTGCAATTGTTAAGCACTGCAAAAACAATTGCAAATATAACACAATCTGTTGATTTTATTTTAAGGACTTCCATTTTGACACAAGAACAACGAAAAACAGCTTTTAAAAGTTTGGGATTATATTTACAATCTCCGGACGAGCAACTTAAAAAGCTGATAAACAACGCACATCAATCAAATGCCTGGTTTACTCCCGAAGAAACAATCAAAGCTATCAAGGGAATATCCCGTATGCTGGAACCTCAGGATATTGATACCTGGTTTGAAAATGAGAAAATAAGCACCTACTCTCCCGTAAATCCGAAGCAAATCGGATTAGTGCTGGCAGGAAATATTCCACTGGTAGGTTTTCATGATATTTTATCTGTTTTGGCTACGGGGCATATTGCTTTAATCAAATCTTCATCTCAGGATAAAGATCTGATCCCACATTTGTTAAATAAACTCATTGAGTTTGACCCCGGTTTCAAAGAACAGATAAAATTTGCTGATAGACTTGAAGGTTTTGATGCCGTAATAGCGACCGGTAGCAACAATACCTCCAGATATTTCGAATATTATTTTTCGAAAGTACCGCACATTATTCGTAAAAACCGCAATAGCATTGCCTTGTTGACAGGACAAGAAACTCGGGATGAATTATTCTTGCTGGGACATGATATATTTGACTTTTTTGGTTTAGGATGCAGAAATGTTTCCAAAGTTTTTGTGCCGGAAGGTTATGATTTCAGGACTTTTTTTGAATCCATCGAACCTTATAACAACATAGTCAATCACAATAAATACTGCAATAATTATGAGTACAACAAGTCTATTTATTTAATAAATCGCGAAAAGCATTTCGACAACGGATTTTTACTTGTAAAAAAAGATGAGCGTTTAGCCTCGCCCCTTGCAGTCTTATATTATGAGGAATATACCAAGCTTGAATCCGCAGAGGAAATAATTCAGCCTCATGCCGAAAACCTCCAATGTATAGTTTCCAAACAGGAGCTACACGTCGACACTCAGCGCGTTGGTTTCGGCCAAAGTCAGCAGCCCCGGCTATGGGATTATGCGGATGGCGTCAACACAGTTGAATTTTTACTGAGTTTATAAACAAGCCCAAGCTAAAACGACAGAAAATTATAACTTTGGCGTTATGTACATCATTAAGGTGAAAGGTGTCGCAAGAATTCCGGACTACGTACAATTGAGGGATGATAAATTTACATTATTAGCCTATTTCAGAGTAGACAGACCGGATAAATCACTTGAAAAAATTGGATTAGGAGATAAATCCGAATACATCATGAACCTCGTAAAAGACCTTCCATTTGGTCAGATTTTAAAATTAGAACTTTAATATGATTGGCAATACAGTTATAAAACTTGAAAATGTTGACGTTTACCAGCAAAAACACCTGGTCCTTAGCAATGTAAATCTTCAAATTGATAAGGGAGAGTTTGTTTTTCTTATCGGTCAAACCGGATCGGGCAAAAGCAGTTTATTGAAAATCATTTATGGAGACCTTCATATTTCATCTGGTGAGGGACATGCGGGAGGTTATGATCTGAAAAAACTGACTGAGAAGGATGTTCCTTTTTTAAGAAGAAAACTGGGAATCGTTTTTCAGGATTTTCAGCTTCTAACTGATCGGACTATAGAAGACAACCTTCGTTTTGTGATGCATGCAACTGGCTGGAAGGATAAAACTTTAATTTCTGATCGGATTAGGGATGTATTGGAAAAGGTTGGGCTTCGTTCAAAAATTAAAAAAATGCCACATGAGATTTCAGGTGGCGAACAGCAGCGGGTGGTAATAGCCAGAGCCTTGCTTAATGATCCGGAAATAATTCTGGCCGACGAGCCAACAGGAAATCTTGATCCTGATACTGCGGAAGAAATCATGCTTCTGTTAAAAGAAATCAGCCGTTCGGGCACTGCTGTATTGATGGCAACCCACGCATATCAACTAATTCGAACCTTCCCTTCACGCATTATTAAGTGCGAAAACGGAAGAGTCATAGAAGATGCCAAAATCGTCTAAGTGATAGGCCATACGCCAATTTGTTTGATGAATAAAATAAATCACTGACAGCTTGGCTGTTTTATTTAATTGGCAAAAAATTTGTCTAACCCCATTATTATGAAGTTTTCAGATATGTTGAAAAACAAGAAGAAAAACCCTGAGAAAGAAGTTATGAATGAAAATAACGAAGTGAAACCAGAAATTGATCAAGAATTAGAGCAAGTGAGCGAAATACTTAGTCATCAAGGCGATGGAGGTAATTCCGAAAACGTTCCTGCAAGTGATGTTGAAGATCAGTTGTCGCAAGAAGACAAACTTAAAGCTGATTTAGCTGAAGCCAATAATAAATATCTACGCCTGTATGCTGAGTTCGATAATTACAAAAGAAGAACAAACAAAGAGCGTATAGACCTACTTCAAACTGCAGGAAAAGACGTTTTAGTTAGCTTACTACCTGTTGTTGATGATTTTGACCGTGCTTTAAAATCCATGGAAACAGCAAGTGATGTTTCGGCTGTTAAAGAAGGCATTGTTTTGGTTCAAAATAAGTTAAAAAGCATTTTAACTCAAAAAGGTTTAAAAGAAATGGAGTCTGTTGGAACTGTGTTTGACGCAGAAATCCACGAAGCCATTACTAATATTCCGGCTCCCTCCGAAGACTTGAAAGGAAAAGTAATCGACGAGGTTGAAAAAGGATATTATTTAAATGACAAAGTGATCCGCTTTGCAAAAGTTGTTGTTGGAGCGTAAAAAGGGATTGAAGGAGCGAACGACGAAGGTCTTCAATATTCACTCCTTCACTCATTAAAATAAAATGGCTAAAAGAGATTATTACGATATACTGGGCATTACCAAAGGTGCCAGTGCCGATGAGATTAAAAAAGCTTATCGTAAACAGGCTATTAAATTTCACCCGGATAAGAACCCGGGCGATAAAGAAGCTGAGGAGATGTTTAAAGAAGCAGCCGAAGCTTATGAGATTCTGAGTAATCCAGAGAAAAAGCAACGTTACGATCAATTTGGTCATGCGGGAACTCAAGGAGGAGGCGGTTACGGCGGCCACATGAACATGGAGGATATTTTCAGCCAGTTTGGAGATGTTTTTGGTGGAGGCAGTCCTTTTGAAAGCTTCTTTGGAGGCGGCGGTCAATCCCGTGGTGGAAGACGAGTTGCCCGTGGCAGTAATTTACGGATCAAAGTAAAGTTAACTCTTGAAGAAATCGCCAAGGGTGCTGAAAAGAAAATAAAAGTCAATAAACAAGTAGTTTGTGGCACCTGTGATGGCAGCGGAGCGAAAGATCGTTCTTCGTTCCACACGTGTTCCACTTGCGGCGGTTCAGGTTCAGTGCGCAGAGTTACGAACACTATTCTGGGCCAAATGCAAACCACCAGCACCTGTCCTACTTGTAACGGCGAAGGAACACAAATTACTTCTAAATGTAATGTATGCCATGGCGATGGGGTTGTAAGAGGTGAGGAAACTATTTCGATAAACATCCCGGCGGGTGTTAGTGAGGGCATGCAACTTTCTATGGGAGGTAAAGGTAATGCGGCGCCAAGAGGCGGTGTGCCCGGCGACCTGATAATCCTTATAGAAGAAATACCACACGAAACACTTCAACGCGAAGGAAATAACGTTGTATTTGATTTACACATCAGCTTTGTTGATGCAACCCTGGGTGCGAGTGTAGAGGTTCCAACCATCGATGGTAAAGCGAAAATCAAGATTGAACCAGGAACACAGGGCGGTAAAATCCTGCGATTAAAAGGTAAGGGCGTTCCTGAGGTTAATTCTTATCACCGTGGGGATCAGTTAGTTTATGTAAATATCTGGACTCCAAAAGCTCTTTCTCGCGAAGAACGTGATTTAATGGAGAAACTACAAGAATCGCCAAATTTCCGTCCTCAACCAGGCAAGCATGAAAAAAGCTTCTTTGAGAGGATGAAAGAATATTTTGAATAAGAGGCTAAAAGGCTACAACTTATTTTAATAGAAAAGCCATCGTTAACGATGGCTTTTCTATTAATTATGGATTTTTCAGATTCGATAAACAGTCGGAGTCTTTAAAAACCTATCTCTATTTGAAATCTGTACATCAATTCATGTGCATCTGAATTTTCCTGCAATAGGCTTATATCGCTTTGCACCTTTAAAGTATGTCCCGAAATATACTTAGAAACACCCAAGGTGTATTGAGTATTATCATCCCGTTGCGTAATAGCCTCAGGGTTAATCCGGGTAAAACGGCCTGCCAATTCCACATTATTTTTGAAAAGGTAACCAGCCTGAACATTAAAGCCTGTACCAGTAAAGAAAGCTTTCGAAACCTTTCCATCTATATCCGTTTCTACCACAGGAGATCCGTTAGATTTCTTGTCGGCGTATTCAGCCATCGCTGAGAAACCTTTATACTTAAACATCGCATCAGCAAATATCGTTTTCAGGTCACGTTGCTCATCAAAAAAGCTTCCCAATTGCCCGCCTTGCCGTGAGGCACGATCATTAAAATCATACGTTAACCCGAGGCTTAACTTTGGTGTAAGCTCCCTTTTTAAATCACCACCAAAATAATCTCCACTGCTTTGAAACTCCCCAAATGGTAATACTTCCACCCTTCCGGTATAATCATATCCACCTTTATTATCAGATGTCATATTTCTGCCTTCACCACTCGAAACAGATAATATCTTTTTAAATACAATATCACCCGATTGTGATTCGTGATGTAACTGAACACCAAAATCCCTGTCAATATTGTATCGGGAATTTAACAGACTTCGGTCCACCAGCTGCAATCGCTGCGATGAAATAACCCTTTCTCTGTTGCCCGGAAGCTTAGTTTGGCCAAATATTAAATTAAAACCTTTTGCGAAATTCCAGTTTACTATTGCATCCAAAACAATATTTGATGTGTTATTGTTTTCAGCCAATGGCCGTCCTGTATCTGAGTTACTCAGAGCAAACTCGAATTTATACTCTATCTTAGGACTGTAAATAAATCCTTCCATTTTTATCCGCGCTCTTCGAATTTGCAAATTGTCACTATAGCTTTCCTCATCTAAATTATAAGTACTCGAAAATAAGCTTTGAGCACGAACATTTAATTTGGTTAAAAAAGACGAATCAGCAGCAATAAATTGCAAACCTTTTCCGTGAGTTGTAGGATTAGCCGACTGTGCAAAAACAAAAATCGGGAACAAAAAAACAAGACTAAGTTGAAACGGTAAATACCTTTTTTCTTTATTAAATAATTTCATTGTTACATTAATATGCAGCGAAAATACACTTAATGTTAATCTAAGATTATTGAAATTACTTATTTAACCTAATGATTATTTACAGTTAACATTAGCTTAACTTACACTGGGAATTTTTAACATACGCTACCTTTTCTGTCGATCTTCAGCGTCGTTAATAGTATTGCTTACCTCCTCAATTAGCCTGCGAACAGCGTCTTTAAGTTTTGGATCACCGTTATAATCAAGATCAAATAAAACATTCTTACTCTTCTTCTTATAACTCAGCTCGATATAATAATGAGGTGTATTTTTTAACGGTTGACCTTCATTCACAATTTTCGACGGAAAGTTCCAAAAGCCCAGCTGCGCTGCCCGGCGATGAAGAACCAGCAGATCATCCTTTGAAAGCTTTACCTTTTTCTTAATTAAAGAATCGTTCTCATTCACATACTGATAAAGTGCGGTTTTAGAATTATATTGATTTACTAAACTATCCCCTAATCCATATTTAAAAGTAAGCGATTCAAATTCTGAAAATTTGTAAGGAGCATTCTTAACCATCATCCCATAGTAGTAGAAACAATAAATTAAAAATGGGATAATTATACTAAGTGCCAGAAATATCTTTTTTGATTTGGTTGACATGTGTTTATACTAATTATTAAAATGATTGTATGAAAATGAAATTTACAAAACTCTGCTTACTCTATCACCTCATCGGTAGGAGTAAACTCCTTTTCCCATTTGGCTACTACCACTGTTGCAAGGCAGTTTCCAATAACATTTACTGAGGTTCGTGCCATATCCATTAGTTCATCTATACCCAGAATGATAAATATCGGCCAGGACGGCATTCCAAACGAAGCTGCAGTTCCTAATAAAATAACCAATGAAGCTCTGGGAACACCGGCAACGCCTTTACTGGTTAACATAAGTGTAAATACTATAACAAGTTGCTGCGGAATCGAAAGATTCATCCCCGCCGCCTGCGCAACGAATATGGAAGCAAGTGACAGATATAAGGTCGTTCCATCCAGGTTGAAGCTATACCCTGTTGGCATTACAAAAGCTACAATTTTTCGGGGGACGCCCAATTTTTCAAGATTTTCCATAGCCCGGGGCAAAGCAGCTTCAGAACTGGTGGTTGCAAATGCGATAGATACCGGTCCGGCAATCGCCTGAAGGAACTTTTTTATCGGAACTCCAACAATCAGGGCAATTGGCAACAAAACTCCTAACAGGAAAACTATCAGCGCCACATAGAGTGTAGCCAGTAACTGAAACAAATTAACTAAAATCCCCAATCCCATATGACCAACAGTATATGCAATGGCAGCTCCCACGCCGATTGGTGCGAAATACATGACAATATTGGTAAACTTAAACATCACCTCAGACAAACTCTCGGTTGCTTTCAGCATCGGAAGTCGTTTATCTTCTCTAACCATTGCAAGCGCTATTCCAAAAAGAATACTGAATACAACAATTTGTAAAATCTGCCCTTCGGCTATAGATTTTGCAATATTTTCTGGGAAAATATGGAGAATGATATCGTTTAACGTTTGAGGCGGCACATCCGGCAGCGACTCACCGGATGCAGGCGGCATGGTAATTCCGGCTCCGGCCTGAGAAATATTGATTGCTGCCAATCCGATAAACAAAGCAATTGTGGTAACTACTTCGAAATACAGAATAGCTTTCCAGCCCATCCGGCCAACTTGCTTAAGATCGGCATGACCGGCAATTCCATATACCAAAGTGGCGAAAAGCAAAGGAGCAACAATGGTTTTAATCATCTTGAGAAACACCTTACTCAACACCTGCAGTTTTATTCCGATTTCAGGATAGTCGTGACCGATTTCGGCCCCAATAACCATTGAAATCAATATCCAGCTGGTCAGCGAATTCTTTTTGATCCCATACAATATTAATGAAGTAATAACCAGCCATCTGGAAAAAGTTAAAGCGATCGGCGAAACAGGAAGAATGCTGTAGGAGTTAAAAAAAGTAAGGAGCGCCGCAATAAAAACGGTAATTATAGCAGCATACCCTGCTTGTTTTAACCTCATAAACAATTTTTAATGATATCGAACAAATGTAAATAATTAGATTTACCCAACAAACCTAACAGATTAATGAGAGTAGAAAAATTAAGTGACATAAAGAAGGAGTTGCGGTTGCTTAATACGGAGGCTTTAACGGATATCTGTCTGCGACTGGCGAAATATAAAAAGGAAAACAAGGAGTTATTAAGCTATTTACTTTACGATGCAGAGAACCCGCTGAACTATGCAGAAGAGGTTAAATCGACCTTACTTATAAACTTCCAGAACTTAAACCGATCTTCCTATACAAGTACAAAGGAAATCAGAAAGATTGTTAGGCTACTTGCAAAACACGCTAAATATACGGGATCAAAAGAAGTGGAAATTGAGCTTTTATTATGGTTCGCAGCCATGTTTTTAGAATATGCTGATACCCGGTCATCTCATAAGCCGCTTCAAACTATTTTCTTCCGGCAATTGGAAAAGGCAAAACGGATCTTCCCAAAACTTCATGAAGATCTTCAATTTGATTATAGTACGACCTACAATAACTTAATCAACGAAGCCGATAACAAAGTCAGATATTTTAACAAAAATGATTTCCAGTTGTAACAGATACCTTTATCCATCATCTAATTTTTAGATAATGAATAAAGAAGCTCTTTTTAAAGAAATCTTTAAGTCTAACTCAAAGAAAATTTACCACCTATGCTATGGTTATACCGGCGATGATGATGCGGCTAATGACCTGATGCAGGATACTTTTATGAAGGTTTGGCAGAACCTTGATAAGTTTCGTAACCAGGCCATGATTTCTACGTGGATTTATCGGATTGCCGTAAACACCTGCCTTTCATGGCTGAGGGTTGAAAAGCGACAAGCAAAAGATCAGCTCACAGATTCTATAATTGAAAACAAGGAGGAAGAGGTCTCAGAAAAACATGATCAGGTAGCTCTATTATATAAATGCATCTCGCAACTGGAAGAGACCGAAAGAATTATAATCTCAATGGTATTGGATGAACTTCCCTACTCGGAAATTGCCGAAATTTCTGGTGTTTCCGAAGGGAATTTAAGGGTTAAAATACACCGGATTAAACACAAACTGACTGAAATATATAACCGTTATGAAAGATTTTGATGCACTGAAAGATATATGGCACGGTCAGCTTGCAAGTCCTAAACTCAGCTACGAAGACGTGCTTAAAGGAATAAGGAAGTCAAAAAGCAGCTTTGCCAATAAACTGTTATTCGAAAGCATCGGAACATTGGCGGCTATTATCCTTTTTTCTTTAATCTGGCTTAATAGCTCGTCGCTAATGTGGACTACTCACCTATCATTCTTAATATTCTTAAGCTGCTGCTTTTACTACCTTTTTGCGCAGTTAAGAGATTACAGAAGCATATCAGGCAGCGAGTATTTGATGAAACAACCTGAAGAATATATTACTTATTTGAAAAAGTATAGTCGCAGACGTTATCAACTCAACACAACAAACTATACAATTTACAGCGTCTTTATTGGTATTGCCTTCGCTCTTTATTTTATCGAAATTTACTTTAGTTCCCCCTTTTGGCAAACAATAACCGGTGTAGCAGCAACTGTTATCTGGTTTATTATCTGCTGGTTTATTATGAGGATTTATGTTCGCAGGGAACAGGAAAAGCTTAATGAAATGGTAAAGAAATTAGAGCGCCTCGAAAGCCAATTTTTATAGAGTCGACCGAAACACTATGGCTTTTGTTTCTCTTCATCTTTTATTTCATGTATATCGAAACGATTCCCTTTTAATGTATACTCCACAAACTTTTTATCAACGGGATTGACCCCAGCCGTATCTTTTTCTTCATACAGCGGAAACTCTCTGAACAGATTTCCTTCTTTTGTGTAAATAGAATCTTTGCCGTGATATTTTCGTTTCGTTGCCGAACTTAACTCCGGGAACTTAATCTCCTGAGATGAACCGCCGTCAGAAAATTCATGAACATAAATCTTTAAATAGGAACCCTTGTCTTGTCCTTTTGCTTGAATGAAAATTTCCGGATTTCCATCTGCATCTAAATCCATGTTCCAGACATCAACGATATCTCCCTCTAATTCCTCAGAAATGGTACTGTATTTTACCTTAGATGAGTCAGACCGAAGAATAATATATTGACCGATATGCTCGGATCCTCGTCCCCAACTTAAAACATCAAAGGTTAAACCCGGTTTCACTTCTATTGACTTGTGAAAACGGAAAGGCTGCGGCAAAACTACTTTGGTAATAGAAGACGCTGCTTTTTTGGGTTCATCCGGACTACATGAACTTATAACAAAGCTGGCAACAGAGAATAACAAAATTATTTTTTTCATCGATGGTTGAATAATTAATGAAACAATAAACTTGCGGTATTTCTGCCTTTCGACTATTGGGTTCCTCTCAATTCGACTGTCCCCAGATTTGGAAATACCGGATTTGAATTTTGTGATACTTTTATTAACCGATAGCATCACTCAACTCAAATGTAGTGTTTTCCATCATTATTCACTATCGCCCTATGATTTTGGAGCAGCTACTAGTCCTGTATTTTCGCCTGTACCCGCTAGAAAAAGTTCAAACAAAGGAAAACTTAGACCATCATAAAGGTTATTTCATAAATTAACTGTCTTATTTAAACATTATGCCGACTCTCTTTCCAGAAATATTCTCCAAAATGGGCTTAAAAATGGTTTGTGCATTCTCTTTAGTTTTACCTAACACATCCATTTCTTTGGCATTTTGAAGTATCTTTTGTTCAGCCAGTTTGTAAATATCCTCAATCATTTGCTGCCTGTCGCTCGGCGACCAAACACCTGAAAGTTCATATACTTTAGAGCGTTGGTGATCTAACTTAGAATAACAGATTTCGGGATTTGGAAGAAAAACAGTTACGGAATCTTTAGTGGATATAATATTCTCTTTTACAACTTTCGTCAGATCAATACAACCGACAACTTCACCCACTGCCACGAACAGAATTCTTTTGTCTGGCAATAAGGTCCGTGTAACTTTTTTTTCAATAACATCTTTCATTGAATATTTCACTAATTCGAGTTTTCCCATGTTCGTGATTTTTTCAATCATGACATCTTCGGTGATTTCTGTACGTGTAACAAAAAATTGATTCCTGATATAGAAAAACATGAATATCAGAAAAAGAATAGTTGCTATTGAAACACCCAGAATTAGTGCCGTACGAAGCTTAAGTATTTTGCTGATCATAGTTACTAAACGAAAAAAAGCGCCTATTTGGCACTTTTCTCAATGTTTTTTTCATTCTTCTGTACTACTACCGATGGTTTAATGCCATGAGGTCTTTTTTTTCCGAATGATCCGTTAATAATTTTTCCTCGTTTCGATTTGATATCGCCTTTTCCCATAATATTGCTATTTGAGAATGGAACATAAATTCAAATCAAAAGTTTGAGAAAGATTTACTCCGTCATAACATACTCTTTAGCTGCCAGATAGCGCTCCGCTTCCAGCGCAGCCATACAGCCTGTACCAGCCGCAGTTACTGCTTGACGGTAGATTTTATCCTGAGCATCACCGCAGGCAAAAACGCCTTCAATATTAGTTTGAGTTGTTCCGGATTTAGTAATTAGATAACCTGTTTCATCCATTTCCAACCAATCTTTAAAAATGTCTGTATTGGGCTTATGACCAATAGCAACAAAGAAACCAGTGATGTCCAATAGTTTCTCTTCGTTTGTTTGATTATTAAAAACCTGAATACCTGTAACAGTTTGGCCGTTACCAACAATCTCTTTTGTTTCCGTATTGTAATGAACTTCGATATTAGGAGTATTTAGCACACGGTGCACCATGGTTTTGGAAGCTCTGAATTCATCACGACGTACCAACAGATGCACTTTCTTGCACAATTTAGCTAAATAGGTTGCTTCCTCTGCGGCTGTATCTCCTGCTCCAACAATTGCAACGTCCTGACCTTTAAAAAAGAACCCATCGCAAACTGCACATGCTGAAACTCCGAAACCATTGTATTTTTGTTCGCTCTCTAAACCCAGCCATTTTGCGGATGCGCCAGTCGCAATAATTACTGTATCAGCTGTTATTGTTTTATGCTCATCCACAATTACCTTATGAACCGGACCTGTGAAATCTACAGAAGTAATATATCCAAAGCGAATATCGGTACCAAACCGTTCTGCCTGCTTGCGGAAATCTTCCATCATTTCCGGACCTAAAATACCTTCAGGGTAGCCTGGAAAATTCTCCACATCAGTAGTTTGAGTGAGCTGACCACCCGGGACGATTCCGGTATATAAAACAGGTTTTAAATCTGCTCGGGCAGCATAAACGGCAGCTGTATATCCTGCCGGGCCTGAACCAATAATTAAACAATGAACGTGTTCTGTTACTTCTGACATTTGATGAAATTTCAAGGAGACAAATCTAATGCTTTGTCCTATCACTGACAACACACATTTATCAGTATAAATTCAATTTAGCGCAGAGGAGACTGATCGATTCCGTTAATATCGAGTCCGAATAAGGAAGATTTATTGAGATTGGCTTGAACCTGCCAGTAATTACTGCCACCATTTAACACAAGTACCGCCCCTTTTAACCAATTTGGCACTTCTTTAGATAGCGATTTATAATTGGCTTTTAATAAGAAGCTTATGTAAACAACCTTTTCTCCGGCTGATGTATAATATCCAAAATATTGCCTAACGAAAGACTTTAAATTGTCGTGAATAATAGGCCCTTTATCTCCACCTTGATTTTTCTGTAAAGAGTTGACCGATTTTATTTCCTTAAGCAGAAGCAACTCAGCACATTCAATTTCCCTTTCTGTAGGTGTGAATCTTTTTTCTACAACATCATCGGACAGGAACGGGAAGGCGAAATCCTTAGAAAATACAACCCCTTCAAAATCGGTGCCTTTGACATAAGTTAGAGAAGAGGAGCGTTTCTCTGAGAATGAAATTTTTTGAGCTTGTACCTCGAATAATGTCAGACATAAAAGTAATCCAGCACAGCATATCCATCTCATACGCAAAAAAACGAATGTTAATTTGAAATAGTATTCGAAGCTGAATTATGTCTGAATAATGCCTGCGTTAAAGCGCTTGGTGATAGGCGATTGATTGGCAGCTTCAATTCCCATAGAAATTACTTTCCTGGTTTCCAGAGGATCGATAATACCATCGACCCAAAGCCTGGCTGCTGCATAATATGGTGTGGTTTGCTGATTATACCTATCTGTAATTTCTTTTAATAGTTCATCCTCCTTTTCAGGAGTAATAATTTCGCCTTTCGCTTTCAAAGCCGACTCCTGTATTTGCAACAAGGTTTTTGCGGCCTGCGAACCTCCCATTACTGCAATTTTAGCCGAGGGCCATGCAAAAATCAACCTCGGATCATAGGCTTTACCACACATGGCATAGTTGCCCGCTCCATACGAATTACCAATTATAATGGTAAACTTAGGAACAACCGAATTAGCGACCACATTGACCATTTTTGCACCATCTTTGATGATTCCGCCTTGTTCAGAACGTGTTCCGACCATAAACCCAGTAACGTCCTGCAAAAACACTAATGGGATTTTCTTTTGATTACAATTCATTATAAAACGGCTTGCTTTATCGGCCGAATCAGAATAAATTACGCCCCCGAACTGCATTTCTCCTTTCCCGGATTTTATAACTTTTCGTTGATTGGCGACAATTCCAACTGCCCAACCTTCAATTCGGCCTAATCCGCAGATTATGCTTTGGCCGTATAGCTGTTTGTATTCTTCAAAATCGGAATTATCTACAAGGCGATGAATAATCTCCAGCATGTCGTAGGGCTTTTCGCGATTATCGGGCAACAAGCCGTAAATATCCCCGGGTTCTTTTACAGGAGCAGTAGCTTGAATTCTATCGAAACCGGCATTTAAAGGAGCGCCAAGTTTACTCATAATATTTTTGATAGAATCCAGGCAAGCCCGATCATTAGGATGCTTATAATCCGTTACGCCAGAAATCTCACAATGCGTAGTTGCGCCGCCGAGGGTTTCATTATCCACGTCTTCTCCAATAGCTGACTTGACCAAGTAACTTCCTGCCAGGAAAACGGAACCTGTTCCATCGACAATCATTGCCTCATCGCTCATTATAGGTAAATAAGCTCCGCCTGCCACGCAGGATCCCATAATTGCTGAAATCTGAACAATACCTTCGCTGCTCATCACCGCATTATTCCTGAATATCCTTCCAAAGTGTTCTTTATCAGGAAAAATTTCATCCTGTAAAGGCAAAAACACTCCGGCCGAGTCAACCAGATAAATAATAGGCAGGCGATTTTCTATGGCGATCTCTTGTGCGCGAAGATTTTTTTTTGCTGTTATCGGAAACCACGCTCCTGCTTTAACAGTAGCATCATTTGCCACGATAACACATTCCCGGCCAGAAACATAAGCGATTCCGGTTATTACGCCACCTGACGGGCATCCACCATATTCCTGGTACATTCCTTCGCCTGCAAATGCGCCTATTTCTAACCATGGACGATTATCATCGATAAGATAAGAAACTCTCTCCCGTGCTAAAAGCTTCCCTTTTTCTTTTTGCTTAGCTGCGGCTTTTTCTCCACCTCCAGAATAAATAGTTTTAAGGCGATCCTTTAGTTCAAAAAGGTGGTGTTTATTAATATCCTCGTTTCTGTTAAATCCTATATCCATGGAGGAGTGTTTGATAATTTAAAGTAAACATAAATATCGTTAATAGGTTAACGACATTTATGTTCAAAAACTTTTAATTATTATTCCTGCGATTGCAGCAATTAGAATAATATAAGGTTCCTGTACTTTCTTAAGGTAAATTAGAACCAGCACCGATATAATTGCAATTAAGCCAGTAGGAATATCAATGATTGAACGCAAACCAATCACAATAACTGCGCCAACCAAAGCACCAATAACAGCGGCAGTTATGCCATCAACAAACGCTTTTATACTTTCGTTTCTGGCTATTTTTTTAAAAGATGGTGCGAGGGCAACAGTAAAAACATAGCAAGGCAAAAAAGTAGCTGCGGCAGCAGCAACTGCACCGGGGAAACCTGCAACAAGATAGCCTATAAATCCTACAGTAATCACTACCGGGCCCGGAGTTACCATAGCGACAGCAACCGCATCAAGAAATTGATTCTCTGTTAGCCAATGAAATTGCTCCACTACACCGGCATGGAGGAACGGTACGATTGCAAGTCCGCTTCCAAACACAAAAGCACCGGCTTTGGCAAAAAACAACGCTATATCCTTCAATGAACCAGGGTCATATCGCCAAAAGCCAATTCCACCTAAAATAACCAACGACGCTGTTTGTGGTTTTCTTAACCACTGAGGTGGTGCTTTAATAACCATATAAATCAGGCCCGCGGCTACAAATAGTAAAACCTCCTCCCTGCGGGTAATGACAGTAACAACTATTCCGATTACGTAAAAAAACCAAAGGAGCCATTTAGATTTTATGGCATGTATCTCAAATTTGCTTATTGATTTCAATGTAAGTTTATAGGCACTCACGCCAATAATTCCAATTACCGACGCACCAACTCCGTAAAACACCGACTGCATTAGTGGAATACCACTATAGAGCTTGTAAACTATACCCAACAAAACAACCATTATGAAAGATGGAAGCACGAAAGCGATACCAGCTAATGTTGCCCCCAGTATTCCATAATGCACAAAGCCAATGTAAATACCTAGCTGCGCTGCAAGCGGACCAGGTGCCAGCTGAGCGAGTGCCAATCCCTCTTTATATTCTTCTTCGGTAATCCACTGTTTCTTTTCTACCAAATCCCGGTGCATATACCCCACCAGCGCCACGGGACCGCCAAAGCCCCATGTGCCTAGTTTAAGGAAGTAAATTATTAAATCCTTTAATGAGTATTGTTTAGCGTTCATAAAAGTTCTGCATTTGCTTTATAAATGCAGGATTAGACAATGCTATAAAAATTCCTTGACAAGTAGAATTTTGAGAGTGTAAATTCCTTTAAGGTGGCCTTTGCCGGCCACCGTATTGATCGAAACGGACATTTATCGACAACGAAGGCTATTATTTCTGTAATAATCCTTCGAACGTAAGAGCAACATAATACAGGCCTCCGATCGTTGGACCGCCAGCATATTGAATATAAGTTTTGTTGAAAATATTGGTGCCACCCACCTTAATTGTTGACTTAGATGGCTTAATCTTATAAGAAACCTGTGCGTCAAATGTACTGTATGCTGGTACAGCTCCGCTAACCAGCGGGCTTTCCCAATCGAATTTATCCTGCCATCTCCAAACAATGTTAAAACCCAGATCTTTGATAATTTCGCGATTTCCGAAAGAAAGGTTAGTAGCCCAGGCAGGAGTGTTAAACCCGGTTACAAACACGTCTTTCTGCTTATTTTCACTTATTGTATTATAATTTACGTTCCCGTTAAGAGTATATTTTTTATAAAAGTTATACGTCAATCCCAGCGAAGAACCATAGTTATTATACTTATTTTTAGCGTTTGTATACACCCTGTACCTTGTCTGTTGTGATCTGTTTGCGGCTATCATGGCAATAACAGCTTCATCGGTTCCAACCAAAACGGTGTTGGCTTTTGGAACCGATACTTCTACTTGTCCAAGAAAACCGTCGTATTCATTGCTATACGCATCAACGTCAATAACCAGTTTATTATTCAACAATACACTTTTATAGCCTACTTCAAATGAGTTAATTCGTTCTGGTCTGGTAGGCGACAGACTTGTAACTTCCAATAAGGCTCTATTTTTTAAAGCCGCATCATTACTGGATAAACCTGCGGCAACATCTTTATTTACAGCAGCATTAAAAGTATTAACAGAGTTAAGCGTGTACGAATTGTCCAGGTAACCGAGGCCCTCATTGATATACGATAGACCACCTACCCTTCTTATATTTCCGTTATTCACGAATGAAATCGCTTCAAATAAAGCTGGAAAACGAAAGCCGTTTTGAATGGAAGTCCGGAAATTGTGCTTTTGTGCGAGCGTATAAACGGCCGCAACTCTTGGATTTATTTTAGGGTCAAATTCAGGATTGTAATCCACACGTACTGAACCAAATAACTTTAATCGATCCTGAAATAAGGATTTAGTAAGTTGAGTAAAACCTCCGAACTTTTTGTAATATACATTATCACCAAAGCTACCATCAGCTATCGGTTTATTTCTTTCAGATGCCGGTCTGGAAAAATCAACGAAATTATTTCCATCAGGAACTACCTCATAAATTCTTGCGTCAGCTCCAAGCAACAAGCCAAAAGATTTTATTTTATCTGAAAGATCCCATTGTGCGTCTGTATGATATGTATGACTTATCTGTTTCAGTAGTGAACCGCCGGTTTCAGGAGCATCACCGCCAACCACTGAACGATGATCCCAGTTGTTAATGCTTCGAATGGTCTTTAACAATGAATTAAACTCTGGAGTACGTGGTTCTACCCTACTGGCATCTGCTGCTATTCTTGCATTTCTTAAGGCTTGATCTAAAGGAACGCCCTCGTTAATATCCGTCTGAAGCGAAGTTTTGAACTTAGCCCCCCAAACCGCATTGGTTCCGCCACTTGTGATATCAAGGTTATCTACCGTAGGTTTAAGGTTATAGGAATCACCGGTATTCTCAAGAGAAACATATGAACGAACGAAATAATTTGCCCCTTTCAGTTCTAATTTGTGATTTTGAACTACGACGTTATCAAGCTGAATTTTATTACCACGTTGAAATACCCCATCCATCTTGCCCACGCGGTAACCATAAGATAATTCAGCCTTTTCATTCAACCTATAATGCAGGCCCATATCAACTTTCAGATTATCAACTATGGGATTAATGACATCTTTTTCCCAATAACCGGTACGTCTGACAATGATACTTTGGTTCCCTGTTTTTCCCGGAATACCTGTTAATCCGCCGATGGTTACAGCGTTGCTTCCTCCATCATCACCATATTTGTTCCAGGCATCGTAAGCCGGATTATTTTCAGCGCCCGCCAGATCAGGAAAGGACGGATTAGCGGTATTGAGATTATTCGGATTTTGATCGAGTCTGGTGTCAGACAGCCAATCTGTTCCTCGCATATAGCTTCCGTTGATCTTAAAAGCCCATTTATTATTAAATGCTTTCGCATACCTTACAGCAGTCTCGGTAAGGTTTCCTAACTCCCTGCCAGTGCCTCCAATATGATTTAAACCATTTTTAGTATAGACGCTTAAACCCTGGTACAAGAAAGGACTTTTAGTTAAAAGGTTGGCCATTCCGTTTATAGCGTTCATACCGTAAAGCGCAGATGCGGCACCGGGTGTAATTTCTACACTGGCAATATCTAATTCCGTGGGACCAATAGCATTTCCCAACGGAACTCCGAGCGTAGCAGCCTGCATATCGATACCATCTACTAGCTGCATAAAACGGAAGTTATTGGGTATATTGAACCCGCGGGTATTCGGCACTTTAAATGTTAAGCTTGAAGTCGTCATTTGTACTCCCTTAACATTTTCGAAAGCATCGTAAAATGATGGCGCAGGAGTCTCTCGTATAGCCCTTATGTCTAATTTCTCGATAGCAACGGGCGATTTAAGAATACTTTCTGACACCCGGGATGCTGTAACAACTACTTCTCTGCCTAAAATAGTCTGAGTTACGAGAGAAATATTTAAGTTAGATTCGGGCCCTTTCACTTCAAATTCCTGAGGTTCAAATCCGATACTTGTAAAGATTAGTGTAAAAGGATATTTGGCACGGGTTTGTAGCTTAAAGTTCCCTTTTGAATCTGTCGCTGTTCCGGAAACGGTTCCTTTTACTGTTACATTTACTCCAAGTAAAGGTTCTTTAGAATCCTGTTGGACGATTGTCCCGGAAACAATAATAAAATTATTCCCTTGGGCATAAGACTGAGAATAAAACAGTGACAGTAATAAAAGTAAATGGAAAATTATGCGATTTGATGATGTAAAAATATTCATGTTTTATTTAATGTTTTTAGTTCGAAATACTGTGTTGATTGTTGCAGTCTGATTCACAACAATAATTACCTATCCAAAAACTCAAAAGAAAATCTACTAT
>CBIHLM010000036.1:0-42647 GCA_966210515.1 uncultured Pedobacter sp.
GGTTGTTGGCCTTAAGCATGAACGCTTTGCAGGAAATCGCAGCATCCATAACAAAATTACCCTTCAAAGCCCTTTCGCAAATAACCGAAATGCGAGCGCTGGCCCGAACAGAAAAGCGGCTGAGCATTTTTCTGTTCTTGATTTTTTTGGTCCTTTTTGTATCAAGACAAAAAGGACTAGGCCTCCGCGGCCAATCAGCGGACAAAAGGAAATCACTAAATGTGATATATCATGATCAGCAGTGACAGGGAGACTGTGGTGGGTATGGGTTGAAAGTTGTGCTCATTTGGGTGTAAGGATAAGAAGATTGCGTTATTTCTGCGGAATAAAAGACGATTGTCTTTGCCGCTCATAGCCGCGGCGTGGCCTAGTCCTTTTCCTTGATGAAAAGGACCAAAAATCAATGCCGTCCCGAAGGTGCCTTTTGCCACAAGGCTACAGCACATTTCACCAACAGCGCTCAGGGCTGCGCCTTGCTTCCTCCGACGCTGAAAGGCCAAGCTTCAGGAAACAAGCCAATGCCCTTTCCTGAGCTCGAGGCCTGCTGCTGGCGAAATCTTACTGGCACTTTCGGGACGGCAGGGCTTCGTAGGAAAGTTGCTAAATGATTTGTTAGGTTTCTGGGCGCATTTGGGCGCTTTGCAGGAAATCGCAGTATCTATAACAAAGATACCTTCAAGCCCTTTCGCAAATAACCGAAATGCGAGCGCTGGCCTGAACAGAAAAGCGGCCGAGCATTTTTCTGTTCTTGATTTTTTTGGTCCTTTTTGTATCAAGACAAAAAGGACTAGGCCTCCGCGGCCAAAAGGAAATCATTAAAAATATGCTGCTGGCGAAATCTTACTGGCACTTTCGTTCATAGCCATGCGAGTCTGAATATGACCAGCAATTATGTTATTCGCTTTTTTATATTAAATACGTGTTTTGATTATGTTTGATAAAAATTGAAACATCATGAATTCAACGCCAATAGAAATCGGAATTGACAGTTTTGCTGCGATGTTCAGCGGCAATGCAAGTAAAGCCATAAGTGATACTGATGCGATTGCGCAGCTGCTTGAGCGAATTGAGCTGGCTGATCAAACGGACCTTGATATTTTTGGCATCGGCGAACATCACCGGAAAGGATTTCTTGATTCTGCGCCGGCTCTTATTTTGGCCGCCGCTGCTGCACGGACAAAGAAAATACGTCTAACTAGTGCTGTAACTGTGCTTAGTGCCGCCGATCCGGTAAGAGTGTTCCAGGAATTCGCGACGCTGGACCTGATTTCGCGTGGCCGTGCCGAAATGGTGGTGGGCCGCGGTTCGTTCATAGACGCCTTCCCTCTTTTTGGTTACAGCCTTCAGGATTACGATCACCTTTTTACCGAAAAACTCGATCTGCTGCTCAATATACGTGATAATGAGTTCGTCAGCTGGACGGGCAAATTCAGACCAGCCCTGCAAAATCAGCCTGTTTATCCGCGACCGGCACAGGATCCTTTTCCAATTTGGCTTGGCGTAGGTGGAACGCCGGCTTCTTTCGCGCGGGCGGGTGCTCTTGGTCTGCCTTTGATGGTGGCGGTTATTGGTGGGGAAACACATCAGTTTCGCCCTCTTGTTGATCTGTATCGCGATGCCGGAAAACGCGCCGGGTTTAAACCTGAACAATTAAAAGTAGGATTGCATTCGCTGGGATATGTAGCGGCAAGCACCAAGCAGGCCGTGGACGAATTTTATCCGGGCTATGCCGAGTCGATGACTAAGATCGGAAAAGAAAGAGGATGGCCGCCCATGACAAGAAGCCATTTCGAAGCTCAGGCCGGACCGCGGGGCGCATTGCTGGTAGGCAGTCCTGAGGAAGTGGCAGAAAAGATTCTCCGTCATAGCGAAGCATTGGGTGGTATTACCAGGCTTACTTTCCAACTGGACAGTGCGGAGTTGCCTCATGAAAAACTGACTCAGTGTATTGAATTGTTAGGTACAGAACTAAAACCGCTTGTAAATCAATAAAGTATAGCATTTACGCTTTTGCCGACATTCTCCTTTGCCCCTCCTTATGGAAAACCTGCGGCTTCTGCATCTTAGTTAAACACATAGGCTCAGAGCATGAAAGGATTAGTATTTATTGCTGCGGTTGCAGGCACGGTTTTTTTACAGGGATGTACACAAAATGTCGACACCCGGCACAAAATTGAAGTTTTAGGATCGGCGGAAACGGAAGTTACACCAGACATAATCTACGTTGGGATATCTCTGAAAGAATATATTGATAATGCTTCCAAAAAGAAGGTAAGCATAGAGGATCTTGAGGCGAGTCTTCAGAGGGCTGCTGCAAAAGCGGGCATTCCAAAAGAAAACTTCACCATTAATAATGTCTCGAGCTTTAATTATGCTTATGAAAAAAGAAAGAATCTTGCTTTTATGGCAAGAAAGCAATATCGTTTAAAAGTATCCGACCTGAATAAATTCAACCAGATAATTAATGCAGTGGATGCAAGAGCGATAGAATACACCAATATCGAAGGTTACGATTATTCAAACCTTGAAGCTGTTAAACAGGATCTTAAAATAAAAGCGCTGAAGGCCGCAAAAGATAAAGCATCCTATTTAGCGGCTGCACTTGGTGATGAAGTTGGAGGAGCCCTTGAAATTAACGAGATCGAACACGGAAACAATACCTATCCTCCCGCCAGGACCGGCTCAGTAATGAACGACGGAATGATGACCGAACAATCCGCATCAATGCCAGCAATCGACTTCAAAACGACGAAGTTAAGTTACAGGATAAGAGCGGTTTTTGAGTTGGAATAATTTCCACGATTAAAAGCAGTAGCACCAAAAGCATACAAGTCAAATCTTGTCTAAGGACAAAATCCAGCTGCTATCTCAACCAAAAACAGAAAACGTTACAAACTTACGTCAGAAACCGAAGCACGAGCGTTGGCCTGAACAGAAAAGCGGCCGAGCATTTTTCTGTTCTTGAATTTTTGGTGACTTTTGTTTCAAGACAAAAGTTACTAGGCCTCTCCGCGGCCATGAGCGGAACAACTGCTCTTCGGAATATAAATTCCGAAGAGCGAGAAATCGCCTTTTATTTCTTCACCCCATTCTTACCAAACTGGCGCGGATAATATGAAAAAGTAGTCATGAAGTATTGCTGCAAAACATTTCGAGTGGCAAATGTGAAACTGTTTGCACTGCCGGTATTTATAATGCTATTATTCTGGCGCAGCAGATCCAGAGCGGTAAACTTAAACTCGGCATTATTACCCTTTAGCAATCGATAAACAGCACTTGCATTCCAAATATTGTAATTTATGGATTTGCTGGCAGAGGTGCGGTTGCTATTGAGACTGATATTACTATTCAGCGTAAACTTCTTTGTTAGGTTATAACTGCCGCTCAGTGCCGAACTGATGTTTGTTCCGCTATAACTGGTGTTAAATGCATTTTGCCGGCTGCGGTAAAATCCAAGGTTCTCTCGGGTTTCTACAGAAAGTTTATCTTTATAGGTATAGTTGAAACTCAGGTAGGTATCCGTATTGAGATTATTAGAAAAGGCAAAAGCATCATTTAGGTACCCCGGACTTTTACTGAACGACACCGAACCACCTAAATTGGTTTGCAAGGCGCTGGTTTTAAACTTCAATGCTTTTTTAATATCACCGCTAAGCCTTGCCGATTTATAGCCATCTGCATTGGCTAAATAAATGGTGCGCCGGTTCTGATTATCGATAAATATACTATCGGCAAAAGCATCCTCGGTAAAATTAAGAGTGGCATAGACGTAATAGTTCAACGTGTTTTTACTTCTCTGGTCTGTGTGGTTAAAGCTCAATCGTATATCCCTGCTTTTCGCCTCTCTTAAATTGATATTTCCTCTTTGCAACCTGTAAACATTCGCACTATCAGTTAAAGGTGCTAATTGATTTACTGATGGAATGCGCACGTCCGTCGCGAAATTGAGGGAAACAGAATTGCTGTATTCGCCATACTGGTAGCGGTAGTAGCTAATTAATGCTGCAGGTATAAAGTTGCTGTAGCCTCTACTGATGTTTTGAAACGATTTATCCGACCGGTTATCCTGTAAACTAAATTTCTGTTTTGCGGAAATTCTAAATTCATAGTTTTTGTCGAATCTGTTGCTAAGGCGCTTACCAAACCTTCGGGTGAATGTTAAAGAAGGCGTTTCGGTTATTAAGTTTGTTCTCAGGTTGTTGCTCAGATAGGCGTTGTTCTGGTAATTACTGGTTAGATTATCAAAATCGGCAACCTGACTGTCATTATTGGAGTTTGCTAAACCAAACTCATTACTAAAGTTGAACTCAATACCTGCCAGACGTTTATCCCCAAAGAACAATCTTTTTAAACCCGGTAATTCCACAAACAGCTGCTGATTTATATTGCTGCCATTATTATCATACCTTCTGTTAAAATCACGATTAGAGGAAGCATTAATAAAAGATCTGAATTTGGTCAGGTCTGTTCTCTCATTATCGGTTTCGTCTACTGTAAGGTTATATCTCAAAATAACGCTTTTGATCTTTTGCTTATACCTCATGTAGTTGTTATAGCTGTAGTCAGCGTTTAGCCGAAAGCTTGTATTGTTGTACCTATTCTGCCCTACAGTATTGTTGGTGCTGGTAGTGTCGTTTTGCTGGTTCAAGGCATTACGTAAGGACCTGTTATTGCTTTCGCCCGAGTTTACCGAGAGATTTTGGCTAATGCTTAGGCGCTTATTCAGCTTGGCATACTCAAACCTGCTGTCTAGATTGTGATTGTTGCTCAGGCTGCTGTTGTTACTTGAGGTATTGTCGTATATCCTTGTTTCTGCACCAATTGTTGTTGTTGTCTGACTGTTTGATATAACGTCGTTGTTTCGGTTTTGTACAAAATAGTTTGCCGTAAGTGCACTTTTCTTGTCGTAAGTAGGTTTTTCTATAAAATTATAGCTGAAGGTTGCACCTCCGGTGTTTGTGCGATTTATTCCTGTTGCCCTAAAATCCGGTTGATACTCTACGTTTACACCCGAACCTTTAAACGTGCTGTTCGCTGTTAAGTCCCTCGTACTACCCGCAATTTTATTGACGTTATTGCCTGCTGCGATGATGCCCAGTTGCAGTTTAGGACCAAAAAAATTGATGTTCCCGTCGGCCTCAAAGCGTTCGGTTGTGCCGTAACCACCACCAACTTTTCCGAAATAGCCTGTATCCTTCCCTTTCTTTAGCTTAAGGTTTACGGTCAGCGTACTGTCTAATGGGTTAGTTTCATCCTTTTGAGTGTTATACACCTGCACTTTTTGCAAGGCGTTTTTAGAAATGTTCTGGAGCGCCATCTTGAAATCTCCGCCAAAAAATTCCTTTCCGTTTACCAAAAGGCTTTTAACTTCTCTCCCGTTCACGGTGATCTGCCCATCGCCCCAAAGGGTAACATTAGGTATCTTTCTTAGCAAATCCTCAACTACAGCATTGCTGTCTAATTTGAACGCGGCAGCATTAAATTCTAAAGTGTCGCCGTTCAGCTGTATCGGAGGTACTCTAATCTCGACCTCATTAAGTTCAACCTCCTTTGGGATTAAAATCAGGGTTTTTAAATCGATGGCTTTTTCCGTGCCTGTAAGTGTAAAGCCCTTCCTGAACAAGTGGTAGCTAACATGGCTCACCTCGATATAATATTTATTGTTGAGGGGTAGATTTCTAAAGCTGAATTCGCCATAATTGTTGCTTAGCTGATAATTTAACAAAGTACTGTCCGACCTGTAAACCGATACCGTCGCCGATTTTACCGTGTATTTATGTAGAGTATCTTGCAGCAGGCCCTTAACAGAACCTATGTTATTTGGATTGGCTTGCTGAGCATGAACATTATAAAAACATACAGTAAAGCTTATTACTGTAATCAGTTGCAGAAGTTTTTGCATTAGGTGATGGTTTAGTGTTTTTTAGGTTTCAGTTGGATGATCACCGGATTACTTTTCCGGTCCTGTGTTTTGAAGTACTCCTGCATCTGAGGGCTGAACACTTTATTCTTATCACCTAATTGTTCTTTAAAACTAAACATAGCGAGCGATGAATAGCAGGTGTAGAAATAATCGTCTTTGTATAGGAGGAATCCTTTGTTTGCAAAATCGTAAAATGCTCCGGCATCGGTTACCGGTAAAAAAGATGAAAGGCTATCTGGTGACAAATCTTGCAGCGAGGTGATCTCAGAAGTTTTCAAATTATAAATAATCGACTTCTTCAATTCTTTATCAAAACCCCAGCTGCGCATTTGTAAGTAAAGGTTATCTCCAACCGGGTAGGCGTTGTTCATGGTATAAAACACTTTCGGGTTGTTCCTGAAATATTCGCCACGCTTTTTAATGTAGATAGGGTTCTGCATAAAGTCGTTGGGCAGTGAGTTATTTGCCGGGAAGATGATGCGGTAGGCTAATGATAGTTTGGATGGCGTAATTCTATAGAGATTGTAGCTGTAAATATTGATAAACAACATCTCATTTGGTATTCCGTAGTCATAAAGTTTGGTGCCTCCCCAAATCTCGTCGGTTTCGTAACGTTTTATCGAAAAAGGAAAATAACCTACAGAATCTTTCTTCTTAAGTATTCCAACCTCGTAATGTGTGCTGTCCTTCCCTTTCTTCTCTATGTAAAATGGCCTTACCGTTGTCTCTTTATCAGCAAGATTGAAATCCCGGTTGAAACCGGCATCTTTATGCAGCACCTTTTTAATCTGCTTGCCATTCAAGTCGAAATAGTAATAATATTTACTTGAGTAAATAGCAATTACGCTATCCTTATTTTCCTCTACGATCCGGTATCCATACAGCTCCGTTTTGCTCTTATCAGCATCGTCCTTAGGAATCTTACTTGCGTCTATCTTTCCTTTAAACTTTCCATCTTTCGCAAATATTAAAACAGCTCTGGTATCGGAATCAAAAAGGATAAACTGGCTTTTCACAATCCGTAAGTCGTAAATACTTCCAAACAAACTTTCTTTGGTTGTTTCGAGTGGTATAAAATTCACCTCATCAAAAACCTGAGACACATTGGCGCCTCGTGCGTTTTGCGGATCAATTCGCAAGGTGACCATATCGCTGCTGTCAACTTTACCCGCCTGACTGAAGGCCTGGATTGATAGAAGCATAAATACAAAAAACTGAAACGGAAATTTTATTCTGAGAAGAGTTAAATCAGTGAAAGAAGGCATTTTGGCAACGTTTAGGTAGTAATATTTTTTACGGTTACAGAAATCAATTATATAAAAAAATAGTGAAAAATAACTTGAGATGTGTATTTTTTAATTAGAAAGTAACAACCTGTCCTTACTCGCCGAAAATGCAGGCTGCCTTCAAAAATTATCCCATCAAATCAGCAAAAAAACTTCAAATTTGCGCCCGGCACGATTTATCATGATGAAAAAAACAAAACAGCCCTTAACACTTATAGGATTTAGCATTGCTTTGATAGGTGCGATTTTGTTTTCAACTAAGGCCATCATGGTAAAACTTGCCTTTGCTGAAATAAAAGTGGATGCTCTTTCTTTACTTACGCTGCGTATGGTATTTTCCCTGCCTTTTTACCTGATCGCCGCATTCTTGATCAGCAATAAAGAAGGCAATGTGAGGATGTCGGGCAAGCAATGGTTGTATATTGTTCTTTTAGGTTTGTTTGGATATTATCTCAGCAGCTTGTTCGACTTCATTGGCCTTCAGTACATTTCGGCCGGTCTCGAGCGGTTGATATTATTTTTGTATCCGACTTTTGTGGTGCTCATCAATGCGATTGTTTACAAACAACAAATTAACAGGAACCAGAAAATCGCTCTGCTTCTAACTTATACCGGCATCGCATTAGCTTACTTCGGAGAGTTAACTATCGATACTACTAATCCCAACTTTTTCGTGGGTAGTTTGCTAATCGTTCTTTGCGCTATCACCTACTCTATTTACATTGTGGGTAGTGGCCGACTGATTCCACAGATCGGAGCCGCCAAATTTACAGCTTATGCTATGCTTTCGGCCACAGCCGGGATATTCTTACATTTCTTATTGCAGGGCGAATTCAATGTCCTTCTGCAAAGCGAGGATCTGTTATGGTATGGTGTGCTTTTGGCAATTGTAGCTACCGTAATTCCAACATTTATGCTGTCGAACGCATTAAAACGGATTGGTTCAAATAACGTGGCAATCATTTCCAGCATAGGCCCCGTATCAACAATTGTGCAGGCACACTACTTTTTAGGTGAAGAGATTTTTGCGGCACAGATAATAGGAACTGTACTAGTGGTAGCAGGTGTATTACTGTTAAGCGTGAAGAAAGAGAAAAAAGAACCTGCGAAGGAAGCAGAACTCAGCGCCAGGGTTTGAGTTTCTATTGTCTCTCCCAAACAATCCGATCAGGTCGTATTTTGCCCTAAAATTGTCGCTATTAACCTGACAAGTTCGTTTAAATCATTTTAATTTAGGGATATAAACTAATTTACAATGGAACGTTTTACTCTGGATGAGAACATAAAGGTGTTTTGCGTACCCGCAAAATCCTTCCCGGAAGGTGTTTTAGAGGCACACCAAAAATTACATGGCATGGTTCCTTATTCTCAAAACAGAAGGTATTTCGGTATATCACGCCCCGAAGACGGTAAAATCGCTTACAAGGCAGCTGCGGAAGAACTTATAGTCGGAGAATTAAAGCAGCACGGTTTGGACGAATTTAATATCGGCGCCGGTGAATACATCTGTATTGTTATAAAGGATTATATGCAAAACATCCCTGCGATTGGAGAAGCCTTCAATGAACTGACTTCGCAGCCCGACATAGCCCCGAACGGATATTGTATAGAATGGTATCTGTCGGATAAGGAAGTGAAGTGCATGGTTAAGTTAAAGGCCTGATAATAAAAAAAACCGTTTCAAGAGGTCTATCCTTTGGACTTAATACAGATTAAAATTGCAGTGAATGCACACGCTCTTCAACTTTTTTTAATATACTATTAACTTAACCAAACATAATTAACCATCAAAAATCCAACAAGTTATAATTTACAAAAAATCCGTTCCTACACTTTTACCGTTTTCCAGCTACCCCGGTAAAAGAGCCATAGCGTAAACAAGCCCACCGACGTTTCAGAAAAAAACACGCCCCAGAAAACCCCCGTCTGCTGCCAGCCAAGTGTAATAGCCAGGTAATACGATAAGGGAATTTGTATGAGCCAGAAGAATACGAGATTGATCTTAGTCGGAGTTTGAGTATCGCCTGCTCCGTTAAATGCCGATGTTGAAACCATCCACCAGCCGTAAACAAAATAAGAAAAAGAGAGAATACGCAACCATTCTGCACCAATGGCTATAACCCTCGCATCATCTGTAAAAATGCGCATCAGGTTTTGATTGAAGAAAAAATAGACTATCGAAACACCAACAAGAAATACCATATTATAAGTACCTGTTTTCCAAACAGCGGATTCGGCGCGATCCGGATTGCCTGCACCAAGATTTTGCCCGACCAGTGTTGCCGCCGCGTTCGAGAGTCCCCAGGCGGGCATCATGGTAAACATCATAATGCGTATGGCGATGGTAGAACCGGCAACTGCTTCGCTGCCTACTTCGGCGAGAATACGCATTAGAAAAATCCAGGAGGTCATGGCGACAATCATCTGTCCGATACCGCCCAGCGAGGTTCGAAGAATATGAAGCATACCCTTTGCATCCCAATAAAGCTGCGACATTTTTGCCTGAATGTGTTTGCCTCCTTTAAACAACAGGTACAGCTGCGTCAATACTCCTGCTCCCCTGCCAATATTGGTCGCGATGGCCGCTCCTTCTATTCCGAGCGCGGGAATTGGTCCCCAGCCAAAAATAAGTAAGGGATCCAGAACGATATTTATTCCGTTAGCGATCCAGAGAATTCGCATGGCTATGGCCGCGTCGCCCGCTCCGCGAAAGACGGCATTAATAACGAATAAAAGCATTATCACTACGTTTCCGCCCAGCATCCATTGTGTATAACGATAGCCGTGATCTATTGACCATTGATCAGCTCCCATTAAGCCCAGCAGGTCTTTGGCGAAGAAGATTCCGGCGAAAGCAAACGGTATCGATGCAAGCAGCGCTAAAAATATGGACTGTATTGCTGACGAACCTGCATCTTCTTTATTTTTTTCGCCAATTCTGCGGGCAATGATAGCCGTCACAGCCATTGCCAATCCCATGGCAATGGAATACAGCAGGAACAAATATGTTTCGGTAAGACCTACCGTAGCTACCGCCGAGGCTCCAAGTTTGCCGACAAAATAGATATCCACTACAGCAAAAGTTGATTCCATTACAAGCTCCAATATCATGGGTACGGCCAACAGGAAAATGGCCTTTTTCATGGGAATTGAAGTGTAATCTGCCTCAGTGCCCCGGATGGCATTCTTTAATTCTTGCCAAACAGAGGTTTTTGAGTTAGTGATAGTCTGCACTGTCGTTGCGTCGGTGTTCTCGATGTCCTTCATGAAGGTTAATATTTTTCAGTTCGCAGGTAGATTTAAATTAGGCAATATTTTTATCAATGTTTAATCTTTAGACAAAAATAGGGAACTGTGGTTTGTTGCATAGGTGGGTATTTTGACAAAAGCAGGGTGCTTTGCGACACGATTAAAAGGCGGCTTAGACGAGCAGGACGTATATTTATTTCAGGCAGGCGCCTGTAGGTCTTTGCCTAAAAATCCCCAAGCATCATTCTTTTACTCCCCGCTTGTAGATAATCAAGCCATTTAGAAAATTTCGAAGTATTTGATCTCCGCAGGGTTTAAAGTTGGGATGATCTTCCTTCCGAAAAATAGCGCCTAACTCAGTCTTGCTTATTCGGAAATCTACCAGGCTTAACACTTTGATTATGTCGTCATCTGTGAATTTTAAAGCTACCCGAAGCTTTTTCATGATATCGTTATTGCTCATTTCTTTTATTTGTAGTATACAGGTGCTTAAATTTTTACAAAAATTATCGAAAAATGTTCGTGATGCGAATCAACTATAGCGTAGCGAAACGAAAAACGGAATAATTGTAACGTCTTAAAGGCATTTTATCGTTTTAATCTTACTTCAGTACCGCAAAATATCCTCATTCTTATTTAAATAGACTAAGACAGAGACAATAATCTAATATTATCGGCGTATTAATATATTAGTCCTAAGCCTTCTGCAGTGTTGATCCTAAAAACATTTAACACCATAATAAAATGGAGTTATGTTGCGGCTGATTTGATATTTAACGTTAATCGAAAGTAATGACAAGACCGTTAAAAAACATCTTTGTACCAGTAAACTTTTCTGATTCAGCCGACAGCGCCATTTATGCTGCAGTTGCTATGTGCAAAAGACATAACGCTACCTTGCATTTACTGCATATTCAAAAAGAGAGAATGTTTCTTTATCCGCCGGTTAGAAAGCCCTGGACATGGCTTGACGTGTTGAAAAGTAAGGTGGATAAAGCCGGTCAACTCGAAAAACAAGCCAAACAGATTCAGGAGGAAAGCAATATCACCTGCTTTTTTCACACAGATTCTGGCACCTTTCATGAAGTGCTAGCTACCAAAACAAAAGATTTTTACTGCGATTTGATTATACTTCAGAAAAGCTCAGACATGAAACCGTTCTCGTTAAGCAATCATAATGCTTACAATATTCTGAAACACGTTTCATGTTCAGTTCTGATTATACCTTCTGGCCGATGGTCATTAAATTTTAAAAACATCTTCTTCCCTGTCAGGCCAATTCAATCTGGTCTGCAAAAGCTTGAAGTAGCCTTGCCCATTATAGAAAAGAATCAGGCAAAGGTCTCTTTGTTCGGAGCATTGAAAAATTTGTCCGAAATGAGTACTGCCAGCAAATTCATTCAGCAGCTCGACAAGTTACTATCTAAAGACAAGATTAAAGTTGAAACTGAAATTAACACAAGTGATAACGTAGCCAAAGAGGTAGTTAAACGGGCAATAGAAAAGGATTCCGACTTAATTATTATTTCTACAACTATACAACAGAGCTTCGCGGCCTTATTCAGCAGCAGCTATACCGAGCGGGTTATCAATAGATCTCCTATCCCGGTATTAAGTGTGAAAATCTGAATGCGGGCCTACAGCCTATCCTGACATTCGAACAGGAAAATGCTTTGAGGCATTGATATCGCATTTATTAAAACTATTTATCCCAACACTCCTCCCGAATCTCCGCAGGTTTACCCAAGACTTGTAAGCGTTAAATGATTATCATAAAAAAACAAATTGATAATTTTAAAAACATAAACGCAAACTTCCCGTATCACATCCTTTTATTGTTTTCACGAAAAGACATATCTTCACCCGATCATTAAAATGAAGAAATATTTAGTATATATTTTTCTTGTTTGCTCCGTTGATGCCTTTGCCGGCATTGAAAGAATTCCTCCGGGTTCGTTCATTATAAACTTAGGCATATCCCCACAAACCAAAGAAAATGGACTTAAACCATACGGGTTAGTATACGATCTCTTGCAAAACTTCAATGTGCCTGTAAAATGGGTTATCAATTCTTCTAAAAGTAAAGATGGAGATGACTTTATATACAACAACACGTCTTACAAGTCAGGCTCATTTATTATTCTGGCCCAATACCGGACAGCCGAAGTAACAGAGGCCATTAACTCCTGGAAAGCAAAGGGTGTGATAGGTGAAGATACGAACAGCGAAATATCGGTAGATGTTTATGCAACATTAACCTATGCTCCAAAATGGACTATTGATAGATCTACCGGCAACTTAGTTACTCCTTTTTTCGAAAACGCAGAGATTCCGGCGTCTGCCCATGGCGGAGCTTCCAGAACATCATGGAAAACACCTTCCGAACTCACAGAATGCGACGATATTTTTATTCTGCCACATGCCGATCCCTCATGGGCGACCCATCAAAATCTTTTGTCATGGAATAAGGATTTTAAAGGAGCAATTTGGTCTGGCTGTCACGCTGTAAGTGTCATGGAAAATATCGTGAGCCCAGACGGCTTAAGCAGCATGAATTTTCTTACAAAAACGGGTATGGTTAATTATAGCAGCCATGTTAATGGAAATGTCCCGTTTGTGTATAATTATCCGACAGATCCTGTTATGCAGTTCGTTAATAAGATGGACGATGCTACTGTAAATGGGTCAGAAGCAATCTATTTACCTAAATCAGGTGGCGGATGGAGACCTGGTGTAAAACTAAGCATTACAGATCCCCAACATACTCAGGTACCGTCACTTTCGCCGGGAGCGGCAGCTGTACTGGCATATGGCTATGGCTTTGACGACCCAAACCGTGGACTCGTAATGTACCAGGGAGGACACTATCACAATGGTGGTTTTGGAGGAGGATTTAGTGGGACCCCCTTTAACTCAGATCATGTTGCTTTGCAAAGAGCATTTTTTAACTTTTCGTTTATGGCGGTGGTCGACAGGCAATCACGAACAATCTCGCCTCAGATCTCCGCATCACGTTCCATGTTGCCCGGTGTAACTTATCCTATAAGCTTCAGTGTTCCTAATGATATTAACCTTTCTGATTACGAAATACAATGGACAGCATCGGCCGGAACTATTGCTACCGGGTCGGATCCTAAAAGCGTCAACTATACTCCTTCCCTTGATGCGAGCATAAAGATTGCCTTGATTACATTAGTTTTGAAGGATGCATGCGGACGGGAATTTTTCACGACAACAAACATCCGTATATCCGATGGCGATGATGAAGTTGTAGCCGCGAGG
This sequence comes from uncultured Pedobacter sp., assembly GCA_966210515.1. Taxonomy (GTDB): domain Bacteria; phylum Bacteroidota; class Bacteroidia; order Sphingobacteriales; family Sphingobacteriaceae; genus Paradesertivirga. The sequence goes on from CBIHLM010000036.1 coordinate 13,741, forward strand.
CTAATCTCTGCGAATTCTGATGGAAAAGGCCACGATTTTCTTTATATCAAAAACATTGACAAATATCCTGATAATGAAATACAGATTTTTAATCGCTGGGGAATTAAGGTTTATGAAATGAAGAATTACAATAATGATATTCGCTCATTTAAAGGATCAGGTAATCGGAAAGAAATATCTGAGGAGTTAATTGAAGGGGTATATTATTATGTTTTAAAGTATAAGAACGACATGAATGAGGAAATACGTTTAAAAGATTATTTTATAATTAAAAGGTAGATGAGATACTTGTTTTTTATTTACCTGCAAATCATTGCTTTGAATGTTTGCGCGCAGCAAAAAGCGATGTTTTCTCAATACATGTTTAATCCGGTACTTATTAATCCGGCTTATCCGGCAGTAGACGAATCTCTAAATATTACCACTGTTGTGAGGCAGCAATGGCTCGGTTTCAATGGTTCTCCTGATACGCAAACACTTTCCGCACATTCCCCCCTGGGCCGCTCGAACACCTTTGTTGGTATTACAGCCTTCAGAGATCAGATTGGAGAGGCATTAACGGAAACCGGCGGATTTTTCACGCTTGCCCAACGAATTAAATTGAGTAGCAAAACATATTTATCACTAGGATTTAACGGTGGGCTATCGCAATATGCGGAAGCTTATAGCGGCATTGGGAGCTCTGTTGATTTAAATGATGATCCATTGTTTATGGACAGGAATGATTTGCGCATCAATTTCGGTGCAGGTCTTATGCTTTTTTCCGACAAGTTCTATGCGGGTTTATCCTCTCCTTTTTTATACACTGTAGATCATAACAAAACACATGCTCCTTTTTTGATGCTACAAGGTGGCTACATTATCAATTGGGGAAATAATTTTTTAGTGAAACCCAATATACTTGGAAAATATGTCTCGGGTTCCCCTTTCCAACTTGACTATAATCTAAACTTTTTAATTAACGAAACATTAGGTTTAGGCGTATCATACAGATCCATGGATTCTGTGGATCTCCTGGCCGAAATCTATCTCACAAGAAAACTATGTTTAGGCTACGCCTATGACTATAGTATCAATAAATTAGCCGGTACACATAGCGGCTCTCATGAGCTTATGCTCAATCTGCGGCTCCCGATTAAAGACCGGGGATTTGTTGGGTGCTATTTTTAGTCATTTAGCCATAATACGAGTAAAACTAAGCAAGGTTTTTTTTCGGTTTCCATACAAAATCTCTTATATGGATTAAATCCCACCACCCTTTGTTTGGATTTAAAAAAATATATCTTTACTCAATGGAAATATTTGAAAGTTTAAGCCCATTACTCAAAACCTTTTGGTTTATAGCTATTCCCACAAGTTTAATTTTTATCATTCAAACGATAATGACTTTTATTGGAGTTGATTCTGCAGATGGACTTGAAGCAGACTTTGATAGCAACTTCGATGGAGCAGATGCACCATTTCAACTCTTTTCATTAAGAAACCTCATTAACTTTTTACTGGGGTTTAGCTGGACGGGCATTTCCTTCTATACTACAATTCCGAATGCTCCAATTTTGGTATTTATTTCCTTTGCGGTCGGAGTTTTATTTCTATACCTCTTTTTTCTTATTATTAAACAAGTTCAAAAGCTAGCTGAAGACAACACCTTCAAACTTGCTAATGTATTGGATAAAACTGCTGAGGTTTATTTAAGGATACCTGAGAAAAAGCAAGGAAAAGGAAAAATAATTGTTAGCGTGAATGGTTCGTACCATGAACTGGACGCTATGACAGAGAACGAAAAAATCGAGTCAGGATCTGTGGTTAAAATCGTCAGAATCGACAACCAAAACACCCTCATCGTAGAAACAATCTAAATCTTATACTATACATGTCACCTATTATTATTATCGTAGTTGCGGCCATTGTTATTTTTGTAACTATAACCGCTTTAATTTCCAGGTACAAAAGATGTCCTTCGGATAAAATATTGGTCATTTATGGCCGGACCGGGGGCACATCTGCGAAATGTGTACACGGCGGAGGCGCATTTATCTGGCCTGTTATTCAGGATTATGCTTTTTTAGATCTGAAGCCATTGTCTATTGAAGCAAATTTAACCAACGCACTAAGTCGCCAAAACATCCGGGTGGATGTTCCATGCCGTTTTACTATCGCTATCTCAACTGAAACCGACAGTATGAATACTGCAGCTGAACGGTTATTAGGCTTGTCGTCTGAGCAAATTCAGGAACTGGCAAAAGATATTCTATTTGGACAATTACGTTTAGTGATTGCCACGATGACCATTGAAGAAATCAACTCAGACCGGGATAAGTTTTTAGATAATATCTCTAAGAACGTCGATAGCGAGTTAAAAAAAATCGGCTTAAAGCTTATCAATGTAAACGTAACCGATATAAAAGATGAATCGGGATATATCGAAGCATTGGGTAAAGAAGCAGCTGCGAAAGCTATCAACGAAGCAAAAATTAGCGTAGCTGAACAGGAAAAGATTGGTGAAACAGGAAAAGCATTAGCAGATAGAGAGAAGGACACCCAAATTGCTGAAACTCACAGAGACCGGGATGTTAAGATTGCCATAACTCAAAAAGATAAAGAAATAAGTATTGCATCGGCGACAAAGGATACGGCTATTGGCAAGGCAGAAGCAGAGCGAGATACCAGGGTTAAAACATCTGAAGCAAATGCTATTGCCATAACGGGAGAAAATGAAGCTAAAATTGCCATTGCAAATTCGGAGGCATTGCGAAGGGAAAAAGAAGCAGAATCGTTACGTATCGCAATAACTGCCGAAAAAGTACAACAAGCTAAAGCATTGGAAGAGGCCTATGTTGCCGAGCAACGAGCAGAGCTTGCCCGTTCTGAAAGGGAGCGTTCTACCCAAATTGCAAACATTGTAATTCCGGCCGAAATAGCTAAGCAACGTGCTATCATTGAGGCTCAGGCCGAAGCAGAAACGATAAGAGAAAACGCCAAGGGTGAAGCCGACGCGATCTTCGCAAAAATGGAAGCTGAAGCAAAAGGCTTATTCGAAATTTTAACCAAACAGGCCGAAGGATATAAAGAAGTTGTTGCTGCCGCTGGCGGAGATCCCACCAAAGCCTTCCAGTTGTTATTAATTGAAAAATTACCGGAGCTTGTTAGGACACAGGTTGAAGCTGTTAAAAATATTAAGATTGATAAGATTACTGTTTGGGACTCTGGTAATGGACAAGCAGATGGAAATGGAAATTCATCAACAGCCAACTTTGTTTCCGGAATGATGAAGACGGTTCCACCCTTGAATGATTTATTTAATATGGCGGGACTGAATCTGCCAACTTATTTGAAGGGTGCCGACAAGTTTGATGGTGCAGTATCTAAACCCACAGAAGAGGATAAAAAAGCAGACTAGTCTTTGCTCTTTACCACGCAAGCTGAAACAACTTGCGTGGTTTTTTCAAACTCATTATTTATTCAGTCTACTTATTTCCTTTACTGAGAAAGATACGCCAAAAGAAAGGCAACCTTAATAGTAGATTATTTTCACGCAATCGGCTAGCCTGCATCTATAACTTTCTTGATCCTTCTATTGAAATTCAAACACACCGGCATAGCCATACTTTAATGAAAGTGAATAGTTGTTGCTCTGCCGCACGCGAAATACGCCGCGCAATAACAATCTTGCAGATACCTGCTGTCAGCAAAAAAGCGTTTGTCGTTGACCGACAATAGTAAAAAATCAAATCAATTCAGATATCAGATTGACGCTGATCATCTGAACAAACCAAAAAAATTTCTAATATAAAAATCTTACTTAGAATTAATTACACAAAACATATGAAGTATTACTAAATAATAACACTTAGTGTATTTCCCGGCACCGAACGGATAATCATCCCATCATAACCAAGTTTCGTATAAGCTGCTTCGCTAAGAGATGAGCCAGGTGCCCCAAAATCCTTGTACTCAGTAAATAGAGATTTCAATCCTTTTAAAAAAATCAGCTGAAGCTTTCAAATTGAAACACAGGTCACGATCAACCCACAATCCCATCCAGGCTAAAAGCCCCAATAAGGTTTTTTCGCAGATCTTCTGAGAAATTTTTGAATCCATTTAGTCCAGCTCGCATTGTAATCATCGTATATCAATATCAACTGTAACATCCAGCATTTGCCAGGTGGGTAAGCCGATGGTTCATGTCAGGATTTCTAAATAATCCAGGTAGCAGATTGTAATGCGCGCCAATGCGCTTTCATGTTAGACAGCAAATCCCTAAGATAAACTCTTAAATCATATAACAACGCATAAATAGCTGATTTAAAAGACTAATTAACTTAAAGTTAAGCAGAAAAACATTAGTTTTAGCACTCCATTATTACAAGTTTCTGACCCTTTCAACGCTTTACTATCTCAAATAAAGCCTATCTTTGTACCCTTTAAAGATGAGCAAGCACGGAAGAATTTTAGTAGCAATGAGTGGTGGAGTTGATAGCTCGGTGGCCGCAGTGATGCTGCATGAACAGGGATACGAGGTAATCGGGTTAACCATGAAAACATGGGACTATGCTTCTTCGGGAAGCTCCTCAAAAGAGACTGGATGCTGCAGTCTCGATTCGATTAACGACGCCCGTGCCCTTGCAGTTGGTTACGGCTTCCCCCACTATATCCTCGATATCAGAAATGAGTTTGGAGATTTTGTAATCGATAATTTCGTAGACGAGTACCTTGCTGGTCGCACCCCTAACCCTTGCGTATTGTGCAACACTCACATCAAATGGGATGCGCTCCTGAAACGTGCCAATAAACTCGATTGCGAATTCATTGCTACCGGGCATTATGCAAATATTCGCCAGCACGATAATGGTCGTTATGTAATCTCAAAAGGCAAAGACGAAAACAAGGATCAGTCCTATGTTCTTTGGGGGGTATCACAAGAGAATCTTGCAAGAACTAAGTTCCCGTTGGGCAGCTTCGCGAAAGCCGAAATACGCCAAATGGCTTTGGATATGGGCCAGGCAGAACTTGCCAAAAAGAGTGAAAGTTATGAAATCTGCTTCGTACCCGATAATGACTACAGAGCATTTTTAAGAAACCGGGTGGAGGATCTGGATGAACGTGTTGGTCCCGGAAACTTTATATTAACAGATGGCACCGTTGTTGGGCAACATAAAGGCTATCCATTTTATACTATAGGCCAACGAAAGGGCTTGGGAATTGCTTTGGGGCACCCCATGTTTGTCACAGAGATAATGCCCGCAATAAATACCGTTGTGCTCGGCACTGCTGATGAGCTGGAACGATCTACCGCTCTGGTAAGAGGACTGAATCTTATCAAATATGAAACCATTCTTGAGCCGATGGAAGCGATTACGAAGATTCGCTATAAAGATTCGGGAACATTAAGCTCAATTGTACAGGAAGGCGAGCACATGAAAGTAGATTTTCATCATTCTGTTAGCGGAATAGCCCCTGGTCAGTCTGCTGTGTTTTACGAAGGCAACGATTTATTAGGAGGCGGATTTTTGATTTAGCCGACCTGATCTCAACAATAACATAAACATAATCAATCCATTACCCACAAAAACATTTTGATCCAACACGTGCTTTAATTTAATCATAAGGCAAATGAATTTTGCATTCCTTCTTTTAATGTCTTTATTTGCAGAAAAAGGTTCTTGAATGGCAAAAAATCTACTCATAGTTGAATCACCCGCAAAAGCAAAGACAATAGAAGGATATTTAGGAAAAGATTTCCTTGTAAAATCAAGCTATGGTCACATTCGCGATTTGGTTAAAACCGACGATGCGATCGATGTAAACAACAATTTCGACCAGAAGTACGAAGTTCCTGCAGATAAAAAAGCTGTCGTTACCGAACTAAGGAAACTCGCAAAAGAAGCCGAAATGGTTTGGTTAGCATCGGATGAGGACCGCGAGGGAGAAGCTATTTCATGGCACCTTTATGAAACGTTAGGATTAAAGGAGGACAGTACAAAACGCATTGTTTTTCACGAAATCACAAAACCTGCTATTTTAAAAGCAATTGATACCCCTCGAAAAATCGATTATAATCTGGTTCATGCTCAACAAGCGCGACGCGTTTTAGATCGCTTAGTAGGTTTCGAGCTTTCTCCGGTTTTATGGAAAAAAGTTAAGCCTTCCCTATCTGCCGGACGAGTACAATCCGTTGCAGTGCGACTTATCGTGGATCGAGAACGCGAGATCACTAGTTTCCAAAGTACTGCTGCTTATAAAATCATAGCCATTTTCTCTACAGGCAAGGCAAAAGAACTGTTCAGAGCAGAATTACCCGAACGTTATGATACCGAAGCTGAGGCAACCATGTTTTTAGAAGACTGTATCAACGCGTCCTATACCATATCAAGCTTAGAAACACGGCCTACTAAACGCAACCCGGCCCCTCCGTTTACAACCTCCACTTTACAGCAAGAGGCTAGCAGAAAGCTGGGATTTTCGGTTTCGAGAACGATGACGGTAGCACAAAAGCTTTACGAATCGGGAAAGATCACCTATATGCGTACCGATTCGGTAAACTTATCAGAGACTGCTTTAAATGCCGCAGCAGCGGAAATTAATTCGGCCTATGGAACAAAATATTATCAGCAAAGAACATTTAAAACCAAATCTGCAGGCGCTCAGGAAGCTCACGAAGCAATCCGGCCTACTTATTTTGAACAACATACCATCAATGGCGATGCTTCAGAAACCAGGCTTTATGAATTAATCTGGAAACGCGCTATTGCTTCTCAGATGAGCGAAGCTCAGTTCGAAAAAACCACTGCTAAAATCGACATATCAACCAGAAAAGAGAACTTTGTAGCAAACGGTGAGGTTATGAAATTCGATGGATTCCTGAAGGTTTATATGGAGTCTACGGACGAAGAGACTGAACTACATTTGGATGGAGCGGAAACAGACAATGCCATTCTTCCCCCTTTAAGCAAGGGTCAGAGCCTGCAAGCTCAGGAAATAAAAGCAACCGAACGCTTTAGCAGACCTCCGGCACGATATACAGAGGCCAGTTTGGTTAAGAAACTTGAAGAACTTGGAATAGGTCGTCCGTCTACTTACGCTCCTACAATTTCTACTATTCAAAACCGGGGCTACGTAGTAAAAGAAGACCGGGATGGTAAAACCAGAAACTTCTGTGTTTTCACTCTCGCAAACGGAGCTATTAAAAAAGAAACCAGGGCTGAAATAACTGGTGCAGAAAAGTCAAAGCTCTTCCCTACAGACATTGGGGCGGTGGTGAACGACTTTCTGGTTCAACACTTTAAGGGTATTGTTGATTTTAATTTTACAGCTTCTGTAGAAAAAGAATTCGATGAAATTGCCCACGGATTAAAAGAATGGACCGAAATGATCAGGTCCTTCTACAACCCATTCCATATCGAGGTTGAAAACACTCTTCAGCATGCTGATAGGGCTAGCGGAGAACGTTTATTGGGTGTTGATCCTGTAAGCGGAAAAAATGTGTATACAAAAGTTGGAAAGTTCGGACCATTGGTTCAGATCGGCGAAGTCGACAGCGAAGAAAAACCACAATACGCAAGTTTGTTGAAAGCGCAGTCGGTATCTTCTATTACTCTTGAAGAAGCTCTTGAACTTTTCAAACTCCCCTTAAAACTGGCTGATTATGAAGGAAAAGAAGTAATTATCGGCGTTGGGCGTTTCGGGCCTTATGTAAAATGGGGCGAAGCTTTTATTTCATTACCCAAAAACGAGGATCCCCTTTCTGTTACCCAAGAGCGGGCAATTGAAATTATCAAAGAGAAAATTGCTATCGATGCGCCTGTTGCAGAATATAAGGGCCATCCTGTTACGAAGGGAAAAGGCAGGTTCGGACCTTTTATTAAATGGAACGACCTTTTCATAAACATACCGGCACGTTATAATTTCGATAATCTTAGTCAAGCTGAAATTGAAGAACTGGTGGATAAAAAGCTGGAGAAAGAATCCAACAGGTTTATTCAAAATTGGGAAGACGAGAAAATCGCCATTGAGAACGGTCGATGGGGACCATTTATCCGCTTCGGAAAACAAATGTTAAAGCTCGGCAAGAATCCGGAAACCAATCAAAAATATACTCCTGAGGAACTGGCTGTACTGTCTCTTGAAGATGTAAAGAAATTGATCACAGAACAAATTCCTGATGCATTTGAGAAGAAAGCAAAAAACAAAAGCAAAAAAGCAGCGGTTAAAAAGAAATAATAGCTTGCTCTGCATAGATGCTAAACAGTATTGAGTTCATGAAAAAAGATCTCCCGGAAAATATAGTTGAAGATATCGCGGTAGCGGTGGTTTTAGAGAATGCAACCCCCGAGGCGAAAGACTGGAGTGTTTACCTTATCAACCTCAAGGAACGGCCCATCGAAACTGTTTTAGTAAGCTCTAAGGGGTACGGATTAAAAGACGGAGAAGAAGTTAAAACATCTATTTTACGACATTCTATCGGTGATTTGGCAGCGAAAGATTACGCAAAAATTGAAGCTATTGACGAGCAGGTATTTGGCTTGACAAACGAATATTGGTTAAGCTATTATATCGACGGAAATATCTATGATAAAAAGTTCATCTTCCTTCCCGAAAGTATTATTGAATCCAACTTTATCAGAATCCCGGTTCTGAATAAAGTTGGAGTAATGATTGGATAATATTTTTCGTTTATGAAAAATTCTGTACTTTCAGGCGCAATCGTAGCCTTATGCTTCCTGAAAACTTTCTACAAAAAAACGCAAAGAATCTGATTCTTTGCACCTTACTTGCTTTAGCCATTCTATCTGTTTATAAGCACAAGTCTGTTGAAGTCAGACATCAGAACAATTACGAGCTATACAGCAGCTATGTAGAAAGCTATACCACCGGAATTATTTCAAGACAAAGCCGAATTCAAATACGTTTGTCTGCTGATGTTCAGAAGCTTCACACTCAAAATGAAGCAATTGAAGAGAAACTGTTCCACTTTTCGCCGGAAATAAAAGGTAAAGCTTTTTGGGCCGACTCAAGAACCATCGAATTCAGGCCAGATGCGAACTTAGAACCAGCAAAAATTTATACTGCATCTATCGACCTATCTCAGTTGATGGAGGTTCCGCCAAACCTAAAAACATTCAGGTTCGATTTCGAAACCATAAAACCAGACTTCTCTATTGATTTTGCAGGCTTGCGATCTATGTCTAATAATGCTTCGGAGAAGATGAAGTTGACAGGGTCGATTACTACGGCAGATATTGAAGAGACTGCTCTAATTGAAAAATTACTTGCGGTAAATTATGATACGAATACAAAAATAAGCTGGACACATAACCTGGAAACCCGTAATCATACATTTATTATAGAGAACATTCAGCGTTATAAAAACGATAAAAATCTTATTATTAATTACGATGGGAAGCCCTTGAACATTGATGGAAAAGGTACAGAAGAAGTAGAAGTTCCGGCAGTCAACGACTTCAAGGTCTTAAGTTTAAAGGTTATTCAGGGCGAAGAACAATACGTATCAGTTCTGTTTTCAGACCCAATTCGAATTGGCCAGGAATTAAACGGTTTACTGGGAATCAGCGAATCTGAAATGCCGGCATACGCTATAAATGGTAATGAAATAAAGCTCTATCCATCTGCAGGTTTAGATGGCCATCATACAATTTTTGTTAATGAAGGTATAGAGAATTTTGAAGGAAAAAAGCTCCCGGTGTCCTTCAGCGGAAGCGTGACGTTTCAGAATACCGAACCATCCGTGTCAATACCGGGCCAGGGTGTTATACTCCCTCATTCGGGGCGGTTAATGATGCCGTTTGAAGCTGTTAACCTGAATGCCGTAGATGTATCAATAATTAAAATCTATGGAAATAACATTCCCCAATATCTGCAGCAGAATAAACTGGACGGCGAAAATCAGCTCAGACAGGTTGCAAAGCCGGTAAAACAACTAACAATTAAACTTAACGCTGATAGAAGCCTCAACCTGCATAAAAAAAATCGCTTTATGTTGGATATAGATAAGCTTATCCGAACCGAACCTGGAGCCATTTATCGAATTACCATTGGGTACCGCCCTTCTTATTCAGTCTATTCCTGCAAATCCAAGCCTTCGGATGAAAAAAACGAGAATGAAGACAATGAAGACGAATACGATGAAGGCACCCCTACCGGAATTGATGAAGACGATGAATTTTGGTCGCGATACGACAATTACTACCCCTATGGATACAACTGGAATGAACGGAAGGATCCCTGCAGCAGCTCCTATTATAACAAAGAGAGATGGGCTTCGCGCAATGTACTCGCATCGAACATTGGCTTGATTGCCAAACAAGGAAACAATAATAACCTTACTATTGCCGTAACAGACATTTTATCAGCAGAGCCGATGGTGGACGTTGAACTGGAACTGCTTGACTTTCAAAAACAGATAATAGGCCGGTCCAAATCAGGAGCCGACGGGATGGTTGAGATACAGCTGCCACGAAAACCCTATTTACTGATTGCTAAAAAAGGAAATGAACGTGGTTATTTGAAGCTTGACGATGCGGGGTCCTTGCCGTTAAGTCGCTTTAACGTAGGTGGTTCCGTGGTTCAAAAAGGAATCAAAGGGTTTATTTACGGAGAACGTGGAGTATGGCGACCGGGAGATTCCATATTTCTTACCTTCATTTTAGATGATAAACAAAACAAATTACCCAAAAACCACCCTGTTGATTTTGAACTGTATACTCCTCAGGGACAACTTTTCAAAAGAACGACCGAGACAAAATCGCTAAATGGATTTTACACGTTTAAAACCCTGACAGAGAGCACCTCACCGACAGGAAACTGGACGGCAAAGGTAAAAGCAGGCGGAGCCCGATTCGAGAAAAGGATTCGCATCGAGACTATTATGCCCAACAGACTTAAAATAAACCTTTCATTTAAAAAAAGAACACAATTAACTAAAGATGAAGACATTAAAGGTTTATTGAAAGCAGAATGGCTGTTCGGCGGTGTCGCCAAAAACCTGAAAGCGAAGGTTGATGCATTCTTATCTTCGGGAAAAACCACTTTCCGGAATTTTGAACAGTATAGCTTTGACGACCCTATCCGTCAGTTCGGTTCTCAGCTACAAAATGTATTCGATGGCAAACTGGATGAAAATGGAATTACAAACATTGATGCAAACATAAATCTTGAACAGCAGGCACCGGGGATTTTAAATGCCAATTTCCTGGTAAAAGTATTTGAGCCGGGCGGTAATTTCAGCATCAACCAGGTTTCCATGCCTTACCATCCATATAGCGGATACGTTGGCATTAAAACTCCCGAAGGAGCTCGAAACTCGGGAATGCTGGTTACCGATGTCAATCATTTAATTGAAATAGTTAATGTCGATCCGAGCGGCAGATTACAATCTGGAAACAGAAAGGTAGAAATCGAATTATACAAAGTTAAATGGCGCTGGTGGTGGGACGAAGAGGAAAACTCAGTCAGCAATTTCACACAGGATGAATATAACAAACTGATCAGTACAAGTACTCTTCAGCTTAACAACGGCAAAGGAAGATGGAACCTGCGAATAAACCAACCAGAATGGGGCCGTTATCTCATCAGGGTACGAGATTTGGAAACAGGGCATTCTACCGGTAAATTCGTTTACATTGACTGGCCGAACTGGGACGACAGGCTGCAAAATGAAAATCCGTCTGAGGCGGTAATGCTTTCATTCACATCAAACAAAGAAAAATACAAGGTGGGTGAAGAGGCCATTCTTACTATACCGGCTTCAAATGCAGGTCGTGGCTTAATAAGCATAGAAAACGGAAGCAGGGTTTTAAAAACGTTTTGGTTCGAGGCAAAAAAAGGACAGACGCTATTCAGATTCAGGGTAGATAAAGAAATGACACCCAATGTGTTTGTAAATGTCACATTACTTCAACCACATTCGCAAACAGTAAACGACCTCCCGATCCGAATGTATGGAGTGATCCCAATTGAAGTGGAAGATCCATCCACGGTTTTGAGGCCGCTTATCTCCATGGCAAATGAAATAAAACCGGAAACTGAAACTTCTGTCACAGTCTCTGAAGCTTCAGGCAAGCAAATGACTTACAGCATTGCAATTGTGGATGAAGGCTTACTGGACATAAGCAACTTCGAAACCCCGAATCCTCACGCCTCATTCTATGCCAGAGAAAGTCTCGGCGTTAAAACATGGGATCTTTTCGATTACGTAATTGGTGCTTATGGAGGCGAATTGCAACGAATTTTAAGTATCGGCGGCGACAGACAATCGGGAAAGGGCGGGAAAAACCCAACCGCAAACAGATTTAAACCGGTTGTGAAATACCTTGGGCCTTTTACCTCAAACGGAAACAAGCAAACGCACAAGTTTAAACTTCCTCAATACGTAGGTTCTGTAAAGGTCATGGTCATTGCAGGAGAAAATGGTGCTTACGGAACCGCTGAAAAAGCTGTCAAGGTAAAAAAGCCATTAATGGTATTGGCTACAATGCCAAGGGTATTAAGCCCCGGAGAGCAATTGCGCCTGCCTGTAACAGTTTTTGCAATGGCCAAAGGGATAAAAGATGTTACCATCGAAATAAACTCCAATGCTTTTACGTATCCCTCTGGGCAGCGGAAAAGAATTTCCTTTGCTAAACCCGGCGACCAGATGCACTATTTGGATCTGGTTACAAAAGACTTTTCCGGGATTGCCAGATTAAAAGTAATTGCCCGAAGCGGTCGGGAGACAGCTGTACACGATATTGAGCTGGATGTTCGCAATCCAAGCCCTTTAATCACGAAAGTGCTTGAAAAAACGCTCACAGCAGGATCGTCTCTGTCGATGCCGTTTAAGGCTTTTGGAACAACCGGAACAAGTAAAGCGCTGCTGGAAATTTCTTCTATCCCTCCTATCAATCTTGAAAAACGATTAAACTACCTTTTACAGTACCCCCATGGCTGTGTTGAACAAACCACATCTTCGGCCTTCCCTCAATTGTATTTATCAACGCTGATGGATTTATCAGCGGGCAGACAAGCAATGTCGGAACGAAATATCAAAACTGCCATCGATCGACTGAAAGGCTTTCAGTTGCCCGATGGCAGCATGTCGTACTGGCCGGGTGCCGGCGAAGCCGATGAATGGAGCACAAACTACGCTGGTCATTTTATGCTCGAGGCAGAAGCTAAGGGCTTTACATTACCTGTCGGGTTCGTTTCTCAGTGGAAACAATTCCAGAAAACAAAAGCAGTTTCCTGGACACCCTCGACTACAAATTTCTATGGAGGAGATCTGTTGCAAGCCTATCGGCTTTATCTGTTGGCTTTATCTAAAGCGGCGGAACTTGGTGCAATGAACAGGCTAAAAGAATTTAAGTACCTCTCTCCTGCCGCAAAATGGAGATTAGCAGCTGCATATCGACTGGCAGGCCAACCTGAAGCAGCTCTACAGCTGATCAAAAATCTACCCTTAACAGTTAAAGAATATAAGCAGTCCTCGGGCACATTTGGCTCCGATCTGCGCGACCAGGCGATGATTTTGGAAACTTTAACCTTACTTGGTCAGCATCAGGCAGCCAACCAACTTGTCAGAACCATTTCTGCAAAACTTTCGCAGGAAAACTGGTATAGCACACAAACCACGGCTTATTCGCTGATCGCAATTTCTAAATATTGCGCGGCCAATACTTCAGGTAAGAGAATCCAGGTCAGCTACCGCATTAACAACAACGCTTCATCTGTTAATGTTAATTCATACATCATGCAATTACCTGTGAAGCTGCTTGGTAATAACGTAGCCTCATTAACAAACAAGGGTACCAATACCTTATTTATACGTTTAATTAATGAAGGAAAACCGGCTATTGGTCAAAAGATTGAAGAAGAGAACAATCCGAATATTTTATCTATGAGAATTGGCTATTTCTCACTTAATGGTGAATTGCTGAATCCGGAAAAACTAGTACAGGGCACAGACTTTGTTGCGCAGGTAAATGTCAGAAACCCGGGAAAGCGAGGCAGATATGATAATCTGGCACTAACGCAGTTATTTCCTTCCGGATGGGAAATCATCAATACCCGACTAATGGAAAACGATGAGGCGTTCAGGCCCTCTCCATCAGATTATCGCGACATCCGGGATGATCGAGTAAATACCTATTTTAGTTTGCAACCCGATAAAGAGGCGACTTATTTCGTCCTGCTTAACGCCTCGTATGTTGGTAGATTTTACTTACCACCATCTCAGTGTCAGGCAATGTACGACGGAAGTATAAGTGCTTCTACCGAAGGGAAATGGATTGAAGTAGTTAATGCGATACTTCCCTTAGTTAATGCGAGCAAACAATAGATTCGACTGCAAAACTGGATAAAAGCAGGCCGAAAAATCCGGCCGATAGATTTGATAATGAAATTTAAAAGCGACCTGATAAGTAAGATGAAATCCATGAGCCCCTGGTATAAACTATTCATTGTTTCAGGAGTTGCGGTATGTTTCGCTTTTTGGTTTTGTTTACCTGAGGTTTTATTTAATAACCCAACTTCTTTTGTATTAGAGAGTCGCGAAGGCACACTTCTCGGTGCGTCTATCGCTCAGGATGGGCAATGGCGATTTCCCGCATCCGGCTCTGTCCCCGATAAATTCGCAAAATGTATTGTTGCATTTGAAGATAAACGATTTTACAGCCATCCGGGAGTTGATATCCTGGCACTTGTGCGAGCTATGAAGCTTAATCTCGAAAAAGGAGAGATAGTTAGCGGGGGCAGTACAATCACGATGCAAATCATCCGACTCGCGACCAGAAACAACAGAACCTTTTTAAATAAATGCATAGAAGGTATACGGGCGCTGCGACTCGAACTTACAACATCGAAACACGAGATTATTGCCATCTATTCCGCGAACGCTCCTTTCGGGAGGAACGTTGTTGGACTGGATGCAGCAGCCTGGCGCTATTTTGGACGAGGTCCGGCTGAACTTTCATGGGGAGAAATGGCTTCGCTTGCCATACTTCCCAATTCCCCTTCCCTTGTTCATCCGGGAAAAAATTCTGAGCTCTTACTTAAAAAGCGTGATAAGCTTATTGATATCCTGGTAAAAGAGAACATAATTGATGCTTCTGAAGCGGAATTGGCAAAACTTGAGCCCGTACCAGATAAACCTTATCCCTTACCGCAATCGGCGCCTCATCTTTTGGGTCTGATTAAAAATGATTTTACGAAAGGCAAGAATAAACACACCCGTATCAGAAGCAGTATTCACGCGAGTCTGCAAGTCAGGGTCAGCAACATTCTGGACATTCATCACAGAAGACTCGCGGCAAATGATATTAATAATTGCGCCGCTTTAATTTTGGATGTCGAAAGCGGTCAGGCTCTTGCCTATGTTGGAAATATTTACCGGCCAGAAAGTGCGGAACTCGAAAGCCATGTAGATATGATACAAGGGCCTCGCAGTCCCGGAAGTACATTAAAGCCCCTATTATATGCGGCAATGTTAAACGAAGGAATGATTCTCCCCCATAGTTTAATTGCTGATATCCCTACGCAAATAGCGGGCTACCAGCCTAACAATTACGACTTGGGCTATGACGGCGCTGTTCCTGCCTCAAAAGCTCTTGCACGTTCGCTGAATGTGCCGGCAGTTAAAATGCTTCAGCAATACCGCTATGAAAAATTTCATAATTTTTTAAAAAATACTGGAATCACCACCTTAACCAATCCCGCCGACTTTTACGGGCTATCATTAATACTCGGCGGCTGTGAAAATACGATGTGGCAATTAGGCGGAACTTATGCAAGCATGGCGCGGAGCCTTAATCAATACACAGAAAAAGGGAAATATTCCGAAGCAGACTGGTATATGCCAAGCTATCTCTTACGTGAAAACAAAGACAATGAAAAAGTGAATGAAAAAAACGGCAAGCTGAACGCGGCAGCTATTTATTATACATTCGATGCAATGAATGAGCTAATGCGACCCGGCGAAGAAAATCTTTGGCGGCAGTTTTCGTCCTCTCAAAAAATAGCCTGGAAAACAGGCACCAGCTTTGGCTTTCGCGATGGCTGGGCAATCGGACTTACACCAGATTACGTTGTTGTTGTTTGGGCCGGAAATGCAGATGGTGAAGGTCGGCCCGGATTGACGGGCATTGATGCCGCAGCACCAATTTTGTTTGATATTTTCAGATTATTACCAAAATCAAGAAACGGCTGGTTCAAAACTCCTTCCGGAGAGCTTGCTGAAATGAATGTTTGTACAGAAAGCGGATTTAGAGCGTCGGATTGGTGTGCATCTTCTAAGCCGCTGCAGATGCCTTTATCGTGTTTGAAAGCTCCGGCTTGCCCATACCATAAATTGGTTCATCTTGATAATACAGAGAAGTGGCAGGTTAATTCTGATTGCGACGATCCATCGTCGATGATCCATAAAAGTTGGTTTGTGCTTCCTCCAGCAATGGAATATTATTACAAAACCAAAAACTACAGCTATCGCTCCTTACCTCCTTTTCGCCCCGGTTGCGACGAAAACAATACAGGTGTAGCAATGGAATTAATTTACCCGAAAAACAATGCGAAGATTTACATCCCATTAGAACTAGACGGACAGCGGGGACAGATGATATTTAATGCTGCCCATAGCAGAAACGATAAAGTAATATTCTGGCACCTGGATAATAAATTTGTCGGCCAAACACATGAAGTCCATCAACTCGCTCTTAATCCCGCTCCCGGAAAACATTCAATAACATTGATCGACAGAGATGGAAACCGCATTCAACAATCATTTACTATAATTGAAAAAAAATAAATCAACCTATGCTTGAACACATCGACCTGTCACAATTACTTGTTCTCGATATTGAGACAGCACCTCAATATCCAAACTTCGAGGAGGTCCCAGAACACTTCAAAGAACTATGGGATCAAAAAACCCGACACCAACGCAAAGACGAAACCGCTGCTGAGCATTATCCCCGGGCCGGGATATTTGCCGAGTTTGGCAAAATAATTTGTATTTCCGTCGGCATTTTCACCAAAGAAAATGACGCCACAGGACTAAGAATTAAATCTTTTTATGGCGATGACGAATGCAAATTATTGACTGACTTCATCACTCTCTTAAATAAACAACAAAGTTCTTTAACTCTTTGCGCCCATAATGGTAAAGAATTTGACTTTCCTTATATATGTCGGAGAACCTTGATAAACCAGCTCTGTATTCCCGAACAACTTCGCATCAGCGGAAAAAAGCCTTGGGAAATTAACCATATAGATACCATGGACCTATGGAAATTTGGCGACTATAAAAGTTTTACTTCGCTAAACTTGCTTGCCGCAATATTTAATATCCCTACTCCGAAAGATGATATGTCAGGAAGCGATGTTCATCGGGTTTACTGGAAAGAACGTGATTTGAAGCGCATTAAAACATATTGCCAGAAAGATGTACTAACTACCGCGCAATTATTAATGAAGTTTAAAAACCTTCCGTTAATTCAAGAAAAACACATTTCCTTTGTGGAATGAAGCAATTCTCCTAATAATCTGTTATACTTACAACATTCGACATTTATTGATGGCAAAAAAAAAATCACATATAAAGCTGGTATTTACACAGCTGATACAAGATATAATTGAAAAAGGTGGCAACAAACCCTTAAACTATAAGCAAATAGCTTCAAAGCTAAATCTTCATGATAATGAATCAAGACAAATAATTCTTGAGGTGTTAGAAGATGAAAGCTTTAAAGGAACTTTCAATGAAGTTGAAAAAGGAAAATTTCAGCTACGTGAACTAAAAACTTTCTTAACCGGAACAGTAGCTATTACTACTGATGGTTCCGGTTTTATTATTCCTGATGATGAGTTTGAAAATGATATTTATGTAGCTCCAAGAAAGCTTAAAACTGCATTGCACAACGATAAGGTTAAGGTGTATGTGTATGCAAAAAGTTCAGGCAAACGAAAGGAAGGTGAAGTTGTAGAAATCCTTGAACGTGCAAAAATGGAGTTTACAGGTATCTTAAAAATATCCGAGCGCTTTGCATTTTTTATTCCTGATGACAAAAAGATGGTGCACGACATCTTTATCCCTTTACAGGATTTAAACGGGGCACAACATGGCGAGAAAGCAATTGCAAAAATAACTGAATGGCCCGAAGATGCTAAAAATCCTGTAGGTATTATCACCCGTGTTTTAGGAAAACAAGGTGAAAACAATACAGAAATGAACGCCATACTCGCCGAATATGGCTTCCCTCTCCAATTCCCTGATGAAGTTGAAAAAGAGGCGAATGAGATTTCAGATGTAATCACCGATGATGAAATAAAGAAAAGAAGGGACTTCAGAAACATACTTACATTCACAATAGATCCTTTTGACGCGAAAGATTTTGACGATGCGATTTCTTTTCACGTTTTAGAAAATGGCAATTATGAAATCGGGGTCCACATCGCTGATGTCTCGCATTACGTGTTACCCGACTCAGCTCTGGATAAGGAGGGTTATGAACGGGGAACATCCGTTTATCTGGTAGATCGCGTTATTCCGATGCTTCCTGAAAGACTATCTAACGGTTTATGCTCTCTGCGCCCTAAAGAAGATAAATTATGTTTTGCTGCAGTATTTGAATTAGATCATAACGCCAATGTAATTAACCAGTGGTTCGGAAAAACAGTAATCCATTCTGACAGGAGATTTTCATACGAAGAAGCCCAGGAAATAATCGAGGGAAATTCAAAAGAATTGTATGAGGAAATGAAGATTTTGAATGAACTGGCGCATAAACTTCGTGAAAAGAAGTTCAAAGAGGGCGCTATAAGCTTTGAATCCACAGAAGTAAAATTCAAATTGGACGATGCAGGAAAACCTGTTGGAGTTTATGTAAAAGAAAGAAAAGATGCACATAAACTGATCGAAGATTATATGCTTCTGGCAAACAGGAAAGTGGCTGAATTTATCGCAAAAAAAGGTAAAGGAAAGAATAAATACACCTTTGTCTACCGGGCGCACGATTCGCCGAAGGAAGAGGCGCTTTTAAATTTTGCCAACTTTGCTATTCGGTTTGGATATAAAATCAACACCAAAAACGATAAAGAAATTGCTCGCTCCTTAAACCATCTGATGGAAGATGTTGAAGGAAAAAAAGAGCAGAACGTGTTGACGCAGCTAGCCATCCGGTCAATGGCAAAAGCAATTTATACCACCAAAAAATCAAGTCATTACGGATTAGCGTTCGACCATTACACCCATTTTACTTCCCCTATTCGTCGTTATCCCGACGTAATGGTTCACCGTTTACTGGAACATTATTTAGATGGTGGAAAATCTGTCAGCGAGGAGGATTACGAAAAAAGAGCCATTTACACATCCCAGATGGAGAAAAAGGCCGCTGATGCAGAACGGGCTTCGGTAAAATACAAACAAGCAGAATACCTTGAAGACAATATTGGCCGGGAGTATGACGGACTTATCTCCGGCGTTACCGAGTGGGGTATGTATGTAGAAATTATCGAAAATAAATGTGAGGGAATGATTCGATTGAGAGACATTTCTGACGATTTTTATGTTCTTGATGAGAAAAACTATTGTATAATTGGTCAGCGGAAAAAGAAAAAATATCAGCTGGGTGATGAAGTGAAAATTTTGGTAAAAAAAGTCGATCTGAGCAAAAGACAGATTGATTTTGCCCTGGTACAGGATGGGGCGAGTAAAGTGGATAAGGACTGGGGCTTTTAAGCCTTAGTGAAATTACAGTCAGAAAGGACAAAGATCAGTTAAGCAACCAGCTTGGATCCTTTGACCCTTTGTGCCTAAACAACTACCTTTGCAACCGACGGAAAAATAATTAAATATGTATTCTATTTCCCAGCTCCAGGATTTAATCAACAAAGAAATTGCAGAGAAGCAATACTCCGATAATCCTTTAGAACTTTACGAACCTATCCGCTATATCATGGCTCTGGGTGGAAAGCGTATGCGTCCCGCCCTATTACTTATGGCTTGTGATTTGTTCGACGGCAGTATAATTAAAGCTTTAAAACCAGCAGTAGGAATAGAGCTGTTTCATAACTTCACGCTAATGCACGACGACATAATGGACAAAGCTCCTCTTCGCCGTGGCAATTCAACCGTACACGAAAAATGGAACGAAAGTATTGCCATACTTTCGGGAGATGTGATGCTGGTTGAAGCCTATCAGTTAATGATGAATGTGGACGACGATATCCTCCGTGAAGTACTCAGTATATTTTCCCAAACGGCAACAGGTGTGTGCGAAGGTCAGCAGATTGATATGAATTTTGAATCGCTGGGAGAAGTGAGCATTAATGAGTACATCGAGATGATCCGGCTTAAAACGGCAGTTCTGCTTGCCGGAAGCCTAAAAATCGGAGCTCTTATTGGTAAAGCAGATTCAGAAGACGCTGAAACCCTGTATAAATTCGGAGAAAACCTTGGCCTGGCATTTCAATTGCAGGACGATATTCTTGATGTATATGGCGATCCGGAAAAATTCGGCAAACAAGTGGGTGGCGATATAATTGCCAATAAAAAGACTTTTCTTTTGATTAAGGCGATTGAGCTTGCAGATGACTTAGATAAAGAAGAACTAAATTACTGGCTAAATGAAGAGAATGCAGACTCAGAAGTTAAAGTTAAAGCAGTTACAGACGTCTATAATCGTCTCGGAATCCGGCAGCTTGCAGAACATGAAATGAATACATTCGCAGAGAAAGCCCTTTCAGCTCTTGAAAAAATCCAGGCAGATGCAGACAAGAAAAAGGTTTTACGGGTGTTCGCCGAACAATTGTTAATAAGGGAGAACTAGGAGCCTCTCCTTCCAACACTCTCATCTAAACACCCTCTCCCTCTCTTGGAGGAGAGAAGGGTTTAAATTCAAGAAACACCGGCATTAGCCGAAAATTTAATACTCTTAACTCCCCGTAATCTAAAGCACTTTGTCATTTCGAGCCCAGAGAGACCTGCGAAGCAAGCATGAATTCTAAAAACAAATAACAGCTCATGAATAAATCTCTTGAGTATGATTTCTTTGCTACCAACACAAACACCAAAAAAACAAAGCGTCGACACGACACGACATCTTTCTTCAACAAAAAAGCCCTGCTATTAATAACAGGGCTTCTTTAAATTTTATAAATAAATCTTATTATTCTGCCGGTGAAGCTTCTGCTTCAGTATCAGCGGCAGCTTCCGCAGCTTTAGCTTTTTTAGGAGCTTTTGCCTTTGGAGCAGTCTCAACAGGTGCAGCGTCTTCCAAAACTGGTTTCGCTACAATCGGAGTTACAATTTCTGAAATATCTTCAGGTTCTAATGGAAGAATTGAAACATAAGATTTATTATCAGCTTTCTTTCTGAAAACAACAGTTCCATGAGTTAAAGCAAATAAAGTATGATCTTTACCAATACCTACATTTTTATCAGGATGATGTTTAGTACCACGCTGACGAACGATGATGTTACCAGCAATTGCTAACTGACCACCGAAAATTTTAATTCCCAGACGTTTGCTATGCGACTCTCTACCGTTTCTGGAACTACCGGCTCCTTTTTTGTGTGCCATTGTATTTTATCTTTTAAATCGGGAAACCCAATTATTGTTAAACTAATCTATAAGCTCAAGTCAGTTTTGACTTTTTACTTTTAACCTTTTACTTATAAAGAAATCCCAGTGATTTCAATCTTAGTGAACTGCTGGCGGTGGCCATTTCTCTTTTTGTAACCTTTTCTACGTTTTTTCTTGAAAACGATTACTTTATCACCTTTTAAATGAGACACGATCTTAGCAGAAACTTTAGCGCCTTTCAGTGCATCAGCACCTACTTTGAAATCACTACCATTAGCAGCTAACAATACATTGTCAAATTCAATACTAGCGCCCTCATCTCCTTGTAAACGGTGTACAAAAAGGTGCTGGTCTTTTGCAACTTTGAATTGCTGCCCGGCTATATTTACTATTGCGTACATTGTTATGTATTTTTTTTAAATGAGGTGCAAATATAGGGATTATATTTTTTAAAGCAAATGCAAGATTTATTATTTTGAAAAGCGGCGTTCAGGCTTGTGGATGCTATAGCCCTGCTTTTCGCTTTAGTCCCGATGAAAAATCGGGAGCTGTCGCTGCAATCAGGTTTAAAATAATGCTGCGTTCTTCGTAGGAGATGAAAACAAAAATGCAGACAGCGTTCAAAACGCTATCTGCATTAAAAAATCTATATTAATGTCCTGAGTGACCGTCAACGCCATGCGCATGCCCATGAGCCAGCTCATCCTGAGTAGCCTCACGAACGCTAAGAATTACACCTTTAAAATGTAAATTCTGGCCAGCCATAGGATGATTCAAATCAACGGTAACGTTCTCATCACTTACACTTACAACTTTCGCTCTGAATTGATTACCCTGATTATCCTGTAAAGGCAATACAGAACCTATTTCCGGCTTATCCATGCCTTCAAACATCTCAGAAGCAAGCTCAGCTACAGCGCTGGCATCTTTTTCGCCATAAGCATCAACCGCAGCTAAATGAAAATCATAGCTCGCTCCTTGAGTCAGACCGCTTAAATTTTCTTCAAACTTTGGAAGCATCATTCCAACTCCGTATAGAAATACCAAAGGCTGTTCTTCAGTAGCTTTTTCTACAAATACTTCTTCGCCATTTTCTGTGGTGTACAAATCGTACGTAAGCGCCACTACGCTGTTTGGTTGAATGTTCATTACACTAAATTTTGTAAGGCATGATCCCTACGATTTATAAATAAAGCATCCCTAAAGGATACTATTGATTGAAATAATTCTGTCTGAGCTTATGTATATGTCAAAAAATCCGTGACTCTCACAACTCAGCATTATGATAAAAAATTTGCTTTAAAGCCTCTTCAACTTCTCTAACGGGTAACTGACAAGTTCTGTTTTTACAAACAAAAATTTTGGTTTCTTCACCCAGCTTATCTCGCAGCAAAGGTAATGTTCCTGAACTTCCTCCCAAGAGAATTTTATTAGGAATAAAATTATTTTCCAATTCCATCCTTTTTTGTTCTGCCTCGTCGCCCGTAATGGCAATTTCATACAGTCCGAAAACTTCGTTCATTAATAAAATCGCCCAATTGGAATATCCTGAAGCATAGGTCCTGATTTCCGGAAAAATATTTTGAAGCATCTGCTTTGATTGAACCAAATACATCTCATCATCAAAAAAGTGGCCAAGCTTCAATAAAACATTCGCCATTATCGAATTAGAGGCCGGGATAACATTATCTAATAACTCGAATTTCCTGGCGATTAATTCCTCATCGTGCTTCGATGTATAGAACAGCATCCCTGTTCCGGGATCATAAAAATTTTGCAGGGCGTACTCGCATAAATCGCAAGCGGCCAGCAACCACTTTTCATTAAATGTAGCTTCGTACAGACTGATTAAGCCATCGATGACAAGTGCATAATCATCCAGAAAAGCTACGCCGGGAATTTCATTTACATCCTTTGCCTTATATACCCGTGTAAGCCTTCCACCTTCGCCCACCAGGTTGTTAAGAATAAAATCAGCGTTGCTTATCGCCGCCGCTAAAAACTCTTTTTCATTAAAGACCTTGTACGCATCCGAATATCCCTTCAACATCATTCCATTCCACGATGCGAGAATCTTATTATCCAGCCCCGGGCGAACACGCTTCGCGCGATAAGCAAATAGTTTTTCTTTCTGAGATTGTATTGAATTGCGCATCTCGTTTATTGAAATCCCTGCTTCCTTCGAAAAAGTTTCATCATCCTTAGTGCGCATCAACACATTCGTACGCTCTTCTTCCCAGTTGCCGTACTCAGTAATATTATAATAGCTGCAAAACAGCTCGCAGTCATTCCCCAAAATCTCTTTGATCTCGGATTTTGTAAAAGTGTAAAATTTCCCCTCCACACCTTCACTATCCGCATCTAAAGCCGAATAAAAACCACCTTCCGGCGATGTCATTTCACGCTTTACCCAATCAAGTGATTCATAAACTACATTTTTATAGAGTTCCGTCGGGACATATTGGTACGCCTCAGCATACAAACTCACCAGCTGGGCGTTATCGTACAGCATTTTTTCAAAATGCGGAACATGCCAGAGAGCATCTACAGAATAACGTGCAAACCCACCACCGATATGATCATAAATGCCACCAAAAGCCATCTTTTCAAGTGTCAGCCGTGTGGCAATATGTGCGGCATCATCCTTCATATGATAAGCATATCGCAAAACGAACTGCCAATTATTGGGAAGTGGAAACTTTGGAGAGCGGTTATAACCACCTTCAACCATGTCAAAAGTTTGCTTTAACGGCGTGAAAATAATCGCTAAATCCTTTACTGAATATTCGAAATTTTCGTCAGAAAGATTCAAATTCTCCGACTGCTGAATACCTTTAGTAAGTTTATCCGCATATTCTAAGGCCTCTTCAGGTTTCTCCTGCCAAAACTTGGCAAGGTTTAAAAGTAAATTTTTCCAGTTATCCTTCCCGAAATAGGTACCCCCATACACAGGCCGCTGATCGGGCAAGCAAATACAGTTCAATGGCCAGCCACCCTGACCGGTCATCAACTGAACGGCCGTCATATACACCTGGTCAACATCCGGACGTTCCTCCCGATCAACCTTAATGCATATAAAATATTGATTCATGATTTCGGCAACCGTTTCATCTTCAAAGCTTTCGTGCTCCATTACATGACACCAGTGACATGCGGAATAGCCAACACTTACCAGGATTAATTTATTCTCTTCTTTTGCTTTACTCAAAGCTTCAGTTCCCCAGGGATACCAATCGACCGGATTGTTTGCATGTTGCAATAAATATGGCGACGTTTCTTTGCTCAGTCTATTTGACATATCGGCTGCGAAGTTAATGGTCTGATTATTATTTCTAACTGTTATATTGCTTAATTGTTGAGACAAAAACATGTAAGGATAATTCATGAATTATCCTTACATGAATTATCCCTACGAATAGAAAAGATAATGAAAATCACACATACTGACATTTACCGCTTCAGCATTAAAATGCGTCCATTTTCAATTGCAACAGGAACTATGGACTTTGCACAAAATGTTTTTATCCGAGTTCACACAAATACGGGAATTTATGGAGTTGGAGAATGTTCCGCTTTTCCCATGATCGTTGGCGAAACTCAGGAAACTTGCCTGGCAATGGCAAAAGATTTTGCCCGATTATGGAAAGGTAAAAACCCGCTGCAAATTGAAGAACGGTTAAATGAATTGCACAAATACACTGCTCATAACTTCACCATAAAAAGTGCGTTTGATATAGCTTTGTACGACATCGCCTCTAAATCTGAAGACCTGCCGCTATATAAATACCTACACGGACAGAAAAGGGAAATAGAAACCGATATAACAATTGGGATAGGAACAGTTGAAGAAATGGTTAGCCAGGCTATTGAGTTTAAGAATTCAGGAGCAAGAATCTTAAAAGTAAAACTTGGAAAAAATATTGAAGATGATATTCAACGGATTTCTAAAATCCGCGAAGCGGTTGGCTCTGATATTATCTTAAGAATTGATGCCAATCAGGGCTGGGATTTCGAAAATGCAATTAAAGCATTAACAGAAATGGGAGATTTAAACATCCAATTTTGTGAACAACCGATGAGTGCCTGGTATGATGATTTATTACCGGCCCTGAGGGAGATATCACCCGTTAAACTAATGGCTGACGAAAGTTGTTTCACGCATCATGACGCCCGAAAACTAATCAAAAATAGCGCGTGCGACTACATCAATATCAAATTTTCTAAAGCCGGCGGCATTACCGAATCTTTAAAAATTTATGAAACAGCCAGGGAAGCTGGAATACCATGCATGATAGGCGGAATGCTGGAAAGCAGAATTGCCCTCAGTGCAAAACTGCACTTTGCCTATGCCTGTCCGGATATTCAATTTTATGATTTAGATACATGTTTGCTTGGTCACCTCGAAGATCCCTGCAGTGGTGGTGTCAAATTCAATAAATATTATCTGGATATCGACGATGTGCCAGGCATCGGCGCAGATGCGGATGAGGACGTTTTAAAGCGCTGTGAAAAATTCATTGTCTAGCGTTCCGAAATGCGGATTAGAAATGTGTGGATTTTCCGCATGGAATTTGAACACCAGCCAATTTGCACATCTATTTAACCAGTAAGGATTTAAACGCCGTGCTATCCCCATTAAAAACATTGAAATCTACAATATATCCAATTCCATTTACCTTGGCCTTATCAGAATGCTGCCAGAAATGCCATTTTGTTTTTTCTGTCAGGTTCAGCTTTGGTTTATAATAATGAGCGATCCACAAAGGATGGCCATTAAAATGCCCGTCTAAATAATCCTTATAGAAGCTTAAGCCGGTGTATATGATAGGTTTTATTCCTGTTTTTTTTTCAATATGCTCAACATATTCCTTGAGCTCCTCTCTCATTTTTGCGGGAGACACACCGCTTAGTTCTTCCACATCAACAACCGGAGGTAAATCGCCTCTTTCAACATCGACTGTTTGAAGGAAAAATTTTGCCTGCCACCGACCTGATTTTTTCGGTCTGAAGAAATGATAGGCACCACAAACTATTCCTGCTTTGGGTGCTTCGCGCCAGTTTCGCTGAAAATAGCGGTCGACTAACATAACGCCCTCCGTAGCTTTTATAAAAGCAAAGCTAATTTTTACACCATCGTCCTCCATGGCCTTAACTTTATGCCAGTCGATTTTACCCTGATAATAAGAAACATCGATCCCGTGAATAGAATAATTCCGTGGGATTCGAATGTTATAGCTGTCGTACGTGGGATAACTTGGATCATCCCCGATATATTTCAGCCAAACCCAGGTTGAAGATGCTGCCTTTAATATATATCCATAATAAAATGGAGACAACAACACCAGAACGATACCGGCAAGTATTACTTTAACTTGTATTGATAAGCCTTTAGTTTTCTTTTTCCGGACGGGCTTTCGTTTTTTCTTTACTGGCAAGACTCAATTATATATCAACAACGGCACGAAGACTCAATTAATTTCGTTGTGTCTTCGTGTCTCGAGGCACACTTATTTAATACTTAATTCCGCAAAGTACTTATGAAATAGCGGAATCGTTTCAATTCCTTTAAAGTAATTCGCAACGTCGAATTTTTCATTTGGAGAATGAAGATTATCACTATCCAATCCGAATCCCATTAACACTGTTTTAATTCCCAGTTCCTTTTCAAATAAAGAAACAATTGGAATACTTCCGCCTCCCCTCGTCGGGATTGGCTTTTTACCAAAAGACTCTTCAATCGCTTTTTCAGCAGCTTTGAAAGCAATGCTATCAGTTGGTGTTACTACGGGTTCGCCACCATGATGCGGGGTAACTTTCACCTTTACATTTTTGGGTGCGATTTTCTCAAAATGATCTTTAAAAAGCTGAGTAATTTTATCCGACTGTTGATTAGGCACCAAACGCATCGAGATTTTCGCACTTGCCTTTGATGGAAGAACTGTTTTAGCTCCCTCCCCTATATATCCACCCCAAATACCATTTACTTCTAAAGTCGGACGAATGCCCGTGCGCTCAATTGTAGTATATCCCTGTTCACCCCAAAGTTCATCTACACCAAGGTCCGCCTTGTACTCATCTTCATTATAAGGAGCCGCGTTTAACATATCACGCTCTTCGTCACTTAAATTTTCCACATCATCATAAAATCCCGGAATAGTTATATGATTATTAGGATCATGCAGAGATGCAATCATTTGACATAGAATTGTGGCTGGATTTCCAACAGCTCCGCCATACACCCCAGAATGTAAATCACGATTCGGTCCTGTAACTTCAACTTCAAGATAAGACAATCCTCTTAAGCCTGTTTCCAGAGATGGATTCTCCAGACTTATCATTGCTGTATCCGATATAAGGACTACGTCAGCTTTAAGCCTTTCATTGTTTGTTTTTACAAATTCACCCAAATTATCCGAGCCAACTTCCTCCTCACCTTCGATCATGAATTTTATATTACAAGGAAGGGCATCAAACTTCATCATCAGTTCAAAAGCCTTAACATGCATATAGAACTGCCCCTTATCATCGCAAGCTCCCCGAGCAAATATTTTCCCATCCCGTATTTCCGGTTCAAACGGAGGCGTTTGCCACAATTCCAGCGGATCAGGTGGCTGTACATCGTAATGCCCGTAAACCAGAACCGTAGGCTTAGAAGAATCAATTATCTTTTCGCCATACACAATAGGATAACCTGCCGTTGGACAAACTTCCACACGATCCGCACCTGCAGCCTTCAGCTTTTCGGCAACGAAGGCTGCTGTTTCCAACATGCTACTTTTATACTTTGGGTCGGCACTTACAGAAGGATAACGCAGCAGTTCAAAAAGTTCATCCAGGAACCGCTGCTTATTTTCTTCCACATATTTCTTTATTTCTTGCATATCATCAAGTTTTCACAAATATAACCCAGCTGAGAAAACTTTGATTGCCAGATTAGAAATAATTAATCCCAGCCAGTTAAATCACGTTTAATTTCTTTTGATTGAGGAATTTCTATAATCTCAATCTTATCGTTTGTTTTCTGCTTTTCGTGATACTGGCAATTACTACGCCGAGGGTTGCAATAGCAAATATCAGAAGCAATATTAATATCAGTCTAAAAGTCAATACAAATATTTTAATCCATGCCAAGCATTACACTCGTTGCTCCGCCGCCCATGGTGGCATTCTCAACTTTTGATGGCTTTACTTCTTCTTCTTTTTTGCAGGATACCATTCCGATTGCTGCAACCGCCAGTACTAATAAGATTCTTTTCATGTCGTTCTTTCTTTGTTTTATTTAATTAATCCATGCCAAGCATTACACTCGTTGCTCCGCCGCCCATGGTGGCATTCTCA
>CBIHLM010000037.1:0-42494 GCA_966210515.1 uncultured Pedobacter sp.
GAAAATACGACAAAAATTTAAAATCGAGAATTCAATTTTTTAATTCACAAAAATTGCTACTTTTGCCCCGGGTTAGTCTCCTACGATCAGCTCCTCTTGAACTCCCCCAGGGTGGGAACGCAGCAAGGGTAGAGAGTTGTAGCGGTGCGATAGGAGGTGCTAGCCCACTTTTTTTTCTCTTTTTACTATCATCAGATTCTTTTTAATAGTATATTTTCTTTATATCAGCAATTTTATTAAATTCGCTGGATAAATTATAAGTGTCAATCAGACAATTTTACAACTTAATACTCAATATGAAATTTTTTATCGATACCGCCAATCTTGCTCAAATTAAGGAAGCTCACGACATGGGCGTTTTAGATGGAGTGACGACCAACCCAAGCTTAATGGCTAAAGAAGGAATCACCGGTCATGAAAACGTTATCAATCATTATAAAGCAATTTGTGAAATCACTGACGGAGATGTAAGTGCAGAAGTAATTGCCACTACAGTTGACGAAATGATAGCCGAAGGCGAAGCCCTTGCTAAATTACATCCGAGAATTGTGGTAAAAGTTCCAATGATCAAAGAGGGTGTAAAGGCGATTAAATATTTCACATCAAAAGGAATTAAAACCAATTGCACCCTAGTATTTTCAGCAGGTCAGGCATTGCTTGCAGCGAAAGCCGGCGCTACTTACGTGTCACCATTTATCGGCCGTCTGGATGATGTTGCAACTGATGGATTAACCCTTATCGAAGACATCCGCTTGATTTACGATAACTATGGTTATACTACGCAAATATTGGCAGCATCAGTTCGCCACCCAATGCACATAGTGAATTGCGCAAAAATCGGTGCAGACGTGATCACTGCTCCCCTATCTGCCATTGCAGCATTATTAAAACATCCATTAACTGATAACGGACTGGCCCAGTTTTTAGCAGATCATGCTAAAGCAGCAGGGAAATAATACATTATTATTTATAGCGTAATTATTTAAAGGCATGAAGATTGTAATCTTTGTGCCTTTAATCGTTTATTACGGCCCCTGAACATTTTACCCAGAATTGACGACATGGTCCAATAAGTTATAAAAACGACGCGAACACTCCTTATCTTTGTATCGATGAATATTCAAAATCTGTTGCAGAGAGCTCTCTCCTACGACTTTCTTACTATTGAAGAAGGCGTTTACCTTTTCAAAAATGCAAGCACCGCAGACTTAATGTATACCGCAAATGAACTGCGCAAACAGCAAGTTCCACATGGAAAAGTAACATGGCAGATTGATAGAAATGTGAATACGACTAATGTATGCATTGCGAATTGCAAATTTTGCAACTTCTTCAGAAGACCAGGCCATGCAGACAGCTATATTACAGATATAGAAACATATAAGAAAAAAATTGAAGAAACATTTCAGTTTGGCGGAGATCAGCTCTTGCTTCAAGGTGGACACCATCCAGACCTCGGCTTGCAATTTTACGCTGATTTGTTTAAAAAACTTAAAGAGCTCTATCCTGCACTCAAGCTTCATTCATTAGGTCCGCCAGAAATTGCCCACATCGCAAAATTAGAAGGATTGAGCCATACAGAAGTTTTAAAAACCCTTGTAGAAGCAGGGCTCGATTCTTTACCAGGTGCCGGAGCTGAAATACTGAACGACCGCGTTAGAAGATTGATATCAAAAGGAAAATGTGGAGGACAAGAATGGCTGGATGTTATGCGAGCCTGTCATCAGTTAAATATTCCAACTTCTGCGACCATGATGTTCGGCCATGTGGAGACAATAGAAGAACGATTCGAACATTTGGTGTGGATACGTCAGGTTCAATCCGAAAAACCTGAAAATGCTCACGGGTTTATCGCTTTTATCCCTTGGCCTTTTCAGGATGATGCGACTTTATTAAAACGTGTCAGAGGAATAAGTAATGAAGTAACTGCAGATGAATATATTCGCATGATTGCGTTGAGTAGATTAATGCTTCCGAATATAAAGAACATTCAAGCGTCCTGGTTAACAGTCGGAAAGCAGGTTGCTCAAATTTGCTTACATGCTGGTGCAAACGACTTTGGGTCAATTATGCTGGAAGAAAACGTAGTGAGCGCCGCAGGTGCACCGCACCGCTTCACTTCCGGAGGAATACAGGAGGCTATACGAGAAGCTGGATTTGAACCGCAACTTCGCACTCAGAAATACGAATTTCGTGAAATTCCACCTCAAATAGTACAACAAACAATAAATTACTAAAGCAGTATAAAATTATGAGTTTTAGGTAAATTTCGTTAGAATTACCTATGCCTTTAAACGCACTTATAGTTGATGACGAAGAATACAGTAGAAAGTCTCTTTACTTTTTACTTCAGGAAAACTGTCCCGAAATAACTGTCGTGGGAATTGCCGGTTCTGTTGCCGAAGCCCGAAAGATCATTCAGGAAAATTCATTTGACCTCGTCTTTCTGGATATTGCCATGCCCAAAGAAAATGGATTTGAGCTTTTACCACTACTCCAAGAAAAAAACATACTGGTTGTTTTCATAACCGCTTTTGATCAATATGCATTGAAAGCACTCAAAGCGAGTGCTGTTGATTATCTGTTAAAACCGATTGATATTAATGAATTGAAAGAGGCGGTCCAGAAATCGATTGACCGGATAAAGATTCGCAACACTTCACGTCAAACCGCCGGCAATCCATCCCTGGTTACATTGACTGAAAATCTAAGTTCAAAAAACAAAATCGATAAAATCACGCTTCCACATACGCACGGATTTCACATAATCGATACAAACAACATAATCTATATTGAAGCGGACAGCAATTATTCGGTTTTTCACCTTAGAAATGCTGGGAATCTGGTCATATCAAAACCTCTGAAAGAATTTGAAGATATGCTTGATGATGACTTTGCAAGAATACATAAATCAGCGATCATCAACTTAAATTACGTAAAAAGTTATTCAACCAAACATGGTTTCGAAGTGATCCTGGAAAAAGACATTGTGTTGCCTGTATCCAGAAGGCGTTCTGCAGAGTTTCAGGAAAAGTTACGGGAGTTTATATTGACAAAAAAAAACAACACCTAATACATTGAGAAATCTCATAAACTATATACTGTTATTCGTCTGGTTTTTCTCCTTACCCTCATATCTTGCGGCCCAGACATTAGGATTCAAGAATTATACAGTAAATAGTGGCCTGGCGAATTCAACAGTATATCACATGAATCAGGATTCAAAAGGATTTATATGGTTTGCAACAGAAAGTGGTGTAAATAGATATGATGGCCAGGCATTTCAGACTTTTACTATGGACGACGGACTGTCGGACAATGAAGTACTTCAAATACAGGAGGACTCTAAGGGGCGTACCTGGTTTTTAACTTTAAATGGCAAGCTTAGCTATTATTACAACAACAAGTTTTACAACGCAAGCAATGACAGTTTATTGAGCAAAACTTTTTGTAAAGCCAGTTTTGTTTCTTTTTTCGAAGATTCAAAGCAAAGGCTGTGGTTTTCCACCAATCAAAGAGAAATGGTGATGATTGACGGCAAATCAGTTAAAATCTTTTACTCGGCTAGCCAATCGTTTACTAACTCGGTAATTGCGGAAAACAAGCTATCTGAAATTCTGATTTTCAATCGGAATGCCATTTACAAATATGACGGCAAGGGTTTTACTGAACTTAACGTTAAACTTTATCCACTATCTGCTAAAACTTTGCTTTATAGCAAAACCGACAGAAAGGTCTCATTTATTTCGAGATCAGGTTTAGTTGAGCTAAAGAACGGCCAGGCGGTAATTGAAGGAAAAATTCCATCACACGTTTTGCAAAAAGGAATAAGCAACTTTTTTTTCGACAAGAAAAAGAACCTTTGGATAAATACCATGGGAAACGGCACGTACTTACTTGATACCTTCTCAAACACCAAAAATCTATTAAAAGGAAAATATATCACCCATAGCTTGCAGGATATGAATGGGAATATATGGATTTCCACAATTGGTAACGGCGTTTATATGTTACCAGAAACGGCCAGCAGCATGCAGCATTATACCGTAAGTGAAGGATTATTTTATAGCTCGGTACACAGCATAACCCGAACTCCGGACAAGAATATAATCCTGGGATTGAGAAACGGGAATCTGACACTAATGAGTCGAAAAAAATTGACGTACAAACCATTAAGCAGTTCGCATTCTGGTTATAATCCTATCAAAAAGCTTCATTACGACCCGCAAAATAAATCTATTTGGTTTGCATCCAATAGTAATTTAGGCGAGATCAGTTCAAATTTTAAACGTATCAGGTATCTTAAGGAAAGGGACAACCTAACCTATTCTCTTAAATCATTCAGCATCAGCAAAAGTGGAAAGCTAGCAATTGCTCTTGCAGGCGGCGTTGATATCCTTGAAAATAAAAATGCAGAACTCGTTTTCGAGACGCCAAACCTTAGCAATCCTTCATCACATTTCCCTTTCAGGGCCTATACTGTATTTTACGACTCAGATGAAAGGTTATGGTTCTCGAATATAAATGGCTTACACTACTACAATAAAAACCAGCTCGTGGAGCTATTTAACACTATACCACAGCTTAAACAAAGAATAACAAATATTACAGAACTACCAGACAAAACGATTGTCTGCGCCAGTTACGGATTCGGAATATTTTTTATAAAAAACTTCCGGTTAATCAGGTCAATCACCACAAAGCACGGTTTGGGCAGTAACATTTGCAAAAAGGTTTTCTACGCCGAAAATTGCATATGGGTCATAACAGGCAAGGGGATTAGCAGAATTTCAAAAAATTTAGAAAGAATTGATAATTTTCATAAAGAAAATGGTTTACTTTCAAATGAGATAAACGATGCGATTGTTGATAATGACTCCGTTTACGTTGCTTCAAATAGCGGCCTGTCTATCTTTCCGGCAGACTTACAGCTTAAAAGGAAAAATAGAATTCCATTAAACTTAAAATCCATTCTAATTAATAATCGGGAAGTTGATTTATCGGAAAAAATTGAGTTGAACCACAGATCGAATAACGTTACTATAAACTATATCGGCATCGACTTTAATAATCCTTCGGAAATAATATACGAATACCGCTTGAAAGACGATCTGAGATGGAACACTACCACTAATAACACAATCGAATTTGGCTCTTTAGAACCTGGAGAATACCACTTACAAATAAGGGCCCGGGGGGTAAATAGTGCATGGAGCGATCCAATTAAATATTATTTTGTAATAAAACCGCCACTTTGGAAAACACCCTGGTTTATTATTTTAATGGTTTTAATATTTACACCGTTAGTTTTCTATCTAATAAATAGCTTCTACAAAAATAAAAGGGTCAAAGAGCAAGAAAAACTACTTGCAAAAACCAAAATCATCGCTTTAGAGCAACAAGCTCTGCAAGCAATGATGAACCCTCATTTCATTTTCAATGTAATGAATTCTATCCAGCACTTCATAAACACAAAAGATACTGTAATGGCCAACCAATTATTAACGGGCTTTGCACGTCTTATTCGAAAAAACCTTGATATCTGCAACAAAAGTTACATCTCGCTTGACGAAGAGCTCTCATACTTAAACTTATACCTTTCTCTGGAAAAACTTCGGTTCGGAGATAAAATGAATTATCATATACATGTTGACCCCGAAATAGATAAAGAGGAGACATTAATACCATCGATGCTTTTACAACCTTTTGTCGAAAACTCGATTTGGCATGGAATTATGCCCAAAGAAACCGACGGAAACATATCAATTACAATTAAGCTAGAGACCCCAATGCTGCTGGATATCTGCATAGAAGATGACGGAATTGGAATTGAACAGTCGTTTAAGTTAAAAAGCAACGACCATATTAGCCGGGGTATGGAACTGACACAGGAGCGTATAAATCTTCTGAATAAATTTGAAGCACCAATCAAATTAAATGTAGAAAATGTTGATCCAAATGGGACCAAAGTCACCATTTTGATCCCGATTTAACCGTTAACTCATTCAGTACTACCGATAACTCATTAATTTATAGCAAAAATCTTAATATGCTTATCATTGTTATAGATATCATTGCGAATCTGTTTAAGGTAAACTTTTTTAAAATATTATTATCTAAGTGTGTGTTTAGCGGCTGGAACTTCCCAAAAGTTTCACCGCTTTTTTTTTGCTATATTTTTAACGGTTTTATTAGATTTGCACTCCTTGAACACTCTCGATCTATATACCGAAGCATTAATCTTTGCATCCTCACAAAGCGTATCTCTTAGCGAAATACAGCAGGTGATAGATTCAATAAACGACACATCAACATCTATTGAGTCGATAACCGAATCGCTTAGCAGGATTAAACAGAAATACAGTAGTCCAGACTTCGCAATAGAACTTGTAGAGTTAAATGGCGGATACCAATTCCTGACTAAAAAAGCATTCTATTCTGTAATAAGCCAACTTCAAATTCAACGATCTAAAAAGAAGTTGAGTCAGGCTGCTTTGGAAACTTTGGCTATTATCGCTTACAGGCAGCCGATCACCAAACTTGAAATTGAACAAATCCGAGGTGTAAATTGCGATTATACCATTCAAAAACTGCTAGATAAGGAGTTAATTTCGATCTCCGGCAAGGCAGAATCGATTGGAAAACCCTTGCTTTATAGCACAAGTTCATTATTTATGGACTATTTTGGAATTAAAGACAGCTCGGAATTACCGCAAATAAATGATATTCAGACCAATGAAAACGAGGTCGGAGAAAAACAAGATTAATTTTAATTGAACGGAAATTTTAGCATACTTTTTAAAAATCTTGTTATTTTTATGGTAAGCAATAATTAATCTGAAAGATGAAAACGCCAAAGAAACAGTTTGATAGTACCGACAGCTTAAAAGCCCCAAAAAAGAATTTAGACGACCCAATTGCTAAAAATCGTTTGCAGGACGACGACGATGATGATTTTGACACTCCTTTGGATGATGATCTGGGAGGATTTGCCGATTTAGATTCACTTGATGATGATGATGACGATTATTAATTGAATTTGTTATTTCATGGAAAGCATTCAGCCAACTGAATGCTTTTTTTATATTAAATAAACCCAAGTATGGTTATAACCGAAGTAAGAGATAAAAAAACAGCAAAAGAATTCCTAAATCTTCCCAGAAAAATATACGAAAATGATCCGGTGTGGGTATGCCCTTTAGATAAGGATATTGAGAAAATATTCAATCCCAGACAGAACAGCTTCCATCAGCATGGCCGTGTAACCCGATGGATTGCCAGAGATTCAAACGGAAATACCATTGGTAGAATTGCGGCATTCGTCAACGATAAAAAAGCCCATACCTTTCCGCAACCGACAGGAGGAGTTGGTTTTTTTGAATGTATAAATGATCAAAAAGTTGCATTCGAACTTTTTGAAACAGCTCAAAACTGGTTAAAAAATCAGGGTATGGAGGCGATGGATGGCCCCATAAATTTCGGCGAAAATGACTCATTCTGGGGTTTATTGATTGAGGGTTTCACTCATCCATCTTACGGGATGAATTACAATCCTCCCTATTACAAGGAACTGTTTGATGCTTATGGCTTCGTTGCGATGTATGAGCAAATCACAAATCACCTCGAAGTAAACAAGCCATTTCCTGAACGTTTTACCAAGATTGCAGAGTGGGTATCTAAAAAACCAGGGTATTCGTTCAAGCATTTGGAGAGTAAAAATATAGAGAAATATGCTTCCGATTTCATGGAAATATATAACGATGCATGGCAGGACTTTGAAAATTTTGCCCCAATTGATAAAGCGACAATTTATCAAAGCTTTAAGAAAATGAAAGCAATTATGGATGAAAGACTAATCTGGTTCTCATACATAAATGATGAACCGGCTGCATTCGTAATTATATTGCCAGATGCAAATCAAATTATCAAGCCACTAAAAGGGAAACTTGGGATTTTAGAAAAGATACAATTTTTGTATTACCGTTGGAAAGGTGTGTCAAGAATGCGCGCTGTTGCTATGGGAACAAAAAAAGCTTTCCAAAAGCACGGCCTGGAGTCAGCAATGTTTATAAAATTAAAAGAATATGTTTTACCTCTAAACCAATATCAGGAATTAGAGTTATCCTGGGTCGGAGATTTTAACGACAAAATGCTCTCGATCCATGAAGCAACGGGCGCTTCTTTCGGAAAGAAACATTTAACGATGAGAAAAATATTTTAAAAGAATAGGCCAATACAGCCTATTCTTTTAAAATTTACGCGATTACCTTAGAACGTCTGAGTTCTTCAAAAAGATTAATTATTTTCTTTTGCAAATCAATCACCTCGGTTTCCCTCTCCTGCAATTTTTTTGTCATTGTTTCCAATTCGGAAATATATTTCTCCTGCTGCTCAGTATCGTTATAAGTTAGTAATTGCACTACAGTCATATCAAATAACTTTGATATCTGCTCTAAGCGAGACAAGTTGATATCTGTGATCCCTGTCTCAATCTTGGAGAATGCAGGGATTGAAATGTCCAATCGCTTCGCCACATCTTCCTGGCTCCAACCTTTTTGGTGCCTTAAAAGCCTAATCTTTTTACCTAATGTTTTCATTTACCCTTCTAGTTTACGCATCTAAATTGCTAAAGCTTTATCTGCAAGCCGACCTAAATCTATACCTCCAAAATCGCCCGAGCTCATAAGAAGCAAGTTTTTACCCTTATAATTAATATAACTCAAAAATTCGACCAATATTTCTGAATTGTTGAAAAAAATTAACTCATCGTTATTAAAAGCCTTTTTTACCTCGTATTCGGTATATGGCTCCAAATTCTTCTGCTCAAATGTGCGTCTGTTAATGAATACAACTGCGGTATTTGCTGTATTCATACAGTCCTTATATTCGTCCAGGAAATTTTTATCCAAACTACTGAACGTATGAAGCTCCATAACCGCAACTAACTCCCTATCAGGAAACTGATCCTTTACCGCATTAAGAGTTGCCCTTAACTTAGAGGGCGAATGTGCAAAATCTTTGTATACTGAAGTATGCTCATTCTTGCCCAAAAGTTCCAATCTCTTTGCTGCTCCTTTGAATGATCTCATTGCCTGGTAAAAATCGTAATCACTGATATTCAACTGCTTACAGGCATTATGTGCGGCCTCCAGATTCTGTAGGTTATGTCTTCCAAATACGGAAAGAGGAATAAACGCACCGTCCACTTTAAGGGAAGTCACCCCGTGTTCTGTTACACTTTGTGGTTCCGAATATTCTATTTTTGTTAAGGGAGCCGATGATTTCTCAACAATGAATTTTACATGTTCGTCTTCTGAATTGTAAATAATTATCCCACCAGGAGTAATCGTATTAAGAAATATTTTAAACTGCTCAATATAGCTCTCGAAAGTCGGAAAGACATTGATGTGATCCCAAGCTATTCCGCTTATAATACCAATGTTGGCATTATACAAATGAAACTTAGGACGCCTGTCAATTGGAGATGCTAAATATTCATCTCCTTCTATAATCATAACCGGAGCATCCGACATTTTCACCATTGCCTCGAAACCTTCTAATTGGGCCCCTACCAGATAATCAAATTCTTGATTGCATGCCTTTAGGACATGTAAAATCATCGACGTAATAGTTGTCTTTCCATGACTCCCTCCAACTACAACTCTTATTTTGTCTTTTGATTGTTCATAAATATATTCTGGATAAGAATATATTTTTAAGCCAAGCTCTTGTGCCCGTAACAATTCCGGGTTATCCACCCGCGCATGCATCCCTAGAATAACAGCATCAATATCACTGGTAATATTTTCCGGAAACCACCCTAATTTGGATGGCAAAACTTTATATTTCTCTAATCGAGAACGTGATGGCTCGTAAATTGCATCATCAGAGCCAGTAATAGTATATCCTTTTAGAGATAATGCAATTGCCATATTATGCATTGCACTACCGCCAATGGCAATTAAATGTACGCGCATTAAGTTAATTAGTAAAAAATCTTGTTAAAGTTACAAGATACTATTTAAAAGAGATTTCTTTTACGTTTGTTTTAAAAACTTTGCAGAACACCAATTATCCAGCAATTTTTTCTTTACAAAGGATAAGTTCAAGGCAGAAGCTTTGTCAATTAAACTATCCAAATCTGTGTCATAAAATCCGCTTATATATAGTTCACCGCCGGGAGACAACACTTCAGAATAACGATCAAACTGATCTAAAAGTATATTCCGGTTAATATTGGCAAGAACTATATCAAATTCCTTTTCAGGGATGACATCCTTAGATCCGCAGAGAATTTGATTAAATGGAGTATGATTCAAACGGGAGTTTTCAATCATACTGTCATAGCAGATAGGATCATAATCAATCGCTGTGATATCTGTTGCGCCCAGCTTATAAGCCAGTATGGCAAGAATTCCGGTACCTGCCCCCATATCCAGGACTCGTTTATTACCAAAATCCTCTTCCATGATAAACTCCATCATCATAGTTGTTGTTTGATGATGGCCGGTGCCAAACGACATTTTGGGATCAATAATTATTTCTAAGGGGTATTCTGGCTTTGGCTGATGAAAAGTAGCACGAACATAACCTCGCTCTTTGATATAAAGAGGTTCAAAATTACTTTCCCAAATTTGATTCCAGTTCTTTTGAGCGACCTGATTTTGCTCCCAGGAAAAAGAGTATATTTCTTTATAGGGTAATAAAGCATTGTTAAAATCATCTTCATTAAACTCCGCAGATTTTATATATGCATTAAATCCTTCCGGAGTTTCTTCAAAGGTATCGAAACCTGCTTCACCAAGGGCGTTGATGAGCAGATCTCTTTGATAGTCCTCTTTGGTTTCTATATTAAAAACAAATTCTAAATATGCCAATTACTAAGAATTAAAAGCTTTAACAATATCAGTGAAGTCTCTTGATTTTAATGAAGCTCCTCCAATCAACCCACCATCAATATCTGGCTGAGCGAACAACTCGGCAGCATTTTTCGGGTTGCAACTTCCTCCGTACAAAATAGTTGTATTTTCAGCGGTGTCAGCATCGTATTTCGCTGCTATTTCTTTACGAATAAATGCATGTATTTCCTGTGCCTGCTCAGAAGTAGCGGTTACACCTGTACCTATTGCCCAAACCGGCTCGTAAGCAATAATCGCCTTCGAAAACTCCTCCGCAGATAAATGAAAAATACCTTCTTCTAACTGAGCTTTGATCAAATCGAAATGTATGTTTTGGTTTCTTTCTTCTAAAGTTTCGCCGATGCAGAAAATTGGTCTTAAACCAGCTTTTAAAGCTGCGTCAACCTTTGGTGCAAGACTTTGATTTGTTTCACCGAAATACTGACGACGCTCAGAATGGCCTAAGATTACAGAAGCTGCGCCAACGGATTTTAACATATTTGCAGATATTTCACCGGTATATGCACCCGATTCAGCATGATGGCAGTTTTGTGCGCCAACACTTACACGGGTATTATTTTTTGCCAGTTGTACTAAACTATGAATATGAACAAATGAAGGACATACAATTACTTCCTGATCGCCATGTGCTTCATCATTAACCATGTGCAATACTTCAGAAAACAAGGTCATTCCTGATGTATAATCTAAGTTCATTTTCCAGTTACCGGCAACAATTTTTTTTCTCATTATTATTTGTGTTAAAAGTTTCTATACGATTGTGTTAATTCAAAAACTTTGATTAAAATTTCCTTTTCAATATCATCAAATACCCGACCTCGTCTTTCAAAAACCTTCTCTGTTGTTTCGAAAACCTTATTCAAAGA
Source organism: uncultured Pedobacter sp. (assembly GCA_966210515.1). GTDB lineage: Bacteria > Bacteroidota > Bacteroidia > Sphingobacteriales > Sphingobacteriaceae > Paradesertivirga. The sequence continues at coordinate 11,786 of CBIHLM010000037.1, forward strand.
ATATAGCTCAAAACCTTGAGCCCCACCCCATGCAAAGTCAGGAATAAAATTCCGCGGATAACCCGCCCCAAAGACATTGGCACTAACGCCAACTACCGTACCTGTATTGAACATGGTATTAATACCGCATTTAGCATGGTCCGCCATTATGAGTCCACAAAATTGCATTCCGGTTTTGCGAAAAGTTTTTTTATTATAATCCCAAAGCTTTACTTCTGCGTAATTATTCTTCAAATTAGAATTATTGGAGTCGGCACCAATATTGCACCATTCCCCCAATACTGCATTACCTAAAAAACCATCATGCCCCTTAGACGAATAACCGTGGATTACCGCATTATTTATCTCGCCCCCAACTTTGCTAAAAGGACCGATTGTAGTCTTTCCATAAATTTTAGCTCCCATCTTAATCTGAGAATCATTACATAGCGCGAAAGAACCCCGAATCATAGATCCTTCCCATACTTCAGAATTTTTGCCAAGATAAATAGGTCCTTCTTTTGAATTGAATGTTGAACATTCAGCTACAGCTCCTTCCTCAACGAAAATATTATCGCCTAAAATACTGTTGCTGCTGCTTAATTGCTGTGATGTTCGTCCGGAAGTTAAAAGTTCAAAATCATTCTTCAACTCAATATCATTAAGTCTGAAAATATCTTCGGGAAATATTATCCTGGTAAAATCGCCGGAAAATTCAACCTGCTTGAATTTTGATGGATCAGAAAAATGGGTAGTATTTGCTTGTTTTAGCTTTACGGCAATGTTGATTCCATTTTGCACAAGCATCTCCCCTTCATTTAATTTATCCATTGCTTCAAGCAAAGCTTGGGTTGGACAAATAGAGCCATTGATGAAAATATTATTTTCCGAGGTTAAATAAGGGAATTTAGTCTGAAGATAGCCTTCAGTAAGAAACGATGCGTTATTTTTCAACCGCTTTTCCCATTTTTCGGCTATGGTAAGAATACCAACTCTTAAATCAGCCACGGGCCGGGTTAAGGTCAGCGGAAATAAACTATTTCTGGCAGAATCATCAAAAAGAATGATAGTCATAGGGGGCAAAAATAAAAAAAGTCCCGGCGTAAACCGGGACTTTCAAATATTTAAGAATTTTATTACTTTTTATTATAGCGAGAACGGAATTTATCGATACGTCCTGCAGTATCAACAAGTTTCATTTTACCTGTATAAAACGGATGAGATGTGTGAGATATCTCCAATTTAATAAGTGGATACTCATTACCATCTTCGTATTTGATAGTTTCTTTAGATTCTATGCAAGATTTGGTCAGAAAAGAGTAGTCGTTAGACATATCTTTAAAAACTACCAATCTATAATTTTTTGGATGCAAATCAGCCTTCATGGTTCATTCCTTTTTAAGAGGCGCAAATATATATCTATTTGACATATTTTCAAACACAATTTTCAAAAGATTTCAGATTCAGAATTTCACGCTTGTAATTCTTCTTTAAATACATCCTTATAAATCCTGGCAAAGTTCAATCAAAACGCCATTTGCATCTTTTGGATGCAGAAAACACACAAGCTTATTATCTGCTCCGGGTTTAGGTACATCAGATAACAAATGAAATCCTTCCTCTTTTAAGCGCTTCATTTCGGCCCTGATATCATCAACGCTAACAGCTATATGATGAATACCCTCCCCTCTTTTTTCAATAAATTTGGCTATCGGACTATCAAGGGAGTCGGCTTCTAAAAGTTCAATTTTTTCATCACCAATTCTGAAAAACTCTGTAATAACACCTTCCGATTTAACGATTTCCCGCTTATAACTTTTGAAACCTAAGAGTCTCTCGTAAATACCTGAGGCTTGCTCAATATTTCGCACTGCAATACCGATATGCTCAATTTTCTTCATGTTTATTTAGGGTAAAAATGACTTTTTATCTATATTTAGACTGGTTTTAAGTGATGTGATCAGCTAAAAGATTACTATCTTTGTAGATAAATATAGTTTTTAGTTTTAATATGAATCTTCCAATATATTTAGATAATAACGCTACCACTCCGATGGACCCGCGAGTACTTGAAGCAATGATACCTTATTTCACGCAGAAATTCGGCAATGCAGCAAGCAGAAATCATCCTTTTGGATGGGCCGCGGAAGAAGGAGTAGACTATGCCCGCGAACAAGTAGCAAAACTGATTGGTGCTAACGAAAAAGAGATAATCTTTACTTCCGGTGCCACCGAAGCTAACAACCTTGCATTAAAAGGTGTTTTTGAAATGTACAAAGACAAAGGTAATCACATAATTACCTGTACTACCGAGCATAAAGCAGTTTTAGATGCTTGTAAACACCTCGAAAAACAAGGAGCAAATGTTACTTATCTTCAAGTTAAGTCTGATGGTCTGATTGATCTTCAGGAGCTTGAAAATGCGATGACTGATAAAACGATACTTGTTGCCATTATGTACGGTAACAACGAAATCGGAGTAATTCAGCCAATAAAAGAAATCTCTGCTATTGCTCATAAACATGGTGCTTTATTTTTCACTGACGCTACTCAGGCTGTAGGAAAAATCCCGGTAGATGTTATAGCAGATGGTATTGACTTAATGTCTTTTTCGGCGCATAAAATGTACGGCCCCAAAGGTGTTGGTGCTTTGTATGTACGCAGAAAGAATCCAAGGGTTAAAGTTACGGCGCAAATGGATGGCGGTGGCCACGAACGAGGAATGCGTTCGGGTACGTTAAATGTTCCTGGAATTGTGGGCTTTGGTAAAGCCTGCGAACTTTGCAGACTGGAAATGGCAGATGAAGCAAAACGTCTTTCGGCTTTACGCGATAAACTGGAAAGCTCTTTAACTACACTTGAAGAAAGTTATGTCAATGGTAACCGTGAGCACAGACTTCCTCATGTAGCTAATATTTCTTTTAAATATGTTGAAGGAGAAGGATTAATGATGGCAATGAAAGACATGGCCGTTTCCTCCGGATCAGCCTGTACATCAGCTTCACTTGAACCTTCTTATGTATTAAAAAGCTTAGGCCTATCAGATGATTTGGCACACTCTTCGATACGTTTTGGACTAGGCAGATTTACAACCGAAGAGGAAGTGGATTTTGCGATTGAGCAAACGAAGAAAGCGGTTAATCACCTTCGCGACCTCTCTCCTTTATGGGAAATGTTTAAAGAAGGAATTGATCTGGACAAAGTAGAGTGGGTTGAACACTAAATAATGTGCAGATGATTTGATATGCAGATTATGCAAATTAAGCGAGACGCACTTACAACTTATAACATAAAACTTACAACTAAAACTTAAAGCTATGGCTTACTCAGATAAAGTTATCGATCATTACACTAATCCAAGAAACGTTGGGACCCTTGATAAAAGCAAAAACAATGTTGGAACAGGCTTAGTTGGAGCTCCCGAATGTGGAGACGTTATGCGCCTTCAAATTGAGGTGGACGCTAATAATGTAATTACTGATGCCAAATTCAAAACCTTTGGATGTGGTTCTGCAATTGCTTCATCTTCTTTAGCTACAGAATGGTTAAAGGGAAAAAGCATTGACGATGCAATGGCAATCGACAACATGGATATTGTTGAAGAGCTGGCATTGCCACCTGTTAAGATCCACTGTTCTGTTTTGGCAGAAGATGCTATTAAAGCTGCAATTAACGATTATCGCGTTAAAAACGGATTAGAGGCCCTGGTTTCTGAAAAAGCGCATCACTAATTAGATGTGAGAGAATAGATATGAGATGTGAGAACATGCATATCTATTATATATGGTTAAATGATTAGAGTTTTGGATTTGATGATCTCAAATCTAATATCTCAATCTTAAATCTTTTAAACAAATGGTTACAGTAACAGATAAAGCAAAAGAAAAAGTTGCAGAACTGGTTCAAAATTCAGGGCTGGACAACACGTATTTTCTAAGAGTATCTGTGCAGGGAGGTGGTTGCTCAGGCTTGTCCTATAAGCTTGATTTTGATAATGAAGAAAAGCCCGGCGACCAGTTCTTTGAAGATAAAGGTGTGCGGATGGCTTTAGATATGAAGTCATTCTTATATCTGGCGGGCACAGAACTCGATTTCTCGGATGGTTTAAATGGTAAAGGTTTTAACTTTCACAATCCCAACGCTAGCAGAACCTGCGGTTGCGGAGAGAGTTTTTCTGTTTAAATCTTATAAAAACTACAACAAAAAGGGGCTTTTGCCCCTTTTTGTGTTTAGGTATATTCTGTATACTTGTTCCAACTAATTAAAATGGCTTTTATACCCGACGTTATCCCTAAATTATTAAGAAATGTAGTTTCTACTATCCGTTCAGAGAATGACGCCTTTCTGATGCATAAAAAGGGTCTTACCTGGGAAGAGATCAGCTATAAGCAAACTCTTGAAAATGCGGATGCCGTTTCTTCGTACCTGATTGATGTCGGTATTCAGAAGGGCGACAGAATAGGTTTCATCCTTGAAAACTCACCAGAGTACATCTTTTATGATCAGGGGCTACAACAGATCGGAGCAATCAATGTCTCTATTTATCCTACTTTATCTGAAAATGAAATAGAATACATCCTTCTTGACTCGGGAGTAAAAGCTCTTTTGGTGGGAAATCCGTACTTGCTGAAGAAAATCCTGAAGATCGCCAATAGTTGTCCCGAATTAATTCGCATCATCCCGATATTCGATGATTATGAGAAACATATCCAGACCACGAATATTAATGCAGGTATTACGTCTTTTGCTACTGTATTAGGAGAAGGCAAAAAATGTTATCCTACCCATAAAAGGGCAATAGACGCTGCACGCGAGAGCATTATTCCTTCGGATCTATCTGCTCTTATTTATACATCCGGCACAACCGGAGTTCCTAAAGGAGTTATGCTAAGTCATCATAATTTTGTTGAAAATGTAAGAGCTTCCTTAGAACAAATTCCGGTAGTTGATAAAGAAGATGTTTTTCTATCATTCCTGCCGCTTTCGCATGTTTTTGAACGCACTGCAACCTATCATGTATGCATAACAGTAGGATGTAAAATAGCTTTTTCTCAAAGTTTGGAACTTTTAGCCAAAAACATGACCGAGGTTATGCCAACTGTGATGAGTTGTGTACCCCGACTTCTTGAGCGTATACATGACAAAGCGATAAAAGCAGGAACTCAGGCTGGCGGCGCTAAAGCGAAAATTTTTCTGTGGGCGCTTGAAACCGGCAAAAAGTATCGCGAAAGCAAAGAAGCTGGAAAATCTCCAGGATTGTTATTAAGTGCGCAGCAAAAGCTTGCCGAAAAACTTGTTTTTAACAAGATTAAAGAAAAGACCGGAGGCAGATTGAAATTTTTCCTTTCGGGAGGTGCTGCACTTCCCAAAAATGTGGGCGAGTTTTTTGGAAACCTGGGAATTAAGGTTCTGGAAGGTTACGGGCTTACCGAAACATCGCCTGTATTGGCTGTAACAGAATATCACAGGCAAATTTTTGGAACCGTTGGGAGAGTAATTCCAGGGATCGAAATCGGGATACAAGATGTAGAAACGAAAAACATGCTTGCGATTCAAACAAATCATTCATTTAATCCGCTTTTTGAATGCGAAGAAGGTGAGATTTTAGCAAGAGGGCATTGTGTAATGAAAGGCTATTGGAATAAGCCTACTGAAACAGAGAAGGTTATCGATTGCGATGGCTGGTTTCATACCGGAGATATTGGTCGGTTTTATAAGGGTAATTTAAAAATCACCGACCGGATCAAAAACATGCTGGTAAATGCTTACGGAAAAAATATTTATCCTACTCCAGTAGAAAACACTTATTTAAAGAGTTCAAAAATAGAGCAGATATTTTTGATTGGAGATAAGAGAGAATATATTACGGCCATCATTGTTCCTCCTAAAGAAACCTTGCAGGAAACATTTGGAATGACTGAAGATTTCTTTCAAACTCCGGAGATATTCGTTGAGGATAAAGACATTACCGAATGGCTTACACAGGATATCCGCAAGCTCTCTAATGAACTTGCGAAATTCGAACGAATAAAGAATTTCATTATCAAAAGAAATCCTTTCAGTATTGAGGAAGGTGAATTAACCCCCTCGATGAAAGCTAAGCGAAAGGTAATTGAAAAAAAATATGCAGCTGCGATTGACGAAATGTATTTAAACGGTACAGAGTCAGAATAAATGAGTCTTAAATCGACGACTTGTAGATCCATGCCTATAATCTACAAGTCGTTGATCCACTAAAAAACCCACCTCACAAATGCCTCCATTGCCTCGTACTCGGCCATGCCCAGCTTATCATAATCACGGGCAGTTTGGCTGGTTCGTTCCTCGGCCCTAACCCAAAACTCACGTTGATCTTCGCCGGGAAAAACCGCCCGATCTTTTTGTGATTGATGTTTAAATATCGCATTGCGCTTTTTCAAAACCTGTTTAGGTGACAGCGGAACAGCCATTTGTATTTCGTGAACTTGAAATTCTTGCCAAGCGCCACGATATAGCCATAACCAACAATCTTTAACCCATTCTTCAGACTCTTTCAAACGCTTTAAAGCCTCAAGAACGATATCAAAGCAATGTTTATGTGTACCATGAGGGTCGGCGAAATCACCGGCGGCATAAACCTGGTGGGGCTTAATTTTTTGCAGCAGCGCCATGGTAATCTGAATATCTTCTTCATAGCCGCGAAGCTTTTCCGTTTTTGCATGTTCGTAAAAAGGCAGTGCCATAAAATGGATATTTTCATCTTTGAGGCCCACAAACCGTGCGCCTGCTATCGCTTCCCCTTTTCTGATTAAACCTTTAACTGTTTGAAGTTCTTTGATATCCTGCTGATTGGGCTGCTTTGATTCAATAAACTCTCGCATGGAGCTATAGATCGTTTCGAATTTAGCAGTATCAGAGCTGATTGATTTTGTAAAATCGCACACAAATTCGACATACCTCAGGGCATCATCATCCCAGACGGCCGTATTGCCGGAGGTTTGATAGGCTACATGAACATCGTGCCCCTGATCAACGAGACGCATAAAAGTACCTCCCATAGAAATAACATCATCATCGGGATGTGGGGAGAAAATAAGGCAGCGTTTTTCGCCCGGATTGGCACGTTCAGGGCGCTGACTATCGTCTGCATTTGGTTTGCCTCCGGGCCAGCCGGTTATTGTGTGTTGAATAAGATTGAAGATTCGAATGTTTATATCGTAAACCGGACCATTTTCGGTAGCAAGCTGAGCCATTCCGTTAGAATTATAGTCTTCTTCGATAAGTTTCAGAATAGGTTTTTTAACCCGATTTGACAACCAAATAACGGCCTTTTTAATAAGTGGTTCATCCCATAAACAATCTTTAACCAACCAGGGCGTATCAAAGCGAGTAAGTTCTGAAGCTGCGTCTACATCTAATATAAACTCTACTTTATCCGACTGCTGTAAATACGTTGCCGGAACATCTGAGGAGATTTCCCCTTCTACGGCGTCTTTAATAATTGAAGCTTTTTTACGATTCCATGCCATTAGAATGATCTCCCGGGCTTTGAAGATTGTACCGATCCCCATTGTTATGGCTTTTGTGGGAACATTCTCTTTTCCCCCAAAATCCCGCGAAGCGTCCGTCCGGGTTAGATCAGCAAGAGTGACCAAACGGGTACCCGAATTTGGCGCGGAACCGGGTTCGTTAAACCCAATATGTCCGGTGCGGCCGATGCCCAGTATCTGTAAATCTAAACCGCCGTGCGCGGTGATTTTACGTTCGTAATTCAAGCAATATTCATGAATTTTCTCTTCTGACAAGGTTCCGTCGGGCACATGAATATTTGACCGATCAATATCAACATGATCAAAAAGGTTTTCATTCATAAACCGCACATAACTCTGCTCAGATCCCGGTTTCATGGGATAATATTCATCCAAATTAAAGGTAATGACGTCTTTAAAACTCAATGCTTCCTCCTGATGCAAACGAACCAGCTCCTGGTAAACGCCAATTGGCGTTAAACCGGTTGCCAAGCCTAAAACAGTCTTCTCACCTTTATTTTGCTTATCTCGAATAAGATTTGCGATTCGCCGGGCAACTTCTTTTGAAGCATGCTTTTGGTCGGGAAATACAGTTACGGGTAATTTCTCAAAACGAGTTTCTTCGAGCAGATTTAATCGGGTCATTGGTTTAGTTTTGAATTAAATATAGAACTTCTAAAAGTATCGGTAATAATTTGCTACAAATTTGACAATAAAAAAGAGGCTTGCAAATGCAAACCTCTTAAAATTTGTTGTGACGGAATATAAATACTGCTTAACGCAGAGCAATCATTAATTCCGTTTGCCGGAAAAACTATTGTTGATGCTGTTACTTAAAGTCTTCGAAGACCAATAACCACTTGCTATAATTCTTCTGATTGTAAATAAAGGATCCTTTTCATCTCGTGAAGTAGCCAGAATAAAAGCAGACTTAAACCCTCGCTTCTTCAATTCGGGAATTGCCTCTTTATTCCACAAGCCAAATGGATATGCAAAATATTCGATCTTTTTACCGGTGATTTCTTCTAAACGTTTAGTTGGCTTATCTATTTGAGTGACCCAATCTTCTGCTTGGTACTTTTTAACATTTTTGTGGTCGTATGTATGGCTTCCGATCACGTTCCCTTCGTCCGATAATTGCTTTATCTGCTCGCTGTTCATATATTTAACCTTACCCATTCTACCGATAGAAACCGTCATTATAAAATACACAGCTTTAAAACCATATTTTTTTAATTCGGGGGCAGCTACCGTAAACTGATCAAGGTCTGTATCATCAAAAGTAAACATTATGGGCTTTGCAGGCAACGGATCACCATACACGAGGTAATTGTATACCTGATCAGGAAGAACTGAGGTGTAGCCACTATCAGCTAACATTTTAACGTGAGCTTTAAAGGTGCTTACCGGAGTAATGTAGTCTTTAGCAGTTTGAGAGTCGCCCGTCCTCCAGTCCCTTATCTGATGATAACAAAGTATCGGAACCTGTTTTCTACTCAAAATAGTGGCGGCGTCAGCTGGTTTCCGCTCCTTATTCTGCGTTGCAGCAGGAACAGCGCCGTTCTCAGAAGCGGTTTGATTATTCTCAGAAGAAATTCCTGTTGTATCTGCAACGGTTTCGACATTCTGAGCGGTGTTGTTGCCACAAGAAATTGACAATGCAACAGCCGGAATTAAAAGAAGATGTAAAATTGGTTTTAACATGGTGTTTGATGATTTGTAATAAATACAAAGAAGTTTATGGTAAAAATTTATTTGGGGTTGTAGACTATTTAGATTGTTTTGTCCTGATTTCTGACAGGCTTTTCCTCTTCAAAATCCAAAATTTCATCCTGATGTTCGAGGACGTATTCCGCAGAATGAGCAACTTCAGCATCTCCAAAGGATTTGCGTGGATAATTAAAAAGATAAGAGGTGATTACAGGAATAACGAAAATGGCGACTGTAAAAACGGAGACCATTAGATCCAGGCTTTCACTTTCAAGAAACTGAGCAAAGGGAGATCCGTTGGCATAATGAGTGTAAAGAGAGGCTAAAAGCTTTAACCCGAGAACCCCGATCACAACAAATGCGAGCGTTTCTAAAAAAGGGAACTTTTCTATTAACCGAACAAACGTTTGAGCTACAAATCTCATTGCCAAAATCCCGATAAATACACCTATATAAATCAGAGGCATATGATCTGTAAACGCAACCGCTGCAAAAACATTATCGATTGAGAAAGCTAAATCCATCACCTCTACTAATGCAACGGTAGACCAGAAAGTGCCTATCACTCCTACTGTGGAACGATAGATCCAGCTTCTATTTTTATCAACAGATTCGCTCTCATCACTATTCTTTCCTTTAAAATAATCAACGGCAAGCCAAAGAAGGTATAAACCACCTAAAGGCTTCAGGAACCATATCTTAACCAACCAGCTGGCAATCAGCAAACAAATTCCACGGAAAACATAAGCTCCAATTATCCCATACTTCAAAGCTCTGTTGCGCTGTTCTTTAGGAAGATCGAGTACCATTGTCGCCAGAACTGCGGCGTTATCAACTGAAAGGAGACTTTCAATTACGATCAAATTTAAAATAATTAATAAGCCTGCCTGAATGTCATCACCTAAGATGGTATGCAAAATATCCATTTATCCTCCTCTGATTATTAAAAACCATGCTTTTAATAATCCGCAAAGATGTGTGTTTTTAATTGTTTCCGCCTAAAATATTCTCAGATATTATTAAAAATCAAGGATAGCCGCAGAATGAAAAATTCTTTTCAAAGATTTACAAGCCTTGAGACTATTTGACGTAACCCAAACTAAAATTGGTTAAGAATCATGAAGTTAGATGATCCCGGTTATGGGAATTATTTGTTCTATGGAATAAATTTGCCTAATTAATTTCATACTTAAATAAACACATGGAGACTGTCAGGCGCATTTATTGGCCATCTATTAACATTATCGGTCCTGGAGCGGTAAAAGAGATAGGAGCAGAGATTTTAAAACTAAAGCTTAACAAGTTATTACTTGTTACAGACCGAGCCTTAAGAGCTTTTGGGATAGTTAATAAGATAACCGACGTGTTAGATGCAGCAAAAATTGATTATGTGATATTTGATGATGTAGAGCCCAACCCTACCACAAAAAATGTAAATGATGGCTTGGAAATATTCATAGCGAATAATTGTGATGGGATAATATCTGTGGGGGGCGGATCACCACAAGACGCTGCAAAAGCAATTGGAATACTCTATACTAATGGAGGAAATATTGTTGATTACGAGGGAATTGGAAAATCTATCAATAAATCGGTGCCGATAATAGCTGTAAATACCACCGCCGGAACGGCGTCGGACGTAACAATAAATTACGTTATAACAGATGAGGTCAGAAAAATAAAAATGGTAATGGTAGATCCGAACTCTTTGGCAACTATAGCTGTGAACGACCCGGAGCTGATGGTTAAAAAACCTGCTGAACTGACAGCTGCCACGGGTATGGATGCATTGACGCATGCAATTGAAGCATATATTACAAAAGGGTCTTTTCGATTATCAAATACGCTGGCTTTAGAAGCAATTAAATTAATCGGCGAATCTTTAGTTGACGCTGTAAAAGACGGTTCGAACATAGAAGCTCGCTCGAAAATGGCCTGGGCATCTTACATCGCTGGTTTAGCATTTTCAAACTGCGGATTAGGAATTGTACATTCCATGGCCCATCAGCTGGGATCGGAATATAATTTGCCACATGGGATTGCCAATTCGATATTGCTTCCATATGTTGAAGATTTCAACTCGACGGTTTGCGCAGAAAAGTTTGCCAGTATTGCCGAAGCGCTTGGAAAAGATGTTAAAGGGCTTAATAGTGAGGAGGCGCGAATCGTAGCAATAAAGGCCCTTTCTGAAATGGCCGCATCACTCAATATTCCCAAGTTATCCCAAACGAAATTTGATCCGGCTGATATCAACAAACTTGCCGCACAAGCAATGGCAGATGTTTGTACCGGAGGAAATCCAAGGGATGTCACTATTGAGGATATTAAGACTATTTATAGAAATGCATTTAGCGGCGTTATTAATAGTGTTACGACGCCGGTGCCAATTTAAAAAGTGCCGCATATTTATCTTATAAGATCATTCAAACAAATTCAAAGCCGCACGAATCTGCGGCTTGAACAATTATTTTGGTAGTACTTCTTTATTTCTGTTTATATTTTGTCGAGGGATAATAACACGAAAAGCAATTAATCAGGATTCTGATAAAAAATTTATCCGTTTTTTTAGATCATTAATCTCTTGCTGCATCTGCTCCATCCGAGATAATAAGTGTATAATTACTTCGATACCGGCTACATCAATTTCAAGATCCTGCGACAAGCGAATAATTTTTTCCAAATGCTGCAGTTGTTCCTTTTCAATATATTTTTCCTCATTAAGGATTACCAATTGTATTAACCCAGCATCTTCCAATGATCCAATGAACGAATACTCTACATGATGAAACCTACAAAAATCATCTGCATTTATTAAGTCTTCTGTTGTCATGATTTCAGGATTGAGATAATTCTCTAAATAATTCTCTTTGCTTCTCTGTTAAGTTTTGAGGAATCTGTATCTCATACGTAAGATATAAATCCCCAAACTCATTATCCTTTTTATAAACTGGGAAGCCTTTACCCTTCAATTTAACCTTTGTACCATTTTGCGTTTCGGGCTTAATCTTTAATTTGACCTTACCATTTAAGGTATCCACTGTAATTTCGCCACCTAAAACCGCCGTAAACAAATCAAGCTTAACTGTGGCGTACAGGTCGTTTCCATCCCGCTTAAAACGTGTATCTGGATTTATTAAAAATGTTATGAGAAGATCGCCGGGCGGGCCGCCATTTACGCCCTGTCCGCCGTGACCTGCTATTTTGATAGTTTGGCCGTTCTCAATGCCGGCGGGGATAGTAATCCGGATATTTTTGCCGTTAACGGTAACAGTTTGTTTATGTGTGGTGCTTGCTTCCTGCAAACTTAAACGAAGCTCGGCGGTGTAATCTTGTCCGCGGTATTTAGCCTGGCCAAAAGGCGAGCCCGACCTGCCCATGTTACCGAACATTGATTCAAAAAAATCAGAAAAACCGCCTGTATCGCCGTATGATTCGAAACCTGGTCTACCGCCGCCAAATCCAGCTGACCTTGCTCCTTGCCTTTCGGCTGCCTCGTAAGCTTCAGCTTGCTGCCAGTTTTCACCATATTTATCATATTTTTTTCGTTTCTCAGGATCGCCGAGCACTTCATTTGCTTCATTTATTTCCTGAAACTTCTTTTTAGCTCCAACGTCGTTGGGATTAAGGTCGGGATGGTATTTCCGCGCTAACTTTCTATATGCGTTTTTTACATCCTTTTCAGAAGCAGATTTGTCAATACCTAAAATCTTGTAGTAATCAATGTAAGGCATAGAAATACTGTTTACAACTAAACAGTATCGGCGGCATACAGTTCCAAAAAAGTATCTCTTTTTTAACGAACTACACCTTTTTAAAAGCCGTCACTATCAATGTTTCTACAACAACTTTTTCATCAGAGAAAACCTGCTCAGGTTCGAGCTTTTGGGTGCTTTTTTGAACTGTAAAGCCATGTTGTTCGAGCAAATCAGACAAACTTTCGCTCGAAAACAATCTAAAACCATATTTGGTAAAAGGGTATTTTTGCATGCTTGATTCTGGTCTGACAGAAATCAACAACCTTCCGCCGGGCTTTAAAACTCTTTTCAGTTCCTTAAACGTCGCCTCAAGATCTTCCCAGAAATATATCGTATTAACAGTAAAAATTTTGTCAAATGTTTCATTATCAAACGGAAGCGCTTCTGCCGCGGCTAAATGAAGGTGAACCCTGCCATCAGCGATATGCTGCTTATTTATTTTTGAAGCCTCGGCGATCATCGTCTCAGAAAAGTCGCAGCCGAAGTACTCCACCGAATCAGCAGAAAGACGATCTCTTTGATAAAAAAGCCATTACCCATACCGATCTCAAGTATTTTGTCACCCGGGGCCACCTTTAGTTCTTCGATAGTACACTTATTGATATACAAATTGCTTTCATTCATCTTTTCTCCCACTTGCCTCCCCGGTTCACCATCAGGCTTTCTTAATTGATTCGCAAGAAACTTCAATGATTTTTCATCCATAAGTATGTATTAAAATTGTGAGATTCAAAGCTTCTGTATAAAAGGATGCAAATTAAATAATTTCCTTTCTTTAGAAACAAAGAGAAATAAAAGCAAGGTCAAAACATCTTATTAACTATTAATTATATATTTATCGAAACTTTATCACATCATGAAAAAACCTCATTTAATCTGACTTATCTTATTAATTACCTCTATTACATCGTTTGCACAAGTTATTGTCAATCCGTATGTCGAAACTGTCGACGACCAACTTTGCTATATCACAAAAATTGAAATTACAGATAAATTCACTATTGTAAATTTTGAGCATAAAAACAACCAGGGTTGGGTGAGGCTTGGAACTAAAATCTATATTGAAACACTTGATCATACGAAATATGACTATGTAAAATCTGAAGGTATTCCTGTTGCGCCGGAAAAACACGAGTTTAAAGAAGGAGAAGAAAGTTTGAAATTTAAAGTCTTTTTCAAGCCTTTACCTAAAAACACAAAATCCATTAATATAATTGAAAATGCAGGCGATCGATACTCTTTTAATTTTTACGGAGTAGACCTTGAGAAATCCAGAACCTCGGATTTTCAGCGTCCGCATACACCTATCGCGCAAGCACCTCTCTCTAAATTAGATTTCCCGGGAGCAATGCTTAACGCGATCGGGCCGGCATACAACATGTTAATGAAAGCTATTCTTAACACTTCTTTAGAGTTTTATAACGAACCCGGAAAACTGGCAGAACTTGCGAAGCTGAATAAAAATTATTTCGAGGCATTGAGAAAAGAAGGCTTTACTAAAAAGCAGGCTTTGAAAATAATGACATCCAGCCCCCTTTCGAAGATCGGTAAGTAAACTAAATTCTCATAGGCGACGAAAATGATTTGTTTCTGGATACTAAGCATATCCAGAAACAAATCATAACTCGTTTACTTCTTAATATTATTTCTTTCTTTTTCTTCTTCTTTATTCAATGTATCCGGATCAGGAGTTAAGCCTTTCTCTGGCTCTAAAGTATATGCAGCTTCAGAAGCGGCAATAGCCTGTTTATATCGTTCCATATCCGAATCGTAGTCATTGCCGTCTGAACTTATAACACTATTTCCCAAAGTGTTATCGTTTAGCGATTCTATTTCTTTATTTTCTTCCTCTTCGGGAATATTATCTTCTGGTATCATAACGCTAGGTTTTATTATTTAAAATGTCGTACAAAATGGATTGTTTACATTTTTTAATTTTAGATAAAAGGAAATCATTGCGAGGTAAAACATCTAAATAAGGCACATAAGCAAATAAAAACCTGCAAATTCCTCTATTTAGCATTACTCAGAGAGCCTTATATTAATCACAATTGCTCCCCTCTATCCTACCAGTTCACCCCTCACTTTAAACCGAATGGTTTACTAGGTTTGCTTTCAATTAACAATTTATAAACCGTAGGCATTACCCAAAATGCTTACATAATTCTAAGTAATGAAAAACAAATTAGCACTAGGCCTGATGCTCGCATCATGCTGTCTTTTTTCATGTAAGAAAGACATCCCGACAAATGTAGATGCCGACCAGCAATTAATGTATCCGGGCAAAAATTCTTCCAAAACCATGGCATGGGAAACGGTTCTTGATGCCTCTTCATTCTCAAGTTACAGTTCCTTTGAATCGCAATGGAACTATTTGTATCCATGGGGATCCGATCACAATGGTACTGCCCGTATGTATGCCAGCAGTACAGACCACAATCACGTTTATTTATCCGGTGGTGTACTTACGATAAAAGCTACCCGTATTAACTGGAACGAAGGGAACAGTACTTCTCAACCCTACTTACCTATCAGGTATCATTCGGGAGCTGTAAATACTAAACATCATGTGCTGATTAATGACCAATATCCTCAATACGAGGTTAAAGGAGATTTTCAGGCGCCCTCAGCATCCGGAACATGGCCTGCCTTCTGGCTAACAGGAGTAAACAGCTGGCCGCCAGAAAGTGATATCCTGGAATTCAAAGGAGATAACCGCAACTGGTTCAATACCTTCAGGACCTCTTCAGATGTATCTTCAACAATTGTATCTGTAAGCTCGCCGGGAAACTGGCACAATTACCGGGTGTGGATTAATAAAGTTAATGCGACAGACGTAGATATCCACTATTATTTGGATGGCACCTGGAAAGCTGTGCACAGAGCAAACTTTGTAAACAAGCCGATGTATGTTATTATCAACTTACAAATGGAAGGTTCCTCTGGCTCGCCAGGGCCAACTTCAGATACTTATTACAGAGCAAAAAATATTTATATCGGCAGAAGCAAGGCTTTCTAATCATTCTAAAACACAATACCGGTGGTATAAAGTTTCACCACCGGTATTTTTAGGTAAATACCGTACAGAAAAAACTATACGGTATAAATTTATTATTCAATCAGGCTGTTTTCATACAGTGTTCTGGCTTGCCTTGCAGCTTCAACCATAGAAATCAAAGCCTGCTTTGTTTCAGGCCATTTCCGGGTTTTAAGACCGCAATCGGGGTTCACCCAAAGATTTCTTACGGGCAATATAGCCGCGGCTTTTTCCAGCAGGTCTACCATTTCCTCTGCAGAAGGCACTCTTGGCGAATGTATATCATAAACACCGGGACCTATTTCGTTAGGATACTTAAAATCCGAAAAAGCCTCCAGAAGCTCCATTTGCGATCGTGAAGTTTCGATTGTGATCACATCTGCATCCATTGCAGCGATGTGTTCTATAATATCGTTAAACTCACTGTAGCACATATGTGTATGGATTTGAGTTTTATCAGCCACTCCGCTTGCCGATATACGGAAAGCTTTGACCGCCCAGTGAAGATAAGCCTGGTGATCTTTTTTAAGCAGCGGCAAACCCTCTCTGATTGCCGGTTCGTCGATTTGAATGATTTGTATTCCGGCTTTTTCTAATGCGACCACTTCATCACGAATGGCCAAAGCTATTTGATTTGCAGTTTCAGAACGCGGCTGATCATCTCTGACAAAGGACCACTGAAGAATAGTTACGGGTCCGGTAAGCATCCCTTTCATTAATTTTCGGGTATTCGCCTGTGCAAATCTGCTCCATTTAACGGTCATATCGTTCGGGCGACTCACATCTCCATAAATAACCGGCGGTTTAACACAACGACTGCCGTAGCTTTGTACCCATCCATTTTGGGTAAACAGAAAACCATCCAGCTGCTCTCCGAAGTATTCGACCATATCGTTTCGTTCAAACTCGCCATGTACCAACACGTCGAGGCCAATTTCTTCCTGCCAGCGTATAGCTTCAATAGTTGCTGCTGCTATGGCTTTATCGTACTGTTCCGACGTTAATTCGCCGCGTTTGAGCTTTGCTCTTAGCTGCCGGATATCGTCTGTTTGCGGGAAAGATCCAATTGTGGTAGTGGGAAATAAAGGGAACTGAAACAGATCATGCTGAATTTTCTGACGAACGGAGAAATCGCTCGCTCGGGAGGCATGCTCATCAGTAGTCGCCAAAATGCGGTCTTTAACTTCTGATTTGTGAATACGCTTAGATAAACGACGACTTTGAATAGCCTGTTTATTTATTTCCAGTAAGATTTCATTTCCCTCAATGATTTGTTCCAGTTCATGCACTTCGTTTAATTTCTGCCGGGCAAAGGCCATCCAGTTTTTAACTTCGTGTTCCATGCTGGTTTCAAGATCAAGATCAAAAGGAGCATGAAGCAGAGAACAACTTGGTGCAATCATGATTCGCTCCTTCCCTATCACATTTATCGCATCGCGAATCAGCTTTATTGACTGCTGATAATCGTTTTTCCATATATTTCTGCCGTCCACTACGCCCAATGAGAGTGTCAGATTTTCCGGCACAATTTTAAGTACCGCTTCTAACTGATGAGGAGCCCTCACCAAATCGAGATGAATAGCACTAACGGGAAGGTTAACAGCCCATTCTGCATTTTCATTTAAACCCTCAAAATACGTAGCGATCAATATCTTCAGTCCGTAACATTGCTTATTGATTTCGCGATAAGCGTACGCGAAAACTTCTTTATCCTTGTCTGATAGATCGAGCGCAAGGAAAGGTTCATCTAATTGCACCCATTCGGCACCGTAGTTTTTCAATCCTTTTAACAAGTCGATGTATACCGGAAGCAGGCGCTTGATCAGGTCGATACGATTGAACCCTTCCTCCTTCTCTTTGCCCAGCAAAAGATAGGAAACAGGACCTATTAACACTGGTTTTGGCGTTTTGCCGAGAAACTGCTTTGCAGCGTTAAACTCAGCATACAGCTTAGTAGAAAACACTCTGAATGCCTGCCTGGCTTTAAATTCGGGCACGATGTAATGATAATTGGTATCAAACCATTTAGTCATTTCCATCGCCTTAATATCGAGGCCATCTTTCTGATATCCTCTTGCCATTGCAAAATAGAGATCAATTTCGGTGTTCTCTTTTACTTTGGTAACAACCGGATTGTACCTTTCAGGGATTACTCCGAGGAGGATAGACATGTCGAGCACCTGATCATAGAAGCTAAAGTCGTTGCAGGGAATAAGATTGATTCCGGCGTCCTTCTGTTTTTGCCAGTTATCTTCTTTTAATTTCCTTGCGGTAATCAGAAGATCTTCCTGACCGGTTTTGCCTGACCAGTACGATTCACAGGCTTTTTTGAGTTCACGGCGGGCACCCACACGAGGGTATCCCAGATTGTTTTTGAGCATACGCATAAAACTCTTGTTAAAACATTAATTGAATTAATGTTCCTTACGGTTTTCGGTATACTTTCGGGAAGAATTGTAATAAAAGGCAGAATAATGCAGGTAAATTCCGTGCATTTTCATCTTTGACTACAGCTTTGTACGCGAAAGCATTGTCTGACAGTGAGGCAAGTATCCTGGCTTGTAACGGTGTCATCGTCCTTCTCATTAACCTGGGGCTAACAATGGACGTGCTTGATAACACTTTTTTAGTTACTTACAGTTGCGCGACAGCCCGTGATTTACACACGGTTCCTGTTTTAATCCTTCATTTCTGAAGAAACCTTACTGTTGAAATAAAGTAAAGAACTTTGGCCAAATATAAATGATAGGATTAAGATTTAAGAAGTAAAAGAAATTTCTTGTGAATTTTATGTGAGAGTGCAGGTGCTTGTATGATGAGTGCGGGTGCTTATATGATCAGTGAAGGTGCTTATATGATCGGCGCGGGTGCTTATATGATCGGTGCAGGTGCTTGTATGATCAGCGCAGGTGCTTATATGATCAGCGCAGGTGCTTATATGATCAGTGCAGGTGTCTATATGATGAGTGCAGGTGCTTATATGATCGGCGCGGGTGCCTATATGATCGGCGCGGGTGCCTATATGATCGGCGCGGGTGCTTATATGATCGGTGCGGGTGCCTGTATGATCGGTGCGGGTGCTTATATGATAGTGTCTGGCGTAGGCTTCGTTTTTTTCTTGACGTTTCACCTTTCGGTGTCCGCTAATAATTACTTATTTTACAATCCCTAAACTTTATAAAATGACCTCATTGAAAAGCATTCTACTATTTTTTCTTACTATCTTTTTCTTTAAAATATCAGCTCAGGAACTTCCGAAAAATACCACGTGGGAAGGAAAGCTCATTGGCATTCGATTAGTTCTAAAAGTTTCTCAGGATAGCCTGACCCGACAACAAAAAGCGACGTACGACAGTCCGGATCAGGGAGGTTTTGATTTAGCAGTATCAGAACTGATAATAACCAAGGATAGCTTAAAGGCCTTTTCTGCTGTGATAGGCGGTGGATTTTCAGGAAAGTTTAATGCCAACAGATCGGCAATCGAAGGAGCATGGTCACAGGCAGGCAGATCTATGCCTTTAGTTCTTAAACAAACTGAGCAGGTTAAACCCCTGATAAGGCCGCAAATGCCTAAGGCACCCTTTCCCTATAAGGAAGAAAAGCTAATTTATTTCAATAGCGATAAGAGCATAAAATTCGGAGCAACGTTAACTCTGCCTGCATCGAATAAGCCGCTTGCTGTGGCTATTTTGATAACAGGATCGGGACAGGAGGACAGAGACGAAAGCTTGTTTGGACATAAATTATTTTGGGTAATTGCCGATCATTTAAGCAGAAATGGGATCGTGGTGCTTCGTGTTGATGACAGGGGAATAGGTGAAACAACAGGCGATGTATATTCTGCAACTTCGGCCGACTTTGCCAAAGATGTGCTTGCGGGAATAAGTTATTTAAAAACCAGGAAAGAGATAGATCCTAAGCAAATTGGGTTGATTGGACATAGTGAAGGAGGCATCATTGCTCCATTGGTTGCAAATCAGTCTTCAGACGTAGCTTTCATCGTTTCTCTGGCGGGAGTTGGCATTAAAGGAAGTGAATTATTAAAGAAACAGTTGGAAGATTCGTATATCAATCAAGGTTTTGATAAAGAAAGCGTATCGAATTTAAACCAGTTAACGGATATTTTGATTCAGTTAAACGAAGATCATTCAAATACAGACGAAATCAAGAAAGCTTTTCCCGGTGCTTTCGAAAAGTGGCGCAGTGCGCAGTCTGACGACTTGCTTTTAAAAAGTAAACTCAAAGGCGAAGGTTCTGATAAAAATATAGCTGCACTCGCTTCGCGTATGTTTATGCCATGGATGAGGTATTTTATCAAATACGATCCTTCAACAACTATTACAAAGTTAAAAACACCTGTTTTGGCAATGAATGGAGAAAAGGATGTGCAGGTATCTGCATCTGAAAATCTTGCAGGATTCAAAAAATATTTAACATTGGCAGGAAATAAAGACTTTAAAATTGTCAGCTTTCCAGGATTAAATCACATGTTCCAGACGGCAAGGACCGGCAATCCTGCGGAATATGTTATGATTGAAGAAACTATTGCCCCGGAGGCATTGAAGGTAATGACGGATTGGATTAAGGAGCATGTAACAAACCACCAGCCGTAATTACATGCTTTTAAACAGCTGAGAAGTGGCCTACAACTTTTTTTCGCTAATTTTGTTGTCGACGTATGGGAAAGAGAGAAGTACTCGAAAAATTGCACGAACAGATGATCGCAGAAATACAAGATTATGCAATTATTCTGCTTGACCTTGACGGAACAATTTTAACATGGAACAAAGGCGCTGAAAAGATTAAAGGCTATAAAGAAGAGGAAATACTAGGACAAAACTTCAGGTTATTTTATTTGCCCCAAGACAGGCAGGCGGGCTTGCCCGAGCAATTACTCGAGCAGGCAAAAAAGGAAGGTCGAGCTAGGCACATTGGCAGACGTGTAAAAAAAGGAGGAGCCATATTTTGGGGTAGTATTCTTATTACTGCTCTTCATGACGATAATGATGAAGTAATAGGATTTACGAAATTAACGAGAGAAATAGACGATAATCAATTCAATAATTACAATTAGAAGCGCTGTTTCGCTTAAACTTAGATTGGTTATTGTCGGGATTTGTTCGACGACCAGGGGATTAGTTTACAGTTTACTTTCTCATAATACCTCAATGCCTCTATGCCGTACCTATCCACCATCACTCTCCCATTCAGCGACATAGATAGTTACCCATTTAATATAAAGAGTTTAAAACAAGGAATTAATATCAGGTTAAAGAGTAATGTAACTTTCTTTGTAGGCGAGAATGGTTCCGGTAAATCCACTTTGCTGGAAGCTATCGCTGAAAAATGCGGATTCAGTCTTAGAGGTGGCAATAAAAACCATAACTTAAATATTGGAGGGACTGTTTCTGGTTATGAATCTGCATTGGCTGAAAGCGTTAAATTAGCATGGACACCAAAAAAGATTTCACAAGGCTTTTTTATGCGTGCAGAAAGCTTTTTTAATTTTGCCAGCCTTCTCGACGAGATCGTAGCGGAGGAGAATGATAATGACTTTTTAGAAGCATACGGTGGAAAGTCTTTACACCAGCAATCTCACGGAGAGTCGTTCTTATCCTTATTCAACAACAAATTTCGCAGCGGCATCTATCTTCTCGATGAGCCTGAGGCCGCCTTGTCACCGGCAAGGATACTGGCGTTTATGTCTGTAATATCTGAACTGGAAAAATCCGGACGGGCACAATTTATTATTGCTACTCACTCGCCAATGCTGTTATGCTATCCTGAGGCAAGCATTTATCAGTTTGACGATGAAGGCATCCGCGAAACCACTTATGAGAAGACTGAACATTTCCAATTGACCAAATCGTTCTTAGAGAACCCTGACGTGTATTTAAGGCATCTATTTGAAAGTTAATCCTGTGGCCGAATACTTGAAGATCTGAACTCCTAAAACTGTATCACAACATTAACAAACCAATATTGTATTACAATAGTAAAATGAGCAGCAGAATTACAACTAATAGCGAAGCCACTGTAAGAAGCGTTCCCCCAGCTCCAATGGCAGCCGTCTCCTTTTTCAACGAACGCAATTCCTGACGCAATGCCTTCTTCTCCTGACGATTTAAATTCGATCTGTCGATAGATTTAATAGCTTCTACTCGTTTTGAAATTCCTATTAACCGAAGTTGAGTTTGATTCTTCGCGTGGGGTTCTGGTAAAGCAGGTAAATCCATTGGTGCACCTGCAAATACACTATTTAGAAACAAAAACAAAACGGATATAATTACAGGAATAGACTTTTTCATAACTCTGGATTTATTTATGCTTTTTTAACAGCCCGATTCAGCCAGTGTTTACATTAAATGGTTTCTGTACAAAAAGTGGTAATTATGAGAAATTTTCAGACTTAATTGGGCTTTTGATACACATTTCGTATAAAAGCTCAATAAAAAATAACTGCGCTGTAACCGAAGCAGGAAAACATCGTCTTAATTAAATTGAATACCGAAAGAATCTTGCTAAATAAATCATCTGCCGCTGCCATATTATGAAACGTTCGACGCATTTCCTCCTGTTCGCGCTAACAATCTTCTTTTCTTCAGCCGATTTACAGGCGCAAACCAAAGTCATTTTAAGTGGTCAGGTAATCGACGAGAAGCAGAAACCTGTTGAATTCGCAGTTGTTAGCCTATTGAAGGCAGACTCGGTAGTGCTGAAAAGCACTATAACAGACTCACTGGGCCGTTATAGTTTTGAGGTTTCAGAATCAGGAAACTTTTCGATTTCCATTAGCGCTGTCGGATATAAAAAAGGATCTGGCAAAGCGACTATCAGCGGCGATCAGGCAAACTTTGATGTACCTGCAATAATTTTGGCTCCGGATTCGAAACGATTAAATGAGGTTACTATAACTTCTAAAAAACCTTTCATAGAAAGAAGAGCAGATAAACTTATCGTTAATGTTGAAGGAAGCGCCGTTGCTGTAGGG
The DNA here is from genome assembly GCA_966210515.1 of uncultured Pedobacter sp. Classification (GTDB taxonomy): domain Bacteria; phylum Bacteroidota; class Bacteroidia; order Sphingobacteriales; family Sphingobacteriaceae; genus Paradesertivirga. Next base: position 34,766 of record CBIHLM010000037.1, read on the forward strand.
AATACAGCCCTTGAAGTTCTTAAGAAGGCCCCGGGAGTTTCGCTTGATAAAGACGACAATATTTCGATGAATGGTAAGAGTAGTGTATTAGTGATGCTGGATGGCAAACCTACTTACATGAGTAACGCCGATCTTGCCAATATGCTTAGGAGTATGCAAAGCACCCAAATCGAGACTATCGAGTTAATTACTAATCCATCAGCTAAGTATGATGCTGCCGGTAACGGAGGGATAATTAATATCAAAACCAAAAGGAACAAGAACCTCGGTTTTAATGGCAATGTTTCTTTAGGTTCGGGTTACGGGAGAACTTCAAAATATAACGGCAGTGGTAATTTAAATTTCAGGCAGGGAAAACTGAACCTGTTTGGAAGCTATAACTACAGTAACAACGGTAATAAAAATATATTTGAACTGCAACGTAAGGTTGTGGATGGAAGTGTAATCACAAACTTTGATCAGAATAATAGTTGGGATGCGCGAAGAGAGAACAATGGTTTTAAGGCAGGCGTAGACTTCTTTGCTACTAAAAAGACAACTTTCGGCATTCTGATAAATGGCTATAATAATTCAGTTGACGAAAATTCTGCCAGCGGTACAGCAATCTTCCACCTGCCTACCAGTATCGACAGCGCAATAGATGTGACGGGAAGAAATAAGCAACATTTTAAAAACACGGCATTTAACTTCAACTTTAAAACAAATTTAGACACAAACGGAAGGGAGTTATCTTTTGATGCAGATTACTCGAAATACAATGGCAGAATGAACGAATTCCGCGACAGCTATTATTCTAATTTTTCAGACAATCCTCCGGTTGAGTATATTAACAACTTAGCTCCTGCAAAAATTGAAGTCAGGTCTGCGAAGCTGGATTATACCCATCCCCTCTCTAAAACTTTGAAGCTCGAAACGGGATGGAAAAGCAGCTGGGTTACAACAGATAATAACCTGCAATTCTCAACGCTCGTGGGTTCAACCTGGATTTCTGATAAAAACCGATCGAATCATTTTATATATAAGGAAAACATAAATGCAGCCTATATCAACCTGAACAAGACTTTCAAATCAACTACTTTACAGATGGGACTACGCGGAGAACATACCAATTCTAACGGAAATTCGGTAACACTCGCCAGTGTGATAGAAAGAGATTACATTAAATTATTCCCAAGCGTATCGTTAAGTCAGAAGCTGGGTAAAGATCATCAGCTTGGTATGTCTTACAGCAGGAGAATTGACCGGCCAAGTTATGATAACTTGAATCCTTTTATTTTCTTGCTTGATAAATACACTTATCAGCAAGGCAATCCGTTACTTAACCCCCAGTACACTAAGTCATTGCAACTATCTTATACGTTTAAGGGCGCTACAACAGCCACATTGGGTTATAGTAAAACCACCGACGTGATGACGCAAATTACCGAACAGAATGATGAAACCAAAATAACCTACGCGCAGGAAAGAAACCTGGATAACCAGACTATTTATTCCTTTAATATCTATTCGCCGCTAAAAATAAAAAAATGGTGGAACGTGAATACAAATGCACAGGTGTTCAACATGGGATTCACTGCAGATCTACTGGGTTCCAGGCTTAAAGCCGATCAAACCGTATTCCAGGCGAATATTGATAATCAGTTTACAATTACCAAAACCCTTGGAGCAGAATTATCCTCCTGGTATATGTCGCCATTACGGTACGGAATCTTTCAGATTGAAAATTCTCCTTCCGTGAATCTTGGATTCAAAAAATCATTCGATAATAACAAGTTAAACATGAAGCTAAATGTGAATGATATTTTCAACAGCCAGCGAAACCGGGGCTCTACAAATTATGCTAACATGGATTTAAATTTCATGAATAAATGGGAAAGCCGTGTTGTAAACCTGAGTTTAAGTTACAGGTTTGGACGCAGTGAGGTCAAACCTGAAAGACGTCGTTCTACCGGACTTGAATCGGAATCAAACAGGATGAAAAATTAAGGAATAATCACTTAAATGGTTGCTGGGTTCGGGCAGATTCTATTGCTATCGGATTTTATACGCTTTTTTAACTTTGCATGATGGAAGAAAAGCAAACCGCTGAACAATTATTTGAGTTAAACCTCCTTTCAGCTCTCTGTTTAAAACTAATAGAACTAGGGGAGATTGAAACAGAGAATGAATTTCTTAACAGTTATCCGAAAGATCGTCTGGCCGATATACATAACAATGTCACAGGTGCTTATTATCTTATGAACGGAGAAACGCCGGTAAAACTAGTCGAGTATAACCTAATAACTTTTGAGGTTTGGCCGGTTATTGAAGCTAAGTAACAATAACTATTATTCAAATATAGGATGAGTAATTTACTTGCGTCGTGGCCAGCCAGAAATTATCACTGCGGTAAAACCTGCAATGCCTACACTGTCTATAACCGCCATATAGTTATTTAAACGTCTATATCTGGTCTTGTTATGCGCCCGCAGGAACATAGCTATTAATGCCTTTATCATTAAAATCTCTATAAATGAATCTACGTTTTCAGGTTTTCAAACAAACTTATTTAATTTGATGTCCATAAAGTGAGTCCAGTTTTTGCCATCGGGCGACTGTTCCCAAATTCCTGAAAATTCTTTATCATCGTTTTTAAATCCACCAGTAAACCTTAAACCCTCTCCAATAAAGGTCCAAACTTCTTCTTCACAAGTGGCTGTCATAAATCCCGAATTGCCCTTGTTGTCATAATGTTGCATGGTATACTTTTCTGCATTCTCGTCGAACCCAATTATCTCGAGGGTTTCATTCTTTTCATCTCCTATAAGCACGTCTACTTTGTGTAGTAAAAAAAAACCTCCAGGTAACCATTCATAAGTATCTGTACCAAACACCCTGATTTCGGAAGCCCCATTTGTTGCCACAACTCTTCCCTCTGTATTCCAATGACCGGCAAATTTGCCTAGTTGTTCGTATGCCTGATCCTTATTCATATTTGTTGAATGATTGATACATGTCGTTACAAATTCACTAAGTCAATTCACTAACAACATGAGAAAGATTCATCTCAAGGTATATAACGTTTTCCTACAACCAGCTTATCGCCCGACAGATCTACCTCAAATAAATGAGGAATACGGCGATAACGACCGTTGATATCCTTATGGCTATGTACCGACATTAATAACTTTCCACCCAAGGTACGGAACAACATTCCATGACCGAAGTCAGGAGGTGTAATGGGATATTTCTCCTGAATCCAGGGACCATCCAATGTTCCGCTTTTTGAATAGGCAACGCCTTGTGTATATACATTGTGAATCCAGCTCGTCCAGAGCATACCTAGTCGTCCGCTTACTGTTTTAAATAACCAGGGCCCGTCGGTCACTTTATTCGGGCGGTCCTTGCCGTTCTCATCTTTCTCACGGCTCCATGGAGAATCGCTGGCACGAAACAGCAGCTTTCCTGAGCCTACGCTTCCGCTTAAATCAGGTTTTAACTCAATCTTTTCAATGGTCCCATCCAGGTTCTGCAACCATTCGTAGCAATAAACCATATAGGGCTTAGCATCTTTGTCAATCCAAAACGTTCCGTCTAATGTGGGCATATTGGCTGGTAAATAGATGGAATCCTTCATCGGCACATAAGGTCCATCGGGCTTGTCGCTTACCAGAATATGGCTGGCGCGGCGCTCTATCACATTTCCCTTTACGGTATCAATCTTTATGGCCTGATTGGTGAAGGTGGCAAAGTAGTAGTACTTATCTTTATATGAGTGTATTTCAGCCGCCCATATCATCGGCCTTGGTCCCATCCATGAAGTTGAGTCGGTTTGTGCAACCTTGTAAGGCCCATCCCACACCTCTAAATCTTTGCTCCTCCATAACATACCACCCGTCCCGGTCATATAGTACATCTTAGTTTTTTGATCTGCCAGTATGCAGGGATCACTTAAAACAATAGAATCCAAAGGAACATTTCTTCTGATTTGAAGAGTTCTTTGTTGTGCTGTTAACAGCAAGGGCAAGAATACGTAAGCAGATAAAACCAACCAAACTCTCATACTATAAGGATATAATCAATTATGAAATTTATTGGCTGAAAGATACTGAGCTTATTATCCACTTCAAACTATTGTCTTTAACATTTTGAGACCTTCCATTTCGCGTATTATCCCCTTCCTGTGTTCGGGAATTTATTGCTTTATGAATTTTAACTTAAATTGGTTACTGCCATTTAGGATACTCGCCACGTAACAACCATCGGGCAATAGCGATATGTTAATATCCTTAGCACTTTTAGATCTTGCCATTTGCTGCCCGCCTAATGACGTAATAATAATATCAACACGTAAAATTTCTGCAATGCCGGAAACAGATATGGTTGAAGACGCCGGATTAGGATAAATCATTACTTTCTCAACATCTTCTGGTGATTTATCCGAATCATTTTCTGCAGGCAATGCTGTTGCACAAGTGGTTAAAGGATCCCAACTAGTAAAACCGCTTTTATAGGCTAAGTGGTCTATATCACTTACATACACCTCAAAATATAAGGCTCCATATGTTTTATATGCATAGCACATGGCATCAAACGGTGTTGATCCGGCCGTTTTCGCAGGGTCGAGAAATGGACTTGTCCAGCCTTGCAGCATTTGGAACATTGTGTAAGCCGAGCTACCAAGATCATACAAAGGGGTGGCAAAGGTTGTTGTCGGCAAGCCTGTGAACGTATTTGTTGCAGGATCTGTGAAACCAGCTAAGTTTTCCTGCCAAAAGCTGATTTTTGGATTTTTTATGTCATTAAATGTTTCAAGCAAACGTGTGCGTAAATAAGTAGATAATGTGGGAGAATTTATATTATCACTTATATTCTTGTAAGAAGGTATAAAGACGTTTTTGGCCGGAAAATTATCAGTTTGAATCTTCATGGCGGCAAGTACAGAATCTGCAAATTTATCTCTGGTATAGCCTGGAAGACTGACATTAACTGCAACATTTAAACCATTTACATTCCTGATAGCCCCCAAACCAGGGATATTTGTCGCGATATTTGATAATACGGGATGATTTTTAAGTGCAACCAGAGTTCCTGCTGTTTTGGAATAAACTTTATGATTGGCCAGAGCCGATAAGAAAACACGAAAACGCTGCAACAAGTATCCATCGTAGGGAACTGCTCTGATATAACTTATATTACTTAAGGGATCAGTAAAAGAGTATGTACTGACACCAGGATGGGCAGCTATATAAGAAGGCTCTACAGTATATGCGCCAAATAAGACGGTTAGCTTTTTATCGATCAAATCTAGTTTTTGTACAATGTGATCTATGCCCGCATAATTAAAAACGCCTTCCGATGTTTCAATTTCAGGCCAGCTGGTTCTCCATACAAAGCCATCTACAAAAGGATAATTTCTTATGTTGGCATCACGATAGGTGCCCTGGTTACTATCCAGCACATAAATTCCTTTTGGCTGAGATTTAAGAGATATTGATAAGCTAAGCGATAATAAAAGCAGGTATAGTTTTCTCTGCATACTAATCTTTTTTTAAATAGACACAAACATTAACTATAGGTTTAATCTCGTTGTCGTTTTTCTCGAATATTCACACCCACCAGCTATGTCCCACAGCCATGCAGCATATCCGCTAGAAATTTGCATATTAGTTAAACTTCCGTCGTTTATGAAAGTCTTATTTTTAATTTAAGGAATTTTTAAGTCATGAAGCCATTGCCAAACCTTTATTTATATACCTTTTCGCTGATTATTCTTTTCTCATTACAATGTAAGAACAGCGACCTGGGTCCGCAAAAAACCTATCGCTTTAACGAAACCTTAACTATTGATGGGATAACCCGTACTTATACCGTAAACCTACCGCCTAATTATTATGAATCTTCCGGTTTTTCGCTGGTTATTGCAATGCATGGCGGTGGAGGTAATGCCAGCCAGTTTGAAAGCACCTCGCGATTAACAGAAAAGGCAAATGCGGCTAAATTTATCGTTGTTTATCCTGAAGGAGTACAAAGTTCCGGAATATTAAAAGCCAGAACATGGAATGCCGGCGGCTGTTGCGATTATGCAAGAGACAATAATGTTAATGATGTTAAATACATTAATGAACTGATAGCTAAACTGACGCATACTTATAAGATAGATCCTAAAAAAGTGTATGCAACGGGGCACTCGAACGGTGGAATGCTGGCTTACAGATTGGCGTGCGAACTACCAGATAAAATAGCTGCCATAGCACCAAACGGCTGCACCATGGTAGCAGCCAGCCCTTGCACACCTTCCAGACCCGTACCTGTGTTACATATGCATTCATCGCTTGATTCCAAAGTACCATATACGGGCGGCACAGGCGTTTCCGACGCATACTATCCTCCTTTAGATTCGGTAATGAATGTCTGGGCACTGAATAATCTCTGCAATTCTGCATCTAAAATCGTCAATGAAAATCCATCATTTAAACTAACGCAGTGGAATGATTGCAGCAGTAATGTTAAAACCCATTATTATTTAACCTATGATGGTGGGCACGGTTGGCCCGGAGGCTTACCTGGCGGCCCGTTTAGTGACACTCCTTCTTCGGCAATTAATGCAAATGACTTACTATGGGAGTTTTTTCAACATTACAAGTTGCCTTAGAAATTTAACACCATTCTTTATCTCCGTGGCTAGCGCGCTCACTATCTGTAGCAGCGCTCTACAGATTCATAAAAAAGCAGTCTCTGACTCTCCCCCATTTTTGGCATCCTTTCCAACAATACTATTTTGTTGTTTAGTGTTGTCGGAGACACCAGTGATCGCCGGCCGAGCTTTTTGGCTATAGGATTGCCCCCGGCGGACACTAAATAGCAAATAAAATCTTGCGATTAAACATTTACTCCCTAACGTTTAACAAACAAAGCATACAAGATTTGCGCTTATAGCTACTTTAGCACGATCATTTATAGACGAGATACGACGACTATTGGCTAATACATTTAATACAATACTCCTCCGACTCAACAGAAATAGAATTATGAAATTTTTTATAGATACCGCTAATCTCTCCCAAATTAAAGAAGCACACGAACTAGGAATTCTGGATGGTGTAACGACCAATCCAAGTTTAATGGCAAAAGAAGGAATTAGTGGATTTGATAACGTAAACAATCATTATAAATCAATTTGCGAAATTACAGATGGAGATGTTAGTGCCGAGGTTATTTCTACTTCATATAATGAAATTATAGAAGAGGGATTAAAACTATCAGAACTTCATAAAAACATTGTGGTTAAGGTCCCTATGATTAAAGACGGAGTGAAAGCAATCAAATATTTTACTTCTAAAGGCATCAGAACCAATTGCACCCTGGTGTTCTCGCCGGGGCAGGCTTTGCTGGCTGCTAAAGCGGGTGCCACATACGTATCTCCGTTTATTGGCCGCTTGGATGATGTTTCAACTGACGGATTAGCCTTAATAGAAGATATCAGATTAATTTTTGATAATTATGGTTATAAAACCCAAATACTAGCGGCCTCTGTACGTCACACTATGCACATTGTTGACTGTGCCAAATTAGGTGCGGATGTAATTACCGGACCACTTTCTGCTATCGCGGGATTGTTAAAACACCCACTAACAGATAGCGGATTAGCACAATTTTTAGCCGATCATGCCAAAGCCGCTGATAAATAAACACGATATGAACGCAGATATAAATAAATTAAACAATATTGCCAAGCAGGTGCGCCGTG
>CBIHLM010000038.1:0-42355 GCA_966210515.1 uncultured Pedobacter sp.
TCGATTATCAATGTAAATATCACAATCATGAAAGCAAACAGTTCAGAAAAACTCCTCCAGCAGATCGAACGGGTCAGGGAGGCTCAAAGGCAATTTTCAACATTTACTCAGGAGCAGGTAGATGAGATTTTCCGACAAGCCGCTATGGCGGCAAACAATTCCCGGATCCAACTGGCAAAGATGGCGGTTGATGAAACAGGTATGGGTCTGGTGGAAGATAAAGTAATTAAAAACCATTTTGCTTCAGAATATATTTACAATCAATACAAAAACGAAAAAACTTGCGGTGTAATAGAAACCGACGAAGCATTCGGAATTGTTAAAATAGCAGAGCCTATCGGAGTCATTGCGGCGGTGGTGCCAACTACAAATCCTACGTCGACAGCAATTTTTAAAGCTCTTATCGCTTTGAAAACCCGCAACGGAATTATCTTTTCTCCGCATCCCCGGGCTAAAAATTCTACCATCGCTGCAGCTAAAATTGTTTTAGATGCTGCGGTAAAAGCAGGTGCACCAGAGGGTATAATAGGCTGGATTGATGAACCATCCGTGGAATTGTCGCAAATTGTTATGGCCAATGCAGACTTAATCCTGGCAACGGGCGGTCCCGGTATGGTGAAGGCAGCCTATTCTTCTGGTAAACCCGCCATTGGAGTGGGGGCAGGGAATACCCCGGCGATTTTAGATGAAACCGCTCACATAAAAATGGCAGTAAGTTCTATTCTTCTTTCAAAAACCTTTGATAATGGGATGATTTGCGCATCAGAACAAAGCGTAATTGTGGTTGATAAAGTATATGAAGAAGTAAAAAGGGAATTTTTAGAACGTGGCGCATATATCCTGAAAAAGGATGAGGTAAGTAAGGTAGGTGCTGTTTTATTAATAAATGGTATTCTAAATGCAAATATTGTGGGACAACCGGCTTCAAAAATAGCTGCACTTGCCGGTGTTAACGTTCCCGAAGATACCAAGATTCTTATTGGCGAGGTTGATTCTGTTGAGCTGGAAGAGCCGTTCTCTCACGAAAAATTGTCTCCGGTTTTAGCTATGTATAAGGCAAAAAGTTTCGATGAGGCTTTAACAAAGGCAATCAGATTGGTTAAACTGGGTGGATTTGGACATACCTCGGTTTTGTATACAAATGCACAGAAAAGTACAGATAGGGTAGAAAAATTCGGTGCAGCAATGAAAACCGGACGGGCAATTATCAACATGCCGTCATCTCAGGGAGCCATTGGTGATATTTTCAATTTCAAGCTATCACCTTCACTTACACTTGGTTGTGGTAGCTGGGGTGGAAACTCCGTATCAGAAAATGTAGGCGTTAAACATTTATTAAACATAAAAAGCGTGGCTAACAGGCGAGAAAATATGTTATGGTTCAGAATGCCTGAAAAGGTATATTTTAAATACGGATGTTTACCGGTGGCTTTAAGAGAATTAAAGGAGCTTGGCAAAAAGAAGGTGTTTATCGTTACGGACAAGATTTTGTACGAAATGGGTTTTACCGATCACGTAACTAAGGTTTTGGATGAGATGGGGATTGAACATACAGTTTATTTTGATGTTGAGCCAGACCCTACACTTGCTACCGCCAGAAAAGGTGCAGCCGAAATGGCCAGCTTTCAGCCTGATACTATTATTGCTCTGGGCGGCGGATCGCCTATGGATGCGGCTAAAATTATGTGGGTTCTATACGAACATCCTCAGGAACGTTTTGAAGACCTTGCCATGCGATTTATGGATATCCGTAAACGGGTTTATGCATTTCCTAAAATGGGAGGTAAAGCTCTCTTTGTAGCGGTTCCTACCTCTGCGGGAACAGGCTCTGAAGTGACTCCGTTTGCTGTTATTACCGATGAAAATACCGATATTAAATATCCATTGGCAGATTATGAACTAACGCCTGACATAGCCATTGTGGATGCCGAGTTGATGATGGATATGCCGAAGAGCTTAACTTCCGCTTCAGGTATTGACGCTTTAACGCATGCGCTCGAAGCCTATGTTTCTGTTCTTGCTTCTGAGTTTACAAATGGTCTCGCTCTGGAAGCGATTCGTTTAATCTTCAAGTATCTGCCCGATGCTTATGCTCAGGGAGCTTCAAATTTGAAAGCAAGAGAGAAAATGGCTCATGCTTCCACTATCGCAGGTATGGCGTTTGCGAATGCATTTTTGGGTGTTTGTCACTCGCTGGCACATAAATTAGGAGCATCTCACCATGTTCCGCACGGTGTGGCAAATGGTATGCTAATCACGGAAGTTATCAGGTTTAATGCTGTAGATAATCCTCGCAAGCAAGCAGCATTCCCTCAATACAAATATCCAAATGCAAAATGGAGATACGCCAGGATTGCAGATTATCTAAACCTTGGAGGGAAAGATGAGACTGAGAAAATTGAACTGTTGATTAAGGCGATAGATGAATTAAAAGCGAAAATCGGTATTCCTAAATCAATACGGGAGTTCGGAGTAACGGAAGCGAGGTTTTATGCAACTATTGATACGATGGCCGAACAGGCTTTTGATGATCAATGTACAGGAGCGAATCCCCGCTATCCGCTAATAAGCGAGCTTAAACAAATTTATATAAAGGCTTTTGAAGGAAAGCCCGAAGTATCTGATCAAAAAGCTAAAAGATTAGAATCAGTTTAACACCTAAACCATTTTTACAACAAGGCTGTCTTATGAGGCAGCCTTTTCTTTTTAAAATTATTTTTGATGCGTTCGATGCTAATTTTGATGCCTGTTTACTCATAACAGGTGCGAACGATCTGGTTAGAGTGCTTAGACTCCCCAAAAGCGAACTCCATAAAGAGACTCTTCTTAATCAACTCAAAAATCTTCGCCCAAATTCATTTCACTTAAAAGCTCTGTTACCTATCTATAAGAGCTGGCTAAAATTAATAGAAAAAAGAAACCGCCTCATTCTTAATTATGAGACGGTTTCATTGTAATTTATGATGTTGAGTTTTAAAAAGTCAGGTGTCGGAGTTTAGTGTCGTTCAAAACCACAATGTTACCCTCGAACATATCAATAAGCTGTTCATTTTTAAATTCTTTCAGGGTCCTGCTGAGAGATTCCTGGGCGGCACCCACAACATTGGCAAGGTCTTCCCGCGAGATCTCAATTACAGGCTTACCATTCCGTTTATCTTTAAATTTATCAATTACTTCAATTATGCCGGTGGCAACTTTTTTTCGAAGCGAACTGTAAGCAAGCTGCAAAAGCTTTTGATCTTTGGCCAGTACGTTATGCGATAACATTCCGATAAATTCGTTTGCTACCTGCAGGTTGTTGTTGATCAACTGAAGGAAGTCTTTTTTCGGGATCAGCAACAGTTCAGCTTCTTCTATAATCTGAGCGGTTTCATTATAGAGGGTGTTTTCAAGAATGGTGGTATAGCCAATAAAATCGCCTTTCCCGTACATATTTGTAATCAACTCCTTTCCCTCCTCATTGATCATATACTCCTTCACCTTTCCGCTAACCATGAAATATACTACTGAAGCTTTCTGCCCCTCGGAGTAAAGAATGTGTTTCTTTTTGTATTTCTGAACCGAAGTATCAATGATTGACAGATTTGCCGTTCCGTTTAACCGGATTTCTTTGATGAAGGTTATAATATTTTGCTGAATTTCGGTAAGCTTTCCCTTTAGCGCATGTGTTTTGCTTAACCTCATTTCTATCGAATTCAATAGATCTGTTTCGTCAAACGGTTTTACCAGGTAGTCATCAGCACCCATGCCCATTCCTTTTCGAATGTCTGATAATTCATTCTTTCCGGTCATGAAAATAAATGGAATTGCAACAGTTTCAGGATGTCTGCTTAAAATATGAAGTACACTGAACCCATCCATATGAGGCATCGACACATCGCAAATAATCAGATCCGGTTTCTCCTTTAATGCTTTTTCAACTCCTGTTTTGCCGTCGGGGGCGGTGAGTGTAATATAATTGGAGAGCTGAAGTATTTCAGCTACATCTTCTCTGAAATCCTGATTATCGTCAATAAGTAATATTTTTCTCATCGTTGGGTGTTATGTAATGATTAAGATAACCTAATCAACAATCGGTTGTATCTCAATTGATTGTATCTTGGGTTGGTGCTGATAAAGTTGCATTACATTAGCTGATAATGGAATGATAGATGTCACGTTTTTTTATAACCTTAATCAGAAGAACGAAGCCCTTCGAAGCGCGTTTCCGGTTTCGTTTAATACCTTTTTATTTATTCGGAGGATAATAACTGTCGCTGTGAATCTTCAAAGCTTAAACTTCCGAAATAATTTTTCACTTGTTCAAGCATCTGGGGTTCTGTCTTTTTATCGGCAGCGTCAATCGCCATAACTTTGAAGCCGAATTTCTTCCCGGCCTTTTCTATAAATTTATTGAGCTCGTGCTTAGAGTTACCGGGGCCAAATAAATAAAGATATTTGATGTCGCGAATCTCATGGACTATGCTGTCAAAAAACTTCAGCATTTGCTGATGCTGGCGTCTCTGAATCTTCTCCCGATTCGTATACATGCGTCTCAAATTCGAATATTTTTTACTTTCGTGTTCTTGATTACTTTGATCTTGACCAGATTGTATGGTTTGTAGTTCGTATTCAAAGTTGTCATTTAATTTAAAAATATAGGCACGTTCCTGGTCTAACCAAATACCAGCGTTCTTTTCCGGCGAATAAGCTTTGTTTTTCATAACTGTCTAATTGTAAGTTTTTTATGTAGTTGTTCGGAGAGATTAATGCGCTGAGACAGATCCCGGCATATGGCATTTACTTATTAATCCATATTAAAGATCGGAAGTTAGAATAAACACCTTTCCGTTAACCGTCATGTCGGGGGATGATTTCCGTCATTTTATTTTGAGATTTATCGATCGACTTTTATATAATAAAAAATATATAAGTATGAAAAACATCCTGGTACTTACAGATTTTTCTGATCGGGCTAAATCCGCCGCAGAGTACGCAATGCAAATTGCGATAAAGATTAAGGCCAACATCTTTCTATGTCATGCATTGGAGGTTACAGAACAATTATCGTATCCCGTAGCAGATCATTTGATTTTACGAAATCAAACAATAAAGCGCCTGCGAGAAATCGGAATGCATTTGCATCAAATGCTATCTAACGCGGAAGAAACGGTTACGTTTTGCCCTTCTATTTCTTATATCAATGATCTGGATATGTTAACCGAGGTTGCATGGAAAGTAGTGGATGGAAAATCAATAGACCTGGTAATAATTGGATCAAAGAAACCCAAAGGTTTGTCGAGGTTTTTTATGGGCAGCCACACCAACGATATTCTGGATAATATTAACCGTCCTGTTTTAATTGTTCCGGAAAACGCTGTATATAAACCTATTCGTAACATCGCATATGCAACGGATCTAACTTTTGATAACACCAAAGTTATTTCATACCTGGCCCGGTTGGCAAGTCCATTTGGGGCAGAAATATCTGTTAAACACATCTCTCCTTTAGATTTGCCTTTAAGCAGATCCGAGAAAGCCGCTGAGTATTCGATTATCGAACAGATGGATGAGGATAACATAAAACTTTCATACAATACCGTTAAGGGAGATAATGTGCCTAAAGGATTAATGGAAATAAGCGACTCTGAAAAGGTGGATATTTTAACACTAGTACATAAACGTTACGACTTTTTTGAGGGGCTATTTCATAGTAGTATCAGTAAACAGTTAGCTCATTCTACCAAAGTTCCGCTTTTAGTTATGCCATATTCGTTCAGCTTTAACTCAGGCGAATTAACCTTGGCAAACTGACACCATCCGGAGCGGATAAGAAAATGCCGGGTCATTCCTCCCGGCATTTTTTTTATGCTTTTTTCCAGGGGACGGCAATGCTTCGGGAAAATCATTTCAATTGATTTTTGAACTCAATATTTCATTTACCGTTTTACATTTGCTATTCTGCCTTCAATCAGGTTTAATCAATCGTTTATTAGTTGCTTAGAAAACTCCGGCACTTGGGTACAGTCCATCAGATTCGGACTAAATATATAAACCGTAATTAACATGATTTCGATCATTTTAAATACACGCGATCAAATGGACTTTTGCAAAAAAAAAGCAACAATGATTTTGTATAAACATTTCACATTCGATTCCGCTCATTTTTTGCCGAATCTTCCGAATGGTCACAGCTGTAAAGAACTTCATGGGCATACTTATCACCTTACAGTTTTTGTTGAAGGCGATGTATTGAAAGAGGAGGGATGGGTTTTGGATTTTAAAGACTTTAAGAAAGTTATCGGTCCGGTAATTAATTCAATTGACCATAAATTATTGAATAATATTGATGGACTTCAAAATCCCACCAGTGAACTACTTGCTATTTGGATCTGGGATAAAATAAAGCCACAGCTTCCTCAGCTCAAGCGTATCGAATTGAAGGAAACTCCTTCTTCAGGTGTGATTTACGAAGGCAAGTAGTTCGGTTTGCTTATTCCTGCACCAATTCAGAACGATTCCAAATCAACTTTTTTGCGAAGATGTTTGTGTTGTCACTCATTTTTACCATATCTAATTTAATGCAGTAAACATGCCCCGGTTTGCCTAATGCCAGCGGAAGACTTTTGTGATAGTAATGATCAGGATTTATATTTTCCGGAAAAGCTTCCGATAAAATACTGCCGGTAAACTGAATACCTTTTAATGCGATTAAATTGATTTTATGTGGTAAGATACTGCCTGATATTCCAGGATTTTTCGACAGCGCTTTCGCGTGGTATGTGTTTAAAGATGATTTAAAAAACAGCAGATTGTTTTTCTCGTCGAATACATAAAAGCAATGGAAGCAATACGGCTGATTTTTTTCGTCAACACATGCGATGCAAGCTATTTTATTGTCTTTTATGAAATTTAAGATTTCCTTTTTCATGAACTTTTCGGTTGCGCCAATTTAGCAGCAAACGTTCTCTATATACATGTTGCTGGTCATTTGATTTGTTGATTTTGAACACAGATATGTTTTTAAGGAGCTTGAAAATAATGCTGAAAAGTGATTCCGATCATTTTATTTACCCCCTGGGATGCTCTCCTTTGTAAGGAGATACGTGCTTTATGATAAGTTTCCAAGTAAAAGATATCAATTCCCAGTTTCAGAAGATTGAAATTCCTGACTATATAAACTTGAGTTTAATGGAAGTGTTAAAGGCTTGGGATTATCCGATTGCGGCTACTTGCCGGGGCATCGCTCAGTGTGCTACCTGTCATGTGGTGGTGTTGCAAGGCCTTGATCAATTACCTGAGGCGGGCGATAATGAAATAGACACTCTGGATCTTCTTCCTGATTCGGATTATAAAAGCCGTTTAGCTTGTCAAATAAAAGCAACTCAACAGCTGAATGGTTGTATCTTTGAAATCAAAGGAAATAAGAGTCTTATTTGCGGGACTCATTTAGTAAGCCCTCAGTAATTAGTATTTGGATAATTATATTGTTCTTCGTGGCCACGGCTCGATCTCGTGTTTAGGACATGAGAAAGAAAGCGTCCGGCGAAATTACAAATCAGGACTGACAAACTTTCAAATGTTTGATAACAGTCCTGTTGCCGCCTTGCAGGCGGCTGGTTCCGAGATGCTGGAACAATTGGTGCAGGAAAAAAAAGCATACAGAGGCCTTGATCGTTCTGTTTTAATGGCAATCTACGCATCGCGACTAGCAGTAGCTGACGCCGGCTGGAATAAAGAAAAGAACATAAGCATCAATATAGGCTCATCCAGAGGAGCTACGGGCTTATTTGAACATCATATCAGTGGATTTCATGAAAATGGGATCGTGCCCCCAAATACATCTCCGGTTACAACATTAGGAAATATATCGTCATGGGTCGGCCAAGATTTGAATTCCTCTGGACCGGTGATAAGTCATTCTGTTACATGCAGTACCGGTTTGCAGGCAATTGCAAATGGCTTTGCATGGCTAAAATCTGGGATGGCCGAAAAGTTTTTGGCAGGTGCCTCCGAAGCGCCTTTAACACCTTTCACTATTGCGCAGATGCGATCGCTTGGAATTTATTCTGAAGATAAACTTACCCCATATCCCTGCAGGCCTTTTAATGCCGAAAAGAGAAATACCTTCGTTTTGGGCGAAGCTGCGGTTGTTTTTGCTCTTGAGCGATTAAATGCTGATGGCTTTATTAGAGAAAGAACTGCCCCCATTATTTTAGAATCTGTAGGTTTCGGATTTGAAGATATCACCAGTAAAACCGGTATTTCCAGGCAGGGAAATCATTTTAAAAGGGCGATTCAAAACGCTCTAGAGAATGCAAATAGCTCTTTGCCAATTGATTTGATTATAATGCATGCGCCGGGTACCCTTGCCGGGGACTGCGCCGAGTTCGAGGCCATCCGGAGTGTTTTCGGCGATACAGACATTCCTGTTTTATCCTCGTCTAAATGGATGACCGGTCATGCTTTGGGCGCATCGGGTTGTTTAAGTTTGGACTACGCCATTAATATTTTACAAACTCAATCTTATCTTCAATTCCCTTATAGTAGTAGCTTAGCGAAAGCGCATAAAGGCAAATCTTTTAAAAGGATATTGGTAAGTGCCGCTGGCTTTGGCGGCAATGCCACTTCGGTAATTATCAGCAATCTGTAATCTGAAGTTTTCTGATTGACTTCTGTCTGTGATACTTCTTACCTGCTTAAAGAAGTAATCCTAAAAAAATGAATAAAATCTGAAAAATTCATTTTCTCTTCATCTTGGTGTCTTACCTTGCTCGAATAAACACTCAGATAATAGTATGAAAAGATTGATTTACTTGTTGGCTGTTTTTGCAGCATTAACGGCTAACAGTGCGATGGCGCAATATAACAGAGACCAGGTGATAAGCAGGACATACGAACCTGGAGTATACAACGATGATAGAGGCGAATATCGGTGGCAAGTAATTGAGCGACGCGTATGGATTCCCGAATACAGAACCAGGGGTATTTTAGGTGTTGGTTCACGTACTATCCCTGGACATTACGAAATGCGAACTGACCGGGTTAAGGTATATACAAACTCAAGAAACGGTGATTACGATGATTCTGGGAAAGGCCGAAAAGGAAACCATCCTCATGGAATGCCTCCGGGACAACGTAAAAAGCAACAGCGTAACGGAAACTACTATTAGACTTGGGTCCGATAAAAAAGCCTTCTGAACTCCGGAAGGCTTTTTTATATTTAACATCATTCGCGATTTCTAAATTGC
This sequence comes from uncultured Pedobacter sp., assembly GCA_966210515.1. GTDB lineage: Bacteria > Bacteroidota > Bacteroidia > Sphingobacteriales > Sphingobacteriaceae > Paradesertivirga. The sequence continues at coordinate 9,231 of CBIHLM010000038.1, forward strand.
ACAGCTTTATTAAAATTTGTAAGTCGCGGTTATCGTTGCCGATTCGTATTTGAATTCTTTAACAGCGGATCGCTGGCCAATTCCAATATGATTGAATCCATGCATGAATCCAGCGGTGAATCCAAGAGATTCAAAAACGTTGAGCTCGATTGCTGCTGCTGCTGCAATACTCCGTTCTTCGGTGTCATGGGTTATGTTAGAGTCACCAGAACCACCTTGTTGTTCTGCTTTGATCAATAAATCGAATTGTGGTCCCGCCAGTAACGCAAGAGCACTCGTAATCTTATACTTAAATAAAACAGGGAGCGAAAGATAGCTCATAGAGTAATTTACTCCCGATTGAGTATTTCCTCCTTCAAGTTGAGAAAATAAATATTCAGGCTGTATATAGAAGTTTTCGTACAATGGCACTTCCATTAGCACACCAAATACAAATCCAGGCTTCCACGATGATTTTATCGGAACTTCAGGAGCTGGAAATCCTTTATTGAAGTTCATATTGCTATAATTTAGTCCTGCCTTAAGTCCGAATTTTACCGCTGGTTGCTGGTACGACCGATCCCAGGGACTTTTTGCAACGAATTGATTCGATTGCTTCTCTTTCGGATCTGGATTAATCAGGGTTATTGCGTTGTTTTGGGCAAATAAAGTATAGCTAATACTAAATAAAGTAATAAGTAAAAGTTTTTTCATGTAATCAGATATAAGTTCATACACCTGTTAACGAAGTCGGTAAAAAATGGTTTGATGTATAGGTTGCTGACGAGCGCGAGTGGAAGCTGTTTTAAGTCGCCAGCTCAACTTCTTTAATGTTTAAAAATAGTTTCTTTCCTTTATAATCTACCCATATGTCATCCCATCCGCAGCTGTCGTAGCCAAGAAATATTAAATCGCTTGCACTTTTATCAATGTCTTTATTGGCACCACGATAGGTGAGTTTCTGGCCGGTAGTTAGCTCTTTGATTTTTTTCATATCTCTTTTAAGTTTGAAACCGGATAAAATCCAGCGCGAAACGGTAATTATGTAGTTGATGATCTGAGATCTAAATCTAATAAATATTACGACGATTACAAAAGCCGCTTTATAAACTGTTTGTTATCATTTAGTTAAAGGAATTCGTGATGCGCAATTTTGGCTTCATGAACTATTTGGGCTTGTCATCTTCAAAAAGCATTCTCATAGCAGGGGTTTGCATATCATCATTCTGACCATTACGCATTGCCCAAAAAAATGCGATTAGAAAGATTAACGCTATAAAAATACTACAGCCTATCAGAAAGTAAATAATACTCATGTTAAAAGTTTAAAAGTGTTATTTCAACCCGTTTCGGCGGGCAAAGTATCGCGTGCTAAACGATGTAAATGAGATAATAGTTATTGTACTTAATGGCATTAAAACGGCTGCCGTAAGTGGCGAAAGCGTTCCCTGAATAGCAAAAAACACACCCACAAGATTGTAGGCACTTGCTATGACAAAACTCAGCCTGATGGTTTTCATCGCCGTTTTTGCCTGTGCAATAAACTTAGCTAAAAGCTTTAACGATTCTCCATGTAAAACAGCATCGCAACCGGGACTGAAATTGTTGATATTATCGGTAACTGCGATGCCAAATTCACTTTGTTTTAATGCTCCCGCATCGTTCAGTCCATCACCACACATCATAACAGTACGCTGTTTCTCCTGCAGGTTTTTAATGTAATCCAGCTTATCCTGCGGAGATTGCTTGAAAAACATCTGATCAGGATTAGGGAATAAATAGGCGAGGCTGGCTTTCTCAGCTGTATTATCACCGGATAAAAGGTGAAGGTCAAATTTTTCAGATAATGTAACAAAGATATTTTTTAGTTCGGGCCTCCATTGATGATTGATTCTAAAATGGCCTTTGTGTTCTCCTTCAATTTCCAGATGGACAATTGAATGGTCCTTATTCGATCGATCGGCAGAGGGTACGAAAGCCTGGCTGCCTAATATCACAGCTTGGTTATCAATAAAACCTGCAATACCTTTTCCCGGAATTTCAATGAAGTTTGTCACCGCGGCAAAATTATCGGATTTTATCCATTTTATAATTTCGCGACTTAAGGGATGCGTTGAATTGCGGGCCAACGAAGCCAACAGGATTTTTTCTTCAGGGTTCAGTTTTCCGACAAAGGCGATGTTTACTGCCTCCGGCGAAGTAATTGTGCCAGTTTTGTCAAATACGATGGTATCAATCCTGGCAAGTTGTTCAACAGCGTCAGTGTTTTTTAAATAGAACCGGTTTCTGTCAAATATTCCAAGAACTGCCGAAAGTGTAAAAGGTGTGCTTAATGATAATACGCAAGGGCATACCACAATTAATACAGCCGTGAATGCGGCCCAGGCTTTATTTGTATCTGAGAAATAAATCCAATAGCCGGCTGCGGAAATGGCGATGATAAAAGTAACCAGACTGAAATATTTGGCAATGCTGTCGTTAAAGTTTTGTATTGATTTCTTGCTCGTAAAGGCGTCGTTATTCCATAGGTTGGTGAGGTAACTTTGAGAAACTGGTTTAATGATCTCAAGTTCAACTGCTTCTCCTACCTGGCGGCCGCCTGCGTATACAATCTCTCCCAGTACTTTTCTGACCGGATCAGATTCGCCTGTTACAAAGCTGAAGTCAAAATACCCTTCTCCTTTCATTAAAATTGAATCAGCCGGAAGAATTTCGTTATTGCGGATTAGTATTCGATCCCCAACCATTAGCTCGGATATAGCCGTATGTTTTTCTTTATCATTTTTTAACACGCTAACCGCAACCGGAAAGTAAGAGCGGTAGTCGCGTTCAAATGATAAATGGTAATAGGTGCGCTGCTTAACCCATCTTCCCATTAATAAAAGAAAAATCAGTCCGGTTAACGTATCAGAGAATCCGGCTCCCGTCTGCGTGGTAATTTCGAATATTGTTCTGAAAAACAGAACAGCAATGATTATAGCTAAAGGAGTATCAAGGTTTATCATTTTATTTTTTAATCCTGCCCACGCAGAAGTAAAAAATTCCTGACTGCAATATAGGGTAGCAGGAATAGCGAATGCCAGGTTAAGCCAGCCGAAAAGCACCTTGTATTGCTGTTCATATTCCGACAGACCAAAGTATTCCGGAAAACTGAAAAGCATTACATTTCCCATACATAAACCAGCTACAGCAATTCTTTTGATAAGCTCCCGGTTAACCGAACCTTGTTTTTCTTTTACAACATCTTGTAAACTTATCAATGGTTCATATCCGATCGACATCAATAGCTCAACAAGCTTTCTTAATGAAACTTCATTGTGTCTAAATGTTATTGCAACCTGTTTCTTTAAGAAATCGATTCTTGAGTGCAAAACTCCGGGGTTGAGCTTATGTAAATGTTCCAGGAGCCAGATACATGAACTGCAATGTATCGAAGGAATATAAAATGTAATTACTGTGATGGTTTCGTTTCTAAAATCAACGAGGTCTGCAGTAATACTGTCTTCATCCAGGTACGCAAATTGCTTTTCTCTTATAGATTGAGTTTGTCCCGGAGTATCATTATACCTGTAATAGTCGCATAAGCTATTTGATGATAAAACCTGGTAAACGCTTTGGCAGCCAATACAGCAGAACGCTTTATCGTCAAAAACATAAGCCGGATTCTGGGTTTCTGTGCCACAATGAAAGCATTGTGTTTCAGTTAAAGTGTTGTGCGCCATATCAATCTTTAGCTACAAAGATTCGATCAATTGATTCTGATTTGAATGATGGGTGTTATCGGAATTCGTGATTAACGTCACAAAAGTAAAAATGCTGTAACTCGGTGTCGCTGGTTTTAGCGAAATGGTTTGCTATGATTATTTAATTTGGTATATATTGGGTTTGTTATCGTTATAAATTTTAACGCATGTTTGTTTTTATCGTTATTTCAGCTTTCGCGATTTTAGTGTGCCTTGCTCTGTTCTTCAGGAAACCGCAGCGCAAAGCGATAATGGCACCTCATTTAAAAGAGACGTACAGGAAGCTGCTACAACAAGAAGTATTATTCTATCGCAATCTCAAAGACGAAGAAAAGGAAAGATTTGTCGAGAGAGTTTACGCATTCCTGACAAGAACCACCATAGAAGGCGTCGGTACAGAAATAGATGATAAAGACCGCGTACTGGTAGCTGCAAGTGCTATTATACCGATTTTCAATTTCGGAAACTGGGAATATAGAAATCTCACTAACGTGATATTATATCGCGATACTTTTAACGACGAATTTCAATACGAAGGCAAGAATCGCAGTGTGCTTGGTATGGTTGGTTCTGGTTTTATGAATGGGCAGATGGTATTATCCAAACTAGCTTTGCACCATGGATTCAAGCCCGGAGGAGTGCAGAATACAGCCATTCATGAATTTGTTCACTTGCTCGACAAAGCCGATGGTTCGATCGACGGGATTCCGGAATTATTGCTTAGTAATAGTTATACAATTCCCTGGATTAAAGCAATGGAACAGGAGATCAGAAGAATTCAGAAAGGAAAATCTGATATTGATCCCTATGCACTGACTAATGAAGCAGAGTTTTTCGCAGTTATTTCGGAGTACTTTTTTGAGAAACCGAAGGAGTTTAAAGACAAGCATCCGGAGTTATTCTCAATCGTCGATACTATGTTTAATCCGCAGCATCTAGACTAAGCTTTACCTCATTTTCCTGAATTTATTTAATAATCTCATTAAGTGAATTTTTAAAGTACCTTTGCAAATTATTTTTCGTGAAAAAGGAAGCATTGAATTTCTCATTGTAACATCTTTCAACGACATACGAATTGGTACATGAAGAAAATTGTTGATTACAGAAAACTTTTAGGAGTAAATGAAGCTGCAGAGCTGCAAGAATTAAAAACGGTTTACCGTACTTTAATGAAAAACTGGCACCCTGATAAATTTCAGGATAGCATTGAAAGTAAATTAGAGGCCGAAGAAAAGAGTAAAACCATTATTGAAGCCTATCACTTTTTAGTAAGTATTGCTCCCGAAACTCGTAAGCAATCTTTAGAAGAATATACCTTAACAACCACAACATCGAACATCGCTGATTTTGAATACAAGTCTCAGGTATTAACTGTGAATTTTTTCGATGGTAGTATTTATGAATATTTTGATGTTCCTAAAGCTGTATATGTAAAACTTGTTAATGCAGATTCTCCGGGTAGATTTGCGAGAAGACATATTTTTAACTCATATGTTTACAGAAGCACCAGTAAATTGGTAGCTACTGCTTAATACGTTACAAAACATCTGCTTTGCAGAAACAAAATTATGCCACGGTCCGCTCCGTGGCATTTTTATTGTTATCAATGGCGTTTTTTAGCGGATAGCCAGTTTATGCTTTGTTTCAGATAATCATATCTTTGCAGCACTCTCGATTTACAAATAGCAGACTAATCGGTCCGGGTTAGGTCATCAGCTTCAAGAGATACTGAATTTACCTGAGGTTGTCTGCTTATCAAATCTAACATCATGGATAAAGTATATTTTCAAAATTCAGTTCAGGATTATTTAATAGCCCTGGGCATAATATTAGTTGGTTCTGCTTTCATAAATCTGTTTAAAAAGAGATTTTTTATAAGATTTAAGGAATGGTCTAATCGTACAGAAAGTAAGTTCGACGATTTCTTTGTAGATGCGCTGGACCGCTTTGGAATCCCTGCGCTTCATTTCGCAATAATATATATTGGCTTAAGTTATCTTTCGCTTCCAGCAAAAGGAGATACAATGCTGAGAAATGCCACAACCGTAGTTTTAACCTTTCTTTTTATCCGGTTATTCTCGTCTGTAATTCTAATGCTCCTGCGTTCCTATGTTCGTAGGCAGGATAGGGGAGAAGAGAAGGTGTTGCAACTCGGAGGTTTAATTCTTATCATCAATGCTGTAATCTGGATCATTGGTCTTCTGTTTCTTTTTGATAACATGGGCTACGATGTTACAGCGATGGTTACCGGCTTAGGTATCGGCGGTATAGCGATCGCACTAGCCGCGCAAAATATCCTGGGCGATTTGTTCAATTATTTTGTAATCTTTTTTGACAGACCATTCGAGGTGAATGATTTTTTGGTTGTAGGCGATAAAAAGGGTACGGTCGAATATATCGGGATAAAAACAACTCGTCTTAAAAGTCTGAGCGGTGAACAGTTAATATTCTCTAACAGCGATCTTACCAGTTCGCGCATTCACAATTTCAAAAGGATGGAAAGTCGGAGAATTTTGTTTAACGTCGGAGTTATTTATGACACCTCTCCGGAAAACATTAAGCAAATTCCGACAATATTAAAGACGGCCGTCGAAGATCAGCCTCTAACTCAATTCGATCGCGCTCATTTTTTGGAGTTTGGAGATTCCAGTCTCAACTTTGAAGTAGTATACTTTGTATTAAGCTCCGAATACAACGTTTATATGGATACCCAACAAAATATAAATTTGCGAATTTTTGAAGAATTTGCTGTAAAAGGGATTGAGTTTGCTTATCCGACAACTACTGTTTATGTGAAGAAGACTCTCCCGGAAGGTTTAATGCAATAATCGGACGGAAGGCTGAATTTTATTCAGCCTCAAGGTCTTTTTCTTCAGGTACAAGCCTGATCTCATTTTCCGTCATTGTAATTAACCTCTGCTTATACAATCCACCAATAACCTGCTTAAAGGCTTTTTTGCTCATTTTTAAACGGTCGCGGATCTCTTCAGGGGAACTTTTATCTCCCAGATTTAGCACACCGCCATTTTTCTTCAGAATATTTAACACCACATCCCTCGAATCGAGGATAAAATCAAAGCCAACCTGGCGCAGACTTAAATCTATTTTATTGTTTTCTTCTCTGATCTTTTTAATATATCCAACTCTCGACTCTCCAATTTCCAGTTCTTCATAGACTTCATTGCGATACAATAAGCCGATATATTTATTGTTAATTATCGCACTGTATCCAAGGTCGCTTTTATCATAAATCATAAGGCTAACTTCGTCGCCTTCTTCCAGATCGCTTAAATCAGTCTCGGCTTTATCTTCTAACCATGTAGTGGCTGTGAGTTTGCCTTCCAACTTATCCAGATAAACATAGACTACATATTTTTTACCTTTTTCAAGTGGATACAGCTGCTTTTCTGAGGGTATAAAAAGGTCCTTATCAATACCAAGGTCCATGAATGTCCCGCTTGCATTTTTATCCAGAACTTTTAAGAAAGCGAAATCTCCGGCGCAGGCATATGGACGTTTGCTTGTGGCGATAATGTTGCCGTCTTTTTGATGATACACAAAAACTAATATCTCATCACCGATCTCGGCCGCTTGCTTAGAGTCGGGAAGAAGCACCTCTTGTTCGCCATCTGTAAGGATTAACCCTTCCGGGGATGTGTTTTTTACCTTGAGATAATTATAAGTGCCAATTTTTATCATGATTTAAGCTCAGTTTATGTGTCTCGTTGTTTAACGAAATGCAAAGGTAAGCATCTGTTCAGTAATGCTTCAATGTGAATTGATTTACTTTATTGATTAGTATTACGAAGTTTTGGTAATCTTTTGGAATATTATCCGTTAAAACTGATCAGTGAAAGAATTACAATTCCAGTCCTTAATTGTTAATATTGTACAATTCATAAAAAAATGGTTTATGAATAGAATCGCATAAATGAATATTGAACTTAGAAAACTTACCCTCGAAGATTATGATGACTTGAAAGAGTCAATGGAACAGGCTTATGATACACTTGGTGGCCAAATTTGGGGTAAACAGACAATTGCAAAATTGTTAAAGCTGTTTCCCGAGGGCCAGCTGTGTATTGCTGTAGATGATAAAGTCGTAGCCTGTTCATTAGCCATTATAGTGGATTACGATGAATATGGCGACAAGCATACTTATAAAATGATTACTGGCGAGTACACTTTCTCGACTCATAATCCGAATGGAGATACCTTGTACGGCATTGAAATATTTGTTTCTCCGGAATACAGGGGATTACGTTTGGGCAGGAGATTGTATGAAGCTAGGAAGGAGCTATGCGAAACACTGAACCTTAAAAGCATTATCGCTGGGGGAAGGATTCCCGGTTATCATGCACACGCAGAGGAACTAAGTCCCCGGCAATATATAGACAAAGTAAAAGCCAAAGAATTATACGATCCAACGCTTACTTTTCAGATATCGAATGATTTCCATGTGCGGAAAGTGCTTAAAAACTACCTGCCTGGCGATCATGAATCGAAAGAGTTTGCAACGCTCATAGAATGGAATAATATTTACTATCAGGGTATTGATGCGTCAGCCCGATCAGCTAAAACTATACGTATTGGATTAGTGCAATGGCAAATGCGGCTCTTTCCCGATATGGATAGCTTTTACGAGCAGGTAGAGTTTTTTGTGGATGCGGTTAGTGGCTATAAATCGGATTTTATCATGTTTCCGGAGTTGTTTAATACGCCCCTTTTGCAACCATATAATCATCTTCCCGAGATGGAAGCAATGCGGAAACTGGCAGAGTTAACTAAAGAAATCGTTGCGAAAATCCAGACATATGCCCTCTCTTATAATGTAAACATCATTTCAGGGAGCATGCCGATAATTGAAAACAACAAGTTGTATAATGCTACTTACCTTTGCCACAGAACCGGTAAAACTGAAGAATACAGGAAGATCCATATCACACCTAACGAACAGAAATATTATGGCATGGTGGGAGGGGATAAGATTCAGGTATTTGATACAGACTGTGGCAAGATCGGTATATTGATCTGCTATGACGTCGAGTTTCCTGAGCTGAGCAGAATCTATGCAGATCAGGGAATGCAAATTTTATTCGTGCCTTTCTTAACAGATACTCAGAACGGATATACAAGAGTAAGACATTGCGCTCAGGCGAGGGCAATTGAGAATGAATGCTATGTTGCCATAGCTGGCTGTGTCGGAAATTTACCAAAGGTGAATAATATGGACATCCAGTTTGCGCAATCTGCTGTATTTACCCCCTCAGATTTTGCTTTTCCGACCAATGCTGTTAAAGCGGAAACCACACCAAACACAGAAATGATGCTGGTTGTCGACGTTGATCTTCATCTGTTAGACGAGCTACACCATTTCGGTACAGTTAAGATTTTAAAGGATCGGAGAAAGGATCTTTACGAAGTAAGGCTGTTAAAGTAACTATTGCTGAGAGCGAGTTGGATCTAAATCAATCTGTCGAAATTTCACCTTTGCGGAATTGCGCAAGAACGATTAAGATTTGTACTTTTGCAAAACTAGATTATACTTTAATAAAGATTTTTAATACAATTGTACTCGATTTATCGCGAATAAAATACATTATGAAATTAGCTAAAAATATTATTACCTTTGCTTCCGTATTAGCCTTTGTTTTGTTTTCATCTGTTAACGCTTTTGCAGGCAATCCCGTAGATAGTGATATTAGTAATACTGCAGGCACTAATTCAGGTAATAGTCATCTTGATATCTATCTTTTTATAGTAGCTTTACTAGTATTAGTTGTTGTTGTTCCCTTTTTTGAAGATAAAAATAAAAAGAAGCATTCAAAAAGCGTTTAGGCGAAGTTTTGCGTTTAACGCAAAACCTTTGCTACTACAAGACTTACAAAAAAGCTATTGTTCGATCAATACCAATACGGTGAAAAATGCATTATAAATTTCTCTCAACTGTATAGGATCGGTGATAGCTTTTTCTATTTTTAGTTCCAGAAAGGGAGCTTTTCCATCACCCTCTTCCAAGGTGTACTCCACAATCCCGAAACTCAATTCAGGAATTTTTAGGAAAGTATCTCTTATTTGTTTATTCGCGAAAATCAAGGCGGCTTTACTTTCATCATTTGTTTTAATGATGAATTTTTCATCAAAGTCTTTAAATCCAAGAATAACATCCTGCATGCCAAAAAACTTACTCAATTCATCTTTAAAGCCCTGATTGTAAATTGCAAAGCGAAAATTATTCCTTCCAAAGAGATACGCGCTAAAGGTGGTAAATGCCAGGGCCTCAAACCCGACAGCATGGTTGTTGTGAATGTCCAGAATAGTTCTTCTCTCCTGCTGTTCTAAAACTACGTGATAATCAAGCGGATCCGGATCGGCTTCAAAATCCGAAATTAATTCTTGCCAAAGTTGATCTTCGCTGGTAGCCGAGATGATTTTTTCTTCTTCTTCCATTTTTCTTTTCAATAGAACTACCAGTATAAATTTTAGTTTTAATAGCACATTATTTTAAACGCGCATGTAATCGGGGATCCAACTTTTTATAGATTTCTTGATCTCGTCAGGAGATAGATTGTTCTCTAAGGCGCGATGTGTCAGTTCAGGAAGCTCCGCATCCGAGGCAAAGCGAAGTGCGGCAATTTGAGCGAAGGATAGTTTTTCTTCAAGAAATTCAAAACGTTCGGAAGTAAGCTGATAATAACGCAAACGAAGTTCCAGGCGAATTATCCGGTTCTGATTATTAAGAGCGTAATGTTGTCGCATCATAAAAGACAACCAGCCAACCATAAACATAAGGGCGGCCAACAAGGCAAACTCAATTTTATGTTCATGGGATTTAATATATCCGAGCATACTCAAAATGAACAGACCGAAAACAATAGGGTAAAAAATAAAATGATGCGGATAATAGTATCTGGAGTGACTTTTATAGTTCTGAGCTTTCATGACCGCAAATTATAATTTCTTTCGGCCCGTCTGTAATTATTTAAATCAAATAAAATCCTGATTATTAAGTATTTTAATTGTACCTTTAGAACTTATACATAAATAATAAAATAATGCAACAAGGAACAGTAAAATTTTTCAATGAAACTAAAGGTTTCGGATTCATCACACCAAGTAATGGTGGTAGCGAAATCTTCGTTCATTCTTCAGGCCTGATTGATAACATTCGCGAGAATGACACCGTGAGCTACGATGTAGAGCAAGGTAAAAAAGGTCTTAACGCGGTAAATGTAAAAGTTAGCTAAACAGCACTAATATATAAATCGTAAGCATCCGCCTAAAGCGGATGCTTTTTTTTTGCATGCTATTTTGAAAAGAACAAAAAGGAGATTTTGATTATTAATAATATATGGAAGATTTTCAAGTCACGATTAATGCAAAAGATTATACTATTACTCCCGGCTTGCATGATAACTTTTACTCTGTAACTTGTGAAGGCAGATCAGGGATGCTGGCTAAAGGTGATGACGGGGAATGGGAGTTTTCACTACAGAGCTCCGAGGGACTCGATGTTTCCGCGAAAGAAATCGGACGGGCGATTGAAATGTATCTGGAAGCGCGAATTCATCACTAAAATAACCTATCTCCTGGTTAATTCAGATACTTCTTGCTTTAGTACCAGCTCCAAAGGATCTCCAAAACCCAGTCGTGATCTAAATCGATCGAACCAGGTTTTCGATTCAATTATTTTTAGTTCGTAAAGCTCTTTTCCGACCAGACTTGAAGGAAATATTACGTTGCTTTTAAAGTCAGTTTCCTGAGCTAATTTGCCCTTTATTTCAGTGCCAAACGTGGCAGACAATTCTGTTAAAACTTGCTGTATGCCGTCCGCATAAGCCGAAACTTGCAAATTGTCCCCATTCTGAAGAACAAATACAATAAACCATTCGTTCCTGTGAAGTGCATGGACCGTTGTGTATTCGCCAATTGCACAGATCGAAGCGATTTCTACCTCCAGTAAATTATTGTCATTAAAGTCCCAATAAATTTTTTGGTTTTTAATATATGCTTTGCCTGAATCCTGGCGGGGAGAGATCGGTTGTGACGTCATTTAATAATTTAGGGGATTTTTTTTGAATAAATGCATTTCTGCAGCAAAAAAAGGCGATAATGAAAGTTACTGCGGCCCTAAATAGCTTTTTAATGAGATACTAGCTTTTACCCATTCCTCTTTTGCCATATTATATTCAGGTGAAGCAGTGGCTTCGTTGCCCGAAATACCTAATTCTTCCTGAAGCTTTAGAAGGGCAGCGAACTTTTCCTGATAGGTGATTTGAAGAGATTTTAGGGTTTCCAGATCCTGCATGTGATGTTTTAAAATATCGGCTAATTTATAATTTATAAATTGAAACAAAACTTTTAAAGTTTCGTATTTGTAGCTATCGAAATATTAATGATATGGTTTTCCGTTCCACCTATAAGAGATTTCCTAAGTTTTTAATATACCTACGAGACTTCGCGATAGCTTTAATAATTATTTCAATCGTGGGATGGATTATCGGCTGGTTACGCCAGTCATGATATTCTTATTTTTGTTGAAATGATTCTCTGCCAAACTCATTAGTTTAATAGTTTTTCAATGTCCACTTTGTCAAGATAAGGCTCAAGAATTCTTAGGGTTTTAAATGGCTTTACACGAGTGATTTTGTTTTTCACCTCATCATAAAATACCTCTGCGTAAAAATTGTCAATATTGAATAAAAAAATCACGTAGGGTTTAGCCTCTCTTTCGCCAAGGAAGTCTCCCTGCGAAACAGTTTCAACTTGCTCATCTATAGACAATCTAAAGAAATCGTTAAGTTTCATATCCTGTCCTGTTAAAGATCACTGATATTTAAATAACTTAAAACCATTTAAAATGTTCTAATAATTGCTAACCTTTTCAGCAATTATTAGTATAAAGAAAATATGAAGAATGGCCTTATCGCTGTGATTGATAATGATGAGCTTGATCGTTATATCTACAAAAAGATTATATTTTTGACTTGTCCTACTTATAGGTTTATAGATTTTTCTAATGGGCTCGACGCTTTAAATTATATTAAGGCAAATGCTGGAATCGCTGCAAATCTCCCTGATATAATATTATTAGATTTACGGATGCCATTTCTTAATGGATGGCAGTATCTTGAGCAATATTGTGAATTGAAACCAGATTTAGCCAAACACACACGTCATTACGTATGCACATCGTCAATGGAGCGATTTGATATGGATTTCAGAAATAGCAGTTTATATGGATATTTCATGAAGCCTATATCGCCGCAAAACGTATTGAAAATGGTTGAGGATGCAGAAGAGGATAAGGGCTTGAACGCGGAAGACGATTTATTTAGGAGTCTGCGATAATGATATTATCTGGTTTTTTACAAAAAGCCTTATAACTGGGCGTTGTTTCTGGGCTTGCGATGTAGCCGATTGATTTCTTCGGAATATTTAAAAATAAAGGTTCCATTAATAAATGGAACCTTTATTTTATTCTAAATGTTAGGCCATGGGATCCCGTAATTCTTTCCTCACCTTGCTATGACGCCTGCTATAAGTGAAATAGATTATTATCCCTATCAACAACCAGATTAATAAACGCTCCCATGTATGCCATGGCAGACCAGCCATAAGATATAAGCAAACTAGTATACCAAGAATCGGCACGAATGGAAAAAATGGAGTTTTGAAGGGCCGAACCAGCTGAGGATCGGTATATCGAAGTACTAATATCCCGGCACAAACTATCACAAAAGCTAATAACGTTCCAATTGAAACGAGCTCGCCTAACAAGTTTATTGGGCCGAATCCTGCAAGTACCATCGCTATAAGTCCGGTGATGATCGTCGTTATATACGGAGTTTTGAATCGAGGATGTATGGCGCTAAAAACTTTTGGTAATAAGCCGTCGTTGGACATCGAATAGAAAATCCGAGGCTGTCCCATTAGCATCACTAATATTACGGAACTTAAACCGGCGATTGCTCCAATTTTAATTGGAAATCTTAACCAGAATAAGTCATCACCACCTGCATTAACAGCTACTGCTATAGGGTCTGGAACATTTAACTTCTCATAAGGAACCATTCCAGTCATAACAACACCAACCAAGATGTAGATTATTGTGCAGATAGCGAGTGAACCCAAGATTCCTCTAGGCATGTCCTTTTGGGGGTTTATTGCTTCTTGAGCGGCAGTGGACACAGCATCAAAGCCTATATAGGCAAAGAAAATAATTCCGGCACCCCGGACGATTCCGTCGAATCCAAATCTGCCAGGCCCCTCTGCCTGCGGAATAAATGGCGTTAAATTATCCGTGTTGATATAGGAGATACCAAATCCGATAAATAAAAGAATGACCGCCAGCTTTATTACAACAATAACATTATTAAACTTGGCTGATTCGCGGATACCGATAACGAGTAGTGACGTTATAATCGCAATTATAAAAATGGCGGGAAAATTTATCAGTGCCCCCGTTGGTGTGAAAACTCCACTCGATGAGTCATAGTTGTATGGTGCCTGCGCTATGCTCGCAGGGACAGCAATTCCAAAATCTTTTAAAAAGCTTACCATATACCCAGACCAGCTTACTGCGACGGTGGATGAGGCAAATAAGTATTCTATAATTAAGTCCCATCCAATTATCCATGCAATAAATTCACCCATTGTTGCATAAGCGTAGGTGTAAGCGCTACCGGAAATAGGGATCATAGAAGCAAATTCAGAGTAGCAAAGTCCTGCGAAAGCGCAAGCTACTGCCGCCAGCACAAATGAGAGAACAACAGCTGGACCGGTATGCAAGGCTGCGGCTGTTCCTGTTAATGTGAAAATCCCAGCTCCAATAATCGCTCCGATACCTAATGACACCAGATTGTTTGCCGTTAAAGTTCTCCTTAGTCCTCCTTCGGATTTTGATTCCTTTATCAGCTGATCCAGCGATTTTTTATAGAACATATAAATTTATTTAAAAAAAATTAGTGATGCCATTTGTTAACCTGAAGATAGGATTTTGTCTTTCCAAAAAAAAAGAAGTTTTCTGGAAAGACAAAATTAGTTTCATCTAAAGTTTGATAAGTCAAGTGGTTTAGGAGAAGGTGTTACTAGCGTTGAATGTTTCCGCTCAAGTTTTATTGTTGTGCTCGTTGTTTCGTTAAGATTTACATTTATATGCGGAGCAATAATCAACGAAACAATAGACATTAATTTGATAAGGATATTCATTGAAGGTCCTGATGTATCTTTAAAAGGATCGCCCACAGTATCGCCGGTTACAGACGCTTTATGTGGTTCAGATTTTTTGTAAAACATCTCCCCATTGATTTCAACGCCTTTTTCAAAAGATTTTTTGGCATTATCCCAGGCACCACCAGCATTAGACTGGAACATTCCCATTAATACTCCTGATACTGTCACACCTGCTAATAATCCGCCTAAAACTTCGGGGCCAAACGAGAAGCCAATGATAATAGGAACGATCAATGCGATAGCGCCCGGTAGCATCATTTCACGTAAAGATGCTTTTGTAGATATAGCTACACATTTTTCATATTCGGGCTTGGCTTTGTACTCCATAATCCCTGGGATTTCTCTGAACTGCCTGCGCACTTCCTGAACCATATCCATTGCAGCTCTTCCTACTGCCGAGATGCATAAGGACGAGAAAATATAAGGGATCATACCCCCGACAAATAAGCCAGCGAGTACATCTGCTTTATAAATATCGATCCGGTCAATACCGGCGATTCCAACAAAGGCTGCAAATAAGGCTAAGGAGGTTAAAGCTGCGGAAGCAATGGCAAATCCCTTGCCCGTTGCAGCAGTGGTGTTTCCTACTGCATCTAAGTTATCTGTGCGGTGGCGAACCTCTTCAGGCAACTGACTCATTTCTGCAATACCACCTGCATTATCCGCAATTGGACCGAACGCGTCTATAGCTAATTGCATTGCTGTGGTTGCCATCATTCCCGCTGCTGCGATAGCAACGCCGTACAGACCCGCAAAATGATACGAACCATATATACCTGCAGCCAAAACCAGAATTGGAAGAACTGTTGATTCCATTCCTACCGCTAATCCACCAATGATATTGGTTGCGTGACCGGTTGATGATTGTTGTATGATTGAATTTACCGGACGCTTGCCCATTGCAGTATAATATTCTGTAATTATACTCATCAGTGTTCCCACAGTTAATCCGACAATAATCGAAAGATATACATCAGTGCTGCTGAAATCGTATCCTCTGATGCTCATAGCATCAGGTAATAGCCATTTCACAGCCACAAAAGAAGCTAAAGCTGTTAAAATTATTGATGACCAGTTTCCCATATTAAGGGCATTCTGAACGCTGTCATCTTCATTTTTTATTTTTACGAATGCTGTTGCAACTATAGAGAATATCAATCCTAAACCGGCAATCAGCATGGGAAGCAGAATAGGAGCGATGCCACCAAAATTGTCTGCGGTTAATGAACTCACTTCACGCCCCAGTACCATAGTAGCTAAAATCGTGGCTACGTATGATCCAAATAAATCCGCTCCCATACCGGCAACGTCTCCTACATTATCACCAACATTATCTGCTATGGTTGCAGGGTTACGAACATCATCTTCGGGGATCCCGGCTTCAACTTTACCTACTAAATCTGCTCCAACGTCGGCAGCTTTGGTATAAATCCCACCACCCACGCGGGCAAATAATGCAATAGATTCGGCACCTAAGGAAAATCCTGCAAGCACTTCAAGTGCTTTTTCCATTTCATGCCCGTTTACGTTTCCTCCGTTTTGTACTACATACATTTGGTAAAACACAATGAATAAGCTTCCCAGGCCTAACACAGCAAGTCCAGCTACGCCGATACCCATAACACTTCCTCCTGTAAAAGATACTTTCAATGCCTGAGCCAAGCTTGTGCGGGCTGCATGAGTGGTTCTGACATTCGCCTTAGTCGCGATGTTCATTCCAATGTATCCTGCAAATGCAGATGTAAAAGCGCCTATTAGAAATGAAATCGCAATTACTGGACTTGAAGTTTCTACCATAGTGCCGGAGAATGCCAGCACAATTGCAGCTATTACTGCAAAGTAGCCCAAAACTTTCCACTCTGCCCTAAGAAAAGCCATGGCACCATCAGCTATATAGCCCGATAAAGTACGCATGTTTTCATCTCCTGCATCTTGTCTGATAACCCAGGCTGATTTATAAAGCATTACTACAATGCCAATTACGCCAAATAAAGGAATAGTGTAAATTAAATTGTCTTGTAAAAATTGCATAAATACGCGGTCGAATTAGATTAATTGTTTAGTGTATCTGTCAAAATTAAAAGGGAATATCAGTTTTGCAAATTAAATAGTGTGAAAAATACACTTTTATAAGATTAATTTTAACTCTTGTGATTTATATTCGATTTTAAATATCTTGGCGGCGACATAAGATACTGAACTTTAATATGGCTGAACTACAGGATTCTTCAATGAAACGCGAACTTGGTTTGCTGGATGCAACATTAATAGTTGCCGGAAGCATGATCGGCTCTGGGATTTTTATAGTGAGTTCTGATATGTTGAAAGATGTAGGCTCCTCTGGCTGGTTGATTCTTGTATGGTTGATTACCGGGATAATGACATTAATTGCTGCTATTAGCTATGGCGAACTTAGTGGAATGTTCCCTAAAGCAGGTGGACAATATGTTTACTTAAAAGAGGCCTATAATCCCTTAATCGGTTTTTTATATGGATGGAGTTTTTTTACAGTAATTCAAACCGGAACTATAGCAGCGGTAGCTGTAGCGTTTGGGAAATTTCTTGGGTATTTAAATGAAGATCTTGGCGATAGCAATGTGTTGTTCTCATTAGGAGAGTTTAAAATTTCTGCAGCCCAAACGGTGGGGATTATTCTGATTGTTTTTCTAACCTCCATTAATACCCGTGGAATTAAAACAGGAAAGTTAATTCAAACAGTTTTTACCTCGACCAAATTAATAGCTCTTTTTGGATTGATCATTTTTGGTTTAATCGCGGCAAATTCTAGTGTATGGGACCAGAACTGGCAGGATGCGTGGAAGATGAAACAGCATATTAGTCGTATAGACGCTGGTGTTTCACAGAATCAGTGGGTTAATTTGACCGGTTTAGCTATTATGGGAGCTTTTGCAGCGGCAATGGTTGGAAGTATTTTCAGCAGTGATGCCTGGAATAATGTGACCTTTATAGCCGGAGAAGTTAGGAATCCACAAAGGAATATCGGATTAAGTTTATTTCTTGGGACGTTCATTGTTACTTTGATCTATATTGCCGCAAATGTTATGTATATCTCCGTTCTGCCAATTGAACAACTAGCATTTGCTAAGGATAACCGTATTGCGTTGTCTGTAGCGAATGAAATTTTTGGAAGTATCGGAACGACACTTCTTGCCCTTCTAATTATGGTATCTACATTTGGTTGTAATAATGGACTTATATTGTCAGGAGCCAGGGTTTATTATACTATGGCTAACGATGGCTTATTCTTTAAAAAAACAGCAACTCTTAATAAAAACTCCGTTCCGGAGTTTGCGCTTTGGATTCAATGCATTATGGCATGTGTATTATGCTTAAGTGGTAAATATGGCGATCTTTTAGATATGATCTCATTTGTGGTGGTCGTTTTTTATGTTCTTACAATTTTCGGGATTTTTATATTAAGAAAAAAGCGACCGGATGCCGACAGACCTTATAAAGCCTTTGGATATCCATTTTTGCCGGCAATATATATATTAATGGGTTTAACATTTTGTACCCTCCTTATCGTATTTAAACCCGGATACACCTGGCCGGGATTAATTATTGTATTAATTGGTTTGCCTGTTTATTATATATGGGGAAGAGTCACCAACGGAAAAACGGGTATTTGATCTATTAATTTGCCGGTCGGTAAACAGGGTGTTTAGCCGACCATTTTTCCGGATTTTTTTAGGTGTCGAATTAGCAAATAAGCTGATAGCAGTACAGTAAAAGCTATTACTATCAAAATATTTCTTAGATCGGTATTTCCGTAGATTATTTGAGGATATTTTAAAAGGAGCACCAATGTAATACCCGAAAGCCATACAAACTGCGTATTGTATTCTTTGAGTATCCAGCGCCTCCAGTTGAATTTCATGCTTTTGACAGTGTCCGTTAAGCCATGAAAATTGATTAACCACCTGTTTACCCTTTTACAATAGGCATCAAATTGTTCACCGAATTTACCTCTCAGAAACTTTTCTTCTGCAAGTACAATCGTTTGATATATAAAAAGAAATAGTGGCATAAAAATGGTTACAAAGAGTAGTGAATTGGCTAAAATTCCTACTCCAAGCAGCATTAATATATTACCGACATATAAAGGATTCCGACAGTGGTTGAAAACTCCGCCGGTAACAAGATCCTCGGCGTAAACTTTTTTATTTTGTCCGCCCCGCACGATATATGCTAATCCAATCGTTAGTCCCCTGATTAATTGACCTGAGATAGTAATTATTAGTCCTAAAATTAGGGGAGTCAGATAGTAGTTTTCTCCAAAATGGTTTTCCGTGAAGATCATTCTCGATGGAATGAATATTCCCACGTACAAAAAAATAAATAAAAGATTTCTGTATTTGAAAAAGAAGTTTCCTATTCCGATCATCTAGTTTTTAATTGCAATTAATCCCGAAAAATTATACCATTTAAAAAAAACTTCACAATGTGAAAATCCTACATCCCGGAGCAGGGAAATGTTTTCACTCAGTTTATACGGAATTAAGACATTTTCAAGAGCTTCCCTTTTTTGGGAAATCTCCATTTCGCTGTAATCGTTCCGTCGCTTCATATTATAATAATATTTTATAAAGTTCCTGTTGAACTGGCTTTCTTCAGCTAGTATCTTTTCAGCTAAGATTAAAACTCCTCCAGGTTGTAGACCATCATAAATTGTTTTTAAAACCTTCTCGCGACTTATTGGCCTGATGAATTGCAAAGTCAAACAAAGTACAGCAACAGATGCATTTTCTATTTTAAACCGCTCCTGTATGTTAGCCTCAACCAACTCATACGGTCGTTTAAAGCCAGCTTCATTGAGCTTTTGATCACATTTGTGAAGCATCTCTTTTGAATCATCCAAACCGATAAATTTCACATCATCAGGAATCATCGTGTCCATTGCTATCATTGTTGTGCCGGTTGCGCATCCCAAATCATAAACATTCGTTCCAGGTTGAATATAATCTGCCGCAAGTTCTGATATCATTCGCTGGATTTCACCGTAAAATGGCACAGACCGGTTAACCATATCATCAAAAACTTTGGCAACTTTATTGTTGAATTTAAAGTCGGAGACTTTTTTTATTTCATCTCTGAAAAAATCATCAGTATGGTTTTCGTGTTTCATGAAGGTATTGTACTAGATTTTAATGGAGAGTTGATGTTTTTCATATGTAAATATGACGATTATTGTTAACTTTTTTAATGAGTCTAGTCAATCCATTTATTTATTTTTGTCATTCAATTTATTCAATGAAACAAAACGTTAAAGTAGGATTAGTGCAAATGACCTGCACTGCAAACAAGGAGGAAAATCTTGCGAAAGCAATTTCTAAAACGAGGGAAGCTGCTGCCAAAGGGGCACAAATAGTGTGTTTGCAAGAACTTTTCACTTCCCTGTATTTTTGTGATGAAGAGAATTACGATAACTTTTTGTTAGCTGAATCAATTCCGGGGCCTTCTTCAAATGCTTTAGCCGAACTGGCAAAAGACCTCAATGTGGTAATTATAGCTTCTTTGTTCGAAAAACGAGCCGAGGGCCTTTATCATAATACGACAGCGGTTTTGGATGCAGATGGATCATACCTTGGTAAGTATCGTAAAATGCATATACCGGATGACCCCGGCTATTATGAAAAGTTTTATTTTACTCCAGGCGATTTAGGTTATAAAGTGTTCAAGACGAAATATGCAACTATTGGCGTATTGATATGCTGGGATCAGTGGTATCCGGAAGCTGCAAGAATTACTTCTTTAATGGGTGCAGAAATATTGTTTTATCCAACTGCAATTGGTTGGGCATCATCTCAGGAGGTAGATACTAATACTGAACAATACAACGCGTGGCAGACCATTCAACGTAGCCATGCCGTGGCAAACGGAGTGTACGTAGTAAGTGTGAACCGTTCGGGTGATGAAGGTCCGATGAAGTTTTGGGGCGGATCTTTCGTATCCAATCCTTTTGGAACGATACTCTACCAAGCATCTCACACCGAGGAGGAAATTCATGTTCAGGACTTGGACTTGTCAAAATCTGACGGATATCGTACACACTGGCCATTTTTACGCGACAGGAGAATTGATTCCTATTCGCCCATTACAAAGCGTTACATCGACGAAGATTAGTTCTTTAATTTAAAATCCCACACTAATTGGATACTCTTACAACACCAAGGGAATTGGGTTACCATTTTCCTGCAGAATTTGCTCCACACGAAGCCACGTGGCTGAGTTGGCCGCATAAGGAAGAAAGCTGGCCCGGAAAGATTCATAATATTTACCCTGCTTATAGTCAGTTTGTGAAAATCCTGACTTTAAGTGAGAAGGTGAGGATCAACGTTAAGGACGAGCAGATGAAGAATTTTGCTCTGAGTCATTTGCAGTTAGCAGGGGTTGATTTAAGTAAGGTGGAGTTTTTCTTTCATCCGACAAACGATGCCTGGTGCCGTGATCATGGTCCTGCTTTTTTAATTAATCCTCACGCAGATATCAAAAAAGTGATTGTCGATTGGGGTTATAATGCATGGGGTAACAAATATCCTCCGTATGACCTGGATGATGTGGTTCCAACATTAATAGGACAGCATTTCAAGATTCCTGTATTTAATCCTGGTATAGTGATGGAAGGTGGCTCGGTTGAATTTAATGGGAAAGGAACGGTGTTAACCTCAACGTGTTGTTTGCTTAATGAAAACCGTAATTCGCACTTAAGTCAAGGTGATATTGAGAAGTATTTGTCTGACTATTACGGAGTTGATCAAATACTCTGGGTAGATGAGGGTATTGTAGGTGATGATACAGATGGGCATATTGATGATACGATTCGTTTTATAAATGATGATACGGTACTGACTGTTGTCGAAACCAAGGTTCATGATGAGAATTATGAGCTGCTTCAACAGAATCTGAAGTCTTTAAGTAAAATGAGACTGTTGAATGAAAAGCAACTGAATGTCGTTGAGTTACCTATGCCCGATGAAGTTGTTTATGATGATATGCGCCTGCCTGCATCATACGCCAACTTTTACATCAGCAATAAACATGTAATTGTACCTACTTATCAATGTGAAAAAGACGATAAGGCGTTAGAAATTATCAGTCAGTGTTTCCCCGAAAGGGAAGTGGTAGGTATTGATTCTACGGAGATTATCTGGGGACTGGGAAGTTTTCATTGTCTCAGCCAGCAGGAGCCAGCAGTATGAAATTGCACTTTCCAAAAGTTTTAAACTTTTGGAAAGTTTAAATAATTTCAGCCACTACAAACGTACTGCCACCTACAAAGATTAAATCGTTCTCATCTGCCGCTTTTCTGGCAGCTTCAAGTGCTTCTTTTACCGAAGAAAATACTTTCCCTTTTAAATGGAATGCTTCAGCTTCTTGTGCTAAGTCACCGGCAGATTTTGCCCGCTCAATATCCGGTGCACAAAAATAATATTCCGCCTTTGCGGGAAGCAAGGAAAGAACCTTCGTAATGTCTTTATCCTTCACCATCCCAATAACCATATGAAGGTTTTTGTATGAGATGGAATGAATGTTTTTCATCACTTCTTTAATGCCATGTTCGTTATGACCGGTATCGCAGATGGTAAGAGGTTTTGTGCTTAGAGTTTCCCAACGACCCATTAAGCCCGTAAGCGGTTTGACCTGCTTTAAGGCTGCTTGAACATGCGAATCAGTTATATCAAACCCTTGTTGCTTCAATTCATTAACGACGCTTAGAACCGTCTTGATGTTTTTCAGCTGGTAGGTTCCGGTAAGGTCAAGATCTATTGAAATTCTGGAGGCATCCAATTTTGAAGTCACATCGACACTTAAACTATTTGCAGTTTCCTGATTTTTATTTTTTTCTTTCACATGCCATTCGTCTGAAGCAAATACGAGTTCCGAGTCTGTTTTATCAGCTTTATTGATAAATACATGTTCAATTTCTGGTTGTCTCTCTCCAATTACAACAGGAATATTCTGTTTTATGATACCGGCTTTTTCAAAAGCTATTTCACCGAGTGTATTTCCAAGGATATTGGTGTGGTCGTAACCTATGTTCGTAACGACGGACAAGAGTGGAGTAATAATATTGGTCGAATCTAACCTTCCTCCAAGGCCGACTTCGATTACTGCAATATCCAGTTTTTGGCGGGCAAAGTACTGAAAAGCCATAGCTACAGTAACTTCGAAGAAAGAAGGTTCTATTTCTTCGATTGTTTTTTGTTGCTGCTTTACAAAATCAATTACTTCTTTTTCAGAAATCATTTTTCCGTTTATACGGATACGTTCCCTGAAATCCCGTAAGTGAGGCGAGGTGTAAAGTCCTGTTTTATACCCGGCCATTTGTAAAATCGCCGCGATCATGTGCGAGACCGAACCTTTACCATTGGTGCCTGCTACATGGATGGATTTAAATTTCAACTCTGGATTATCCAGACGCTTACAAAGTTCAATGGTATTAAATAAATCTTTTTTAATAGCTGAGGCTCCCAATTTGGAAAACATGGGTAGGCGGGAATATAAATAAAGAAGTGTTTCCTGGTAATTCATTTAAGCCGAATAGCTTAATCAACTTTAAAGCTAAATACGAAGCTGCCCTGCTGAATCTCCGGTGCGCTTTCTGAACGATTAAACCTTGCGCCATTCACGGCTCTTATGCACTTTTGCTGCAACTGATAATCTGCAATTGTCGTTCCTTTTCCAACTCTGGCATATATAACGTCACCATTCTTGTCAACCCTGATGTCAATTACGATCTTTCCTGTAGCTTGTCCGGTATCTTCAACTTTTGGTTTGATAACAGAAGTTCGGTTCGGTAATCTTGCGTTGCCAAATCCTGAACCGCCTTCACCATAGTTAGGCGCTAAAGTTGATCCGTCGGGATCACCCTGGTTTCCGGGAGTACTGCCGGTTCCGTCACCTTCACCTGTCCCATCACTCTTTTTACCTTTGTAAAGTGCGTTTTCGTTAACCGTTGGTTTACTCTCCTTTTTTGTGGTAGCGGTGGTTGGTGTAGCAGTCGTGCTTTTTTTCGATGTGCTTACTGCTGGAGCATCATCTATATCTTGAGTTACTACAGCTTTATCACTTGTCTCGGAAGAGGGAGTGGTTTCTGTCTCCGGATTTTCTATTACCTTATCGGGAGAATTCTGGTTTGCATTTGGCGAAACCGAAGGTTCGTCAATACTATTAAAATCATCGCCCATTCCTTCGGGAAGCGTTCCATAATTCACAACAATCCCGCCCATTCCTAATTCCTGGGGTGGCGCAGCCATTCCGAAAACTATAAAATAGCTTATCAAAAGAATTAAAGCCATAAAGCCTGTTGAAAAAGCTATGGCCTTCGGAAAGTTATTTTCTTCCTGGTAACGCATATTATTTTGGTTCTGTTGCCAGTACTAATTTGATTGACATTTTATTAGCGATATCCATAATTTGAACCACATCCTGAATAGCAACTGTCCGGTCAACATATAACACGATCGTTAATTCCGGTGCTTGTCTCTGATAGGCTGCAAGCCGGCCGGGTAACTCATCTGGTGTAACTAACTGTTTATCCAAAAAGTATTCAAGCTCTTTTGTTACTGATATTGTAACGGTTTTTTTAGAGACTGATTGTCCTGAATCTGACTTCGGAAGCATCAGTTTGATAATGTTCGGATTAGTTACGGTCGACGCAATTAGAAAAAATAACATCAGGAAAAACATAATGTCATTCATTGCAGAAGTGTGCAACTCTGCATGAGGTCGTTTTCTTCCTTTTAAATTCATCGTCCGGGCTCCTCTAACAAATCTATAAATTCGACCGCATCAGTTTCCATTCGTAAAATAACCCTGTCTACCATGATATTTAACACATGGTACCCTATATAGGCAACGATACCGATCATCAATCCTGCTGCAGAAGTGATCATTTTTTCGTAAAGACCACCGGCTATAATCCCCATGCTGATGTTGTCAGATAATGAGATGTTATAAAATATTCTGATAACCCCCGAAATGGTACCTACGAAACCAAACATTGGCGCTATACCCGCTATAATTCCAAGAATACTGATGTTCTTTTCAAGTTTAGAAACCTCAAGTTTACCTATGTTTTCGATAGCCCCTTCAATGTCTTTTATTGGGCGACCAATGCGGGTTAATCCTTTTTGGAGCATGCGGCCAAGAGGAGTGTTACTGTTACGACAAAATGCAATTGCTGTATCAAGTTTTCCGGAGAGGATATTTTGTTTAACCTGCATCATCAGATTAGATTCGTCTCTCGAAGCTTTTCTGATGGTGATATATCGTTCAATAAAAATAATAAGACCTATGAAAAACAGTATTCCTATCGGCACCATTACCCAGCCACCTTTTATTAATAAGTCTATAAATCTTAACTCTTCTGCGGCTTGAGCGGTTTGCGTTGCGGCGGCCGCAACAGTATCTGGCATTATGGTATTAAACGAATCTGATTGAAGTAAAAACATGTGTGTATTAGTTTTCTTTATTTGTTACAGTTAAAATCCAGGCGTCTTTAATTAATTCCTGCTGAATACGTCTTTTTTCTTTAGTGGCAGCTGTCATCGTTGTAAAGGTACCTAAGCTTACTTTGTATTTTGGTTTTTTGACATCAACATATATTTTAGCGTCAATACCCCGATGGCGCAAGTTTCGAACAGATACTTCTGCTTCTTTTTTTAAACCGAACGAAGCAACAATAATCTCATATACCTTATCTGGCTGTGGTGTTGTTTCAGTGCTATCCGGCGATTTTGTAATGTTAATGTTACTGCTTAGCGTGTCGCGTGCTTTTTCTACCTGCGCACCATGTATACCCTGCTTTTCCAGCTCGTTAACTACGCTGTCGGCAAAAGAAACAGAATCCTGAACTGAGCTGCGTTTTATAACAGGTTTAACGATTTTGGTATTGGGCTTGTTATCTGCCTGGAAGTTTAAATTTTTAAACAGATCCGGGTAGTAAAAATGAGCCAGGCTGGCAAAGGCAGCTATTAGCAATAATATGAATAATGTTACCCATATTCCTTTGGAACCCGAACGACTCTTTTTTTCGACTAATACAAGGTGTTCCTCAGGCGCCAGGTCATTCTCAATTTGAGGGATATTTGTAGTTATTGACCCCGGTTCTTTAATCGGCTTTAGTCCGAAAGAAGAGGCTCCATTGGTCGGGCTCGGCTCAAATTGATAGCTATTACCGGTTTTGCGCAATATACCAAGCGGGAGAATGGAAGCGTTTAAATCCCTGTTTATATTGTTTTTTAGATTCTCACAAAAACGTTCTATAAAGTAGAGTGCCGATGTTTCTGATATATGTTTACTATCCCTAATATAATTTACCAGATGTGATGATGAAGTCTCCTCTGATTTAAAATCTATAACTTCAGCAGGAGGATAAAACAGACCTTCAGTTTCATTATAATAGGCACTTACACTTCTTTTGAAGAAGGTACCGAAACCGGGAAGGCTTACTTCATTATGCTCATTAAGTAAATCTGAAATGTACTGACCTATATCCATTCAGGGTAAAATTAATTTAAATTGTTGATGCGACAAATAACATCAGAACGAATAATTAAGACCACCCAAAATGTTTAATCCAAGATTAGGATAATAAAGGTAACGCTGATATTCGTTTCCGAAAAGATTATTTACTCTTAAGAAAATGCCAATTTTATCTTTTACCTGATATTCCGCTCCTGCACTTAAATCAACATAACTGCTCACTGCAAGAATTTTTCGTTCAGGTGGTAAGCTCGAATCAGCATTGGGAATATAGGTCAGGCCGTTAGAATCTCCATTAAGAACAAGTTCCGCATCTAAGATGAATTTCTTTTTTAAAGACAGTCTGGCGTTCGAATACAAGCGGAAATTGGGTTTATACCAAGCCTGTTCTTCGGTTCCCATATCGTAATCATTCATCAATAATCTTCCTGTTAAATTTAGCGTCTCCGAAGCTTTGACACTCAATTCACCTTCCAGCCCGAACGTCTTGCTGTTTCCTCTATCGTAGATTACATCAAATCGTTCAAAGCCTTTCTGACTGTTGGTGAAAAGTGGCATATCCTGGATAGTTTTATAAAAAACCATCGCCTTGAAACCAAATCCCGCACCAGCATTTCCTTTTATTCCACCATAAATGTTAGATTTCTCGATCGCATTTTCGATAGCTATATTTTGCGCGAGGTAAGGATTCTCTGCGGCAAAGTTCTTTAAGGTCGATTTAAGAACATCTCCTGTGTATCCACCAAATATGGTTGCATAACCCGGTACAATCGGAAATTCTCCGATTACTGTTGGAAAAAGGTTTGTTCTTGAACTTGTACCAAACTCTTTGACAAGATTGATTCCCAGCGAGAGCTTATAATTTTTACCCTGAAGTTTCAGGTAGGGATTGATTCTGATCAGATTATTGCTGATATCATAAGCGCTGTCTCTTGTGGCTGTAAAGTCTATTGAACTGTTTGCTCCCACATTGAAATCTTTCCAAACTTTATTGAAAAAGCCGCTCAATGTGTATGATGATTCTTTTGCATCATGACTGCTACCTAAGAAATAAGCATCAATTTTAGTAGCATAATCAGATTCGGAGGATTCGTCGAAATTTTTTAATAATTCACCTCTAAGATTCAGGCTGCTGAAACGCTGCTGTTTTGGGTCGGGGTTTGCCAGCGTATTTTCCGGGTTAAATCCGTATAAGAAAGTCGAAAGTCTGTCGTAACCTATTTCGCCATTTAAAGTGATCTTATTCTGAATGCTTTTTCCGAAAATACCGAGCTCCTGGCGAGAAATATTTTGCTGATTTAGTTCGCCGCTCTGGTTAATATGCTTAAAAAAGCCTCCTGCCTGCAGAGCTTCATCTGAACCCGTGTTTATATATACTTCTCCTAGCAGAGTCCCCAGATTTCCGGCTCCGAGTTTTGCATAGTTATTTCTGAGAAGAGCGGGAGCCTGAAGGTTTATATCCTGAGCTTGTAACTGACGTAAATCACTGTTTAGCTCGAGCCTTTTATCCAGAATAGTATATTTTAAATTAGGTCTGAAAGACTTGTTTATATCCAGGTCCGGACTGCGTCTGATTTTAGATGCATCTGCAAGAACGGGCATGTAAGGTCTCACAACTTCAATTTCTTCTGTAATCGCAGCTTTTGCCGGCTCGTCTTTTTTTTCGTCAGACGTACTTTGCGCAAAACCCGTCAGCGAAGAAGTTATCAGAAAGAGGAATGTATATTGAAAATATGTCGACTTCATGTTATTTCTTTTTATTTAAAGATTCGAGCTTTGCTTTTGCTGTAGGAAGGATATCATCATCGCCCTCATAATTCGAGATTATACTCTGCAAGGTGCTTTTAGCCTGAAAGTTATCTTTTAATGCAATGTAATTATCGGCTAAAAGGATAAAGCTCTTAGCTACCCAATAATCATGTGACGGCATTTTATTGATCAGTTCAAATGCGGTTTTTTGTGATGTTTTAAAATCACCTTTCAAATACTGGAGAAGGGCGACGTTATATTTCGCCTCGGCGCCCACAGCTGTCGACGTTTTGGTAGAAATCTCGGAAAATTCTTTTGTGGCAGTTGCAGTGTCTCCCTTTGCCAGATATGCTTTACCTGCATACAAACCGGCTCTGTATTTATCTTCAGCAGATGCTTTATCAAAAGCTCTTACAATAGTTACATAATTAAGTACGTCATCCGGCATTCCCATTTGGCTGTATGCAATCATTAGATTGTTTACGGCAAAACCATAATTGGCTTTATATTCTGAAGCTATTTCCAGCTTTTTGAGATAGACAATTGCCTCATTATATTTCTTCTGATTAAGATATAGTTTGGAAATACTAATTAAAGAGCGCTCTGTATAATCGCTGGTCCAATCGTTTAAAATTACATTGTAGTCAGGAATCGCTTCGTCGGGGCGGTTTATTTTTACCAGACTTTCTGCCCTTATAAATCGGGCATGTTTATCATGGATTGGTTTCGGAAATTTATCAAAATATGCATTTACTGATTCGAAGGCACCTTGAAAATCTCCTTTCAAAAACCGGTTATTAGCCGCCTGGAAAGTAATATTATCCTGTTCCGCAGTACTTAAATTTCCGATACTGGTAGTGTTCGCATAAGCTAAAAATCCATCAGCATCCGACTTGTCAAGGTAAATATTCTTAATTGATTCAAGGGATAACTTTGCCTCGTCTGTGGTAGGATACTCTTTAACAACGCGTTGAAAAGCTTCCAGGGCTTCCGCATCTTTATCCTGATTGTAATTCACAAGGCCGATAGTCACTAAAGCACGTGGTACATAGCTGCTTCTCGGGTATTTTTCAATAAGTTTTGAAAGATCCGTTTTCGCACGCTCATTATCACCCTTCACGAAATAGGTATAACCGATCTCAAAAATTGCATCATCAGCGTAGTTTGAGCCTGGATATTGAGTCAGGAGGGATTGAAGAGTAGTTATTTTCGCGTCATTCTGATCCTGTAGTCCCTGTATCATTCCTCTTTGGAAAAGCGCATAGTCTTCGCCTTTGGCTTTCCAGGCAATTATTTTATTGTATTGCGTCATTGCCTGAGCATAATTTTTTATTACAAAGTACGAATCTGCAAGACGCAGTGTAGCATCGTTTACCGTATTACGGTCTTTCTCATTCCCATTTAAGAACCTCTGAAAGTAGTTTGCTGATTTCGAATAATTATCATTTTGGAATGCCGAATAACCCAATGCATAATTAGCATAATTGAAAACATCGGTGCTGCGGGCGGCACTTAAATTTAAGAACTTCTCGAAAGTTGCGACAGATTCTCCGTATTTACGTACTTCAAACATTGCTTCTGCAAGCCAGTATGTAGCCATCGCCTCAATTTCATTATCCATAGGATTGTTAATCGAGCGCATAAACATGGATATACTGTTCTCAAATGCTCTTTCGTTGTAGAACTCAAGTCCGCGATAGTAGGTTACACGTTGATAAACAGCACGGGTTTCCTCGGATTTATCAGAGATCGTTTCAAGAATGTTTACCGCATCTTTATAATTTTTGGTAGAAAGCAGTACCTGTCCGAGTAAGGTTTTGGCCTCATTTAATTTAGTCGAGCGAGGATAGGTTTTAATGAATTCCTGAACGGCATCAAGCGCTACCGTATGAAACTCAAGCTCATACGAAAGTTTTGCGTAGTGCAACAGACCTTCTTCCTTTAAAACGGGATCAAAATCCATTTTCGAAGCTCTGAAGAAGGCGTTTCTTGCACTTTGTTTGTTTCCGGTTGAAATAAATGCATCGCCCAGCACAATCATTCCATGCTGATAGAAAATGTCAGGGCTTTCCATCTTTTCAAGTTCAGATATCGCTTTTCTGGAATCACCAAGTTTAAAATGCAGGTATCCGATCTGATAACTGTCCTGATTGTTTTGGGTTTTTCCCTTGTCTAATTCCTGAAATTTTTGATAATAGCTGGCAGATGTTTTATAATCTGCTTTCGCAAAGTAGGTGGCTCCAACAATTCTATACATATCCGCCTTGTATTTAGCATCTATGGTTTCAATCGCCGGAATAGTGTAGCTTATTACATCATCATATCTTTTATCCAAAAAGTAAAGAGCAGATATATAGTATGGATAGCTTGCCTGATAAGTTTTAGAGTTTTTTAACCGCTCAAATTCTCTGAGCGCCGTTTTGTAATCTGCGTCAAGGTAGTTGAGGTACGCGTAATAGTATATAGACGATTCTGAATACTCATTTTTCTGATCTTTTAACCTGGCAAAGAGAGGTTCGGCCGCTGCATAATTTTTTACTGTAAAATACGAATAAGCTAATTTAAAACGATATTCGTCAGTTTCCTTTGACGTTAAACTATTTGCATCAATCTGTTTAAACCACTCAATTGCTTTTTCGTAATTCTTTCTTTCGAAGTAAGAAGTTCCCATGTGGAAGTAGGCGGATTTGGTGTTTGCACTGGCGGGATACTCTCTTATAAACTTAAGAAACAGACTTTCGGCGTTTTGATTACTTAATTTCAATGCGCAAACTGCCTGATAAAATTTAGCATTTTCTTTTAATAAGGATACCTGGCGATTGTCTGCAGGCTGTGTAGAAGGCACTGTGTTTAACTGCTCAACTTTGCTGAATTGTTCGTTTGCCGCTGCAAATTTACCCTTATCAAATAGTTCTAAGCCTGATTTATAATGTTGATTTAACGTAAACCACTCGGTTTGCTGTGCTATCGAAGCGGTGGATATGAGAAGGCATACTAATGTTATCTTGGTAATTTTCTTGAGCATAATTAATACTATGTGTGCTAAATTACAGATATCCAGAAGGTTAACTATTATGAGTAATTAACACATGTGGAAAATCTTGCAAAACTAACGTTTAAAGTACTGATATTGTATAATTGTTCTCCCATTGTGGAAATTTAAACGAATATTCCACAGTTGAATTTTTCAGATTTTATCAGCCTTCCATTTCTTTAGCAGAGGCTTCTACCTTTTCCCTGAGGTCGGTTTTGTAAGCTTTTAATCTTTCGGTTAGAGCCTCGTCGCTGGTTCCCAGAATTTGAGCCGCTAGAATGCCTGCATTTTTGGCCGCATTCAGCGCCACAGTGGCAACCGGGATACCATTAGGCATTTGTAAGATGGAAAGTATAGAATCCCATCCATCAATTGAGTTTGATGATTTTACAGGGACGCCTATAACAGGAAGATGGGTAATTGAGGCCACCATTCCCGGTAAATGAGCAGCACCTCCGGCGCCGGCTATGATTATTTTAAGACCTCGATCTGCCGCAGTTTTTGCATAATTAAACATTCTTTCGGGTGTGCGATGAGCAGATACTACGGTGATTTCGTAGTCAACGCCTAAAGCCTTCAGAATATCAGCAGCGTCCTGCATTACTGGTAAATCTGATTTACTGCCCATTATTATGCCTACTTTCATGTTTAAGAAATTAAAAAAGTTAAAATTAAAAATTTAAAAGATGTTTTAGGTCGAGTCAGTACTGGAGTGAAGGTTTTTAACTTTCACTTTTTTATTTTGACTTTCTCACACTTTTACTTTGATTGTTTTTTGAACTGATCTGGCTTTTGCAATGGCCTCCTCACGATTTTCGTCTACAATAGTGACGTGGCCCATTTTCCGATACGGTTTGGTGAATTTTTTTCCGTAAAGGTGTACGTAAACACCTTTTTGTTTTAAAATGTCTTCAATTCCTTCGTATTCGGCCAGCCCTTCAAATCCTTGCTCACCTAAAAGATTAATCATTACTGCATTGCCAATTGCCGAAGTATCGCCTAGCGGAAGGTTGAATATTGCTCTCAAATGTTGTTCGAACTGCGAAGTTACATTTCCTTCAATTGTATGATGCCCGCTGTTATGTGGTCTTGGTGCCAGTTCATTTACAAGTATTTTTCCGTCTTTTGTAAGGAACATTTCAACTGCAAGCACTCCTGTAATTTTTAATGACTCTGCAATTTGAATTGCCAATTGATCTGCTTCTTTAAGTATTTCAATGGGAAGGGTAGAGGGGGATATCAGAAATTCTACAAGGTTGGCGTCCGCATTGAACTCCATCTCCACACACGGGAAGGTTTTTATCTCTCCGTCTTCGTTTCGGGCAACGATAACTGCTATCTCTTTTTCGAAATCTACCCATTCTTCTACAATACTCGGAGCGTCAAAGGCATTTTCCAGATCTGCTTTGGATTTTACCTTATAAACTCCTCGTCCGTCGTATCCGTCTTTCCTGAGTTTTTGGATATATGGGAATTCTATTTCTGCGGACTTTAATGCTGCTTTGGAACTGATGAGTTGAAACGGAGAAGTCGGGATGTCATTTTGCTTGAAAAACTCTTTTTGTAAGCCTTTATCTTGTATTAAGCGGATAATTCGTGGCTGAGGATAAACAAACACACCTTCTTCTTCAAGTTGCTGAAGGGCTTCAATATTAACTTTTTCGATTTCAATGGTAAGCAGGTCGGTCTGTTTTCCAAATTTATATACAGTGTCGAAATCTGTGAGAGAACCCACCACGAACTTATCGCACAAGTGCTTGCAGGGTGCGTCTTGATCGGGATCAAGAACCTTTATATTTGTATTGTAACTTATAGCGTTTTGTATAAACATGCGTCCCAATTGTCCGCCTCCAAGAATTCCTACACGTAAACTACCA
>CBIHLM010000039.1:0-40745 GCA_966210515.1 uncultured Pedobacter sp.
AGAATTTTGTTAAGCGTTTAACTCAGGCATTTGAAGATTTGAATTGCATCAATGCAAACGACAAGCTTTAAGCTTTAAAGTTGATACTTATAGCAGTTGCTCTTCTCCAGAAAAGCAACTGCTATTTAATGTCTGCTATTTATTCCGAATATTTGAAGCCCTATGTTTCTTGTTAGGTGAGAGTGATTTAATTATTACAATCAATATCAGTAGCCTTGAGGAAAATATCCTTATCCAAAAGAGAATGTTTGTCTAAAACGATTAACGCTTAGCGATTACCGCCGATCCTTTATATAAACATGGTCGCTTATTCCTCCGGTTCTACCTCCATCAACGTTTTCTCGATGCGGGTATCAGGAATAATCCATATGATTGCGACGATAACATAAATTGCAAGGCTTACCCATGCGTTTACTAAAGCCATTAACATGGCCGATAGATAAAGAGCCAGTGATATTTTCCCCTTAGTATCCTTGCCGATAGCTTTACCTAATATAGATTCAGCACCATGATGCTTGATTAATAACTTAGCTAGTATTGTATAGGCGAGGGCATTCATGAAAAGAACAAATCCATAGAAGGCAATCGGCCACTTTGTGAAATGATTTTCTCCCATCCAACCGGTAACGAAAGGAATTAAAGAAAGCCAAAAAAGAAGGTGCATGTTTGCCCATAAAATTTTACCGTTAATCGTCTTTGCCGCATGCATCATATGATGATGATTATTCCAATAAATCCCAATGTAGATGAAGCTGAGAACATAACTTAAAAAAACCGGAAACAATGGTTTTAATGCTGCAATTGTATTATCATGGGGAATTTTCATTTCAAGTACCATGATGGTTATAATTATAGCAATTACACCATCACTAAATGCTTCAACTCTTCCTTTTTTCATAATATTAAAACTCGTACTCTTGAATAATTAGTTAGATACAGTTTACGGATTTGTCTTTTACAAAAAAATCCAGGCTATGGCCTGGATCGTTTTAATTTTTATGTCTTTTTAATCTCTTCCCAAAACTTCTTCAAGTTTTTCACCTGTAACGGTCTCCCTGATCTTGGTCTCCAATTCCTCCATAAGTTCAGGATTATCCAAAATGAGTTGTTTTACCGCGTCACGACCCTGACCTAGTTTGGTGTCATTATAACTAAACCATGAACCTGATTTACGTATAATTTCAAAATCGACCCCCAAGTCGATTATCTCACCGACTTTTGAAATACCCTGACCAAACATGATGTCAAATTCCGCAATGCGGAAAGGTGGAGCAACTTTATTTTTTACAACTTTTACTTTAACCCGGTTACCAGAAACTTCATCACTGTCTTTTATTTGCGAGGTTCTTCTAATATCCAGACGTACAGAAGCATAGAATTTGAGTGCATTACCACCGGTTGTTGTTTCCGGATTGCCAAACATTACACCAATCTTTTCACGCAACTGGTTAATGAAGATACAGCAACAGCCTGTTTTTGCAATTGTCCCGGTTAGCTTGCGTAAAGCCTGTGACATTAAACGGGCCTGTAATCCCATTTTTGAGTCACCCATCTCACCTTCTATTTCCGCTTTGGGAACTAAGGCTGCTACCGAGTCAATTACGATTATATCTATAGCTCCAGAGCGAATCAGGTTGTCCGCAATTTCTAAAGCCTGCTCACCATTATCAGGTTGAGAGATCAAAAGATTCTCAATGTCAACGCCGAGTTTTTTAGCATAATATTTGTCGAACGCATGCTCCGCATCAATAAATGCTGCGATGCCTCCTTTTTTCTGAGCTTCGGCAATAGCGTGAATTGCTAAGGTGGTTTTTCCTGACGATTCCGGGCCGTAAATCTCGATTACACGACCTTTAGGCAGTCCACCTATACCTAAAGCTATATCGAGGGTTAAAGACCCGGTCGAGATAGCATCAGTTTTTTCAACAGCAGTATCACCAAGCTTCATGATGGTGCCTTTACCGTATGATTTTTCTAGTTTATCAAGAGTAAGCTGTAGTGCTTTTAATTTATCTGCGTTGCTCATTTTTTTAGTTTGTCAATTGCGAATGTAGGATTTAAATGCAAAATGCTAAAATTTTTATCAATTTTTATTTTGCATCTTTTTAAATTTATTCTTTTACTTCGAATTTCTTTAGCACTGTTGAAAGTTTATTGGCTTTTTTACGGGCTTTCAGCGCTTTATCTTTTTTACGCTCTGCTACGGCCGCTTTAGTCAGGGCAGTGGCAGTCTGCTGATATTCATAGTATTTGCAAAA
This sequence comes from uncultured Pedobacter sp., assembly GCA_966210515.1. Classification (GTDB taxonomy): domain Bacteria; phylum Bacteroidota; class Bacteroidia; order Sphingobacteriales; family Sphingobacteriaceae; genus Paradesertivirga. The sequence goes on from CBIHLM010000039.1 coordinate 2,259, forward strand.
CCATGATATTGGACATATTTCGCATTTTGGTCTTCTGGCCTGACAAATATAGCGGCCGTGTAAAATGAGCCAATGATGTGCGTGTCGGATGGTGTCTTGTGGCAGGTATTTTATTAATTGTTTTTCAACTGCAAGTGGGGTGGTAGCATTCCTGGTCAAACCCAAGCGATTTGCCACTCTGAAAACGTGTGTGTCAACAGCTAACGCCGGTGCTTCAAACACAATGGATGTAATAACATTAGCCGTTTTTCTTCCAACTCCCGGTAAGGTTTGTAAGTCATCCATCGAAGAGGGGACCTCACCATTAAACTTTTCCACTAGCAGCTTTGCCATGCCAACAAGGTGTTTTGACTTGTTGTTAGGGTAGCTCACCGAACGAATATATTCAAATACCTCTTCTGGGCTTGCTTTTGCGAGGGTAAAGGCATCAGGATATTTTTCGAAAAGTGCTGGAGTTATTTGATTGATTCGCTTGTCGGTACATTGGGCCGATAAAATCACTGCTACCAAAAGTTGGTAGGGATTATTGTATTCGAGTTCTGTTTGTGCATCGGGCTGGTGTGTAGAAAAATACTCTACAAAAGCTTTAAAACGATCTTGTTTAAGCATGCACAAAAGTAACATTAGCCGTCTTTAGTTAAAAGACAGCTGAAAACAAATAAAACAAGTTTTTATAATGTCTTAGAGTGGTTAAGAATCTGTTCTATAGCCTGCGGTGATGGATCGAAAGAAATTTGGTTTAACTCTTCCTTTATAGAATTGTAGAATATCTCATCGTCTTCACTTAAAGCGGAGATAGAAGTCGTGTTTATTCCTCTTAGCGGGAATAAATTAAACTCAGAATCAGTGGTAGAAGTTTGTAACATAAGCAATGCCGTTAATTGTTTCGGTGACGTTTAATATACCAATTAAACGGCATTGCAAACCTAATATTTTACAATAAGTTTCTTTTTTTGAAACTAGTTGATTTTCAGGCTCATTTCTTTTGTTTGCATCATCTTTCGAAGGTTGTTCAATGCATAACGCATCCGTCCAAGCGCGGTATTAATGCTTACTTGGGTAATATCAGCGATTTCTTTGAAGCTTAAATCTCCGTAATGACGCATAATCAAAACCTCTTTTTGCTCTTCCGGTAATAACTGGATGAGTGTCTTCAGATCTTTATGGGTCTGATCTCTTATCATCTTGTCTTCAATGCTTTCATCATAAAAGCCAAGCACATCAAAAATGTCAAAACCATCGCCACTGGTAATAACCGGTGTGCGTTTTTCCTTGCGGAAATGGTCGATCACTAAGTTGTGTGCTATTCGAAGTACCCAGGGTAAAAACTTACCCTCCTCATTATACTTACCCGCTTTTAAAGTGTTAACCACTTTAATGAAAGTATCCTGAAAAATGTCTTCTGCTAAATACTGGTCCTTAACCAGCATATATATAGATGTATAAACTTTGGATTTGTGTCTGCGAATCAGCTCTTCCAAACATGTCTCTTGACCCGTTATGTACAAATGTACTAACTCGTGGTCGTTCTTTTCCTGAAGCTTCATAGGACTCCTATTTAAATTCCCCTTAATCAATTGTAAGTAATAAAGTTATTTAAGTAGAGTTGTATCTATAAGCTTCTCCTTTTAGTTTAAATTGTGATAAGTGTGTGCAGTGTGTATTATCAAATATAAGCAAATATATTGTATGTACAAACATTTATTTTAAAAAAATTTACACTAATTGGTAGTATTTTTGGTGCGCAAACAATCCGTATAAATTCTCTTTTGTTTTATATACGAGAAAAAGTTCAGTTAGGTTTCATGAGTGTAGAATCAGAAAAAGATCCCAGGAAATATATAATCATAAAAGGCGCCAGAGTTCATAATCTTAAGAATATTGATGTTGCCATACCTAAGAACAAGCTGGTGGTAATTACTGGTATGTCGGGTTCGGGAAAGTCATCGCTGGCGTTCGACACTTTATATGCCGAGGGGCAGCGCAGGTATGTAGAAAGTTTATCGTCCTACGCACGGCAGTTCATGGGGCGGATGAATAAACCTGACGTTGACTATATAAAAGGAATTGCGCCGGCTATTGCTATCGAGCAAAAGGTAATAACGAGTAATCCAAGATCAACTGTTGGAACTTCTACCGAAATTTACGACTACTTAAAACTTCTGTTTTCGAGGATTGGGAAAACGTATTCACCTGTTTCTGGGCTTGAAGTAAAAAAAGACTCAGTAACAACTGTTGTAAACTTTATATCGGCTTTGCCCGAGGAAACGTCTGTAACTATTTTTTGTCCTCTTCATCCACACAGTAACAGAACGGTAAAGGAGGAATTAGCAGTTCTGTTACAAAAAGGTTTTCTAAGAGTTTATTTTCATGATAAGCTTTCAAAGATCGAAGATTTATTGGAAGAGGATTCTATAAAAAACGATAAATTAACTGATTCGAATGTTCTGAAGATTGTAATCGACCGTATATCAGTTAACCAGGAAGAGGAGACGATAAGCCGCATTGCAGACTCTGTTCAAACAGCTTTTTTTGAAGGTAAAGGCGATTGTTATGTCGAAGAGAATGGTACCAGCCATTTCTTTTGCGATCGGTTTGAACTTGACGATATTCGCTTTGAGGAGCCAACTCCTAATTTTTTCAGCTTTAATAACCCCTATGGCGCCTGCAAACGATGTGAAGGGTATGGAAAAGTTATTGGTATAGACGAAGATTTAGTTATCCCTGATAAGAATAAATCAGTGTATGACGGAGCTATCGCACCATGGCGCGGAGAAAAAATGCGTGAGTGGCTGGATGTATTGCTAAAGAATGCTTTAAAATTCGACTTTCCCGTTCATCGGTCTGTTAACCATTTAAGCGATGATCAAAAACAATTGTTATGGACGGGAAATAAATACTTTCGGGGACTGGATGAGTTTTTTAAACACCTTGAAGAGCAGACCTATAAAATTCAGTATCGCGTAATGCTTTCGCGCTACCGCGGAAAAACTAATTGTCCAGAATGTAAAGGCAGCAGACTGCGAAAGGATGCTACTTACGTGAAAATTAACGGTCAATCGATTACTGACATCGTTCTTATGCCACTGGATAAGGCGAGGGAGTTTTTTCAAAATCTGAATCTCGGGGAAAATGAAACCAAAATAGCAAAACGTTTGCTGGCTGAAATAAGTAACAGGATAGGGTTTTTAAACGACGTTGGCTTAAGCTATCTTACTTTGAACCGTCTTTCTAATACTTTGTCGGGTGGTGAGTCTCAACGCATTAATCTTGCTACTTCTTTAGGGAGTTCATTGGTTGGGTCAGTTTATGTATTAGATGAGCCCAGTATTGGGCTGCATCCGCGGGATACCCAAAAGCTAATCGGGGTGCTGAAATCTTTAAGAGATGTTGGAAATACAGTATTAGTAGTTGAACACGAAGAAGAGATTATGAATGCTGCAGATTACCTTATTGATATCGGTCCTGCGGCCGGAACTCACGGCGGAAACCTGATGTTTACAGGTAACTATGAAGAAATTATTAAAGATAAAAATAGTCTTACCGGTCAATATCTGAGCGGAAGGGAACAAATTGACATCCCTTTTAGCAGAAGAAAATGGAATGATTTTATAGAGGTAAAAGGCGCCAGAGAGAATAACCTCCAGAATATTGATGTTAAATTTCCCCTTAATGTATTTACTTGCGTTACAGGAGTTTCTGGTTCCGGTAAAACTTCATTGGTGAAACGAATTTTACAGCCTGCAATTCAAAAAGCAATTGGCCACTATTCCGGCGAGCAGACCGGTGCGTATAGTGAACTTACCGGCGATTTTAATAAAATCGAGCAAGTAGAGCTGGTTGATCAAAATCCGATTGGAAGGTCGTCCCGTTCGAACCCGGTGACCTATGTTAAGGCCTGGGATGAGATCCGTAATCTTTATGCATCACAGCCATCCGCAAAAGCGGCGGGATTAAAACCTGCTGCATTTTCTTTTAATGTCGAAGGTGGGCGGTGTGATGTTTGTCAGGGCGAAGGCGAGGTAAAGATTGAAATGCAATTTATGGCAGATATTTATCTGAAATGTGAGGCCTGCGATGGAAAACGCTTTAAGCAACATGTTTTGGATATCACCTATCAGGAGAAGACAGTTTCTGAAGTTTTAGATCTAACTATTGATGAAGCGATCGATTTTTTTAAAAATGAGTCTAAGATTATCGCCAAAATGCAGCCCTTGGCCGATGTCGGACTAGGGTATGTCCATTTAGGGCAATCGTCTAACACTCTTTCGGGCGGCGAAGCCCAACGGATAAAACTGGCTTCATTTCTTATCAAAGGGAATAATAGCCATAAAACACTATTTATATTCGACGAGCCGACCACCGGCTTGCATTTTCATGATATCAAAAAATTATTGAAATCTTTTAATGCTTTGTTAGACCAGGGTAATACAATTTTGGTTATCGAACACAATATGGATGTGATTAAATGTGCTGATTGGGTGATAGATATTGGTCCTGAAGGAGGAGACAGAGGTGGAAAACTTATGTTTGAAGGTGTTCCTGAAGATTTGATTGAAAAAGAAGAATCATATACCGGACAGTTTTTGAAGACTCATTTTAAAAAATAAAAAGGGTATCCTACTTATCATATATACTTTGTATTTTTGGGCGCAGATCACCTTATTTAAGCCCTAATGGAGATAAACACGATAGAAGAGCCGGAAATAATAGTTCAGGAAGACCCGATTATATCGCAACCTCAACTTCGTAAAACAAAGCGATTACTCACAGTAGCTTCTATGTGTCTTATTGTTATAGCGATCATAGTATTATGGGTGTTTGTTCCGTCCTTCAAAGCGTATTTTTCCGATGTTCCCACTAATTTTTATTATTTCCTGATAGCCGGTTTCATTTTTGCAATGATAGACGGTGCAATAGGTATGTCGTACGGTGTTACTTCTACCACATTCAGTTTGTCTATGGGAATTCCACCCGCTTCCGCCAGTACAGCTGTGCATCTGTCAGAGATACTCAGTAACGGAATTGCAGGGCTAATGCATTACAAAATGGGTAATGTAAACATGAAGCTTTTTAAGATGCTGGTAATTCCAGGCATTATTGGAGCCATGATTGGGGCATTTCTGTTATCTTCATTGGAGCATTATAGCAATTATACTAAACCGGCTATTTCTTTATACACGCTGATTCTGGGAACGGTGATTCTGTCAAAGGCATTTAATCTTAAAAGAAAAAAGGGCGAGGTGAAAAAGAAAATTAAAAATATAACTGCCCTCGGCTTTGGAGGAGGATTAATTGACGCTGTTGGCGGAGGTGGCTGGGGATCGATTGTACTTTCGACCTTAATTGCGGGTGGACGACACGCTCGATTTTCCTTAGGTTCGGTTAAAGCTTCCAGATTTTTTGTGGCCTTTATGAGTTCATTGACATTTATCACCATGTTGAAAGGCCTTCATTGGGAAGCGATTGGGGGGCTGGTTATTGGAAGCGCAATTGCTTCGCCGATTGCAGCGCGGGTTTCGAACCGTATTTCGGCCAAGAGTATTATGGTAGCTGTTGGAATAATTGTTATCCTGGTAAGCTTGAAAAGTATTCTGACGTTTTTATTTAAGATGATATAGCCTTCTCCTTCATCTTTTTGACACAATTTTTACCCTAATCTTCCGTAAGTTTGCTTCCTGATGAAAGAACAATCCAAACTAATACGTAAACAGGCACCGCGTAGCCAAAACAGGGAACATTCGGTTCCTTTATACCTTACTTCAAGCTTTATCTTTGATGACGCAGAGCAGGGAAGGGCTATTTTCGCGGATGAAATTCAAGGCAATATTTATTCCCGTTATTCTAATCCGAATACATCTGAGTTTATAGATAAAGTGTGCGAACTCGAAGGTGCCGAAGCGGGATTAGCATTCTCTTCGGGTATGGCCGGTGTTTTTGCATCACTTGCAGGTCTGCTGAAAAGCGGTGATCACATCCTGGCTTGCCGTTCAATATTTGGTTCCACTCATCAGTTACTAAATCAATTGTTTCCTCGCTGGGGAATTACATACACCTACGTGGACGCTTCAAAGCCGGAGGAGTGGGAAGCTGCAATAAGGCCGGAAACCAAAATGATCTTTTTGGAAACGCCATCAAATCCAGGTTTGGAATTAGTAGATCTGGAATGGCTTTGCGGACTCAAAAAGAAACATCCGAACATTATTATAAATGTAGATAACTGTTTTGCTACCCCTTATCTGCAAAAGCCTATACAATATGGAGTTGACCTTGTGAGTCATTCTGCTACTAAATACTTCGACGGACAAGGTCGTGTTTTGGGTGGTGTAGTGGTTGGAAGGGCCGATCTGATGAAAGAATTGATGTTCTTTATCCGCCATACGGGGCCCGCTATGTCGGCATTTAATGCCTGGATTTTTTCTAAAAGCTTAGAAACGCTTACTATTCGCATGGATCGTCATTGCAGTTCAGCGTTGAAGCTAGCCGAAATGTTAGAGCAACATTCTGAAGTAGAGCAGGTTCGATATCCTCATTTACCTTCGCATCCTCAATATGAGTTGGCAAAACGACAAATGAAACAGGGTGGAGGAATTGTTACTTTTAACATAAAAGGGGGTTTTGAACGCGCAAAGAAATTTCTTGATGCTTTAGAAATGATCTTAATTTCATCAAATTTAGGCGATTCAAGATCGATTGCAACGCATCCGGCTTCCACAACACATTCTAAACTGAGTGAAGAAGAGCGTCAGGCAATTGGAATTCAGCCGGGAAGTATTCGTATTTCTGTCGGGCTCGAGGACGCAGAGGACATTCTTAATGATATTAAACACGCCTTAGATAATTCAAAATGAAAGTAGAATTAAAACGACTTAACGACGCTGTACATTTCGAAGCTTCAGGTGCAGAGGATGTGAAGGTTCATGTAGACGGTTCTGAAGCTATCGGGGGGCAGGGACTCGGTGTTAGACCAATGGAGCTTGTGTTGATGGCTTTAGGCTCTTGCAGCTCTTTTGACCTGCTTTCTATCCTTAAAAAGCAACGTCAGGATGTAGCTGATGTATCTGTTTCTGTTAAAGGAGAGCGGAGGGACGGAGTGCCCGCTGTCTTTACAAAAATTCACATGACTTTTAATATCAGCGGGAATTTAGATGCAGCTAAAGTTGATAAGGCCGCCGAACTTGCCGTGAAAAAATACTGTTCTGTGCATGATATGCTTGCGGCGGGCGGTGTAGAAATTACGTATTCCATAAATCTAAATCATACTTAATTATTAACTTTTAAATTTATCTCTGCTAAGCTGATGGTTTCTTAAGAAGGATAGGCATTCATTTTACAACGCTGTAATACGCTAAATGGCTGTCTGACCTTTATAAAGTTATGTGGATCGTATAATAAAGCGCCATTCGCTCAAAAAGCGGATGGCTTTTTATTTCTCAGGAGTTCCGTTTCTTTCTGTGTTTTTGTTCGAAAATATTTCAAGATTCCAGATCTTTTCTGCCTTTCGGCCGATAAGCCAGAATGAGATTGCCAGGATTCCAAAAAAAATCGCTTTATCGGTTCGATCCCATAAATATTCAAAATAGCGGGTGTAAATGTTAATCAGTAGAAAAGTAATTCCAAATTCTCTGGCAATTTCATCTTTTCTCTTAAGTCCGTAGATTATAAAACCCGCGGAAATCAGAGCGGAGATAATGCCGTAATAAAAAATGTCTTTTTGCTTAATGTTAAACCAATCTTCGAGGTTGCCAAAGTTTCCAAAGATAGAGAGCAACCATAACGAGACAAAAAGGTACAGCAGCCCAATAATATAGGTTGCAGTTCTAAATATCTCAAGAGTTTTGATCCTGTAAAGGTTAAATCCTGCAAAGGTTAAAAATGCACCGAAAAACACAAAGCGTAAGGGGTAGTTCATGCGTAGAAAATAATCACTCCACGCAGTTTGGTAGCCCGTTTCTGTTCCGAACCAGCTTCCCAGAGAGATTAACGCAAAAGCCCAGATTACCTGCGATTTAAATTTCAGTGCTAAGTATCCATATACAAAAACCGACAATAAAAACAATATTGAGAAATGACCTGAGCCATTATCGAGAGCCTTGCCCAGAAAGGCAATAGAGCTTGCGGTAAATAATACTCCTACAGATATAGTCGCTTCGTTGCTGAAAATTTTTTCAGGAAACAGATCTTTGCTTTTTTGTCCCCGATAATAAAACCAGGCCGCCAACCCAGCCGAAATTACGCTGATTATAATATCCGGTGTATCAGAAATCCTTGCTAGAAGATCAAGTACATCGTCATCAATAACCAAAGACGCAAATGCTATAAGTCCACAAGCTAAAGCAACCCAAAAAGAATATTGAGCCAGACGTCGCCAGTCAAACTCTTTTACATCATATGAATTTTTGAGTTGTTCGGCGGTTTCGGTATTAACAATTCCATTACTCTGCCAGTGGTTTATGGTACTGTTTAAAAAGTCCGCTTCCTGTTTATCAAGGTTAAGTTTTTTCAAAATGTCTTAAGATTATCTTAAAGATTTACCCTTAGGATAACAAACTTATTGCCGATTGTTTATCCTTTGTAATTTGAGCCTTTAATTCATCCATATTATCAAACCGCATATCATCCCTGATAAAGTGATGATATTCAATTGTAATGTACTGGCGATAAATATCTCGCGAAAAGTCGAAAATGTTTACTTCTATGTTTTTTGACATACCGTTTATCGTGGGGCGATTTCCAATGTATGCCATTCCATTATAGACTTGAGAGTCTGAGTCAATTTTTACCTTTACGGCATATATCCCGTCTCTCGGAATAAGCTTATAGTTTTCTTCAATTAAAAGATTGGCTGTCGGAAAGCCCATTGTTCTTCCTAATTGATCCCCTTTTATAACTCTGCCGTATAAGCTAAAAGGATATCCAAGAAATTCGTTGGCCGTTTCTACATCTCCTTTTAACAAGGCTTGTCGTATTTGAGTTGAACTTATCGCAACATCGTGGATGTCTTGTTCCGGAATTTCTTCTACTTCGTAATTATAATCGGAAGAGCATTTTTGCAATTCTTTCAAGTCACCTTGGCGGTCTTTCCCAAAGTGATGGTCGTAACCAATGATGATTTTTCTGGTACCAATTTTATCAACCAGAATTTGTTTGATATAGGTTTCTGCGCTAAGATTGGAGAAATCACGTGTAAACGGAGTAATGATCAAATGGTCAACTCCGAGGCCTTCTAAGAGTTTTGCCTTCTCATTAATAGTTGTGATTAGTTTTAGATTTACATCTTCAGGATTAATAATCATCCGCGGATGCGGGAAAAAAGTAAGGATTACACTTTCTCCGTTAATTTGCTTCGCAACTTCCGTTAGTCGTGATATTATTTTTCGATGTCCGATATGAACTCCGTCGAAAGTGCCGATAGTAACGACTGCGTTGTTAACCTTTTGAAATTCATCCAGATGTCTGTAAACCTTCATTATCCGGCTAATTTATGGAAATTGTATTGATTGAGAACAGAAATGGCACACTATTAAGTTTAGATAGCGTCATCCGATAGGGCAGTACGATCTTTTAAACTTCTGACATGATTCACAAGTTCCATTACTTCATAGGCGTTATCAACATGAAAATCGCCGCTACGTGTTCTTCTTAATTTAGATAGATAAGCTCCGTTATTTAATAACTTACCAAAGTCGTAAGCCAGTGACCGGATGTATGTACCCTTGCTGCAAACCACTCTGAAATCCACTTCAGGTAATTCAATACGGGTTATCTCAAATTCTGAAATGCTTACCTTACGGGATTTTAGCTCTACAGTTTCACCCCGCCTTGCTTTTAAATACAATCGCTCCCCGTCTACTTTTACAGCCGAGTGTGCGGGAGGGAATTGTTCAATATCACCAATAAAGTTTTTGCAGTTTTCTATGATCTCTGCTTCTGTAAGCTCACTAATATTAAATGTAGCGTCAACCTCGGTTTCTAGATCATAAGAAGGGGTTGTGGCACCTAAAGTCATAGTGCCTGTATATTCTTTATCCTGAGCCTGAAACTCATCGATTTTTTTGGTGAGTTTGCCTGTGCAGATTATTAATAAGCCGGTAGCCAAGGGATCCAGGGTTCCGGCATGACCGACTTTAAGTTTTAGCGGTTTAAAAGAGTTTCTTATTTTCCCAACAACATCGAAGCTGGTCCATTTGTAAGGCTTATTGATCAGGAGCATTTCGCCTTCTGCGAAATTAAAATCAGGGAAAGTTTTTTCAGACACTATACAATTTTCAAATCGTAGCCGAGTACATAAAGAAGAATAATAGCTACACCAACAATAATCCGGTAATACCCGAAAACTTTAAATCCATGCTTTGTAACATAGCTTACAAAAGACCTGATGGCTAACAAGGCAACAACAAATGCAACGATATTGCCGATAATAAGGACGTTAAGATCTGTTGAAGCGAACCCGGTCTCTTTATAGAATTTTAACATTTTATAGCCTGTAGCCGCAAACATGGTCGGTACAGCCAGAAAGAAGGAAAATTCTGCAGCTGCTTTACGTGTAAGTTTCTGACTTAATCCACCGATGATTGTAGCTGCAGATCTTGATACGCCTGGTATCATGGCGATCACCTGGAACAGCCCTATAGAAAAAGCTTCACGATAATTTATATCGAAATCTATTTCTCCTCCTTTAAACCATTTATCGATGAACAGAAGAATGATTCCTCCTAACACGAGCATCGCAGCAACAACCAGAACATTTTCCAAAAGCATGTCGATATAATCGTTTAAAAGAAATCCAACGACTGCAGCGGGCAGAAATGCAACAAACAGTTTAAAGTAGAAGTCAAAAGATTTGAAAAAGCGGCGACGGTATAAAACGATAACCGATAAAATTGCTCCAAACTGTATCGCCACATTAAACATCTTCACAAAAGGATCGGTTTCGATGCCCATAATGGCAGAACCGATAATCATATGCCCGGTAGAGGAAACCGGTAGAAATTCAGTCACACCTTCTATAATAGCAAGGATAATTGCTTCGAAAATACTCATAAGAGGGTGTTAGCTTCGTTTTTTAAGAATCGCAAAAAAGCCTATGCCGAATCCAATCAGAACTACAATAGGAGCAAGTATTATTTTTCGGAAATCGTAAATATCAGTATCGCCTATCATGAGCATAAATCCAAGTACTACAACCGCAATGCTGATGAGCATCAGACGATAGTTGCTTTTTTCGAATACAAATTGTACCGTAGTGTTTTCAGCTGTTGTGCTTGTTGTTTTCTTTTGTGCCATTATCTGTAAAGGTCGTAAATTTTTGAACGCAGATATTTGCTTACTGCGAAATAAGTGCTAAGTAAAGATATTAATATGCCAATGATTAGTACACTGGCAAATACTATTGCAAACTCGGTATAGTTTCTTAAAATTACTAACTCCGGAATTTGCTGCTGTGCAACATATAAAGTTATCAGTAAAAGAATAATCGCAATTAGTGCCCCTAATAAACCATGAAGAACGCCGTAAGTTAAAAATGGTTTTCTTATAAAGCTTTTGGTTGCGCCAACCAGTTGCATACTTTTGATAAGAAAACGCTGTGAATAGATCGAAAGTCGGATTGTGTTATTTATTAAGGCAATAGAGATCATTAATAATACACATGCAAACCCAAGGATAACCAGCCCGATGATCCGGATGTTTTGGTTTACCATATCAATCAGAGATTTTTGATAAATCACTTCTTTGACCAAAGGATTTTTGGTGAGTTCATTGCTGAAACTTTGAATACTGGCGTTATTGGCGTGCTCGGCCTTCATGTAAATATCAATAGAAGAGAGAAGAGGATTGTATCCTAGAAACTCTACGAATTCTTCACCTAAATCCTTTTGAAGATTTCGTGCTGCAAGCTCTTTACTTACATATTGAGAATTTAAAACATAGGGATGGGCATCGAGTTGTTTTTGTAATGCCAGCACATCAACTTCTTTTGCTCCATCACTTACGATGATATTCAGAACAATATTTTCCTTTACATAATTAGAAAGATTTCTTGCGTGAACCATGATAAGGCCCAGTAAACCGATCATTAGTAAAACTAAAGCAATACTAATAACGGTAGAAATGTAAACGGTTTTAGTCTTTTTAGCAGCAGAACTGCTTTCAAATTCTTCCATAATGTCTGTTTAGAATACGCGAAAATAAAAATTAAAGCCTAGAAACGTGAAAAAAGGATAGTTAATATCTGTTAAATACAGTTTTAGCCTTTTACATTTAATTATCACATAACGTTCATCAGCTTAAGGAGGTTTATTTCTCCTCCTCTTAAATCCTTCAATTTTAGTATTTTCGCTGCCCAACAAATAGCGAAATGGATTATCAGTTCAGAGACTTAGAAAAAAAGTGGCAACAATTTTGGGCCGGGAAGCAGACTTATAAGGTTGATAACACTTCTCAGAAACCCAAATATTATGTTTTGGATATGTTTCCTTATCCTTCGGGCGCAGGTTTGCATGTTGGACACCCGCTAGGCTATATTGCTTCGGATATTTTTGCACGCTATAAACGCCTGAAAGGATTTAATGTATTGCATCCAATGGGTTATGACTCATTCGGTCTGCCTGCAGAGCAGTATGCCATTCAAACCGGCCAGCATCCGGCACTAACAACGGAAGAAAATATTGCGACGTATCGTCGTCAGTTAGATCAGATCGGTTTTTCTTTCGACTGGAGTCGGGAGGTTAGAACCAGCGATCCGGGATATTATAAATGGACGCAATGGATCTTCATGCAATTATTCAATTCGTGGTATAATCTTGAATCGGATAAAGCGGAATCTATACAAAAACTGATAGAGCATTTTGAAACTAAAGGTTCAGAGGGTGTTCGGGCTGTTTCCGATGAGGAAGTTCTGAGCTTTTCAGCGGATGAATGGAAGCAGATGCACGAAGGTCAGCAGCAAGTTGAACTCTTAAAATATCGCCTGACCTTTCTTAAAGAAAGTACGGTAAACTGGTGCGCTGCTTTAGGTACTGTTTTGGCAAATGACGAAGTAAAGGAAGGTGTTTCGGAGCGTGGCGGCTATCCTGTTGAACAGAAAAAAATGATGCAATGGAGCATGCGTATCACCGCTTATGCCGACCGTTTGCTCCAGGGATTGGACAATATCGACTGGCCCGACCCGCTGAAAGAAATGCAGCGCAATTGGATTGGCAAGAGTACAGGAGCATCGGTAATCTTCCCTCTTGAGCGTCAGGCTGACAACTCACAACCTACAACTCAAAACTATATAGAAGTTTTTACCACTCGTGTCGACACTATTTTCGGAGTAAGCTTTCTTGTTATTGCTCCTGAACATGAGTTAGTAAGCTCACTAACTACTGCGGAGCAAAAAGCTGAGATTGATGCATACATCGCGCAAACTAAAAAGAAGTCAGAACTGGACCGGATGGCAGACGCTAAAACCGTTTCCGGGGCATTTACCGGTAGTTACGCCTTAAATCCGTTAAACGGAGCAAAGATTCCTGTTTGGATTGCTGATTATGTGCTGGCTGGTTATGGTACGGGCGCCGTAATGGCGGTTCCATCAGGCGATCAGCGCGACTGGCTTTTTGCGAAGCACTTTAACCTGCCAATAATTCAGATTTTGGATGCGCAGAAGGATATTGAGCATGAAGCCGATGCAACAAAAGAAGGCCGCTATGTTAATTCGGATTTCATTAATGGCTTAACTTACCAGGAAGCTATTCCATCTTTAATTCAAAAATTGGAGGAGTTAAAAGCAGGTAAAGCTAAGATACAATACCGTATGCGGGATGCCATTTTCGGTCGTCAGCGTTATTGGGGTGAACCTGTTCCTGTTTATTTTAAAGAGGGTCTTCCTTATTTAATAGATGAAAAAGATTTGCCCCTGGTTTTGCCGGAAGTGGATAAATATCTTCCTACAGAAAGCGGTGAGCCACCTTTGGGCAGGGCGAAAGACTGGAAATACAAGGATCAATACGAGTATGAATTAAGTACTATGCCAGGCTGGGCGGGTTCAAGCTGGTACTGGTACAGATACATGGCGTCTCCTGAAGACCGTAACGAAAATGCCTTTGCTCCTCAGTCTGCTATTGAGTATTGGAAAGACGTAGATTTATACATCGGTGGATCAGAACACGCGACGGGCCATTTGCTTTACAGCCGATTCTGGAATAAGTTTCTGAAGGATCTGGGATATGTGAATGAAGAAGAACCTTTTAAAAAGCTGATAAATCAAGGGATGATTCAGGGTAGGTCTAACTTTGTTTACCGCATAATCGATGAGGAAGGGAAGGGAACAAATACGTTTGTCTCGAACGGATTAAAAGATCAATATAAGACTTCAGCAGTTCACGTGGATGTTAACATTGTTGAAAATGATGTTCTTGATCTGGAAAGATTCAGAAGTTCACGAGAGGAATACGCAAATGCCGAGTTCGTTTTTGAAAATGGCAAATACATCTGCGGTGTTGAGGTTGAGAAAATGTCTAAATCAAAGTTCAACGTAGTAAATCCTGATGATATAATTGAACGCTACGGGGCAGATACGCTTCGTTTGTATGAAATGTTCCTTGGGCCTTTAGAGCAAAGTAAACCATGGAATACAAATGGTATTGAAGGGGTTTTTAAATTTTTACGTAAGCTTTGGAGATTGTTTCACGACGATCAGTTTAATTTCAAAGTTTCTGAAGATGAGCCCACGAAAGCAGAGTTAAAAGCATTGCATAAAATTATCCGTAAAGTGGAAGAAGATATTGAGCGTTTTTCTTTCAATACTTCGGTTTCCAGTTTTATGATTTGTGTAAACGAGCTTACTGATTTGAAATGCAACAAGCGTAAAGTTCTTCAGCATCTGGTAGTTGTTCTTGCTCCGTACGCACCACACATTACGGAAGAATTGTGGACCCTTTTAGGGAACGAGGAAGGATCGCTTACTTATGCTTCGTACCCTGAATTTAATCCGGCTTACCTGGTCGAGGATGAGTTCGCTTATCCGATATCTTTCAACGGTAAAATGAAGATGAATTTAAATATGCCGCTAACACTCGAAGTTCCGGAGATTGAGAAATTCGTTCTGGATAATGCGGATGTTCAAAGACATCTTGACGGGAAGTCACCTAAGAAGATGATTGTTGTAAAGGGAAAAATCGTAAATCTGGTTGTCTAGAATATAAATAAACAAATGGAAAAAGCGATAGGAGAGATTCTATCGCTTTTTTTACGTTACAGCGATTTATAATACCAACGCCCTTGTAACATTCGGTCTATCTTTGCGACTAATATCAAAATTCCAATAATGAAATCTCTATCTCTTTTAATAATCAGTATTTTTTGTGCAAATTCTTTGTGGGCTCAAATGCCTGTTGGTGCTTCGCCAACTATCACCGGAAGGATTTCGGGTACAATCGTCGACTCAGTTACGCAAAAGCCTTTGGATTACGTGTCTGTCGGCTTAGGCAGGGTAAGTTCAACAAAGAGTACCAATGGCGCAATCACTGATGCCAGGGGTGTTTTCAAAATCGATAACGTTGCCCCGGGAACTTACAAGCTTACTTTGAGTTTTATGGGATACCAAACAAAGGTGGTTTCTTCGGTTACCACTACGCCCGCAAAACCCGATCTGAATCTGGGGAAAATAATTTTGACGCCTACCGCAACCGCTTTAAAAGAAGTCGAAGTTACCGGACAAGCGGCATTAATCGAAAATCGGGTTGATAAAGTGGTTTACAATGCTGAGAAAGATGCAACCGTATCAGGAGGAAATGCGGGAGATGTACTGAGAAAAGTGCCCATGGTTTCTGTCGACCAGGATGGTAATGTTTCGTTACGCGGAAGCCAGAATATAAAAGTGTTAATTAATGGGAAGCCATCAGGTGCAATGGCAAGTAATGTAGGGGATGCAATGAAAATGCTACCCGCTGATCAGATAAAAAGTGTGGAAGTAGTTACAAGCCCATCTGCTAAGTACGATGCCGAAGGCTCGGCAGGCATCATAAACATCATCACCAAAAAAAGTAACATGTCCGGGGTTAGCGGTTCTGTTAGTGGCGGGCTGGGTACCCGTCAAAACAATGGAAATGCGAATCTGAATGTGAACCAGAATCGTTTAAGCATAAGCGGTAATTTTGGAGGAAATTATACCTGGCCACAAATTAGTACTGTTAACTTTGAAAGTTCGGATTCAAATAATCAATCCAGCAGATCGCAAATCGGAGAGAGCGAAACGAAGCGATATTCAGGTATGGGTTCAGGAAATGTAAGTTATGATTTCAATAGCTCAAATAGTATTTCATCAGGTGTAAGATTTAATCAGGGTGGTTTTACAACGGACGGAACTTCGGCCAATATCAATAATTTTCTAAATAGCACCCAGCAGCAGCAGAATCACAACTATACAATTACGAACAACTCGGAAATGCAGTTTGGCGGGTTTGACTGGAACGGTGATTACACTCATAAATTTAAAAAAGCCGGGAATGAGTTTACCGTGGCAGGACAGTGGAGCCATGGCAAACACCAGACCGACTATACCACTCTTTATAGTTCATTTAACCCAAATCAGATTGCTTCCAATGATGGTATAAACGATGAATATACCATTCAGGCCGATTATTCTTTGCCCTTTAATAGTAAAATAAAACTCGAATCGGGTATTAAAACCATCATACGGGACATTACAAGTAACTCGCTGGTGAAAGTGGCTAATGCTAATGGAGTGTTCGAGTTAAGCGATCTAATGTCGAATGACTATCTGTATAATCAGAATGTGTACTCAGGATATTCAGTATTGAGTTTTCAGTTGCCGAAAAGTGTAGGATTGCAGCTTGGTGGCCGAGTTGAGAATACACAGATAGAAGGTCAGGAGAATTCACCAAATCCAGGCTTTGACCCTTTTTCTAATAGCTATACTAATTTCATCCCGAGTTTTGCATTATCAAAAACTATAAAAAGTAATACTTTTAGGTTGAGCTATAGCAAGCGAATTCAACGTCCCAGCCTGCAATTCTTAAATCCTTTCAGGAATACCAGCAACAACATATCCCATAGTATGGGTAATCCTAACCTTTCTCCGGAAGTTTCTCAAAGTGTGGAATTTAATTTTTCAACCTTTGTGAAAAAATCCGTGATCAATACTTCTTTATATTATCGGCATACAGATGATGTTATTGAAAGCTTTGTAAAGCCCGACTTATATGATGACGGTTCAGGCGGAGATCCTATTCCTGTTTCTCTCACAACATTCGATAACATCGGTAGAAATAATTCTTTTGGTGGAAGCTTTTTTGGTCAGATATCTCCGGCTAAAGCTTTAACCTTCAGAACCAACCTTAATTTATTTAGTTATAAGCCTCAGGCAACAACCGAATTTCAAAAGGCAAGTGCGAACATAGGCACACAGCTGTTGTATAATGCGTTTCTGAGTGGATCAGTAACAATGCCCAAAGGGTTTGTAACTGAAACGTTTGTAATTATAAACTCTCCGCGACGCACATTTCAGGGAAAGAATCCAGCATTTAACATGTGGATACTTTCGCTAAACAAGCAAATTTTAAATAAAAAGGGAAAGATCGGTTTAAATATCATCGATCCTTTTAATGAGCGCAAGAACTTTAGAAGTGAGATAAATAGTGCCGGCTTAGTTCAGAAAAGTAATTTTTCCATGCCCTTTCGCTCTGTGGGCCTTAATTTTAGCTGGCAGTTTGGTAAAATGAACTTCAACGCCCAGCAACCAAAGAAGAAACGCGGCGTAAATAACGACGACCTAAAGCAAGATGGAGAAAGTGGTCAGGGCGGCGGCCAGGGTATGTAATGCTTAAATAACAAAAATAAAAATGCTGTTCGCTATTTGCTCACGGCATTTTTTGTTTTGAATTGTACCTTTGCACAAATGCCAGAAAAAAAAATCATATCACTTCTTCCCGCCGCCACTGAAATTGTTTGTGCACTAGGATTGAAAGATCAATTAGTTGGCCGCTCACACGAATGCGAATCCCCTGAAAGTATCGTCAGTTTGCCTGTTTGTTCTTCTGCGAAATTTATTTCCGGTTCTTCAAGTGCAGAAATTGATAAGCAGGTAAAGGATATTTTATCCGAGGCCTTATCTATTTATACTATTGATAAAGAGGCTGTTAAGATATTAGATCCTGCCGTAATTATTACCCAGGCGCAGTGCGAAGTTTGCGCAGTGTCTTTAAAAGATGTCGAACAGACTTTACAGGATGTTTTGGATAATAATGTTGAAGTAATTTCACTGAATCCCAGAGACCTTAAGGATATTTTCAACGAGATTATTTCCGTTGCCGAAAAGTTAGGTGTTAAAGAAAGGGGTGAGGCCTTTGTGGAAGAACTTCATGAGCGCTGTGATTTAGTTCATCACAAATTGAAGTTTGTCGAGCAGCGTCCTACTGTCGTTTGTATTGAGTGGCTTTCACCCTTAATGATTGCAGGTAACTGGACGCCTGAATTGATTCAGATCGCTGGAGGATCTCCCTTACTTGCCGAAAATGGGAAACACTCGGGCTATGTTGAATTTTCTGCGATTCTGGCTGCAGATCCGGATATTCTGGTCATCGCTCCATGCGGATTTCCGATGGACAGAACTTTACAGGAAATAAATTTATTGCTCGAGTTGCCGGGCTGGAATGACTTGTCGGCTGTGAAAAACAACAAGATTTATATTGCAGACGGAAATCAATATTTTAATCGTTCTAGTCAGAAGGTAGTTGATACTGTAGAGCTGCTGGCAGAAATTATTCATCCAAAGCAATTTGTTTTTGGTTATGAAGGGAAAGGCTGGCTGAAATTTTCGACTTAAACTACATTTCCTATGAAATCACAATTAAGATTCTTTTCATTAAGCTTAGTCGTAGCTTTTTTAAGCGTTAGCGTATCTGTACATAGTCAGATAAAACCGGAGGCCCAAACGGGATTACTTTGGGAAATAAGTGGCAAAGGATTAAAAGAGTCATCCTACTTATTCGGGACGTATCATCTCGTAGGAAAGAGTTTTCTCGACACCTTGCCTCAGGTAATCAATCAAATAAAAAAGGTAAAGTCAGTTGTCGGAGAACTTGTTATGGAAGATGAGGCCTCGATGGCTCAGAAACTGATGCCTCTTATGCTGCTTAAAGATAGTACACTTGATAAAATCCTTTCCGCACGGGAATTTGCAGAAGTTGATTCCTTTTTAAAAATAAAAACCGGAATGACTCTGAGCATGCTGAACGGTCTAAAGCCTTCTGCGGTTCAAGTTACCCTGATTGCCTTTCTTTTGCCTAACAATATTACTCCCCAGAATCCGGCATTGGATATGTATTTTCAAAACGAGGCTAAGAGTTTGAAAATAAATGTCGTAGGGCTCGAAACATTGGAAGAGCAGGGGGCATTTTTGTTTGATGCCCCAATAGAACGGCAGAAAGAGTTGTTGCTCAAAACTGTACGCGAAAGTGAAAGAATGAAAGGAGACATAAAGGAACTGTTTGAAAATTACAGACGTCAGGATCTCAAAGCGATAGAATCGGCTTTTCTAAAAAATGAAGATTATACAGTTCAGGAGATGAACGATTTGCTCTCTAAAAGGAATAAGGCCTGGGTGCGGGAAATGCCAGAACTGATGATAAACGGTCCCGCTTTTTTCGCTGTGGGAGCAGGTCATTTAGTTGGCGATAATGGCCTGATTACCCTGCTGAAAAATCTTGGATATACTTTGAATCCTATAGCGTTGAAATAAATCAGGCTATTTCGAACGCATGTGCGAGTAATTCGTAAGATTTTATTCTATCCTCAAAATTGTGAGTAATTGTTACAATAACCAATTCATCAACATCATACGCCTCAGCTAAAGCACTCAGCTTCGTTTTTACCTGCTCCGGTGTTCCCGAGACCATCCTCTGTCGGTTAAATAATATTCGTTGTTGTTCTGCCTCAGAAAATTGCAGGTCTTTTATGTCATTATAGGAAGGTATTCCTTCGGAAATTGCCTGTTCGATTCTCAGAAATTGTACGTCCATTACTCTTTGCAGTTCCATCGCCTTTTCTTCTGTTTCTGCACACATTACAAATAATGCAACATTTGCTAAGGGCTCCTGAAGTTGTGCAGACTGTTGAAATCTATCGCGATACATTTTAACCGCTTCTGCACCGCCAATAGGATTGATAAAATGTGCAAAAGAAAAAGCCATGCCAAAGTGCGCAGCAAAAAGGCCGCTTTGTCCGCTCGAGCTTAATACCCATAAAGCAGGTGCCGTCTCCGCTAAGGGTATAGCCTTTATTCTCTCATTATAATCATCATATTGCGTTGGCAGATCAAGATAATGTTGCAGATCTATCAGTTGCTGAACAAAGTCTTTTTCGTTGAAATTATTGGACGGATTTAAAACAGCCGCGGTTATTCGATCACCTCCCGGTGCTCGCCCTATTCCCAGATCAATTCTTCCCGGAAATAAAGTTTCAAGTGTTCTAAAGTTCTCTGCGACCTTTAATGCACTATGATTGGGGAGCATGATCCCACCCGATCCCAGCCGGATACGTTTAGTTTGCGTCGCCAGATAGGGAATTAAAACTTCAGGTGCCGACCCCGCCAGACTTCCGGTGTTATGATGTTCGGAAAGCCAGTATCGTGTATAGCCCAATTCATCGGCGCGTTTTGCCAGTGTCAGGGTTTCTTGTAACGCTTGTTGTGCTGTTCCGCCTTTCCTTACCGGCGATTGGTCCAGAATGCTTAATCTAACTTTTTTCATAAGGATATTTGGTAGCAAAGGTCAGATTTTGGTTGGTTTGAATAGATAGCATATCACAATATGGCAAAAGTTTGACCTGAGACAAACCTCAATGATTAATCTTTGTCTTACTAAATAATGATTATGGCGTCCCTTTTTTCACCCCTGCAGATTAAAGAAGTACAGTTTAAAAACAGAATAGGCGTTTCTCCGATGTGTCAGTATTCGAGTGTTAATGGATTTTCCAATAATTGGCATTTAGTACACTTGGGTAGTAGGGCGGTAGGCGGTGCTGGATTGGTTATGGCCGAAGCAACCGCGGTATCGCCGGAAGGCAGAATAACTCTTTCTGACTTAGGCATCTGGAGCGATGATCATGTTTCGGGACTGAAAGAAATTACCGGCTTTGTTCATGCTCAGGGCAGTGTTGCGGGAATACAACTGGCTCATGCCGGTCGTAAAGCAAGTACAATTGAACCATGGAAAGGTGGTACCGCAATTCAGATAGAAAATGGCGGTTGGAGGCCTGTAGCTCCAAGTGCAGTTGCCTACTCCGAAAAGTATATTCCTCCTTCTGAGCTGTCTTTAGTGGAAATACATCAGGTTATTCAGGATTTTAAATCAGGGGCTTTTCGGGCCTTGCACGCTGGTTTCAAAGTTTTGGAGATTCATGCTGCTCATGGTTACTTAATTCAGGAGTTTTTATCTCCTTTATCTAACATCAGAACTGATAACTATGGCGGATCTTTTGAGAATCGTATCCGGTTTTTAGTTGAAATTATACAGGCAATTAAAGAGGTGTGGCCTGCGGGTCTCCCTTTATTTGTGCGCATCTCTGCGACTGATTGGACGGAAAGAGGTTGGGATATCGACGATTCTGTCAGATTAGCTTCTGTACTGTCCGATGAAGGAGTAGATTTAGTCGATTGTTCCAGTGGTGGAAACGTGCCAAATGCGAAAATTCCGGTAGCTCCCGGATATCAGGTGCCTTTTGCTCAGGTAATCAAGGAGAATTCTGCAATGCTGACTGCCGCCGTAGGATTTATAATCCAGGCTGCACAGGCTGAAGAGATTATTTCATCTGGTAAGGCTGACATGGTTTTTCTTGCACGGGAAATGTTAAGAGATCCTTATTTTCCATTACACGCAGCCCAACAGCTTGGCATTGAGGTACAATGGCCGCCTCAATATCAGAGAGCTAAATAAATTATTTGCTCGCTTACTATAGAGTTTAAAACAAAAAAGGTGACTCGATGGCCACCTTCCTGTTAATACTATATGTCTTTTATAAAGTCGCCATTGCCTGATTTGCAGACATAAAGCCATTGATAGCTGCTTCAGCGTTTAAAAAGTCGGATTGTACCGGTTGACTATAAATAAACAACGCGGTTTTTCCTTTTATCGTTTTGATGATTTCACCTGTAAGCTCAACCGGAAGTGCAGGGCATCCGTGGCTTCGACCTAAATAACCATTTTGATTTACGAAGCGCTCACTTACATAATCTGCGCCATGCACTACTATCGCACGAGCAAGCGCATTTGTGTTAGATCCTTTGTCTAATCCGTTTAATCTTAAAGATAATCCGTGTTTGCCAAAATAAGTGTCATCAGTAACATAAAATCCTAAACTGCTTTGATGTGATTCGGCAGTGTTTGAAAAGTTAGTAGCCATTAATCCGCCACTGCCTCTTCCATGGGCAACAAGTGTATGATATAACAATTTTTTACTTCCTAAATCTACAATCCATAAACGCTTTTGGCTGCTTGGCTTGCTAAAATCAACAATTGAAAGTATTTGCTTGTCGTTTGATATTTTGAAATTACTTTTAAGATTATAATAACCTGTTATTGCTTTTTTGTAAACATCAAAGTTCAATGAAGCCTCTTTTAATCCGGCTGATTGGTAAATTTCATTGATATGATCGTTAAATAATGTCTCTGCAGAAACAGTTTCAGAAACAATGGTAGATTGAATGTTTACTTGTTCCTGTGGAGCGGGCACATTTGAAATTACTTCTTTTTCTTTTAAACCCCAGCCAATCGCGGGTACACTTAATGTTAAAATTACATATGCAGCTCCGCGAAATATCCTTCTCTTCATCATATAAATTTTCCTCAGTAAATTGTTGCGTAGAGTTTATTCGATATAGTTTTCTTTTAGGTTTTTGTGTTACAAAGATACGTAAAAAGCCTTGGTTATTAAAGTATTAGTATCAAACTAATGTCATGTTCGGCGACCTATCTATTCGCGTCTCATTCCGCTTATTAAACACAGAATCGGCTGAAATATTGTTTTGTCATTCCGAAATTTTTCGGAATGACAAAACAATGAGAATATTAGCTAAGTAAATTTTTCCAGCTTACTAGTCCGGCAATCAATTTGTCAAGTTCGCCTACTGCTACGCGTTCCTGAGCCATTGTATCGCGGTGTCTGATGGTAACAGTATTATCTTCGAGGGTCTGATGGTCTACCGTAATACAGAACGGTGTGCCAATTGCATCCTGTCTGCGGTAGCGTTTTCCGATAGCGTCTTTCTCTTCGTAAACAATGTTATGATCAAGCTTAAGGCTATTCATGATCTCTTTGGCCTTTTCAGGAAGGCCGTCTTTTTTTGTCAGCGGGAAAATTGCTGCTTTTACCGGGGCCAGGCAGGGGTGAAGCCTCAGAACAACCCTGCTGTCTTTTTTGTCGCCTTCACTTAAGTCTTCTTCTTGATAAGCGTTGATCATTGTTAACAAAAACATGCGATCAAGGCCGATGGATGTTTCAATTACGTATGGGATATAATTTCCAATGGGCTTTCCTTCTTCGTTCAGATCATTATCAAAATACTGAAGTTTCTTACCCGAATATTGTTGATGCTGGCTTAAATCGAAGTCGGTGCGGCTATGTATACCTTCAACTTCTTTAAATCCGAAAGGAAATTCAAATTCGATATCGACTGCTGCATTTGCATAATGAGCAAGCTTAGTATGATCGTGAAAACGATATTTTGCAGGATCTGTGCCCAAGCCTT
Source organism: uncultured Pedobacter sp. (assembly GCA_966210515.1). Classification (GTDB taxonomy): domain Bacteria; phylum Bacteroidota; class Bacteroidia; order Sphingobacteriales; family Sphingobacteriaceae; genus Paradesertivirga. The sequence goes on from CBIHLM010000039.1 coordinate 26,005, forward strand.
TATGCCATTTCAAGCGTGCTTCTTTCCAATATGCGTACCATTCCATTTCGGTGCCGGGGCGAACGAAAAATTGCATTTCCATTTGCTCGAATTCGCGCATACGCATGATGAATTGGCGGGCGATAACCTCATTTCTAAAAGCTTTTCCGATTTGCGCAATCCCGAAAGGGATCTTCATCCTGCCGGTTTTTTGAACGTTTAGATAGTTCACGAAAATTCCCTGAGCTGTTTCCGGACGCAGATAGACAAGGTCTGCATCATCTGCAACAGCACCCATCTGTGTCGAAAACATTAAGTTGAACTGTCGTACATCGGTCCAGTTTCTTGTGCCTGATACCGGACAAGCAATTTCATGCTCAATAATTAAATCGCGCAACACGGTTAGATTTTCGGCTTTTAAAGCAGCATCCATATCCGATTGTAGTATCGATGCTTTCTCCGTTTTGCCGTCTTTTTCGTATCGGGCAATTTTGTCTTCAAGCAACTGATCGGCACGATAACGTTTTTTTGAATCTTTATTATCGATCATCGGATCGCTAAATCCATCAACGTGACCAGAAGCCTTCCATGTTGTGGGATGCATGAAAATTGCGGCATCAATCCCTACAATGTTTTCGTGCATTTGAACCATTGATTTCCACCAATAGGCCTTAATATTATTTTTTAGTTCTGCTCCATTTTGCCCATAATCATACACAGCACTTAAGCCATCGTAGATTTCGCTAGACTGGAATACAAATCCATACTCTTTAGCGTGGGATATAACGTTTTTGAACAGTTCGTCGCTATTTTTACTCATGATGCTACAAATATAAACTGATTTACGAATTACGATTTATGAATTGTGATTTTATTGTGAGAATGTGAAATGTGTGAATTTATTTAAAATAAGATTTAAGCTTTACTTATCTAAGTATTTTTAATTTTGAATTTTAAACGCTGGATTTTGATACTGGTAGAAGAACTTACAAAAATTTACGGGCAACAAAAAGCTATTGATAGCATCAGCTTTTCTGCAGAACCGGGAAAGATCCTTGGTTTTCTGGGGCCCAACGGCGCAGGCAAGTCAACAACTATGAAAATCCTTGCCGGGTTTATACCTCAAACATCTGGAAAGGCAAGTGTGGCGGGATTCGATGTCAGCAGCCAGTCGATTGAAGTAAGGAAGAATTTAGGCTATTTGCCCGAACATAATCCGCTTTACCTTGATATGTATGTAAAAGAATCGCTTGATTTTTCTGCAAGTCTTCACAAAATCGGAAATAAAAGTAAAAGAATAAGCGAGGTTATTGAGTTAACAGGCCTTGGCGCCGAGCAACATAAAAAAGTAGCTGCTCTATCTAAAGGTTATCGCCAGCGCGTGGGAATTGCTCAGGCAATTATCCACGATCCTAAAGTTTTGATCTTGGATGAGCCAACTTCGGGATTGGATCCTAACCAATTGGTGGAAATTAGAAAGTTGCTTAAGGACTTGGGGCAGTCGAAAACTCTCATCCTCTCTACACATATTATGCAGGAAGTTGAGGCAATTTGTGATAAAGTGGTAATTATAAATAAGGGGCATATCGTTGCGAATGATTCGTTAAGTAATCTGAAGCAAACGCACCCGGGTTCTTCTCTTGAACAGATATTTTTAAAACTAACCTCATTGGAGGTTGATGAAATTAATTGAGCTTTTGTTTTAGTGGATATTGTAACTAATTTCGGCACCTATAAATCTGTCCATGTTCACATTGTTTAAAAAAGAGGTTAATGGATTCCTGAGTTCGCTGGTAGCTTATATCACAATCGGGATATTTCTGCTGGTGATGGGGCTCTTTTTGTGGGTGTTCCCCGAGTCAAGTATACTCGAGTACGGCTACGCAGGTCTGGATAGTTTATTCAATACCGCTCCCTATATTTTCATATTCATGATACCGGCCTTAACTATGCGTACCTTATCTGAAGAGCGAAAGGAAGGGACTTTTGAATTGCTTGCCACCAGCCCTTTAACAGATTGGCAAATAGTTTTAGGAAAGTATTTTGCCGCCTTAGCAATCGTTTTATTCGCTTTAATCCCTACACTCGTTTATTATTTTACAGTGTACGAATTGGGACTTACAAGAGGTAATATAGACACTGGTGCTGTAATCGGATCGTATATTGGTTTGTTTTTATTAGGAGGAGTTTTCGCCGCGATAGGCATTTTTGCATCTTCGATAACGAAAAATCAGATTATTGCTTTTGCAATAGGCGTATTTTTGTGTTTTTTCGCGTTTAGCGGATTTGACTCATTAAGCACTTTGCTAACTTTTAGTTCAGTTGATGCATTCATATCTTCTCTGGGAATAAACGAACATTATCAGTCTATAAGCCGGGGCGTACTTGATACCCGCGACCTGATTTATTTTCTCAGTTTGATCTCGCTTTTTCTGGTGTTTACGAAAACGGTTTTGGGAGGAAGAAAATGGTAAACCGAAGAAAAAGTGATTTGACTTATTTAGGATTATTTATTGCGGGTCTGCTTATATTAAATGTAGCTTCTTCTTCTTTTTTTGAACGATTAGATTTCACGAAAGAAAAACGCTACTCACTTTCAGAAAATACCAAAACTCTTCTATCCAAAATCGAAGACCCGCTTCAGGTTACAGTTTATCTGGAAGGGGATTTCCCTGCGGGATTTAAACGTCTTAGAAACTCTACCCGCGATTTACTGGCGGACTACAGGGCCTATTCAAATAATAAGATCAGATATGATTTCGTAAATCCCTCTTCGGGGGATCAGGAAACACAACAGCAAATCTATCAGGATCTGATCGAAAAAGGACTCGAGCCAACTAATCTGACAGTGGATAACGAAAATGGACGAACTCAAAAGATAATATTTCCGGCTGCCTTAATCACATATAAAGGCGAACAAATTGCGGTAAACCTTTTTCAGAACAAGCAAAATACTGCGCCTGAAGAGGTGTTAAATAATTCGGTTCAGAATTTGGAATATGCATTTACCAGCGCAATAAAAAAAATCTTAAGTGGAGGGAAACCCCGTATCGGTTTTACCGAGGGCCATGATGAGTTAACAGACCTGCAATTGGCAGATGCTATGGCTGCTTTGCAATATGGCTATGAAGCGGGGCGGGTCGATTTAAAGTCGATCACATTTGAAGGCCTGGATAGAATAAAACTGCTGATTGTTCCGAAACCCGACACCGAATTTACAGAAACTGAGAAATACAAAATCGATTACTTCCTGATGAAAGGTGGAAGTATCTTTTGGGCTGTAGATAATGTTCATGCTGAATTGGACAGCCTGAAACATGTCGGGTCTCAGCTGGCGTTTGCTAAAAAGCTGAATTTAGATGACATGCTTTTTAAATATGGCATACGGATCAATTATGATCTGATCGCTGATATGAATTGCTCTCAAATACCGCTAAGTGTCGGAAATATCGGTGGGCAGGCGCAAATACAGCTTGTTCCATGGCTTTTTTATCCTGTTTTCATTCCAGGATCGAATCATCCTCTTGTGAAAAACCTGGATGGAATAAGAAGCGAGTTTGCAAACACCATCGACACGATAGCAATACCTGAAGTTAAAAAACAGGTTATTTTAAGCACATCTCCATTTAACAGGCTGCTTCGCATTCCATCATTGATTTCGTTGCAAATGGTAGAGCAGGAGCCTGATCCTGAAAGTTTCAAGGGTAAGCCCCAAGCGGTTGGCGTATTACTGGAAGGATTATTTCCTTCTGTTTTTGTAAACCGCCCGGTTCCTGAAGGTGTAAGAGGTCAGATCAGGATCCCAGCCAAAAGCGTGCCCGCAAAAATGATCGTGGTTTCGGATGGTGATATTCTAAAAAACCAGATCAGCAGTAAAGATGGGTCTCCATTTCCTTTAGGATTTGATCGTTACACAGAGCAGCAGTTCGGCAATAAGAATTTCTTATTAAATATTGCCGACTATCTAACGGATGATTCGGGGATAATTGAGTTAAGAAATAAGGAAATTAAGATCAGATTACTGGATAAGGCGAGGATCAGGAGCGAGAAGCTGAGCTGGCAACTTATTAATATTCTAGGGCCATTGTTGCTAATTGGAATATTTGCTGTTTTATACCATTTTTACCGGAAAAAGAGGTTTTCAGGAATGGTTTAGGGCTCTAATTTACGGCTGACTTTTCTTATTAACATTCTTTTAAGAATGTTAGGATTTTCTTTTCCTGTATGTCTTTCGTTTTTCTATTTTTGAGGGGTAATGGTTTCTTTCCTCAGGAACTAAGGTTTGTTTGATACATAGTTTTTAAGATAATATAAGATATGAGATTTATTGTTTCGACGTCAACATTGTTAAAGCAATTACAGGCGGTAAACGGGGCGTCAAGCAGCAGTACGGTGTTGCCTATTCTGGAGAACTTTTTGTTCGAAATTAAAGAGAACGTTTTAACAATTTCGGCTACTGATTTACAAACCAGTATGACCACCTCTTTACCTGTCGAATCAAAAGAAGAAGGCAAAATCGCGATTCCATCGAAAATTCTGATGGAGACCTTGAAAACTCTTCCCGACCAGCCTATTGCTTTCACTATCGATGATAATACGTTTGCGATAGAAATAAGTGCGGGTGACGGTAAATATAAGTTGAGCGGAGAGAACGGGGAGGATTTTCCTAAAATTCCGGTTGTAGAAAACGCATCATCTGTAAATCTTCCCGCTTCTGTTTTAGCTGAAGCAATTAACAAGACAATTTTTGCGGTGAGTAATGACGAATTGCGTCCGGCAATGACGGGTGTTTTTTGTCAGTTAACTCCTCAGCATTTAACCTTTGTGTCAACTGATGCGCATAAATTAGTTCGGTACCGCCGCATGGATGCTAAAGCTGATTCATCAGCCTCCTTCATCCTGCCAAAGAAAGCCTTAACATTATTAAAATCATCTTTGCCTTCTGATGATGTTAATGTTTCGGTCGAGTATAACTCTACAAGTGCATTTTTTAGATTTGGGAACATCAATCTGATTTGTCGTCTTATCGACGAGAGATATCCGGATTACGAAGCAGTTATCCCTCAAAATAACACTAATAAGCTAACTCTTGATCGGTCCTTGTTTTTAAATTCATTACGCAGGGTTGTAATTTTCGCAAATAAAACTACCCATCAGGTCAGATTAAGGATTACCGGGAGCGAATTAAATATCTCTTCTGAGGATATCGATTTTTCTAATGAGGCACACGAGCGTCTAAGTTGCCAGTACGAAGGTGATGATATGGAAATTGGCTTCAATGCTAAGTTTTTAATTGAGATGTTAAATAACTTGAGCGGCGAAGAAGTTACAATTGAGATGAGTACTCCGAATCGGGCAGGTTTACTTTTCCCTCAAACTAATGACGATAAAGAAGATGTCTTAATGCTGGTTATGCCAGTAATGTTAAATAGTTACGCATAGCTAAATAACCCTCTGGGTTACATGAAAAAAGCACTTGATTTAGTTTTTTAACTATTCAGGTGCTTTTTTAGGTTTTACAAATTCCTTTAAACAGAACATTGTATTAGCTGTTATGGCCATGCGAGGATCGGATTTTTTTGGTCTTCACCGGTTATATAGATAAGTATTTCTATTTTTGGCCCTTTAAAAACATACATCTTGGAAATTATACAAACTCTGATAGATTTCATTCTTCATATAGATCAGCATCTTGTTGATATTGTTAGCGAATATCAAACCTGGACATATCTTATTTTATTTTTAATAATCTTCGCCGAAACAGGGTTTGTAGTCACCCCTTTTCTTCCGGGAGATTCATTGCTTTTTGCAGCAGGTGCCATTATTGCCAAACCCGAAAGTGATTTAAATATATGGCTTATGTGGGGCTTGCTTTTAATCGCAGCCATAATAGGTGATATGGTTAATTATATGATAGGCGATTATATTGGCCCGAAGGCGTTTAGCGGTAGATATAAATTTCTCAAAAAAGAATATTTAGATAAGACTCAACAATTTTACTTAAAGCATGGGGGCAAGACAATTATTTATGCTCGGTTTATTCCTATTATAAGAACGTTTGCTCCGTTTATAGCAGGGGTAGGCACCATGACTTATTCAAGATTTGCTTCTTATAATGTTATCGGTGGATTTCTATGGGTTACAAGCTTTTTGTTTATCGGCTTCTATTTTGGCGGACTGCCGGTTATCAAGCAAAATTTCACGTACGTGATTATTGGTATAATAATCCTGTCAATACTGCCACCTATTATCGAAATCCTCAGAGATAAATTCAAAAAGGAGAAGTTGGCTTAATCGTCCTCTGATCTTCCAAGTATTCGGCCGGCTTTAAAAAGTAATTCCTCTCTTTCTGCAAGGATTCTTTCCGTTGTAGTTAGCTCTCGTTTAGACCACTGATTTAAAGCAGGCTGGCCCGCATCCACCCATGCCGAATACCAGAAGCTCCCCACCTTGATAATTGATGCGCGCATTTGTCGCTCAATCATTCCGTTTAAGGCTTGGTGATATGCGTTCGAATATGCTTCCGAATACTCTTTTACCACAATTCCGTTTCGCTCCGAAAAGCTGAATTTTCTATCACTGGGGAATTTTTTAGAAAGTCGGGCTTCAATTATCAGAACCGAATCTTTATATGAATAAGTATTCTTGAGTATCTTCCATGATTCTTTTAGCGGATTTTCGATGTAATGAGCTTTTCCGACAAAAAAGTCATAATCTTTGGAATAAAGTTCGGGTAGGCGGCTTTCCCAAAACCCGTGAATGCCCACCTGATTAGTAAGTTGTCCGTTGTAGTTTTCTGTGGTGTGTAGAGGTACATGAGCGTCCGAAATATAATGACCTAAGTCTGCTGAGTATTTTAAAATTTTAGATGAATCTCTGTTCTCGAACGCTTTAACTAAGGAATAATAGGTTCGTTGTATTTGCCATGGAATAATTCCATAGGCTTTTAAGGTATCTTCAGAAAATTTATCAGCGGCGTCCTGCCATCTTTCTGGTATGCTATCGAAAGGAGCATGGCCATAATGGTCTGCATCTAAATAATGACGGGCAGCTTCAGCAGAGTCGGCGTATCGGCGCTTGTCGGGATCAACAGCATGCTCGGTTAAGTAGTAAATATTATTCTTGTAGAATTTAATCATTCCTGAGGGTAATGTAAAAACGGCGAGCCGATTGATTTTTTTATGCGCAAAAAAGCCCCAGGAGGAGCAAGTAATAGCAATTATAAGAATGCTTAGCGAGTATAATATTCTTTTTGTCATAGGTTTCTTAGGAGAGTGAAAGATAGGAGATTAGGTTTATTTTAGATAAAGAAATATTTTTAGCAATAGTGTTTGATTTTTAAATAGTTCACCTTATATTTGCAATCCTAAAATAAGACGGACAAAAAGCTTACAAATGGCAAATCATAAATCAGCGTTAAAGAGAATCAGAGCAAATGCAGCTAAACGTTTACGTAATCGCTATCAGGCGAAAACTACTCGTACTGCTATAAAAAAATTACGTGGTACAACAACTAAAGAAGAGGCGACTCCACTTTTGTCTAAAGTTATATCAATGCTTGATCGTCTTTCAAAGAAAAATGTTATCCATAAAAACAAAGCATCTAACAATAAGTCAAAGCTGACAAAATTTGTTAATGGTTTAAAATAAGAGATTTCTCAATAGTAGAAAGGGGATGCTGTAAAGTATCCCCTTTTTTTGTTTTATACCACTGTTTTTATAGTTTTAGGCATGGAAACCTATAAAGACAAGATCACAATTAAATCATGGGCCGAAGAAGACCGGCCAAGAGAGAAGTTATTAAGTTTAGGCAGAAGAAGTTTAACTGATGCTGAGCTGATAGCGATCCTTATCGGTTCAGGTAATCGTCAGGAAACTGCAGTTGAGTTAAGTAAGAGAATCCTCCATTCACTCGACAGCGATTTGGATAAACTGGGGCGCTTATCCGTAAATGAACTTTCAAAGTTTAAGGGAATAGGAGAGGCTAAAGCAATTTCAATCATATCCGCTTTAGAATTGGGAAGGCGGAGAAGAGATATCGAAACTCCAAAAACAAGCCAGATAAGTTGCAGCAAAGACATCTATAATTTAATGAGTCGTTTTTTTGCTGATTTAAATCACGAGGAGTTTTGGATAGTGCTCTTAAACAGGGCAAATAATGTATTGTCACAGCATCTAATATCAAAAGGTGGTCAGGCAGGAACGATAGCCGATCCTAAAATTATTTTTCAGGCAGCTTTAGAAAATCACGCGGCTTCAATTATTCTATCCCATAATCATCCATCCGGAAACTTAAAGCCCAGTCAGGCTGATATTAATCTTACAAGAAAACTTCGGGACGCTGGTCAGCTTTTGGATATTCCTGTCCTTGACCACGTAATATTCACCAATTCATCCTACTTCAGTTTTGCTGATGAAGGAATACTCTGAGAGCTGCTTAAAGAAAATTGGCAAAAGTAAAAGATCTTGATAATCGGAAGTGTTGGCCCCAAGATCTTTTATCTTTCACCTTTCAATCTTTTTTCATCCTTTCTGCTTTTACCTTTAACCTTTTACCTCCCGCTTTCACCTTTTTTCTATCTTTGCCCTTTATCATTTAAAATTCAATGAAGATTTCATATAACTGGCTAAAACAGTTTATAAATACTGACCTGTCGCCGGACGATATTTCGCAAATACTAACAGCAATTGGTCTGGAGGTTGAAAGCGTAGATAAGGTACAAACTATCCGCGGAGGTTTGGAAGGTTTGGTGATTGGATATGTTAATGAATGTGTCCAACATCCGAATGCTGATCGCCTGCGGATCACTAAAGTGAATGTAGGTGGCGCCGAAGATATACAAGTGGTTTGTGGCGCAGCAAATGTTGCTGCCGGTCAAAAGGTTGTGGTTGCAACAGTTGGTACAACAGTTTATCCTGCCGAAGGAGATGCTTTTAAAATAAATAAATCCAAGATTAGAGGCGAAGTTTCTGAAGGAATGATTTGCGCCGAAGATGAAATTGGTCTTGGTGTATCTCATGAAGGAATTATGGTTCTGAAAGAGGATGCTCCAATAGGGACTCCAGCAAAAGAATATTTTAATATTAGTGATGACTTCCTTTTTGAAATTGGCTTAACACCTAACCGTGCTGATGCTGCTTCACATTTAGGGGTCGCAAGAGATTTGGCTGCCTATCTTCGGACGTCCATCAGCATGCCTGATGTATCTGCATTTAAGCCGGATAACCATAATCTTTTAATTCCTGTAAAGGTCGAGAATGTTGAAGCTTGTCCGAGGTATACGTCCGTTACTTTAACGGGTGTAGAAGTTAAAGAATCTCCTGATTGGTTGAAGGATAAGTTGAAGATTATAGGTGTTCGTCCGGTAAATAATGTTGTCGATGTTACCAATTATGTTTTGCACGAACTCGGACAACCATTGCACGCATTTGATGCCGACGAGATTAAAGGTGCTCAGGTTATTGTAAAAAACGGTTCTGAGGGCGATTTATTCACCACGCTGGATGAAGTAGAACGCAAACTATCTTCCGAAGATTTGATGATATGTAATGCCGAATCGCCGATGTGTATTGCCGGTGTTTTTGGTGGAATTTCTTCTGGTGTGAAAAGTACAACCACGAAAGTTTTCCTCGAAAGTGCATATTTCAATTCCGTATCAGTAAGAAAAACGTCTAAGCGTCACGGTCTGAAAACCGATGCATCTTTCCGCTTTGAGCGCGGTACTGATCCTGAAATGACGGTTTTTGCGATCAAGAGAGCAGCTTTATTAATTAAGGAACTTGCGGGAGCCGAAATTTCTTCCGGGATCTCTGACTTTTACCCTTCGCCGGCAACTCCGTTTAATATTTCTGTATCTTATAAAAATATTGATCGGTTAATTGGTGAACAGATTCCGCACGAAACAATTAAAAGCATCATTACGGCACTGGGGATTTCTATTGTCAATGAAAGCGCTGATGTCTTGAATCTTGAGGTGCCGCCTTTCAAAGTAGACGTTACCCGTGAAGTGGATATTATTGAAGAGGTACTTCGTATTTATGGATATAATAATATTGCGATTCCATCACAAGTGCGGGCCTCTTTAACTAATTCGGTTAAACCAGATAAAGAAGTTGTTCAAAATCAGGTTGCCGATTTATTAACGGCTAACGGATTTTCAGAAATCCTGTCGAACTCGTTGACTAAATCAGCATATGATCAACAATCTGAAACCGCTGTGCGGATTTTAAATCCCCTGAGCAGCGATTTGGATACTATGCGTCAAACGCTTCTTTACTCAGGTCTGGAAGCAATAGCTTACAATCAGAATCGCAAGAACGCAGATTTAAAGCTCTATGAGTTTGGCAAGGTATATTCCACTTCCGATACCGGGTATAGTGAAAACTTCCGGTTTGGGATTTTTATGACAGGAAGAAATTTTAGTCAGCAGTGGAATCACAACAACAGTCAAACTTCCTTTTACAACTTAAAAGGAGCTGTAGATGCGATAGTAAAGCGACTAAATATTTCCGGGTTATCAGAAGATACCTTCGATAGCGTAAATTTTCAACAAGCGCATCAATATAAAAAAGGTGAGCAGACTTTAGTGTCGTTTGGAATGGTTTCAAAAGCAGCATTAAAGAAATTGGACATTGAAAAGGAAGTGTTCTATGCCGATTTTAATTGGGATTTAGTTTTGAAATCCATCAGAAAAAATAAGATAACCTTTAAAGAGGTGCCTAAAACGCCATCTGTTCGAAGAGATCTTTCTTTATTGATCAATAAAGATATTGCATTTAGTCAGCTGGAAGCAATTGCGTTGAAATCAGAAAGAAGTTTGTTGAAGGAGGTGAGTGTATTTGATGTGTATGAAGGAGAGAAGCTTCCTGAGAATAAAAAATCATATGCATTAAGTTTCCTTTTACAGGATGAAGAAAAAACTCTCACTGATAAGCAGATTGATTCGGTAATGAGTAAATTAATTGGTATTTTCGAAAAAGAACTGGGAGCGGAAATTAGAAAGTGATAAACACATAATGATTCACTTATTAATTTAACCCTCAATATTAAAGAACATGTCCTTAGCAGGCCAATTAACAAATGTACTCGACAGAACACAGCGACTTTTAGAGTTGTGTGAGGTTTTACAGGAAGAGAATAATCTTTTAAAACAAGAAAATAAGGCATTGGAAGCCAGCTTGGAAAATAACAAAACCAAGATTTCTGACCTCGAGGAAAAGTTAAAAGCATTGAAACTTGCCAGGTCTTTAGAGGGTATTCCGGTGACACAAATATCAAGCGATGAAAAAACGCTTGACATAAAGCAAAAAATTAGCGATTTTGTGCGAGAAATTGATAAGTGCATTGTATTGCTAAAGAGGTAATATAACGTGAAACTAAAGCCAAATGGGAGAAATCTCCATTAAAATAAATATTGCTGACCGTGTTTACCCTTTAAGAGTGAACATGGAAGAGGAAGAAATGATTAGGCGGGCAGCTAAGATTATAAACGATCGTATAAAAGAGTTTCAAGACAATTATGCGGTACGGGATAAACAAGATTTATTGTCAATGTGTGTGTTGCATTATGCAACGGCTACATTAAAAGCCGATAAGAAAAGAGTTGATGAAGATACGGAAGTGGCCGATAAGGTTTATCAGTTAGATCAGATGCTTAACAACTTCTTTTCAAAGTAATTTACGTTCTTTATATTAGGGCAAAGATTTAACCGCAGTTAAATTAAGTTTCACTATTAAAAAACTTAACACTTCAATATTAACGAAGTCGAACAGATAAACCACCTGAATAAGTTGGTTATGATCAAGACTTAATCGTGCTTAATGAAGTTTTACAATACTGGAGCTTATCTTTAATTGCGGTTTTTTTATTAAAAAAGTACTATGGAGATAATTGGTTACATTTTATTAGGACTGGTAGTAGGTATAGGAATAGGGCGCTTTATGCTTCGTACCTTACTGAAAAATCAGGAAGTTGCAGCGCAGAACAAAGTCAAGAAAATATTAAAAGACGCTGAGAATAATGCTGAGATTTTAAAGAAGAATAAGTTATTAGAAGCTAAAGAGAAGTTTATTCAATTAAAAAGTGAGCATGAACAGGAGATTAACGCAAAGAATAATTCAATTAATCAGCGTGAAAACTCAATCAAACAAAAGGAACAGTCTTTAAATCAGCGTTTAGAGAACCTGAATAAGAAAGAGCAGGATCTTGACAATCAACGTAAGAATCTTGAAAGGCAAACAGAAATAGCCCAAAAGAAGCAGGAAGAAGTCGAAGTTTTAAAGAACCAGCATATCAGTCAGCTTGAAACGATAGCCGGTTTATCGGCCGATGATGCGAGAAGCCAGTTGGTTGATTCTTTAAAAGAAGAAGCGCGGTCGAAGGCAATGATGCAGATTAAGGACATTGTTGACGAAGCTAAACTTACCGCAAGTAAAGAGGCTAAAAAGGTCGTAATTCAAACCATTCAACGTACCGCTACAGAAGCGGCGATCGAAAACACAGTTTCAATCTTCAATATCGAAAGTGACGAGATCAAAGGTCGTGTTATTGGTAGAGAAGGGCGTAATATTCGCGCTTTAGAAGCTGCAACCGGCGTCGAAATTATTGTTGATGATACACCCGAAGCGATAATTCTTTCAGGGTTTGATCCCGTAAGGAGAGAAATTGCCCGTCTTGCATTACATCGTTTGGTGACGGACGGTCGTATCCACCCGGCCCGTATCGAAGAAGTTGTAGCCAAAACCCGTAAGCAAATAGAGGACGAGATAGTAGAGATTGGTGAGCGAACAGTTATTGATCTTGGAATTCATGGTCTGCACCCTGAGTTGATTCGTATGGTTGGCAGGATGCGTTATCGTTCATCTTACGGCCAGAATTTATTACAGCACTCGCGTGAGGTAGCAAATTTCTGCGCAACGATGGCTTCTGAACTAGGCTTAAATGTGAAATTGGCTAAACGTGCCGGACTCTTGCATGATATTGGAAAAGTGCCTGATGATAACCCTGAATTGCCACACGCAATCTTAGGAATGCAACTTGCTGAAAAATATAAGGAACATCCTGAAGTTTGTAACGCCATCGGTGCTCACCATGATGAAATTGAAATGACATCAATGATCTCACCGGTCATTCAGGCTTGTGATGCAATATCCGGTGCTCGTCCTGGTGCACGTCGCGAGGTTGTAGAAAGTTACATTAAACGTTTGAAAGAGCTTGAGGAACTTGCTTTATCCTATCCTGGTGTTGAGAAAACCTTTGCTATTCAGGCTGGTCGTGAGTTACGTGTAGTGGTAGAAAGTGAACGAGTTACTGATGATCAGGCTGAGATTTTAGCAGCAGATATTTCTAATAGAATTCAAACTGAAATGACCTATCCGGGTCAGATTAAAGTTACTGTTATTCGTGAAACAAGATCTGTTTCCTACGCGAAATAATAACTAATGAAATTACAAAAGGTGCTGGAGTGTTTCAGCATCTTTTGTTTTATAAACATTTCCGTCAATATCTATGTCCGCCGGGGCCAGCCTTATTACCTTATATTTGCTTCCAATATGGTAAAACAGCAACCGATTAAAAGTAAAGTCAACCAGGTAATCGACGATTATTCTGCATCTCACAAAAACCCGATAAATCAAGCCATTCAATGGATCTGTATTCCTCTGCTCACTTTTGGTGTCTTAGGCATTGTTTGGTCAATTCCTTTTCCATATCTGGCCTTTTTAGGAAAGTACAATGGATTTGTGAACTGGGCGTCTTTTCTTATAGCTTTCTCAATTTATTATTATTATAAAACATCGCCTGTTCTTTCCTATGGCATATTATTGTTCGTATTTGCATTTTCTGCCGGCATAGTGGGGTTGGAGAAATTTCATACTCACAATAATTGGCCCACAATGAGCTCTGTTTGTATGGGTGTATTTGTACTCGGCTTAATTTTGCAATTCATAGGATATAAATACGAAGGCGCAACCCCATCGCTATCTTCTAATCTTAAATTATTACTTCACGGACCTTTGTGGCTAATGTATATGCTTTTCAAAAAATTAGGATATAAGGGCTAAAACCTTAAGGCTGGCAATGTATTTGATAGATTTTATACTTAAAATCTATTTTATGAAAGATCACAAACATCTGGTTCCGGCATTAATGTCGGCAGTAATACCTGGGTTAGGACAAATAGTTAAAGGCCAAATTGTAAAAGGCTTATTGATAATCGTTTTGGGAATCACCGTTTCTTATTTGCTCTTCTGGACGATTATTTTCCCGATACTGTTTTGGGCATGGAATGTTTACGATGCCTACACCTCTGACAGTGAAAGGAGTATTGTAGACGATTCAAGTACGCGACCCGATATCAGACATGAATAATTAACCCCGATGTTTCAAGCACTGGACAATTCAGATAAGTTCTCCTGGCAGTTCATTAATTGGTCGGTGAGGAGCAAGTCATTACAATTTCCTTTTCTTCATTAATTAAGCCAATTTCGCAGAAAACCAGTGTATACTGAGTATAATTCTTATTAATGAGAAATAATGTCGTGACTGATAACATTAGAAAAGAAGATTTTGGTGATAATTTTGAATGGGGAGTAGCTACGGCAGCCTACCAAATCGAAGGCGGCCATGATGTCGACGGTAAAGGTCCGTCCATTTGGGATGTATTTACTACCCGCAAGGGGAAAGTGAAGGGCGGCCATCATGGGCAAACAGCCTGTAATTTTTATAATTGCTATAAAGACGATATTCAGCTTATCCGGGATC
>CBIHLM010000040.1:0-40545 GCA_966210515.1 uncultured Pedobacter sp.
ATTCGTCCATCTGCAGGAACATTAATCGAAAACGCACCGTTAACATCAGTTACCGCACGGGAAGTTCCGCCTTTTACGGCTACGCCCGCGCCAATGACAGGCTGCTTTTGTTGATCGATTACAGTTCCTTTTACAACGCGGTTCTGCTGACCGAAGACAAGGCCGGCCGTCAACAGAAGCAGAATTGTAAAGCTAAATTTTAACGTACGCCCTTGCGAACTTTTCATAACAGGGGCGAGGTTATAGAATATGTCAATTTTTTCCATTATTAAGGTTCTAAAGAATATATAGAATTATTTAGGTTCGTTTTACTGCGTTATGACCCGAAAGATCGGTACAGGGAATAGCAGACGTAAAAGAAGGAAAAGGTTCCTTTAAAGAATTAAGCAATTTGTTCATACGTTAGGTTTAATTAAAAGTAGTTTGATTAGTGTTCGATACTCATGTTCGAATCTCAGCATTGATAAACAGGAAGAGCTCCCTCCATTTTCGAAAAATGCCGCAGATTGATCCGCTTCCTATCAAGAAATCGTATGCAGGAATACATATAAAAATGCTCCCTCATGATTGATGTTTGGTTGTAAAAATTTCAGCATATGAGTTAAATTAATGGTTAAATATTTTTGCCGTAAAGTCATGCAGAAATTCTGCACCGCTTCTCATCGCGGGTTTTGGTTTAG
Source organism: uncultured Pedobacter sp. (assembly GCA_966210515.1). GTDB lineage: Bacteria > Bacteroidota > Bacteroidia > Sphingobacteriales > Sphingobacteriaceae > Paradesertivirga. The sequence continues at coordinate 681 of CBIHLM010000040.1, forward strand.
TAATTGCCTCACACATCCGTGACGTTGACATATCAGTGCGAGTTTTGAATATCTAAAGATAGATTCAACGTTTTTTTTTGTATGGCACATTTGTGCATAATGCTATCTCATTTGTCTAAAAAAGGCGCTTAAAACCATCTTTATCAGCGAAGCCGCTTATTTTATGCCAACGTTGTCGTAAATGGTTGAATTAATTTTAAAACCATTGGAAAAATTTCCTGCTCTCGCTTGCAAACGGCTGTTGTGATCACAACCGAATCAGAACTATTTGCATTATCTCTGGCCTATGCAGGCTCCGACCCGATCACTGCTCTCATGCTGAATCTTAAATCTCCGGAAGCTCCTGCCATCTTTCCTCCCGAACAGAGGGAAAATGCCGACGCAGTTATTTGGGGACGAACCATAAATATCAGTTTAAAGTGCATGGGTTAAAAAATCCGCCAAGAATTACAAATACAAATATTATCGTGAAAATCTTCATGCACTATCTCTTAAAGCTCACAACCTCCCAATAGGCTTTTTTTGGCTGCATATTCACATCAAACAGGAGCGGATAATTTTTGCGTCCGGGAACAGGGTATCCGTCCAGCCAGGTATACCGGTCGGAAATATTCCAGAAAGTAACGTTCGTCACTACGTCTTTATAATCCCTGAAAATCTTAAACACTTTAGAATATTGTTCGACCTGTTTTTGTTCAAGCTCCGGAGTAAGTACATCCGATTCGCCGGCACGCTTTTGACGTCTTTCCTTCTCCCAGGGGTAAACCGACATATCAAGCTCGGTGATCTGCACTTCCAGTCCGAGGGATGCCATTTTTTTGATTGTAGTTCTCAGCTCCGCTTCGGAAGGCTCATAAATTGACCAATGTGCCTGAAGCCCCACCCCGTCTATAGGAACTTTTGCATCTACCAGCTTTTTCATCAAGCGGTACAGGCGTTCCATTTTCTCGGGTCGTTCAGTATTGTAGTCGTTATAAAAAAGCTTTGCGCCGGGATCTGCCTGTCGCGCATACTCAAAGGCTTTGACTATAAAATCCTCACCACAGATCTGGTACCACAAAGAGTTCCTCAAAAACTTTGTGCTGTCATCATCAATAACTTCATTCACCACGTCCCAGGCATAAATCTTTCCTTTATAGCGCCCTGCAACTGCGAAGATGTGATCTTTCAACCGTTGCAAAAGCACTTCCTTGCTTACCTGCTTACCCGCGGCATCCTTAAACATCCAGCCAGGGGTTTGCTCGTGCCAGCAGAGATTATGGCCCCTCACGCCGATCCCATGCCTTTGACCAAAATTCACAATTGAGTCTGCATCTCGCCAGAAGTATCGATTCTCTTCCGGATGGATGGGACCCATTTTCATGGCGTTCTCTGCCGTGATACTATTATAATGCTTTAAAATAAATTTCGCGGTTTCTCCCCTCAGATCCTGTGGCCTTACAGCCACGCCCATTTTGAAATAGGATTTATAGTAATCTTTTAATCCTTTGTCCGGATTACCCGGTGCGATTTTTCTGCTTACGCAGGCAACTATGACTAACGCCATTAGCGACGTCATTATTACTGCTATTTTTCCTCTCATCATCATCATTTGATATTCATTAAAAAGTTTAATCGGTTTTGTTACTCGAAACATTTCCTCACCCGGCTCCGCAGGAACTCGAAAACCCCGCAAAATCACTGGTCTTCTGGCTACTGAAAATATCCGTCAGGCCTGGAGATTGTCTGTAATAAACCCTGAAATATGTACGTGTCGACATTCTGCTGAAACCAGCTGATACGGTTTTGATTTATTGATTAGCCATTAATCCCGAACGATGTAAAAATAGAAGCGGGAAAAATAGGAAGCTATCAGGATTGTCCGAGATAATGGAACAAATGTTCAAACTTAAGTTCATGCAAATCGCATCAGCAAATGCGACAGAAATGTTACTCAAAATACCCGGAAATACCTCAGTGCTAAACATCTGTTGCGACATTATATTCAATTACCACAAGCCGTCGATCGTATTGAAGGTATCTTTGAAACGATTATTATAACCAATACGCACATGCACAGATTAACGAAAAAAAATCTTACCGTCGCCCTCGCCTTTATCTCTGTTATATTGATTGGTGCTACCCAACAACAGCAGATAAAGAACCCCAAAAAGGGGTTAAAAGACTATTACAAAAAATATTTCCCGATTGGGGTGGCTGTAAGGCCATCAGATCTCCGCAATGGTGAGGAAAAAAACCTCATCCTGAAGGAGTTCAACAGTATTACCGCGGAAAATGCTATGAAAATGGCACCCCTGCAGCCTGCCGAGAACCGCTTTTTCTGGAGGGATGCTGATTCGATAGTGGCTTTCGGTGTTCGGAATAAGCTAAACGTACGCGGACATACCCTTTGCTGGCATGCGCAGGCACCTAACTGGATGTTTACCGACTCCAGTGGCAATCAGGCATCGAAAGAGCTTTTACTGAAACGCCTGAAAAACCACATTCAAACGGTGGTAAACCGTTATAAAGGGAAAGTGTATGCCTGGGACGTAGTAAACGAGGTGATTGCCGACGATACTACCTTTCTTCGAAAATCAAAATGGTTCCAGATAACGGGCGACGAATTTATTGAGAAAGCGTTTGAGTATGCACACGAGGCCGACCCCAAAGCCATACTCTTCTATAACGACTATAACACAGAGATTCCGGCAAAAAGAGAAAAAATATATCGTTTACTAAAGAATTTGCTAGATAAAGGAGTTCCTGTCCACGGTGTCGGCCTCCAGGCACACTGGTCGATTAGTTCTCCTTCAAAAGAAGAACTTGAAAAATCGATTCAAATGTTCTCTTCGCTCGGCCTGCAGATACAGTTTACAGAACTTGATGTATCTGTGTATTCAGGAAGACAAGGAGGACAGCTTATCCAGGGTCAACGTCGCCAAATGGAAACCCCGGTGTTTACCGCTGAAATGGAACAACAACAGCTGGAAAAATATAAAATGGTTTTCGAAGTGTTCCGCAAATACCGCAAGAACATTACCGGCGTAACTTTCTGGAATCTTTCGGATAAATATAGCTGGCTCGATGGGCGCGGAAGAAAAAATTATCCTTTACTGTTTGACACTAATTTAAAACCGAAGAAAGTCTATAACGAAGTTGTGAAGTTTTAAACGAAAAAACACCAATGAACATCGAACGCTGTTCATTGGTGTTTTTCAAAAATACGTTCAGGTATAATTTAGAGAAAGTTATCTGATCTTCCCTCCCGCACCCTGAGAGATTGCAAGCTCAGCACCCATAAGAGTTTCCCGGTATTACTTCATATCAATAATTTGCACTGCTTATTTTGAGAACATCCAGTAATCGAAATACATGATTCTTCCCGGTTTATCCCCTTTAAAGATAAAATAAAGGTCATGTACTCCGCTCACCTTCTGAATATCCGTTGTTACCAGAGCCCATCGGTCATCTCCTCCGGTAAGAGGAACCTTTAGGGTCCCAAGAAGTTGTCCGTCTTTGCTGCCTGCGCGCACTTCCATGGTCACGCCAGAATTATGTGTGGTGCCGATCCTTGCTGTTAGCTTTGTAGCCCCATGATCGCGGAAGTCTACATCCCTTACCTTCAAATAACCGCCATTTTTAACAGCATTAACGAAAACCCCGACTTCATCGCTTTGCAAAGCTTTTACTCCTTCAGAATATGCAATCGTTTCTGCCTCCGTTTTCCGGTAGGGATTCAGGGTTTCGAGACCTTTTTCAATTCCCTTTGTCATTTTCATAGGCTTAATAGTACCGTCTTTATTAAACTCCGCCGTTTCTACAGCAACAGACCGGTTGAAACCTCCCCCTCCCGGTAAGGCTCCGTTATGATAAAAGAAATAGGTTTTTCCTCTGTAATCAACTATGCCCGGGTGATTGGTAAAACTTCCTCGCTCTGCAGGCATGAGTGTGCCCCTGTTTATCCAAGGACCAACAGGGCTTTTACTTGTAGAGTATCCGATATGCTCGGGGAGTGGGCCGCCCGCCCAAAGCAGGTAGTACAAACTTTTGCGCTTATATAACCACGGGCCCTCTTCGTACGATGTAGGACGTTCCGGCACATTACCCTCACGTTTACCGAAGGAGGCCTCGCTCATTGGTACCTTTACAATTTCTCCGGAATATGATATCATATCCTCATTGAGCTTCACATAATAGTTGTAGGGATTTCCCCAGTACAGATAGGCCTGACCGTCGTCGTCAATAAATACCGTTGGATCAATATCGCCCTTGCCCGATCGAACCAAAGGTTTTCCAAGGGGATCCCTGAACGGGCCGTAGGGACTATCGGATACGGCCACACCAATAGCAGGACCGTTTGTCGATTTAGTTGTTACCGGTGCATAGAGGTAAAACTTTCCGCCCCGTTCTACAACTTGTATAGCCCATGCATCGCCTTTTGCCCAGTCGAATGTTTTATACGAGGCTACCGCACCATGATCCGTCCAGTTAACCATATCGGTTGTGGTATACAATTTCCAATCATCCATTACAAACCAGGTCGACTGATCCTCATCATGGCTGGTATAGAGGTATAATTTATCCTTATAGACCAATGGAGCAGGATCAGCCGTATACATTGTTTGCACAATAGGATTTTGTGCATTCGCATCATGCCGAAAGAAGCACAACATAAGCGCCTGTACCCAGAAAACTCTTGTAAGGTTTTTAAATTTCATTGTCTGTATAATTTGTCTGTCGTAGAATTAAAACTCACAGCTGGTAAAGGCTGTGCTTCTTCTGTTTTACTATTACTTAACCGGAGCCAGTACAAGGCCGCCTCCCGGCTGCATTTCGATTTCGAGAGATCCACCCTTTTTGATATCCAGATCCCTGGTATAGGCTTCTTTATTTTGATTGTCGCCGTACATCCGCACGCTTTTCCCCGCAAGCATCGGCAACTTTATTTTAAGCTTCAATACCTGCTTTTCTCCATTCACACCGGCCACATACCAATCATTTCCATGACGACGGGCTATGATACAGTATTTGCCGGGATACCCGTCTATGTAAACTGTTTCGTCCCAGGTTGTAGGCACCTGTTTCATGAAGTCGATTTCAAAAGCCGGGACATCAGTTAAATTATTAGGGGTAAGACCAAACATCTGTACCGGATTTTGAAACAATACCGATGTAGCGAGTTGGAAGACATCGGTGGTCAGACGCTTGTTCCTGTTTTCGTTACTTTTCACCAGATATTTATTGAGCAAGGTTCCACCGAACTCCATGCTTCCTACTGTGTTTCTTATAAATGGATGTAAAGTTGCATTGTAAGCCTCAGCCTCGCGAACGCCCTGAACAAAAATGAGCATCTCGGACGCTACTACAGCCTCACTGCCCACGAAATTAGGATACATTCGCTCCCAGCCGCGCGGTAAAGTAGTTCCATGAAAAATGATCATTAAACCGTAATCATTTGCGTCCGAAAGAATGTCTTCATACAGGCGCATCGTCTCCTGCTTATCCCCGCCGAAAAAATCTACTTTCAGACCTTTAACTCCAACCTCGCGAAGCCACTTCATCTCTTTTTTTCGCTCAATGGATGTACTCATTTTATTCCGCGGGCCTTGCGGCGCATCATTATAAGAGCCGTTTGAGTTATACCACAGAAACACATCCACACCTTTGGTGTTAGCATATTTTATCAGCTCCCGCATGCGGTCCTTGCCAATATTCGTATCCCAGAGAGCATCCATTAAAATGTATTCATACTTTAGAGCGGCAGCCAAATCAATGTACTTTACCTGATCCTCGTAATTCATGCTGTTATCCTGCCACACAATCCAACTCCAGGTTGAACGGCCAAACTTATATTTCTGAGAGGCCTCATATAAGGGTTCCACTACATCGAAAGGAATAGTTGTTTCGACAATAGGCTTTAAATTATCGCTGAGGGTTATCGTTCTCCAGGGTGTCACTCCTGGCAGTGCTATAGCTGCCCCGGAACTTCCAAATCCATTATTTTGTTTGGGGTCAGGGTATTCGATTGTATAAATACCATCGTTTGAAGATTCACTTAAATGCGATGCGCAGTAAAGGCTGCTAATTCCTGTTTCAGATAAAAGAACCCAGCCATCATTACCCAGTCGGAAGAGCCCCGGAAATACGTACCCGCCTTTATTCGGATTACTCCGAACCAACGGGGCATCTGCTGAATAAGCACTTTCGTAGCTTGGAGCAGTCCGGGCAAAGCCGGTCATCGGACGCATCATTGGCGACAGGAACGTGGTGGTGCTTGCAGGAAAGTTAAATCCTGTAGCTTCTTTTTCTACCACACACGACATCCTTTCTCCCCATACAGGTAATTCATAACGGAAAGCGATATCATTATTACTTACCTGGAATACTATTTTGATTTGTTTCTTCTGCGCGTTTTCAAACGTACAGCTGAGTCTGCTGGCGCGATACTGAATCTGAGACTTCTTTATTTTATCCTCACTGTAATTTTTATCTACACGACCTTCTTCTTTTCCCAGATACTTCATCCCCGTACTAAAATCCCCCTCATTGGTGGTGAGGCCAAGCGGAGAATCTTCAAGCATGATTTTTCCTTTGTAGGTAACAGAATACAGGGGTTTTCCGTCCTGAACACGCACATTTAATTTTAAAAGCTTGTCGGGACTTGAAATTACAGCATCTTGTGCAATGCTGGTTAAAAATAAGAAGCACAGGAATACTGCGAAGTAAATTTTTTTCATCGAATATATTTGTTTTTTAAATGGGGATGAAGATATCATGAGCATAGTTTTCACTCGTTTATATTTTATTAGCTGTGTTCTAGAGAACGCTTCGCTAAGTTGCAAGCTCATGCAGGTTTCATTCAGTTGAATTATTGATTTAGTATAAATATTTGATAACAGTTCATAATTGCATTGTACAGTTTCAAGCGTCCGCAATATTGCAAGCCGGGAAGAATTTAACTTGTACAAATCTTTAGAATTTCGGGCTCTGAGCAATTAATATAATTTACGACGGTTATTATTAAAGTTTAATACTCACTTTTTTTCCCGTGAATTTAACAGCCTTGTCAAGCGAGGAAACTGGTTCCTTATCCAATCCGACACCCTTGCCTACCATTACAATGTTGAAATTCCTACTCTTAAGCATTCCGGGAAAAGATCCTTTTCTATCGTTGATCGTCAGGGTACGCTTTGCATCGTCCCATTTAAACTCAATAGTCGAATATACCCCCTTCTCGTAGTTGTAATTATCGTTCTCATCCTCATATAAAGTAAACGTACCGTTTGCTCCCGGATAAACGCGTATTTCCAGATTATCCCATTTCTTTTCCTCAGCATATTGCACTTTTGGGCCAAGAGGCATTATAGAACCGGCTTTAACATAAAGGGGAATAATATCCATAGGGGTATCCTTGCTCACCTTTTTACCACCGCTGGTTTTCTCTCCAGTCCAGAAGTCGTACCAAATAGTTCCCTGCGGCAAATACACTTCTTTAGTTTTGACGGAGCTGAAGTCCTCGGAAGGAGTTCCGGTTCCCTGAGCGGGTTTTATATACATGGCCTGAGTAACCGGTGCAACAAGGATAGATTTACCAAACATAAACTCATTATTGATATCTAAAGCGTTTTTATCCGAGGCAAAATCCATCATCAAAGCCCTCATCATGCTCGACTGACTGGCTGTAACGTCGCGTGAGGCGGAATAAATATAAGGCAGCAGACGGTATCTGAGATTGATGAATTTTTCGATTGCATCATAGGCCTTACCGCCCTTGCTTCCAAACTGATAGATTTCACGCGGGGCGTCGGCACCATGAGAGCGCATCATCGTACAAAAAGTTCCAAACTGAAGCCACCTCACATACAATTCGCGGTACTCAGGATCTTCTAATTTTCGCGGGAATCTGGAAAGGAAAAAGCCGCCTATATCGCTGTTCCAGTACGGTATTCCGCAAAGCGAAAAATTTAATCCGGCCGAGATTTGATTTTCCAATGCTTTCCAGGAAGCCGTTACGTCTCCGGACCAGGTGTTAGCGCCGAACCGTTGCTGACCTGCAAAAGCCGACCGAGTAAGGATAAATACACGCTTTTTCAGGCTTTCGGCCTTTTGATGCTCTGCCACACCACCCACCGTCATCAAAGGATAAGCATTTCTAACTTTTCTAAATGAGCCTAAAAACGTTTTATTATCAAAATCTTCCGGCTTGAAGCTCAAGTGATCAGGCTCGGTCGAGTCCATCCACCATCCATCCATACCTAAAGAAAATATTCCTTTACTAAGGTATTTCCAATAAATATCACGGGCAGCGGGATTGTATGCATCATAGACGCGGACACCTGAAGGATAATCTTTGTTAGGAGGCCAGGTATCTGTACCAGCCTGCGGCCAGGTTTCAAAATTCAGAAGCATATTTTGCTTGTCCATTTCCCTGTAGGGCTTGGTATGCGGACCGAAAGATGACCAGATAGATATAATCATCTTAGCATTTTGCGCATGTACGTCATCCACCATCTTCTTAGGATTGTAAAATTCACCGTTAAGGAACTCCATTGCATTCCATAAGTAGTTGTTTCCCCAGTACTGCCAGTCCTGGATAATGCCATCCAATGGAACGCCAAGCTGACGATACTTTTTAACTACATCCACCAGTTCGTTCTGGCTCTTATATCGTTCCTTGCTCTGCCAAAAACCATAGGTCCATAAAGGAAACATAGGCGCCTGACCGGTTAGTTCGCGCATCCCGGCAATCACTCCATCGGCATTGCCACCATACATAAAATAATAATCCACAGCCTCGCCAACATCCGATTTAAAGGAAGTACCCTGGGCATTATCTTCAAATACAGTGGGAGAATAATTATCCCAGAACAGGCCATAACCTTTAGCAGAATGGATGAAGGGAATATAATCATCGGTATTGCCCTGAACCATGTTCAACTTCAGGTTGCGCTGCACCATCTTCCCGCCTTGTTGTGAACCCAGGCCATAAATACTTTCGCCTTCCTCGAGGGTGAATGTCTGGCCCACGGTGTGTGTCTGACTGCCGGCATCGTTAAAAGGCCTGAATAATGTTCCAGATTCCTTCTCTTTTAAGAGAAGCGCACCTTGAGGAGTCTTGAAACTAAACTGCCCTGTCTTTTGGTTGAAGACAACAGAAAGAGCAGCACTAACCACATTAAGTTCCTCGCCATTAAGCTTTACAGTGAAAGGCGTCTTCCCCGGCGTTTTAATCACCGATAAACTTTCTTTGGCTACAATCCCGGGTGTCGGAGATTTGAGTATTCGTACAATAGATGGAGAATAAAAACGAATCTCAATCCCGTTTGAACCTGAAGTAGTTTTTACTCCGGTATCGGTTCTTTGAAAAGTTTGTGCACTGGTTGAAAAAGTTGCGGCGATAAACAGGACTACAGCTGTGCTGGAAAAACGTTTAATCATTTTTATAGGGTTATAACATTCAAATTTAGTATTTGCTTCTGCTCTAGCGTGCATGGGGTACTTTACTCAGATAGGCGACTGGCCAGCTATTTCACACGCGACACGCCTGCAGTTGTTTGAATTATCGGCTTAATAGTGCCATCCTCGTTATAGTACATATAATCTACACAGATAGAACGCCGGTAACTACCTCCTGTCGGCAGCACTCCGTTATGGTAGAAAAAATAGGACTTTCCCTTAAAATCTACAATACCCGGATGCGTTGTAAAGCTATTCGGTACATTTTCCTGAATAATTCCCCGGTAAGTCCAGGGGCCGGTAGGACTTGTGGCCGTACAGTATTCGATCATTTCAGGTTTTGTGCCTGCACTGGCATAGACCAGATAATATAAGTCTTTCCGTTTATACACCCAGGGGCCCTCAATATAACCTTTGGGGTTTATAACAGTAATAGGCCCATCCATCTCAATCATGTTTTTCTTCAGCTTAACCCATTTGCAGCTTCCATTTCCCCAGAACATATAGGCCTGGCCATCATCATCTACGAAAACCGTGGGGTCGATATCATCCCATGCATGTGGCTTATCCTTAGTCATCTCGTTAATAACAAGGGCTTTGCCGATAGCATCTTTAAACGGGCCGGTAGGCTTATCTGAAACCGCTACACCAATAGCCGCTCCACCTTTGCTTACATTGTCACTCTTGTGGAAGGTCGACACAAACCAGTAGAACTTTCCGCCCCGCTCGATGCATTGTGCTGCATAGGCGTCACCTGTTGCCCAGGAGAATGTTGATGGAGACAACAAAGCTCCATGATCCTTCCATGTCTTCATATCTTTTGATGAGAAAACATGCCAATCGGGCATTTTATAATTAGTTGCAGTCACAGAAGCGGTATCATGGCCGGTGTACAGATACACCGTTCCCTTGTGGACAATTGGCGATGGATCGGCTGTGAATATGTGCTTGATAATTGGGTTCTGCGCCTTGAGCACTACTACGGCACACAAGATTAATACAGTGGTGATAAATGTTACTTTCATCTTCTATTTAAATTTAATACTTCTTACCTCAATCTGATTGATATACTTTTCCCGCTGTATGCCACCAGGCTATTTGCCTTACCCTCTGCGTCAGTTATTCCGGTTCCCGGCTTTACCATGATTATCTTAAACACTCTATTCTTCAAATGATTTGGATAAGCACCCTGAAGAGAACCGATAGTCAGAGATTTCGCAGATTCATTCCACTTAAAGGGTATTATGGTATACTTTCCACTTTCATAGTTATAGCTATCACCCTCATCTTCGTACAGCTCGAAACTGCCATCAGCCCCTTTGTATACGTGAATCTCGAGTGTGTCAGCAGGAGTCTGCGCGGTGTACTGCATCAGCTTTCCAACCGGAACAATCGAACCACCCTTAACAAATACAGGTATTTTACCCTGAGATGCATCAGCTTTCACAGTTTTTCCGCCCTTGAATTGCTGGCCGGTCCACAGGTCGTACCATATAGTATTTTTTGGCAGGTATACATTCCAATCCTTTATCCCGGCTTCGGTAACAGGAGCAACCAGCATTGACTTTCCAAACATGTATTCGTATCCTTGCTGAACCGCCTTTTCATCCTTCGAAAAATCCATTACCAGTGGCCGCATCATGGTTGAACCATTTTTGGAAATCTGCCATGCTTCAGAATAGATGTAGGGCATAAGTCGATAGCGTAAATTCAACATTTTTCTCATGTCGCCTTCTACCTTTTCACCATACTTCCAGGGTTCAGTTTCTGATTGATATCCATGGATTCGGAACACCGGGTTAAAAGCTCCCCATTGAAACCAGCGGGTTAGTATATCGTGATATTTCTCATCAGTATACTGTGAACGTCCCGGACGAAAGAAACCGCCTATATCTGTAGTCCAGTAGGGCATCCCCGTCATGGTAAAGTTCAAGCCTGCTACTATCTGCCTTTTAAATGTATCCCAGTTCCAGCCGATATCCCCCGACCAATTAATAGTTCCATAGCGTTGTTGTCCTGCAAAGGCAGAACGTGTAAGAATAGCTACCCGTTTGTTAGGATCGGTGCTCCGCTGCCCCTCATAAACAGCCTTGCTGACAAACAGCGGGTAGGTAAGCCGATAAAAATTTCCTAATCCGAAATAGGTCTTCTTTCCTGCCAAAGCATCATTTTCCGGCTCAGTAGCATCCATCCACCAGGAATCAACCCCATAGCCGAACAGGTTTTTATTCAGTGCGTTCCAGTGTGTTTTCTGTGTTTCGGGATTATAAATATCTATCCAGGGGCTGTTTGGTATGTAGAGGTTTTTTGCGATATATTCTTTGGCCACCTCTGATTTTTTGTCCAGATTCTCCCAAACCGAAATAGAAAAACGGGCATTCAAATCGTGTATTTGTTTAATAAACTTCTCGGGTTCAGGATAATTCGCTTCATCAAATTTCGGCACGCCCCAGCCATATTTCCCCCAGTACTGCCAGTCCTGTACAATGACATCCATGGGCAGATTTCTTTTTCTAAACTCCTTCACCGTTTCTACCAGGTGGTTTCCGGACGTGTAGCGTTCGCGGCATTGCCAAAACCCGTAAGCCCATAAAGGGAGCATGGGCACATTGCCCGAAAGGTTTCTATAATTGGCGATTACTTCATCGGCATCCTTTCCTCGAAATACTATATAATCTAATGACTTTGCATTAGGGGATCGAAAAGTGGTTAATCCATCTGCGGGTTTCCATGATAACGTTGGAGTATTTGACCCTTTGCAAACCACCTGCACCGAATGTTCGCCGGCTTTCAGCTCCACCAGTTTACCCGCCGTTGGAGGAAGCCATAAATTAGTCTGATCAATTTGAGCAACACCATCAATCACAACCAGATGCCGGCTGTCCATATCACCCAGGTCAAGCATGATCGAGTAAAGCCCATCTTCAGCAACAACAAACTTTCCGTTGTAAACGGATTGCTGTTGCGACACCCGCTGTGTACCTGCTGTCGTTGTTACTTCAACATCGCGTTTTTCTCCAGCCGATGTGTCTCTTTTAACGAGCGGCACCATATTATCAGCAGGATTGAAATGAGTTAATCCATACTGATGCCACAATATACCATATCCCCGGCTTGAATAAAGGAAGGGTATGGCTATCTGAGAATTTACCTGGGTAAGTTTGCGGCTTACATTTCGCAGATTAAAATTCCCGTCCTGAAACTGGCCAAGACCAAACAGCGATTCACCTTCAGGAGAGCTGAAGCCTTGTTCGGCTACAAAACAGGACTCCCCTAAAACAACATCCGACACTAACTTTCTGCTGCCGGGCTTTTCACTCAAAAACACTTTGCCCTGGTAATCCATGAAGTCTAACGCGCCGTTCTTTTTATTAAAAACTACAGTTACGGCAGATGTACTTAGTCTTAGTTGCGACGACGATTCAGCATAGTTGAACTTCGGAGTGACCGGCTTATGTATTAATACGAATTGTTGTTCTTCTCGGACTCCACCCTTTTCCCACGTCACTCTGACTGCATTCTCGGTTAGGGGAATAAGACTCAGAATGCCTTCGGATAATTCTATGGAAAGTCGATCTGTCCCTACCGTATGTTTTCGGTAACTCTGCCCGAAGGCAATTATGGGTAAAAGACATAAAAATGGAAAAATCAGAACACGCATAATTTGCTTAATAGTTATATAAATATCATTTAACTGGAGTTAATACCGACACAAAGCCTCCTCGTCGAAGCATTCTGACATTAACAGAGTCCGATTCGTCTACCTCAATAGAACTGCTATTAAATTCCTTGTCGTGTTTACCGTCGGCTATAAGGCTGCATTTATACTTTACATCTTTTTTCAAAAAAGAAAATCTCAGTTTTTGCACCTTCTCTTTAATTTCCGCATTGAGGCCGCCGACATACCATGTATCACCCCGACGGCGGGCTATAACGACGTCCTTTCCGGGATATCCACCAAGCAGCCGGGTTTCATCCCATACATTTGGAACATCTTTAAGGAAAGTTCTAACATTCTCCGGCAATTGACGATACCCCTCCGGGCGGTCGGCCATATGCTGTAAGGCTGATTCAAAAACAACACTGAGGGCCAATTCATGGCCGTACGAGGTTATATGAGGAAACTGTGAGTTTGTGAAAGTGACCGGAGTATAATCCATTGCCCCAACCACATTTCGGGTAAAGGGAAGAATTGTATTATGCTCGGGCGCCGAAAAAGTAAATTCCGGGCCGTTATTATACCATTCTGCTCCTCTAACTCCTTCGTAAGTCATTAAATGCGGATAAGTTCTTCCCCAGCCACGAGGAACCAGGCTACCATGGAAATAAACCATCATCTCAAATTTTGCGGCGTCTTCCAGAATATCCAAGTAGTACTTAATCATATCCTGTTTCTCGCTTTCAAAAAAGTCTATTTTAACCCCCACAAAACCCATCTTTTTTAGTTTGGCAAACTCCGCAATGCGATTTTCGTGGGTAAGCATCCGGTCTTTTGGAGTAGACGACACCCATGTGTGGTTCCCTCCGGAGTTATACCATATCAGCGGTTTCACTCCCTTAGATAGAATGTATTTTGCTGCGTCTTCAACACTCCCTCCATTCGACATGGCATCCCATTCCCAGTCAAGCAAGGTGTAGGGCCAGTTCATCTCTGCAGCCAGATCCGCAAAATCTGTGACTACTTTGTAATCTTTTGTGCCATGATTGCTTGACCAGTAGTTCCAGGATACCAGGCCGGGCTTTATCCAATCAGTATTTTTCACCACGGAGGGCGCAGAAACATCATCAACCAGTGTGGATGCTACAATATCTTGTAAACTACCCATAATAATTACTCTCCATGGAGATTTCCACGGTAGTGTAATTGTTGGCCTTGAGGCTCCCTGGCCTCGGCCATCTGCCTGATTTGGAAAAGTAAGTTTGTATATGTCAGTATTTGCTGTATTACTTAATTTGGTCCCGCAATAGCTACGATCCAGATTTGCCTCATGCAGTAAATACCAGCACGTGGTATCTTTGGCGCGAAAAAGTGCTGGGTAACACCACTCCTGCTTTTGAATCTTATCATCGCTCATCGCGGTGTAAAGCCCTTCGTTTGCCGGGTTCCATTTTTCCATCCAGCGCTCTGCCTCTTTCGGTATGGTGAAGGCTGTCAGTTCATCTTCCATCAGATACCTCCCTCCCTTACCGGGAAATTCGTAACGAAAGGCCAGGCCGTCGTTATAGGCGCGAATAATCAGATTCAATTTTGCTTTAGCAGCATTCTCAAAAAAGATCGTTATTTCGTTCGCAGAGTTAGTGCGTTCGAGGCTTTTTCCATGGAGGGCACTGTATTTATCAGTTATAAGCTTTAGCTTACTTTGCTTCAGAAATTTTAACCCTTTTGAGAAGTCCTGATCGCTTCTTTTTAGTCCCAGGTTAATTTGTGGAACAGCCTCTGTTGTTTTCCCTCCATTATTATAGTCTGCTTTCAAATACCACTGTCGCTGTGTATCCTTTTCAATAGAATTCAGTGAGATAGTTATTTTTTTATTAGGCGATTGAATCTTAAGCTTCTGTGCATACGATAGCTGGCAAATACAAAGAAACAATGCTAAAAAACCGAGAATTACTTTTATATTATTCTGTCTCATTGAACTCTTTTCAATTTAAATTACTTCGCGTACTGAATATCAATAAAAAAACTATTTTACCGATGTTAATTTATATAATACCACACCATGCACAGGAACCTTGACAGATAGCGGAACGCTATTAGTATTGATAGTAGCTACATCCTTTTGTCTCCAGAGGTCGCGCACTTTCTGTTTACCGGTAATGCCTAGTTTCTTAAAGTCGGCATAATTCAGTTCGACAATATCGAGTCCGAAATTGCAAAAACCTACCGCACGGTTTCCGTCTTCGAGTTCTTTGACATAAATGCGCAGGTCGCCGATTGTCTGAACACAGGTTGCCTGTTTACCAAGAGGATCTTGATTAATCTCGATCACCTCATCATTTGTCAAAAGATTCAGGGTAAAAGCATCAAGTTTTTCCATATCACAACCAATCAATAAGGGTGCTGAAAACAAGCTCCAGAGGCTGAAGTGAAGGTATTGTTCGTCGGGCTTAAGCTTGCTTGGGTGCGGATTTCCCCAGCCTACAGTACCTACAACCAGCATATCGGGATCATTCCAATTTCCTGGTTTAGCCCAGGCTGCGGACTGATCCTGAGCCAATGCGATGTTTTTTACGCTGGTCCATGTATCGGTAATATCATTGGTCGTGCGCCAACTCGATCCGCCTACCGATCCGCCCCATTTCCACACGTCAGACATTCCATACTGACATAAACTGTACACAATATCGCGTGGCTGCTCACGCAGATAATCTCCCATTACTTTAAAGGGCTTGACGGCTGTGGCAAGCTCATTCCCTCCCTGGTATGATAAAGAACTTACTTTGTAGGGATCATTATCAGGCATTCCGTTTATAACATTTCCATAACTGCACCAATCATACTTCAGATAGTCAAATCCCCATTTCGCATAGCTCTCTGCGTCTTGCTTTTCGTACCCGTAGCTACCGGCACAGCCGCCGCATGTCCAGGGGCCCGGACTGGAATAAATGCCGATCTTTAAGCCAAGATCGTGAACATAATCCGCCAGGCCCTTCATATCTCCGAACCTTTTATTAGGTACAATGTTTCCGGCTTCATCGCGCAGCTTCCCCTGCAAAGAAGGATCTTTTGAATCTCGGCTGTTTTGCCAGAAATCATCAATATTAATATAGCTCCATCCATGATTTATTAATCCGCTCTTTACCATTGCGTCTGCTGCCCGCTTCACCTTTTCAGCCGAAACTTCGCCTGCAAAGCAATTCCAGCTATTCCAGCCCATCGGCGGGGTTAAAGCGATTTGATCGCCGCATACAATGCGCAGCTTCTTTTCTGAAAGCCCTTTCGCATTCCTGGCCTTAAGTGCTACAATAAAGGTCCCTGCTTTCGAAAGCTTACCTGTAATAAGGCCGGTTTTCGAATCAAGAATAAGCCCCTTCGGTAAAGCGGATGCAGTAAAAGTCATTGGCCGATCCCCGGTGGCTGGTATCCTGAACTGAAAGGGCGAGCCCGGGCGTACGCCGAATACACTCGCACTATTTATTTTAGGTTTAGCAGATGCTTTAGGGGTCAGAATATAAGGTTCGCTGGGAACAGGGTTGAAAGTGGCGAAGCCTGATACGCCTATCGCCTCGAATTTCGCGTCGGCCCAGTTAGCATGATCATAATAATTGCCGTTTCCACCATCGGAAACAACAAGCTCAAGCTTTTTAACACCCGAAACTTTCACAGTACACGGTTTGGCAACCTCACCCAATCGCATTACTCCGCTTGACCATAGCTTTTTGCCGTCTCCGTTCACAATAAATTCTACGGCAGGCTGGTGATCCTTCATCTCGTCGTCAATCCCGACGAAAGCGGTAAATAAACTCGCTTTCCCGTCGAGCAGAACAATAAGAGAACTTTCTGCGTGAGTTCCGAATCCGCGCTCGAAAGTTTTCCCGGCAATTCTCATCGTATTGCCGTCAATTGAAGTATTTTTTTTTGGTGTTCCGTAGCCCTGAGTCGCAGTGCTAAGGTCGAGCTCGTCCAGCCATACGATCTTAGATGTTTGGGCGGATGTAGGGTTAAATGCTGTCAGCATTACGACAAGCGTGAGAGCAAGGCAAAACGACAATTTGAGTGTACTCATTTTATATTGTAAGTTGATGAAGCATTAGTTTTTCATATTCTTCTTTTGAACTGACTTTAACGAATTACACCTATTGAAAGTCCAGGTGCAACAAAATATTGAGACCAGATTAAAGTTAATGTATATGCAACTGCTTTCATGTATTGTGTTCAGGTTAACGAGTTTGGTTTTTAACACTTAACCCTTCCGCTGTTAGTGTAATCGGCTTGATAGTAGCACTTCCCGATATCAGGAACATCAAAAAAAAACGAAAACCATATCCAGAGACCATCTATTTAAATTGCCAGGAATTAAAATTGAACAAATTGGCATCCTTACCTTTGAAAACAAAGTAAAGATCGTGAATACCCTTCGTTTTGTTAATGTTTGTCGTAAGCGTTTTCCATTTCTGTAATCCACCGGTATTATTTACGGCACACGTACCCAGTAGCTTTCCCTCGGGGCTATCCGCATGAATTTCAATTGTTCCGCCCGAAACCGACGCTACATTAGCCTTAAACTTCTTTGTACTTTTTGTAAACTTCACGCCTCGTACTTTTATATGGTCGTTATTGTCTATCGCTGTAACATACATACCCCCACCTCCTACACTGTCCTTCTCGGTTTTCAGGCCAAAGCCCCAGGCCATAGTTTCGGCCTGATTAACAACATAGGGATTAATATCTCCGGGCTCGTTAAGGCCCTCCTCGTTCCACCATGGCAGTTCCTGAATTGTACCGTCGGGGTTAAATTTCATTTCCGCTACACAGACAGACCGTCTTTCATGATGAGCCTCTGTGATCATAAAGTTTAAGCGAAAATTGAATCCGAAAACATATGTCTTCCCTTTATAATCAATAATGCCGGGATGGTTGCCTGAGGATTTTTTATTAGGTTTCATGATGTAACCTTTATATTCCCAGGGGCCTACGGGGCTTTTAGCCATAGCATATCCTATGCCCTCGGGGCAGCAGGTGGAAGCATAAGCCATATAATAATTATCATTCCGCTTGTATCCCCAGGGACCTTCCTGGTAGTGAAATGCGTCCGGAGTGTTCTGGTTTTTCTCCTTTCCTACTCCCGGCACTTTCATTACCTCGCCAGAATAGGATATCATGTCTTTATTTAGTTTTACGTACCAAAGGTTTGGATTACCCCAGTACAGGTATACGTCACCCTTATCATCTTTTATCACGGTAGGGTCAATATCATTCCAGATATGATCGGTATCAATAAGCCTTTTACCCAGTGGATCCTTAAATGGTCCATAGGGGCTGTCGGCAATCAGCACACCGATACCACTTCCCTGTACCGGGCAGTAGAGATAAAATTTCCCGTCCTGCTCAACGCACTGGGGTGCCCATGCGCCGTTATCCTGCCTTCCCCATTTAAAATCCTTCAATGAAGCCACAACGCCATGGTCAGTCCAGTTTACCATATCTACAGAAGTGTACAGTAGCCAGTCTTTCATGAGGAACTTCCCCATTCCGGGGCCTGCCTTGTCTTCATCACGAGTGGTATAAAGAAATACGGTATCCTTATAGACCATCGGAGCCGGATCTGCCGTAAATTTGGTTTGAATGATAGGATTCTGTGCCTGTACTACTGAAGTGATAAATATAAAAGCCAAAAGAATACTTTTGGCGAATGTATGATTCATAGCTTTTCTTAATGCGTATTATTTTGACTCGGTGTAACCCAGAAGAGAAAGCATCTTAGCTCCGTAACGTCTTCCCAGTTCGCGGTAACCTTCGGCACTAAAGTGGAGATTATCGGGACCATCGGCGCATCCGGCAGACGAAATTACATGTGCCGTAGGGATGGTTTGCGGCAACTCGCCGATAATTTTATTCATGCTTGCGCATACGCCCCCCTGATCGGCGTGCACCACTTCGCCAGCCAACAAAGGAACGGCTGTTGATTTAAGGTTCAAATCTGCAAGTAAATTATCGTAGACTCCTTTAACCTTTTGAGGCCAGGTGGTATCATTGGTATTGGATTCGCCCTGATGTAAAAGTATTCCCTTAATCACACCAGTTTTTTGGGCAATTTTAGCCATCTCAACCAGTCTTCCGTATGGATTTCCGTCATACTCTTTAAGCATCCCGAGCATCCATGATGGAGCAGTTGCTGTGTATGATTGATAATTATATTTATCAAAAAGCTCTATTTTACATCCTCCTACAGCTACATTGATTACCCCAACTTTAACGTCGGCGGGCAACTTTTCCAGCAGCGTGCGACCGAAGTAGTCAGTCGGGCCCAGACCTGTTTTGCATCGCGCCAGCGGAGGAACGGCCGTATACCACTCGCCCTTCTTTCTGCCCAGGTTATCACAATTAACTGCTTCTAAGACTTTAAACCGGTTATTAACGGTTGTATCCTGCGGCTCGAACTTCGCACTACCTTCCATATTGGACTGGCCAAGGGCAAGAAAAATGTAAAATTTAGTGTCCTGCGAAAAAGCAAGGGTGCTGGATAATAATGCGAACGCTAGCAACAGGCTACATCTTGAAAAATTCATATTCTGATTGATTAGGACACCCAACGCCGAGTTATTACAGACCGAAAAGCACACGTCGTGGAGATCGCGAGCAGATTCTATGAATGAATAATGGGCATCGGGTTTATAAATTATGGTCACTAAATTAGGTGGATGTCCTTTGGAAGGTTAGCACGAATTTTATAAAATGCTGTCACATTTGTTTAAAAAACCACCCATATCGGCAAATCTCGGGGTATCCGACTGCTCTGTGCTATTTTTCAGACTTTAGTGTTCAAACAACCTGTCGAATCTGTGCCATTGCGAGTGCATACAGTAGCAACCAGGCTTCTAACACTTAAATAATACTGTACATTGCCCTAATGAAATGATTGCGCAAAATGCAATAGGCGAGTTAAATCATTCTCCTTATTAAAATTGATTTTAGCACTGTCGATAAAAGTTTTTATCTCTTTTTTATTATCTGCATAGCCTAATAAAAAAGCCTTTTCACTAGCTTCAATAAGTTTATTTGCAGAGGTAAGAAGGTAATAAGTGGTCGTCAAGGCATATAACAGATTTTCGTCTACTGCCAATCTCTCACCGATTTGCTCAGAACCGGAGACCGTAACGAGAGGTCTGCTTACCGAAACTTTTGAATACCCCCCATAAGCCGCTTTAACTTCCCGACCTGCCAATTTCAATCTAGAGGTTTTAACTAGAGCCACAGCTGGGTACCTACCTATTTGCTTAACAAAACCGCCGGCCGGCGAAACAAAAAAGGTATCCTTCTCTATTGTAACCAACTTAATTGTTTCAAGCTGGTTTAAGGCCAATATGTTATTGCCATTTTTGAAAAGAATCTCACCATTTACCCTGCTATAATTAAGTTTTGCCGGTGTGATGCCTTGGTTAATAAATACAACGCGACCGTCTCTAAAATGTGGATAAGCGTATTGAATAGAGGCGACCGAATCCGCATCTTTGATGGTGTTCAGTTTTATAATTGTGGTCTGGGCAGATGTTGCTCCAGCGCTTGCGAGAACTAAGGACAAAATACATAGAATAGCTGTTTTCATAAATTATAAATTGTATACGTTTCGTTTTTCAGATGCCTCAAACTTAAGAATTACACTGGCAATTCTTCGAACCTGATTCGGGCCAAGAAGGGAGCAGATTCGGACATTTACCGTTCGCAACATAGGATCCTCAAAACCTACCTCGAACACCGTCGAATTCATGCTTGAACCAAATAGATAGTTTAACACTGCTACCTAAGTAACTAACAATTAACACACTTGCCAAGTTCTCCGCCAATCTACTTAAACCTGAGCCAGTCTACCTCGGCATCGCCCCCGCCCTTCTGAGTAATAAACAAATGCTGAGTTCCTGAAGGGACCCGGGAAAGTTTGGCTGTAATCGGCCTCCATGTGTTTAATACCGGTACATTAACCTCCGCCAGAATTGGTCCGGATGGAGAATTTGAACGAATTTGTAAAGTACCTCCGGCATCCGAAGCGGCCATTACTTCCACTGACTTCAACTTTTTGCTTCCAAAATCAACATTATTGTATTGCAACCAGGCATCCGGAGAACTAAACTTAGCCTTCCACCCTTTGAAGCGATCTGCTGTGTCGATAAAACCTACAGATACTCCCTCCTTACTTATCCCGCTGTAGCGGTCTATCTGTACTTTTGCGTTTGCATTTGTAAGCCCTACTCCCCTCAGTGTGGGAATCACCTTTCTGATAGTCCCATCTTTATTGAAAGATAAACTGTCCATTCGTATGGAGCGGTTTTTATCAAAGTTCGGAGAAAGATCATTATGGTGATAAAACAGATACCACTGCTTTTTAAAATTGATGATGGAATGGTGATTTGTCCAGCAACCGGTTGGGGATTCGTCCATAATTACACCGGCAAACTTAAAAGGTCCCAGTGGATTATTTCCGATAGCATATTCCAGCCTCTCAATTTTATTCTCTACATGAGGATAGGTCATGTAATAAATCCCGTTACGCTCAAACACGTATGGACCTTCTTTCAGTCCTTTGCTCGGCAGTTCTCCAAGTGTAACGGGTTCAGAGGCCAACTCAAGCATATCTTCTTTCAACTTAGCTCCATAAATATTTCCCTGCGACCAATATAAATATGCCTGTCCGTCTTTGTCGATAAACACGTTTGGATCGATGCCTTTCACATTTTTTATAGGTTCGGGCTGAGGCACGAAGGGCCCTGTCGGCTTGTCGGCTACCGCTACACCGATGGTAAAGCCCCTTACTTTAGTCGTATCTTTCGACGTACTTGGAAAATAAAAATAATACTTGCCGTTCCTGTAAATACAGTCCGGTGCCCACATGCTATAGCTATCCGGTTTCACCCAGGGAACTTCGTTTTGGGTAACAATCATTCCATGGTCGGTCCAATCGGTTAAGTTAGCGGAAGAAAATACATGATAATCTTCCATTACAAACCAGTTCGCGCGTCCTTTCCCGGGTGCGGGCGGAATATCATGAGAAGGATATACATACACCCTGTCGCCAAAAACCCTGGCCGAAGGATCTGCAGTATACTGGTTCGTGATCAGTGGATTTTGGGCGAAAAGCTCACCGGCAACACAAACCGTTATCAAAGAAAGGGTATAGAAAAACTTTGCCTTTATTATCATATATGTATGATTGAAAAATATTTTAAATATTACTGGTCTTAACAACCGTATTTACTTCACTCTAAACCAATCGAAATCAACGTAGCCACCGATATTTTGGGTGGCATAATTAAACAGGCCAAAACGGTATCCCATAAAGTGTGGCAGGGTGTACGCCATTTTCAAAGGTTCGCCAATTGAAGTCCAGGTGTTCCCGTCCAGGCTGTACGAGAACTTCGCTATATCTTTCCGATCTCTGAAATCACACTCCGCCTTCAGGTATACTTTCTGCTGCTTTAGTGGAATACTTGCTATCTCAACAGGTTTTTCGCTTTGAGCACTGATCATTACTATGGATTTGGCCCCCGCTTCAGATTTGACACCCACAATACCATATCGCTTCTGTAGAAGTGCCAGCCCTGCGATATCGCCATCTTTCATTTTGGAAACATCCAGTACGGTAGCTCCTGTGCTTTCCGGGCCGAACGTTCTTTGGGTTAAGGTATTTCTTGCTGATAAAAAGGACGAATCTGTTCGTCCCGCTTTAAGGCGGAGGTAACCGGGGCGTTCATTCACAGACCAAAGCCCATTCGCAGGATTATGATTCCATTGCCACACGAGCGGCAAAGCTGGCTCTCCCTTTTTACGGGTAAACTCATCGGAGGCCACAATACCTGGAATTAAACCTTTTGATGCCGGTAAATCCAGCGTCTGAGGCACCTTTCCTTCCTGTCCGAGAACAGGCCAGCCCGCTACCCATTTCACAGGAACCAGGTATGGAATCCGTCCAACCGATCCATAATCTCTGAACAGATATGAATACCAGGTACCGTCAGGCATATCGATAAGTCCGCCTTGAGCAACTCCCATGTCCTGTAAGGCCACCCTGCCTTCATAGGGGCCTGTAATCTTGTCCGCTCTATGGACAACAACAGTTCTCATACCACCTCTGGGCCAGGTGATGTTAAAGAGGTAATATTTTCCTTTTACCTTAAACAATTGCGATCCCTCGGCAGGAAGCCCAACGTTATTTCCTGACGGGGCACTTGCATTTTCGATAAGTACTTGTTCCTGGGTTCCCGGTTTGACACCCGAGGCGTCCGGATTAAGTTCAATTAATTTAAGCTTTCCGGCTCCATAAATCATGTACACCCTGTCATCATCATCAAAGAACAAGGAATGGTCGTGATAACTAGGTCTGAAGGAGGATAATTTCCAGGGTCCCTTCTCTATGTTTTTTGTTGAATACACATAGGTTTTTCCGGTTGTTCCAGAGAAGGTGCTTACGTAATAGGTTCCCTTGTTATAACGGATAGTGCTGGCCCATGAGCCGCGTCCGTAGGTACTCTTTCCATTGTCAAGATTAAGTTCGTCTATATTAGCCAGGGTGTCATAGCAGTAACCTATCAATTTCCAGTTTATCAGGTCTGTCGACTTCATGATGGGCACCCCCGGATTCATGTGCATAGTGGTGCTGCTCATGTAATACGTATTCCCAACGCGTATCATGGACGCATCCGGTACATCAGCAAAAATGACGGGGTTTTCGGCCCTGTTAACTTGGGCTACCGATACGGTTGAAAGGCCTGCTAATACCAGAAGGCTAAGAATAAATTGCCACTTACCAAACTTATTTTTTTGTTCCATCATCTATTATTTTTATCAGAACCATTAATCCAATAGTTTGGCGGCTCCGTTCATTCTTTAATCCTGCATTATTACAGGTGTTATTTTTTAAGTTCTTCGCTTACCAGGCGCACATAGTAAACTGCTCCGGCTGTACTTCCGGGAAGTGCCTGAAATTTCACCCTAACATAATCTTTCCCTCTCACCATAGAATCCGGGATCGGATACTCTATATCCTGAAATTTCGATTGGTTCCATCGTCCGGTATTGTCTTCCGTTACAAGTTTTTTATCGTCCACAGAAATATCAAACTTCCGGTTGCCCCATTCTGCCCCCCAATACCGTACAATCAGACTTAAACCGGTTTTACGATTTGTGGCCATGCTGTAGCTGAAAAAGCCTTCGTTACGTGCATCTCTCCAAAATTCGTCCGAACTATTACCGGTATTTGAATTCAGTTTCTGCATGGCATGATCTGCCTCGGGCTGCTGTTCTCCCGGGGCTACAAAATCAACGGTGCGCTTTTCGAGAGCTAGTTTATATTGTTCTATCGTTGCAACAGAATCAAGGTATGAGCGGTATTCTTTATTGCTCAAACTCATCCAGTACATCATATAACGGGCATCGTGAATTTGATAAAACGGCTCAAACACCAGATCGACCGGATTCTCAATTTTAACTCCCGATGCTTTAAATGTCAATGGCTTACCTGGTATTGGTGTTAGATTGTCTGCAATTGCTGTAACATTATCCTGAATAATTATCGGCGCCTTATCTACCGCTAGCTTTCTTCCTCCGGCAATATGAGCCCACCTTCCGCTACCTGCAACCAGGCCGTCGAGGCTTTCGGTGCCGGTTTTTGCACCGAGCAAAACGGGGCCGTGCATTACCGCAATATAATTAGGAACGTTAGGCATTTTCTCAACCGAAGTATGCATCGGCAAAAGCACTTGCACTACATCTCCCCTCTTCCACGATCTTTCTACAGCCACATACGATGAATTCCGGGCAGAATGCTGCACCGTTTTCCCGTTAACTGATATTTTCAAGGCGCCATTTTTTATCCATGACGGATAACGAATCATGAGCGTAAAACGGCCCTTTCCTTCGGCTATAGTCAGTTTACTTTGTTCCTGATACGGAAATTGGGTTTCCTGTCTGATCTTTACTTTCTTTTCCTTCCAATTTAGCTGGGAGGCCACGAAGAGGTTTACAAAAAGAGAGTCTTTGGTATGTGTATAGATAAACTCGCCATATTTTCCGTGGTTTTCCATACCGCTGCCTACGCAGCACCACATTCCTTCATTTGGAGAAGAATAAACTCTGTAATGACGCGGACGTGCTGGAGTGAAATAAACATACCCTCCGTGCAGGGGATGTTGAGTTGAAAGTATGTGATTGTATAGCGTCCGCTCATAATAGTCCGCATACTCTGCCAGCGGCTGCATTCTGAACAAATCTGCGGTCAGCTTCAACATGTTGTACGAGTTGCATGACTCAGGTCCTTCCACATCGTGAATAAAATCCTGTGAAGAAGAAACACTCGGAAAAAACTCTCTTCTGCTGTTCCCCCCGAAGGCGAGAGTCCGTTTTTTTGTTACTGTCTGCCAGAAAAATTTCCCGGCTTTCAGGTACTCTTCGTTTTTACTCAACTCTCCTACCCGCTGAAAGCCGATCGCCTTGGGCACCTGGGTGTTGGCGTGTTTGTTGTCAAGATTATCCCGTCCGGCAGCCATCGGATTTAATAACATCTGATGCGAAAATCGCCGGGCAGCCTTCAGATATTTCTCCTCCCCGGTTATCTGGTAGGCATCAGCAAAAATCTCGTTCATGCCTCCGTGTTCGATATCCAGCATCGACTGCATTTGCTGTTCGCTAAGCGATGCGGTAATGTTCAGGCCCCAGTCGCAAAACTTCAGAAACATAGCTTTTGCATCCTCATTTCCGGCATACACCCATGCATCACGCAAACCTGCGTACGTCTTATGAAGATTATACCATGGCACCCATGCTGCCCGTAACGCCGCGAAATCTCCCGTTTGAAAAGTGCTCCATATTTTGGCGCTATTGGGAACGCCGCCTACATAACCCTTCCCCCAGGCCGAATTATTGCGATCGTTGGCCTGCTGACATGCTAAAAGCTCAGCAATAACGTATTCCATTCTTTTTTTACACTCGGCATTAGCTGCGGCAGCATAATTCATAGCCAGGGCACTCAGGTAATGCCCGCCGATATGCCCGTCTAAGCCGTCCCAGTTAGAATAGCCTTTGGCCTTTGCCGGCAAGCCTGCCTCTTTTCGATACGGAGCAAGCAATCTATCCGTATCATACTTCAAAAGTGTTTCAATATTCAGATCCTGGGCTTTCTTAAACGGCCCGTCCAATAGGGCCACATCCCTTAAGGGAAATGAATTGGCATACAGTTTATCCTGTCCGTATCCGTTATAACCGGCGCAAATTGCTCCAATTAGTAAACCATAGATTAATTTTATTTCTCGCATTATTTAAATTAATAACAAGGAAGCCGGGAAACTCTCAGCTCAAGTTCATTTCGGACTTTGACACTCTTTTTTGAGATAAAGCCCGACTATTTTCTTTCGCCTCCGGCCTTCTTATTTGAATAACAATTGTGAAAACATATACAGATCGTTCTTCCAAACTTTAAAATCGTGCCCTCCCGGTTCAACATAGAAGATGTGAGGAACATTGTTTTTGTTAAGATACTCGTGCGTGCGACTGCTAATCCGCATCAGGTTGTCAGCATCTCCACAGGAAATCCACAGAAGTTTCAGCTTCTTTTTCGCCTCTTCCGGATTCGGTAGTAAAGCTTTAGGCTCCCTGGTATTCGGCGCCGATGAAAAGCCTCCTACCCATGCAAATTTATCGAGATTACCTAAGCCAAAGTTCAATGACTGTCCGCCACCCATAGATAAACCCGCAATAGCCCGTTTTTCCTGATTGGTATGTACCTTGTATGTTTTCTCAACAAAAGGAATCAAATCGTTCAAAAGGTCGCTTTCAAAAGCGGCAAATGCCTGAACTTTGTCGGGGCCATAAATATTCCCAACTGCACGGTCATCTTTCGCTGCCCGGCCATTCGGAAGAATGACTATCATAGGCTGAAGTTTATTCTCTGCGTAAAGATTATCGAGTATCACCTGTGGTTTGCCGTGCTTATACCACTCCTTTTCATCTCCGCCAATACCGTGCAAAAGGTAAAGCACAGGATATCTCTTATTTTTTGAATAGCCGGGGGGAGTGTAAACCAACGCTCTACGCGATGATCCCACAGTTTTTGAAGAATAAGTAATCGTATCTATTTTACCGTGCTTTATACCCGGTCGGTCAATATCAAAGCCTTCGGGCGCCTGTTTGCCCGGAGACTGAGCACTGGCGTATAAATTAGCTACCAAAAAAAAGGCAGTAATAAATATTACATTTTTCATTAGAATATAATTTATTTTTTTTATTTAGATGAAACCATCATGAGCATATTCATTGCTATTTGTGAGTAGTATGCTCATGATGGTTTCATACGTTTAATATAAAGGTTCATTTTTCCCGAGATTTGCTCTTCTCGGCTTGTCGCCATTAAGGGGATTCCGCATTTACCGACCTGCCCCCCCGGCCAACATGAATATCGAAATATGCTTCATTTCTTCTTTTAGTGATTAATGGCAAACACATGTGTTAAAGTGTTACCCGTTTTAGGATTTGCTTCATCAGGCTGGAATCCACCGACGCTTAAACTCAGCTTACCTTTAAACTGCTCGCGTACACCGGCTGAAGTTACATATGAAAGGTCATCCGGTGTAAGGTTGAGTTTAACTATTCTACTCTCGCCCGGCTTCAAACTAATTCTCTCAAACCCCTTCAAAGCTTTTAAAGCACTTGTCGAATTGTTCTGGTTTAAAACATATAGTTGAACCACTTCCTCGCCAGCCATTTTTCCTGTATTGGTGACCCTTACCGAAACCTCCAAACTTTTTCCTTTCTGAACCGCTACAGGTGCACGTAACTGGTCGTAACGGAAAGTGGTATAGCTTAACCCATACCCGAAACCGTATAGAGGTTTTCCTTTGAAATAACGATACGTTCTGTTTGTCATATCGTAATTTGTAAACGAGGCAAGATCAGAATCGCTGCCATAGAAAGTAACTGGCAATCTTCCTCCCGGATTGTAATCACCAAACAAAACATCGGCAACAGCGCTCCCGGCCGATTGACCTCCGTACCATGCATTTAATATTGCAGGAATATTTTGCGATTCCCACGGAGTTGCAATAGCGCTTCCGGTCATCATCACAAACACCACAGGCTTTCCGGTAAGTTTCAAAGCCTTCATCAATTCGGTTTGAACCGCAGGCAACATGATCGATGTTCGGTCGCCACCATCAAATCCCGGATAATTAACACGCATCTCCTCGCCCTCAAGTTGCGGAGAGATACCGCCCGCAAAAATAAAGGCATCCGCATCTTTATGTTTTTCGGTCAACGCAGTAAAATTTGTGCGCTGGTATTCTCCGACGCTAAGCCTGACATTTCCTTTTCCTTCGGTCTGTAAATATTCCAATACAACATTGTAAACAGAATCTTTTTGAGCTTTTAGCCGGTAGGTTCTGGCTCCCCAGCGATTGCGGGTCCAGGCATCCAATACTGTTTTTCCGTTAATTATAAAGCGATAACCGTCATCAGCTTCCAGTTCGAAGACAACATTTCCTGTTGAGGCCGCCTTGAAATTCGTAGTGTAACGGGCAGAGAAGTTGTTTGCCTGTAAGCCTGGCGCAACCTGTTCGCCTTCCTGCCACAAGTGGTTCAGAGACTGCTCCGTCCTTGTAAGAACAGGAGTACCTTCCAGTTCCTTATTTTTAAAATATTCGGCTTTGAAGCCTTGAGTCCCATTGAACGAATATTGCTTGCTAACATCCTGATAAACCATCAGGGTATCGTTGGTGAAGTTAATGGCCTTTTCATAAACAACTTCTGTACTCGCCCCAACTTTATCTTTTATTCCTTGAAGTAGGGTGGAGATTTTCGATGGAATACCGTTGTAGTTGCCAAGAATTGAAATTGAGTTATCGGCATTAGGGCCTAACACGACAATTTTCCGAAGTGTTTTCTTTAAAGGTAAGGTTCGATTTGCATTCTTTAACAAAACGATGGATTGTCTGGCCATTTTCAAAGCATGATCCTGATGAGCGGGGCGCTCTAACACCGAAAAAGGAGTTTGCGCAAACTTAACCATCGAAGGAGGATCAAACATTCCTAACCGAAAACGTATCATAAACAAACGCTTTACTGAAACGTCAATCTGCTTCTCGGTAATCTTCCCCTCCTTTACCGCCTGCACTAAAGCTTTATAGGCATCTGTTCCGCAATCTATATCTGTTCCATGAAATACTGCGTCGGCCGAGGCTGAAGCTGCATCAGGATGTGTTTTATGGTTTTTATAAAAATCGTCGATTGCCCAGCAGTCCGAGGTAACATATCCATCAAATTTCCATTGCTTACGCAAAATATCTGTCATTAACACATCGCTGGCACAGCAGGGTTGGGTTCTGAAGGCGTTATAGGCACACATAACCCCTGCGACTTTTGATTCGACTACGAGCTTCTGAAAAGCAGGCAGATATGTATCCCAAAGATCGTAATTACTTACTTCGGCATTAAAAACGTGTCGCAAAGGTTCGGGCCCGCTATGAACGGCGTAATGTTTTGCACAGGCTGCAGCTAATAAATATTTTGGATCATTTCCTTGCAAGCCCTTCACAAATGCGTCTCCGAGCACCCCGGTTAAAAATGGATCTTCTCCGTAGGTTTCCTGCCCACGTCCCCACCGGGGATCCCTGAAAATATTGATATTTGGGGTCCAGTAGGTCAGTCCAAGATATCGCTCGTTAGTTCTCCCGGTTTCAACAGCTTTGTTATAAATCGCACGACCCTCAAGAGCGCTGTATTCTGCCATTCTAAACAATGATGATCGGTCGAAGGTAGCTGCCATTCCAATAGCCTGCGGATACACAGTAACCTTAAACGGGGTACGGGCGACACCATGAAGGGTCTCATTCCACCAATCATAAGCAGGAATATTCAGACGAGAAATCGCCGGTGATGAATTCAGCATCTGCGAAACCTTTTCCTCCAGCGTCAATCTGCTCACCAAATCATCCACCCGTTGTTCAAAGTTCAGGTTATAATTTGTAAACGGATATGTCTGGGTTTGGGCCTTAGTCGCACTAATACTCAAAAACTGGACTATTATAAGACTAAGAACAACTTGTGCAATTTTAATTTTACTCATTAGAAACTTCCTTCTTTTTCTTTATGACCGGGTGTATAATTGTATATTTTTTCCTTTTAAAAATTTAGCAAAGATTCATCATCTAAGCTCGTTTGTCATTTCAACGATTTCAAATCCGGCATATTTATACCTGCTTTGGTTCAGAACAAACAGCCAGACTTTTCACTCCATCAGCCGCAAGCATAAATAGAAGCGACGGCAGGTTGAAACGGTTAGCACTTCTGGCTACATTATTGTAAAAGTATGTCGAATCAGCTACGCACGCTGTTATAAATGTGAAAACCTCGGGTCCAAATGTTCAAAAGCGTAAATATTCTAATCACCTCGCATGACAAGAAAATAGCCCACAGCAACCTAGCATCATTATTAGCTGATTCTTATTCGACAATCACGTATGTTTTCCCCTTTTTTGTACGTAGATCATACAAAAAGTTCTCGGGCAGAGAAACCGTCAGATCCGCGTTATTCTGTTTCACGATCGGCGTCTGAACTTCTGTTATGGAATAAAACGGGTTAGAATTTTCTCCCTCAGCCTCTCGTAACAACTTACCGCGGAATTTATGGTTTAACCTTATCCTGCAATTCCCGCCCAGAGCGGAGTGAACAACCAGCCTGGTTATTTTCTTTTCATCCCATTCCATGTCAATTTTAAAGCCGCCCCGTGCTACCAGACCCGAAACACTGCCTTTTTTCCATACATCGGGCAAGGCTGGAAGCAGATGGACAGCTCCGTCATGGCTTTGCAGCAGCATTTCGGCAATTCCAGAAGTGCAACCAAAATTCCCGTCTATTTGAAAAGGAGGATGAGCATCGAACAGGTTTGGATACGAGCCACCCGACTGGTTGGCGCTGGTGACAGGTGCAATTTGGTCTGTTATTAGCTTGTAAGCATGATTTCCGTCTAACAAACGCGCCCAAAGATTTATCTTCCAGGCCATGGACCAGCCTGTCGAAACGTCTCCGCGATAAACTAGTGAGTTCTTTGCCGCAGCAAAGAGCTTAGGCTGGCGGTACGGAGAAATCTGGTCTGCGGGGAACAAGCCATAAAGATGAGATACATGTCGGTGGTTATTTTTCGGATTGTCAAAGTCTTCCAGCCATTCCTGCAACTGTCCATGCCGGCCAATTTGCATTGGCGGCAGCCTGTCTCTATAACGACTGATACTATCCCTGAATGCTTTGTCGGTTTTAAGCTCTTGGGAGGCTCTCATCACCGCAGAAAACAAGCCAAAAACAAGCTGATTATCCATTGTGGTTCCGGCAGCGACAGAGGCACCATCCTTGTAATCATGCTCCGGCGAAACAGAGGGAGAAACAATCAGCCAGTTATGCTCCTTCTCAGCTTGTAAGGCATCTACAAAATATTGAGCCGCTCCCTTCATTATCGGGTAATACTTTTTTAGGAAGGCTTTGTCGCCGGTATAAAGGTAGTGCTCCCAAAGGTGCTGAGACAGCCAGGCGTTAGATGTGGGCCATAGACCCCAGAATGCGCCATCTACCACGCCTGTAATTCGCCAGATATCTGTATTGTGATGTAAAACCCAGCCCCTTGCTCCGTACATCACTTTAGCAGTTGGCTTCCCCGTTTGCGCGACATCTCTTATTAGACTGAAAAGAGGTTCATGAAGTTCAGAAAGCTGAGTAACCTCGGCGGGCCAATAATTCATCTCAGTATTGATATTAACGGTATACTTACTGTCCCAGGGACCTTTCAGCTCTCCATTCCAAATACCCTGCAGGTTAGCTGCCTGTGATCCGGGCTGAGAGCAGGAAATGAGCAGATATCGCCCGAACTGAAAGTATAGCTCAGCCAGCTGAGGATCCTTACCCTTGGCAAAATTCCGGATGCGTAAGTCTGTGGGCTCTCCAGCTGCCGCGCTGGTTCCCAAGTCTAACTTTACCCGATTAAAATACTTCTGATATGCCAGGACATGTTCATTCAACAATCGCCCGAAATTGCTTTTGTAAGCCGCATCAAGCAAAGCTGTTGCCTTCACTTCAGGCTCGGCGCTGATATTTTGATAATTAATAAAGTTGGTTGCAATCGACAGGTAAATCTCGGCAGTGTCGGCATTGTTCACAACAAGAGCAGTACTATCCCGCCCCACTGTACCTCCTATAGTTTTAAGTCTCGTTGCTACATTAAACCGTATTTTACCTTTTTGATTTTCATGGTCGCTGCCCTTGCCGGCAAGCATTAAATCACCCTTTTTCCAGTAAACGGATTGCTTCAGCGGGCTTTGAAGATTCACCTTAAAACTAAGTTTTGCGGGTTTGTTCGCTGTAAGCCTGACTACCAGCACATTCTTCAGAAGAGATGTAAAATACTCCCTTTTATAATCTACACCATCGAACGTATAACTAACCGTGGACACGGCTCTTTCTATGTCTAATTCCCGTCGATAGCCGGCCGCAGTTTCATGCCCCGGAAAATTTATGAAAAGGTTGCCTGCAAGCTGATAAGGCATTCCGCTGTTTCCTTTCGGCCCCAGGCTTTTATTCGCCAGGCTTTGAGCCTCTGCATATTTTATTTGATCAAGCAAAGCTCTTACCTCCCTGATGTGTGGCATGGCGGCGCTATCAATATTATTATTTGGCCCCCCACCCCAGATTGTTGCCTCGTTCAACTGCAGTCGTTCCTGATCTGGCTTGCCAAAAATCATCGCTCCAATATATCCATTGCCAATTGGCAGGGCTTCATTCCAGTTGGCGGCGGGCTTATCGTACCAGAGTAGTCCTCTTTTCTGGGCATTGGAAACAGACGTGAAAGCTAATAAGTACGTCAGGAGAATCGTTCCAAGTTCGCGTTTTATC
Organism: uncultured Pedobacter sp.; assembly: GCA_966210515.1. GTDB lineage: Bacteria > Bacteroidota > Bacteroidia > Sphingobacteriales > Sphingobacteriaceae > Paradesertivirga. The sequence continues at coordinate 33,695 of CBIHLM010000040.1, forward strand.
ATGTTCATATGTTCATCAAAAATTTCCCTGTGATAACAACAGGTCAATCATATTACTTTTACTTCCGAAGGACGTAAAGCCTTCTTGATTTGGAGCAAAATCTTTAGATTGACCTTCACTGGTTTTGACAAAATTGCTCTGAAAATCACAAAAAGCTTTACCCAATTGTTAAAATTGAGGAGAAGAATGTTCAAACCCATCGCAATTACAGAAAAAAAGACAGAAATTCAAACTACTTCGGCCGAGTTAAATTAAATATCTTGCTTGACAAATAAGGCAAACTTATTTAAACAAAATGACCAGATTGGTCCGGACATCTCGGCGTAAATTAGATTCCAGGTTCAAACTTAGACCTTCACTTCCCTTGGACGACTTTCAGCCGCTTTTCTTTTTTGAGCGATAAACTCAGATGGCTGCATATTGAATTTAGCCTTAAAGGATTTTGCAAAATAGTTTGGCGTTGCAAATCCGACCATATAAGCTATTTGAGCAACGTTCAAATCACTTTTTTCGAGCAAAACAGCGGCCTTATCCAGCTTAACCGAGCGTATGTATTCAACTGGTGAAAGGCCTGTTAACTCAAGTATTTTATGATACAGTGATCCGCGGCTCATTCCAACGTGCCGGCTAAGGTCCTCAACCGAGAGTTTGGGATTGTTGATATTTTCCTCGATGTACAACACCACCTTATTCAACAATTTGTCGCTATGCGATTCTATGATTGGTTCGGATGACTGAACTTTTATCTGTTTGGTATATGTATTCTTTAAAGTTGAATTAAGAACAAGCAGATTCTTAATCTTCGCGTTCAAAATCTCGAAGTTAAATGGTTTGGTCATGTAATCATTTGCGCCTGTTTCAAGCCCCTTAATTTGCTCCTCCTCGCCTGTCAGGGCAGTTAGCAAAATAATCGGAATATGGCTGGTGCGCTTGTCTGATTTCACTTTCCTGCAAAACTCTATTCCGTCCATTAAAGGCATATTGATATCGCTTACGATAATTTGGGGATGATTTGATAAAGCCTTTTGCCAACCCTCCTTGCCATTTGATGCTTCGTAAACCCTGTAAAAGTTCTTCAGATTATCCTTCAAATAGAATCTAAAATCATCATTATCTTCTACCAGTAAAATTGAAGCGACTTCTCCTCCGGCCGATCCTTCCTGAATATCTGTGGCTGCGACTACTCCTTCCGGTTCTTGCTCAAGGTACTGGTCAGAGGCCAATTCCGTGCTGGTTGTTTCGATAAACTCAAGAGGAGAAAAAGGAAGATGAATGATAAAACTGCTCCCTTTTTCGGGCTCACTTTCTACCCGGATTGTTCCACCGTGCATCTTCACAAATTCGCGGGTAATGGAAAGTCCGATACCGCTACCCTGGTTCAAAATAGACGCTGCTGTATCGCTTTGGAAAAAGCGGTCAAAAATCTTCTGCAGCTTGTCAGCCGGAATTCCAATTCCGGTATCCGTAATCTTAATAATTATAGACGATAGGCTATCCGGTCCGCTCTCCTGAACTTTTTCAAGCTCCACTTTTATACTACCTCCTCCGGGAGTGAATTTAAATGCATTAGACAGCACATTGAACAAAATGCGTTCTATTTTATCGTGATCGAACGTAGTATAATAGTTTTCTATAGCGCTCTCGAACAGAAGACTGATATTTTTTCGCTCACTCAGATCTTTAAACGAATCCGAGATCTCGCCAACGAAGGAAACGAGCTCGCCTTGCGATGCATTTAATCTTAATTCGTGTTCCTCCATTTTCCTGAAATCGAGCAATTGATTAACAAGATTCAGAAGCCTTCGCGCATTTCTCTTAATCATATACAACTGGCTCTTGCCAGCTTCCATCACTTTATCTGACAGAAGTGTGTCAACAGGGCCCATAATTAATGAAATCGGAGTTCGAAACTCATGGCTTAAATTGGTTAAGAACTTTATTTTGAGCATGTCAAGTTCGTGAAGGCGTTCCGCCTCCTTCCGCTCCTGATCAATAAGCTGTTTCGCCTCCATTTTTTCCTGTTTAATCCGGAATTCGCGCTTCAGCTTTTGAATACCCCTGTATCGGATGTAAAACAATATGCCTAAGAAGACTAAGCCGTAAAAAATATAGGCGTATATGGTTAACCAAAAAGGTGGCTCGACATGAATCTTTACAGTTGTAATTTTTCCGTAAGTGGTACCATCAGCATTACTAACCCTCACTTTAAACACATACTCCCCCGGGTCGATATTTGTATACGATGCGGTTGTAGCAGCTCCGACATGATTCCATGATTTATCAAAACCCTCGAGTTTATACGAATACCTGTACTGCTGCGGAATAGTATAGCTAAGTGCAACAAAATCGAGGGTAAAGTTTTGTTTATAATCAAGAAAGATATCTCTGGTTATGGATATATGTTCTTCAAGCGGTGAATCCTCGGCCGGAACAATGCTATTGTTATCAACTTTCAAATCCGTAATCAGGACAGTCGGAATATCAGAGTTGATTCTGATATCCTGCGGATAGAAATAGTTAAAACCTTCCAACCCACCAAAGTACATTTCACCGCTAGATAATCTCAGGCCCGCCCCATGGTTAAAATTACTATTTTGAACGCCGTTGTACCGGTTATAATTCCTGAACTTCTTTGTTTTCGGATTGAAGCTGCTTATCCCTGCATTCGTGCTCAACCATAAAAGTCCTCTCTTGTCTTGCAGAATTTTATAAACAACACCATTAGCCAGTCCATCCTTTTCAGAAAAAGATACAAACTGCTGCTTCTTACTGTCGAATAAACTCAAGCCTCCTCCCAGGGTACCGGCCCAAATATTTTTGCTGTCATCGGCAAAAATAGCCAGTACAACATTACTTGGAAGATTGCTGGTGTTGCGGTCGTAAAGTTTCGTCGACCTTGTCTTAGGGTTGAAAAGGACTATGCCTGAACCATGCGAGCCTATCCAGATATTGCCCGCCTTATCCTCTTCGATACTTCGTATATATGGGTTTCCGGGCAGGCGCACAGCCTCGGCGAACGGAGAGTCCCTGTGGTAATTACTAAACCTTTGCGACTCGGGATGATAGACATTTACACCTCCCCCGTTTGTTCCAATCCAGATATTTCCCTTCGAATCTTCTTTAAGACAAAATACATTATTATTAGTTATTGTACCGGGTGTACTGCCTTGAACAAACTGCCTGTAATTACCCGTTCGGGGATCAAATTCAAACAATCCGTCCGAATACGTGCCTATCCATAAGCGATTATTCCGGCTCATCTCTAGCGCAAGAATACTCAGTCGGTTAGACTGCGCTTCCTTTCCCCGTGGTTGCAGGTTATAATGACTAAAAAGCTCAGTACGTCTCTGAAACAAATTGAGCCCCCCTCCATCTGTTCCTACAAAAACGTCGCCATCGGCCGATTCGGCGAAAGAGGTTACATTTGATCCGGTTAACCCCCTTGTATCAAAGGGATTACTTTGCTTCAGGCTAAAAAGACTCAGATTTTTATCGTACTTGTTGATACCACCTTTAAACGTTCCAAGCCAATAAATACCCTGTTTGTCAATATAAACGCATCGGACTGATTTTGCGATTAAACTATGAATATCCCGGCTGTCGGGTTTATATGTATTGATTTCATACGATTTTGTGTCGAGAATATTCAAACCCTCTTCCGTGCCGAGCCAAAGTTTGCCTTCCGAATCAGCGGCGATAGAATACACATCGTTATTTGCCAGGGATCTGTTGTCGCCAGCCCGGTGCCGGAAGTTTCTGAAATTCTTGCCATCAGGCAGCAGCATACTCAAACCCTGCTCCGTACCTATCCAGATGGTACCTGCGGCATCCTCCGCTATACATCTTATCGAGTTACCTACCAGACTTGACGCCGATACTGGAGAGTGGCTAAGATGGGAGAAAGAGTTTTTTTTCCTATTATACAAAAATACGCCCCTATCGGTTCCCACCCAAATCCGGCGTCTGCTATCCTCAAAAATGGCATTCACGTTGGAAGTCGACAATCTGTCACTACGGGAAGGGTCAACGGTAAAGTGCGATACCTTTTTTGTTTTGGGATCGATCACGCTCAGGCCTGAAAAACTCGACACCCAAATTCTGTCCAGGTAATCGCTGCAGATCGCCCGGATAACATTACTTTGGGCATCAAAACCGGCGAACGATGTTAATCGTTCGAAGGAATCTTTCTTTCTATTATAAATAATTAAAGAGCCTCCGTTAGTTCCAATCCAGAGTGTACCGGCTCTATCTTCATGAAGCGACACGACGTAATTTGTCGGCAGGCTACTGGTGTCCATGTCGCTGTGGCGGTATACAGTAAAGCTCGTACCGTCGTATTTATTTAGACCGTCTTCGGTGGCGAACCACATTAAACCATGTCGATCTTTTAAAATCGCTGTGACGGTGCTCGACGACAAGCCATCTTTAGACGTAAGAGAAGTGAAATTTATCTTGTGCCGCTGAGCATAGGAAGATTGCACTATCCCTATAAAAATTAAGCAAATGCAAAAAAATCGTTTCAATATCAAGCTATTTAGCATAATAAATGGCCAGGTAGTTATTTGTGCCTGTTCCGGAAAACTGAATATAATACGAAAAAAAACTCACATATTTTTTTCAAAATCATATCTCTTTCTTGTACAGAAATTCCAGGTTTAAGTCAGGGAGATAAATGATTTGAAATTGGTTATGGAAACGAAATTACACATAAAAGCTATTGGCAACAGCAACAAATGTCTAATTTAATGCTACATAAGTAAAAAAATTTATAAAACAAGAGCCTGGAGGCAGATTCAGGCATTTTTATTTTTTACTGTATTAAAAACGTTACCTCATGCCCGGCAAAATATCCCCGAAGCCGCTTAAAGATTTGGTCGCGACAACCTGACCCAAATAAAAGTACAGGCAAGCGATTCGGGGCCGGGTAAGATTTTTCGAACTGCCGGCTTTAACATTCGTTTCCAGCTTTAACACAAACGAAGCATATTTAACTATTGAAACGGGGTATTTTGTCGGATAGACACCACACTGTTTCGACATAGGTTCAGGCCCTGAGGTGTCCGCATCATTTTAATTATAAACATGAAAACTAAAATTATATTCATCCTCAACGTAGCCTGCTTTTTTACCTTACCTGTATTACTTTCTGGTTGCTCAAAAAAGAAAACTCCGGCCGATGTCCCTGCACCGGCAGTTCAAGTGATCATCAATGCTAACCCCTCATGGAAATCAGAGGCGCCCTGTTTTTTGGATGGACCCGACGGTTCATTCGACGATCTGGCCGTAAAAGACCCCACCATTGTTTATTCGGGCGGAAAACATCATTTATTTTATACTGCACGAGAAACGGGCCCTGGTGGAACCTGGAGAATGGCTTATACCTCTGCATCCCAGATTTCAGAACTCAACACTGCCGCCCGGACTTTTATGAGCGCGCTCAATGGCGGCTCGTATTTCTGTGCTCCACAAGTATTTCAATTTCCTGCTAAGGGAAAATGGTTCTTAGTTTATCAAAGCGGCCAGGGCGCAACTTTTTCGACTTCTACCGATGTGGCGAACCCAGCTTCATGGGCGCCAGGCAGCGGCATGGGATTTTCTGACGGAATAGATTTCTGGTGCATCTCAGATGGCAGCTATGTGTATTGCTTTTACTCGGCACAGGATGGCTCCCGAACTATAAAACGCCGCAGAACTACGGTAACAGACTTCCCTCACAACTGGGAGGCACCAACGGTGGTGGCTACCAGCACATTTGAGGCGCCTCATGTTTACAAAAACAAAGCAGACGGAAAATTTTATATGGTGGTAGAAGATATAGCCCGGCACCAGGAGCTTTGGACTTCAGCAACCCTCGGCGGGACATGGACAAAGGTCGCTGAAAAATGGGCATCAAGAGATAACCTGAGCTTCCTGTCGGCGCGATGGACAGATCAGGTGTCGCATGTTGAGATTTTACGTTCGGGAACAGATGAACGAATGGAGATCAACGATATCAACCGCTGTGAAATGCTGATTCAGGGTGTTGTTAACGGGAATTATGGCGACTATGGGAACATTCCTTACGACCTTGGCCTGATACGGAATTATTAAAATGTATTTAAATTTTAAATCAATAACCACGTTAAACCACTATTCAGGACCAGATTCCAAAGAAAATAAATTACACTTGTTTGTCTCCTTCTAGTCTGTTTTTATGGTAATCTTCCAATAATCAGCAATTGCTTTTAATTCGTTTTTAGTCAGATAAGTTACAGCGCCATGTTTAGGACTTGTAAAATTGGTCGTTTTCATCGCCCCTTCATTAAAATGCCCCAGGTCTTTATAGTTTACGAAGTCGCTTGTCTCACTAAAACCCATATTACTCGGGCGTCCACCATATACATCATACATTAATACGTATGTATCCGAACCAATTCTTTTGAACAAGTTCGGTGCTTCGGTGGAAACTTTTTCCGGATCAATTCTCCTGTTTTCTGCTTTAAAATCCTGATTGATCTTATCTGAAACAGCGTGCCATATTTTCGCATCCCCAACATAAAACATCTGATACTTGTCACCAACGTTTGTTATATCAGCATCAATGCCGGAAATAGCACTTATGCGTTCAGGTTTTGTTTCCAGCCGGGTGAAATCATCGTTGGTATAGGAATAGTATATGTGAGCGTCCTTATTATTATAACGAATGGTAAAATACACCATCATTTTTTTCATCTTCGGATCATAAATGGTTTCGGGCGCCCAGGAGCAATCGATATCTCCTAACTCAGGAAAAGCTTTATCAACTCGAAAATCGGAATGTGTCCAGTGGATGAGGTCATACGACTTCATCAACACAAGCGCACGGTTGTTTC
>CBIHLM010000041.1:0-39672 GCA_966210515.1 uncultured Pedobacter sp.
GTAGCCTGCGGCGCCAGAATGGCTGCGTCTTTTAAGTTAAGCTCGGCAGCGAGGCTGATAATACTTTCCGCACTGGTACCTCTGCCATGGAGCATAATAATCGCTTTTTTGGCTTCGCTAAGCGGAAGTCCGCTCTCTCTGATTTGTTTGCTATGGCTGTACATGTTGTTAATCTAATACTGCTAAACGTTTGCTTATATCTTCTCTGTGACTTTCATATTGAGCCGGTAATTTCAAGCCCGAACCTAAGTCTTCTACCGATTCATCAATCGCAAATCCAGGGTTATCGGTTGCTATTTCGAACAATACTCCGCCCGGTTCACGGAAATACAGGGAGTAGAAATAATTGCGGTCTATCTTTTCAGTGATCTGTAATCCGGCTGCTTGTACCTTGTCTCTGAAGGTCATTAATACCTTATCGTCTTTCACTCTGAACGCTACATGGTGAACCGATCCGGCGGCCACATGCCCGATAGTTTCTCCGGGTACTTCCACTACATCCACTATATTGGCGGTATCTACTGCATCGGTCACAAAACGGTAGCGGTTAACATGTGTTTCCAGTAATTTATAACCAAAAATATTGGTTAATACATCCGCTGTTGGCTGTAGTTTATTAGTAGTAATAGTGACATTGTGAAAGCCTTTAAGAGCATGCTCTGCAGAAATCTCTTTGGTTTCCCAGGGTAAGCGATTGTCAGGGTTTTTTGAAGTAGTCAGTTCAAATTTCAATCCGTCAGGATCAAGGAAAGTGAGGTATTGCTCTCCGAATTTTTCAGATACTTTATTGTATAGTATGTTGTTTGCCTCGAAACGTTGTAACCAAAAATCCAGACTGTTTTCGGGAACGGAGTAACCTATTTCAGTAACTTGTCTGGTTCCCCTTCGTCCGCTTTGCATTCCTTCCCACGGAAAGAATGTAAGTATTGAACCTGGGGTGCCCACTTTATCACCATAATAAAAGTGGTAGGTATAGGGATCATCAAAGTTTACGGTTTTTTTAACCAAACGTAGTCCCAATACATTGGTATAAAAGTTGTAATTGCGTTTTGCTTCTCCAGCTATCGCTGTGATATGGTGAAGTCCTAATATTCTATCTTCCATCTTGTTGAGTATTTGTTTGCTGTAATTGTTAGAACAAATTTACAGCGGTCAAAAGTCTGATCCCTTGATGTATGATAAGAACTTATTTCTTCTTGAAAAGATTGGATTTAATACGACTTAATGACTCGGGCGTAATTCCAAGATAGGATGCAATCTGCTGTTGCGGAACCCTTTGAGGGATAGTGGGATATTTACTTAAAAAATCGAGATAACGCGATTCCGCAGGGTGCGCCACGGTTGCATAAAAGCGATTCTCTAAAACTGAGTAAGCTCTTTGCATCATAATTCTAAATACACGCTCCAGTTTAGGGATTTCCAGGAAAAGCTGTTGCTTGCTTTCAAAATCGATCATCAGAACCTCGGTGTCTTCGAGGGTTTCGATAAACAGATTCGAGGGTTTCTGTTCAGAAAAGCTGCCGATATCACTGATCCACCAGTCTTCTACAGCAAACTGCAGAATAACCTCATCGCCGTTCTGATCAATGTAATACTTCTTTACGCAACCTTTTATAATGTACGCTTCGAACTTGCATATCTCACCTTGCCGCAATAGCAAGGTTTTCTTTTTAAACGTTTTGTGTTTAAGCCTGGAATGGAAAGCCTCTAACTCAGTAGCACTAATTGGAGCACAACGGCTTATATGCTGGTCTACTTCCTGAAACATCGTCAAATATAAAAAGATGTTTGGAAACCCTTGTTGAAATTACATTCAGCATGAAAAATGAAATGCTGCCCGTTTAACGGACAGCATTGATGGAGATCTTAGTCTATTGGTTGGTCTGTTTAAGGGATCACTAAGCCTTTATCAGTTGAATTTCGGCGTGAATCTTGATATCATCTCCAACTACTACAGTACCTGCTTCGGTAACAGCACCCCATACTAAACCGAATTCTTTTCGGCTGATTTTTCCGGAAACCGTAAAGCCGGCTTTGGTTTGTCCATAAGGATCGACTACAATACCTCCGAAATCTACATCCAAAGTCAAAGGTTTAGTTGTTCCCCGAATGGTAAGATCGCCCTGTAATTTAGCGTCGTCACCATTGCTGCTATATTTTTTACCGACAAATTTCAATTGCGCATGTTCTTCTGCATTGAAAAAGTCAGCTGATTTTAAATGTGCGTCTCGTTGCTCATTGTTAGTATTTATAGAATTGACATCCGCTGTGAATTCAATTCTAGAGGCGGTGTTAAAATCGTCATTTTCCGTTTCCACTTCCAGATCGAAGGTTTGAAAATGGCCTGTCACCGTGGTGATCATTAAATGTTTCACTTTAAACTGCACTTCACTGTGCATTGGGTCGATTTTCCAGATAATTGACATAATTTTTTATTTTAATTTAAGACCTCACAATATGAGGTCGTTTTATAAAATCAAAATTCGGGTTATAAACCCGGTTTATTCTTGATGTATGATAAGAAATTGAGGCTACTCGAAAGCGACGAAAAATGCCGGTGAGCAGCGTTGTCTTTTTAAATGGTGGGTTTTATAAATTCCTTCTGATAGTTGAGAGGGCTTTTCCCTGTAATTATTTTGAAATATTTGTGAAAGCTTGCAAAATTATTGAAGCCACTTTCATAGCAAATCTGTTTGATACTGAGCTTGTTTTCGATCACTAACTTACAGGCCTGGCCAACTTTTAATTCAATAATAAACTGAGAATAGGTTTTTCTTGTCCGTGACTTAAAATAACGGCAAAAGGAATTTGGACTTATCCTGGCAATAGATGCTATTTCTTCTAACTGGATCTTTCGCTTAAAATTCACCAGAGAATATTCATATATAGCATTTATCCTGTCGTTTTCTTCTTCGTTATAATTATACTGAAAACCAAGCGATGATAAAGAATGTATATGTTCGGATTCTGCAATAGCTAATAATGCTTCAATTAAAAAAATAATTCGCTTGGGCCCGGTATGGCTAAGCATTTCTTCCATTAATAAGGCAACTTCTTTTTTTGTCCTGCCTGTAATTTTTATACCTCTTTTAGCTTTCTCGAGTATGTTTTTGAGTGGTTTATTTTCTGGTAAGCACAGAAATTTTTCACCCCAAAAGTTATCACAGAAATGCGCCACCCTAATATCGGCGGTACTATCTTGCTTTTCATCAAAATAAATTTCATCGAATCGCCAGTAATGAGGTAAATGAGCTCCCACCAATATCACGTCGCCATGTTTAAATCGTTTTATACTATCTCCGATAAACTGGGTGCCTGTACCTTTTTTGAAATGGATTAACTCAACTTCCGGGTGGTAGTGCCACTTGTTATTAATGTATGGAACAAAATCTTGTCTGATGTTAAAAGAATGTGCAGGGGCTGTAGAAACTTTAAGTAATTGTGGTTTCATTCAACTATGTATTCGGTAATTAGGGGGATTTCGTGTTTATCCTGCCAATATAGCTGAATATTTTGTAAAGACCATCGATTTTTCTATCCAAATGAGTTCTTTCTTTGTGTGATAATATCATGATGGTCAGAGTTTATGAAAGATGCCATGTTAGCAGAGAAAAAAAATAGAAACTATTTGCAAATCGATCCGGCCGATAATGTGCTTGTTGCATTGCAGGATTTATCTCAGGGAACTGAGATTGTTGCAGGAAATACATCTTTCTATTTAATCGACGATATTGCTGCAAAGCATAAGTTTGCCCTTGAGGCGTTTAAAAAAGGTCAGGAAATATACATGTATGGCGTTTTGGTAGGAGAGGCTTCAAAAGATATCCCTCAAGGCGCATCAATAACGCTGGATAATGTTATTCATGCTTCAAGTGATTTTGTTCTTGGCGAGCGCAAACTTGAGTGGGTTAAACCTGACGTATCGTCTTACCTTAATAAAGAATTTCTAGGTTATCATCGTTCAGATGGATCTGTTGGTACTGCTAATTATTGGATCATAATCCCGATGGTGTTTTGTGAGAATCGAAATGTAACTGTTCTCACAGATGCTTTGGTGAATAGATTGGGTTACAAGCGAGCTAAGAACTATGAAAACGAAGTAGACGAATTAATAAGCCTTTATAACACCGGTAAATCTGTTGAAGATATACTGAATATAGAACTTGATAGTTCGTCTGTAGCGCAGGTGTACAAAAATAAATTGTTTGAAAACGTTGATGGGGTGAAGTTATTAACCCACGACATGGGATGCGGAAGTACACGCATGGATTCGGATGCTTTATGCGGATTGCTCGCCGGTTATATTACGCACTCTAACGTGGCCGGAGCAACTGTTTTGAGTTTGGGATGCCAGCATTCACAGATAAGTATACTTCAGGCTGAAATTGCAAAACGTGATCCCGACTTTAAAAAGCCGCTGGTTTTACTGGAACAGCAAAAAATGGGAACTGAGGCTAACATGCTTAAAAACGCTTTAAAGCAAACCTTTGCTGGTCTTATGGAAGTGAATAAGCAAGCGAGACAGCCGGCTCCTTTGTCAAAACTTTGTGTGGGTTTGGAGTGTGGAGCCTCTGATGGCTTTTCCGGAATATCTGCAAATCCTGCCATCGGACATGTTTCTGATATGATTGTCACTTTAGGAGGCTCTGTTATTCTCTCGGAATTCCCGGAACTGTGTGGAGTGGAACAAAACTTAAGTGACAGATGCATTGATGAGCAATTAGCTAACCGTTTTATGAATCTGATGCATAGTTATAATGCCAAGGCAGAGTCGGATGGTTCTGGTTTCTTTGCAAATCCATCGCCGGGCAATATTAAGGATGGTTTAATTACTGATGCTATTAAATCTGCAGGAGCCGCAAAAAAAGGCGGTACTTCTCCCATCGTGGATGTATTAGATTATCCGGAAAAAGTAAGAAAGCCCGGTTTATCGTTATTATGTACTCCGGGTAATGATGTGGAGAGTACTACAGCAGAAGTTGCCTCGGGTGCCAACATTGTTTTATTTACTACCGGCCTCGGAACTCCTACCGGAAATCCTGTAGCACCGGTAATTAAATTGTCTACAAATACCAAGACATTTTTAAATATGCCTGATATAATTGATATCGATTGTGGTACTATTATAAACGGGGAAGAGACAATTGAAGAGGCCGGGTGCAAAATTCTTGACTATATTATAAAAGTTGCCAGCGGCGAACTTCAGCCTAAAGCTGTTTTGTTAGAGCAAGATGATTTCATACCCTGGAGGCGCGGGATATCCTTATAATTATCCTTCTGCAACTTTACTGAGTGTGCCCCCGGGTGGATGAATATTTTAACAGACTTATCAAGGGAGTTTGCTTTAGAAGTGTCTTCCGGGTCGAGATTGGATCGCCTGAGGGCACCCGATATGATACCTGCTGTGAAAATAGGGTCACGGCACAGCGGGTCCCTGATATTTTTGAATTTCTCTATCCAGACCCCTTCTTTTTTCTCAAACCTGCATTTGTCACCCGTCAAAATGATGTTAAAACGATTTACTGAACATTCGTGCAGTCAGTTTAAACATTCGAAGCATTTGGCTCTTTCATCTCCCCTTTACCTTTACACGGTTTCCAATACAGCCCGGTAACCTTATTAAACCATAGATAACACCTGCAATTTACTGCCTTGTGTTGCCATGTGTTTAACCTTATTCCGGTGCTGTTTTAAGGAGATATATTTTATATATTATAAACAATACGAATGAACAAAACCAAACTATTCTCATCAGCGCGGATTATAATTCCATTGCTCTCCATCTTGTTTTTGTCAGAAGTATCTTCACAGGAACGTACTAAAGTTTCTTCGAAGGCGCCTCTTTTCAGTCAATTTTCCTATCGGGGAAACGATCGTATCTACAGGGAAAATCCGCTGCAGCCCGATGAATTTTACACGCCCGTATTACAGGGATGTTATCCCGACCCAAGTATCACCCGTAAAGGGAATGATTATTATCTTGTAAGCTCCTCATTTGCAATGGTTCCGGGAGTTCCTATTTTTCATTCGAACGATCTGGTAAATTGGAAGCAATTAGGACACGTACTGGAAAGGCCTTCGCAGCTGAAAGTGCAAAATTCGGGGATTTCTGCCGGTATTTACGCACCAGATATCAAGTATAATAAGAACAACGACACTTTCTATATGATCACAACCCAGTTTGCCGGAGGTATGGGTAATATGGTGGTAAAAACAAAGGATCCGGCTAAAGGCTGGGGTGATGCTATAAAACTTGCGTTTGATGGCATTGATCCATCGCTTTTCTTCGACGATGATGGTAAAGCGTACGTATTCCATAATGATGCTCCGCCAAGGGGAAAAGAGCTTTACAATGGCCATCGGGTTATAAAAGTATGGGAGTATGACGTTCAAAATGATAAGATAATTCCTGGCACAGACAAAATTGTGGTAGACGGTGGAACCGATATTACTCAAAAGCCGATTTGGATTGAAGCTCCTCATCTTTACAAAAAGAATGGTCTTTATTATCTAATGTGCGCCGAAGGCGGCACCGGGGACTGGCACAGCGAAGTTATTTTTGTGAGCGATAATCCAAAAGGACCCTTTATTCCTGCTAATAGCAATCCTATCCTTACTCAACGTTATTTCCCTGTAAACAGAGCTAACAAGGTGGATTGGGCCGGGCATGCGGATTTGGTAGAAGGCCCTGATGGTAAATATTATGGTGTATTTCTGGCTGTTCGGCCAAACGAGAAAAGCCGGGTGAATACAGGTCGTGAAACCTTCATTCTGCCGGTAGACTGGAGCGGAAAGTTCCCGGTTTTTGAAAGTGGGCTTGTGCCATTAAAACCTAAATTGAAAACTCCTGAAGGTGTGAAAAACCAAACGGGCCAGAATGGATTCTTCCCGAATGGAAATTTCACCTTTACAGATAACTTTAGATCGAAAAGCCTGGATTACAGGTGGATTGGGATAAGAGGGCCGCGTGAAGACTTTGTTACCACTACAAAAAACGGCTTAGCAATTTTACCTTTTAACCAGAACATCAAAGCCAGTGTGCCCACATCTACGCTGTTTCACAGGCAGCAGCATAATACCTTCAATGCAGGGACGACTTTAAAATATACACCGCAATCAGAGAAGGACCTTGCAGGAATCGTTTGCTATCAGAGCGAAAAGTTCAATTATGTTTTTGGGCTAACTAAAAAGGGAAAGGATCATTATATAGTGTTGGCTAGAACAGAAAAGGGTAACACCACTAATATTGCCAGTGAGAAAATAGATGTCGGCAAACCTGTTCAATTACAAGTAGAAGCAGATGGAGATAACTATAAGTTTAATTATTCGGTCGACAAACAGAATTTTAAAAATCTTGGAGGTACCGTATCGGGAGATATTCTTTCGACTAATATAGCAGGCGGCTTTACAGGAAGTTTGATCGGTCTGTATGCAACTTCTGCAAACGATATACAGCCATAAGGAAAAGCTTATTCGTCTTCGCTGCAAGTGGAGCGGGTAACGGCTTAATATTATTAAACAAGTAGGCTGCTCAAGATATGAGCAGCCTATTTCTTATCTAAAAGTTTGATTTATAGTTTTTATTGAAATAGTTGCACTTTCTAAACCACTTGATTTTGCTTTTAGTTTGATAGTACCGGGCTTTCCGCCTTTTCCGCGTACAATTACCAGGCAAAGTCCGTTAAACGCTTCACGCTTGGTTGATGCGAAAGACACTAGGTTAGCAGCGTCCCCATTGTCTGTAGCCACAATTTCTCCGGGCCCGTCTATGGAGAATTCAATGTCGTTTTTCGCTTGCGGTACCATCAATCCATTTTTATCTGTTACACGAAGGGTAACAAAGGACAGGTCGCTTCCGTTCGATCGGATTCTTGAGTGATCGGCCGAGAGTTCAAGTTTAGAGGCCTCTCCTGTAGTTTTTACTGCGTCTACGGCCCATTTTTTTCCTTGCTTATAAGTCACAACTTTAATTTCTCCAGGCGAATACCTTACCGAATCCCAACGCAGGCGATATTCATATTGTCCCATTTTTTTTCGTCCCAGGGATTGTCCGTTGAGGAAGAGCTCAGCTTCATCACCAGAGGTGAACACGTGTACAGGGGTTATTTCTCCGGATCGGTCGGGCCAGTTCCAATGCGGTAAGATATGCGCCATCGGTAGTTCTGGCCGCCATTGCGACTGATACAAATAAAAGCGGTCTTTTTTGAAGCCTGCAAGGTCAATTATTCCGAAGTACGAACTGCGGGCAAGATAATAGGGCGTAGGTTCGCCAAGGTAGTCCCAGCCGCTCCAAACAAATCCGCCTGCCACAAATGGGTGTTTAGCCATACTGGCGAAAACTTTGTCTGCCGAAGAACCAAAATCTACAGAATACAATTCATAGGCACTTACCTGTAGCTTTTTGGCGTCTCCGCCCATCCCGTCTTTTACAGGAGAACTGATTTCCCGGGTTACGGGGAACAGATATTCGCCGCGGCTGCTTATGGCTGCCGCATTTTCGCTGCTAATAATCATTTTATCAGGAAATTTTTCGTGGAAAGCGGGAAAAAGGGGAGGAGTGTTAATGCCTTTCAATCCGCTGTAGGCGGGAGCATTACGTATACCTTCGCCCTGGTAATTTAAGCTGATGATATCTACCACCGCAGGTAAAGGCATGTGCGGTTTAGCATAATTCATTGAAACAGTGGTAGGGCGTGTTGGATCTTCATCTTTCGTAATGCTGTTCAGTCGCTCAGCAACAACAGCTCCCTGTTCGCCTGTGTATTGTTCGCCTACTTCGTTACCAAAGCTCCACATAATAACCGAGGGATGATGTCGGTCTCTGCGGATCAGCGCCCGCAGATCCTGTTCCTGCCAATCGGGGAAGACGAGGTGAAAGTCGAGCGGCGTTTTTTTTAATTCCCATCCATCATAGATTTCGTTTATAACGAGAAAGCCCATGCGATCTGTTAAATCGAGCAGCTGTGGTGCGGGTGGATTATGGGCAAGACGAATAGCATTACAACCCATTTTCCGCAGCATTTCCAACTGGCGTTCTGCCGCCCGCACATTAAAAGCCGCCCCCAGGGCACCAAGATCGTGATGCTGATTTACACCTTTCAGGTAAACATGTTCGTTGTTAACAAACAATCCTTTGGAAGCATCAAAACGCAGATCGCGAATGCCGAATACGGTTTCGTAGCGATCCACAGCCTGGTTTTTTAAGAATACGCTTGTAACTGCAACATAGCGATGGGGCATTTGATTTGGCAATGGTCCCCATAATCTGGGATTTAAAATGCTTGCAGAGCCCGATATAACTGCGCTTGATTTTGATTTAACCTCAGTACTTGGATGTTTTATGGTTGCTACAGATTTGCCCACTTTTAAGCCATCCGCATCGAGTGCGAAAATCTCTGTGGAAAGGTTTAAAGTCTCAGATGCAACAGCGTCATTATCAATAGTAACTTTCAGATCGACTGTTGCCGAGGATTTAGACACGTTACGGGTAGAAATTGATGTTCCCCATTGTCCCACATGAATTGGATTAGTTTTAATTAGCCAAACGTTCCTGTAAATCCCGCCTCCGGGGTACCAGCGTGAAGAACTGAAAGGATTGTCGATGCGGATGGCCAGCTGATTGGCTTTCCCAGGGATGATGTAGGGTGTTAGATCAAGCTGAAAAGAGGTGTAGCCGTAGGGCCAACCACCAACCAATTTACCGTTCAGCCAAACCATCGCATAAGACATAGCACCTTCCAGTTCTAAGAAGATGTTTTTGTCGGCATCCGACATCGGAATATCCAGCTTCTTCCTGTACCACGCTACTCCATGAACGGGTAACCTGCCCATTCCTCCGCCTATTTCGGTGCCCCATCCTTCGTAAAACGGGCCCTTTATTGCCCAGTCATGCGGCAGGCTCAGAACTTCCCACGAACTGTCGTCGAAGCTATGTTGAACGAAGGGGAAATTACTTCCGGGATTTCCTTTCGGCCGTTTATAGTGTTTTGAAGGGTTTTTTATGAAAGAATTTCCGGTTGGTAAAATCCATGGCTTCAGCACTGCCTGGCTGGCTTTAATTTTTACAGCTTCCGTAGGACGTGCATCTGCCGCCCGGGTATCAATGTTTTCATTTACTTCCGGGCGAACATCGTAAATCAGGCTATCAGGTTTCGCTGTGGCGCTATACTTGTAAAACTTCCAGCCATCGTTGATGGAAATGCGCTCCCTTGGCTTAATTTTAGATGTAATGCCCTTCTGCGCAAGCACCTGAGCAGTAAAAATGATAGTCATTGAAAACAGGAAGGTCAATTTTTTCATGCAGGTAAAGTATTGTTGTAATTGTAGAGGTTTATAATTGCAATGCACCTCTAAATAGGTGTTGTTAAAACGAGATTTTTAATTGGTCTCGCTAAATTACGAAAATATGGGAATAGCCTGCCCTGCTGGTCATATCGCTTTCTGTTTTGAGGTAGAAGATATCTATTACCAATTTACTTGCTAAGCGAAAACCTCTTTGCGAAATTCCAGATTTCAATGCTCGTATTTACACCATTTGCAGTATCCATCGAATGCCAGTGTCCCTTGCCGGCCAAGGTGATAAGAGCTATTTCAATCCCTTTGGCACCTTTCCATGATTGCATGGTCGCAACCGAGTTTTGTTTATCAGCCGGATAAGGCTTTGTGATTTTTGGAGTGGCGGGAGCCTGGATTTTTGATACCCAGCCATTAAGGTAATTAGGCAGGTTAGGATAGGTAACTACATCATCGGCATCACCATGCACGTGGATAATTGGAACCGGTCTGGAGCTGTTGTAATTAGGATTTCGAAGCGGATATCCGGAAACAGGTGCAAAGGCTGCGATTTTGTTCGCCATTTTTGTGGCCGCATAATAGGTCATCATCCCACCCATCGAAAAGCCTGAAAGGTACACGCGACCACGGTCGATACCATGTCGCTGGTACATGGTGTCAATTATTGTCGAGATAAAGTCGAGGTCGGTCGTTCCTGTAATATCCCAACGCTTATTCAACCCGTCGGGATAAACTACAACAAACTTGGCTGTATCCGCAATAGGTTCCCACTGGGTTTTTTCCTGTTGATAGCGCGCATCCTGATTGAATCCGTGCATGGAGATAATCAATGGCCTGTTTTTTGGAAGCGCTTTTGGCGCATAGCTAATTATACTTCGGGATGTGCCCCCAACTTTTATATCTTCTGCCGCTACGAAAAAGGGAAGAGTAAAAATGCTCAAGAGAGTAAGCAGAACTTGATTGCGAAGTGGTTTCATTTGTCTAATCTATTTTTAAATGGTTAATATTTTTATACTCTCATCGTCAATCAAACTGCCAGTAATCTAAATTGAACAGCGACTGCGGTTCTTTTCCTTTGAAAATAAAATATACATCATGAATTCCTGTCACCTTTTCAAGTTTTGCCGAAAACTCCTTCCAGTTCTCCCATTCGCCGGTGTAAGGAATTTTGAGGGATCCGGCCAACGTTCCATCTAAGCTGTCGATGCGAACTTCTATAGTTCCGCCATCGTAGCGGCTTGAAGCACTTGCTTTGAATGAGGAAGCCCCTGCATTTCCAAAGTCGACGCTCCGAACTTTGATATAATCGCCGTTGAGAATAGAAGTGATGATAACTCCTCTTTCTTTGTTTTCCAGCGCTTTAATGCCTTTTGAAAAAGCAATGGTTTCTGCTTCAGTTCTTTTATACGGATTTAAATTCCCGACTGACTTTACAATACCGGATTGTGACATACGCAGTTGTGGAATTGTTCCGTCTGGATTGTATTTAAACTGTTCTACCGCAACAGAGCGGTCGTAACTATGCCCACCCGGAAGTGCGTCGTTATGGTAGAAGAAATAAGAATTGCCTTTATAATCAATAATACCGGGATGATTGGTATTGCTGCCTTTTTCTGTAGGCATCAACACGCCGCGTGATTTCCATGGCCCGGTAATTTTGCTGGCGGTTGAGTAACTGATATTTTCAGGAAACTCGGCCGCATACACCAGATAATAGAGCTTATTCCTCTTGTAGACCCAGGGGGCTTCTGTGAACTTTCCGAAGAAAGCATTTTTATCTTTAATATCCAGAGAATGGATGTCTCCGTTAATCGAAATCATATCCGGATTAAGCTTGGCCCAGTAGCAGGCGCCGTTTCCCCAAAAAAGATAAGCCTGTCCGTCGTCGTCGATAAAAACACTCGGATCGAGATCATCCCATGAGTGGGATGCGTATTTGGTCATATCATTTGTTATCAGAGCTTTCGCCAGCGCATCCTTAAACGGGCCGTATGGAGAATCGGCGACAGCCACACCTACCGAAACACCCGGGACATTTTTATTCAGGGTAGAGAAATACCAGTAATATTTTCCGTTTCTCTCAACCAGCTGTGCCGCACTGGCATCATTTACCGACCAGGAGATCTGACTGGTTTTGAGGGGCGCTCCACGATCCGTCCAGTTAACCATATCAGTGGTAGTAAAGAGTCGATATTCGCGCATCAGATAGCTTTTGGCAGGAGCTTCGTCTTCATCGCGGCCAGTATACAGGAATAAAGTATCCCTAAATATAACAGGAGCAGGATCGGCAGTGTACATGGTTTGTATTATAGGGTTCTGCGCCATTGAACCGGTAGAAGTCAATAACGCGATAGCTACCGACATAATATTTCTTAAATTCATCTTACTAGTCTTCCAGGATAAACTTTTAGTTCATCTCTGCACAATAGAGGTCCATGTACTCTCAGACTTCTGGCCGGAAAACTACAATCAGGAATGGCTATTGGTCAGATCCTTTAGTTTAAAGCAAAAGAAACGGTTTCTTTTTACAATGAGCAGTAATTATGTGCAGGAAACATATACTGATGTTCAGAGATGTGTTTGTTTATATCTCGGATGCCAGCAGGTGTTTTTGGCGAAGCCATCTGTGGTAGTCTGCAACAAAATCAAAAAGGTCGGTTAAGTTTTGTATTCGCCGTCTGAACAACATTCCAAAGTTATTCAAAGCTGTATTTAAACATTTGTACCAGCAATCAATTCATGAGTACCCTTAAACCAGTGCAATGAAAGCCATTTTTGTGTCTGACTAACTAAAGGATGAGGTTCACACGCACGGCTATAAAAATTTTATTTTATCAATAGCTGCGGACAATTCATGCCCTCTTATAAAATGCAAAAAAGAATGAAAGCCTTCTCAAGATTGTTTATAGCACTTGTATGCTGCCTTATATCATCACCCCTGATTGCCGCCGAGCCATTTATAACAACACAACAAAGCGACAATGCCTTGTTGCTGAAGCAGTCTGGCACTAACCTCACATTGTATTATAATGAAGGGGTAGACTCCGGCATTATGCGCGCCATTCGAAACCTGCAATCAGACTTTCAAAAAGTGACAGGTACAGCCGCTCTTCTAAGCAGTCAGGTTCAGGGTCGAAATACACCCTTGATTATCATCGGCACTGCAGGAACAAAATCAATTATTGATGATCTGATCAGACAAAAGAAAATTGATGGAAAGATCCTAAAGAATAAAAGGGAGACTTATATCCTGCAGAATATAAAAAATCCGTTCCCGGGTGTAAAAGAAGCATTAGTAATTGCCGGAAGTGATAAGCGCGGAACGATTTATGGTATTTACGAGTTGTCCAAACAGATAGGTGTTTCGCCATGGCATTATTGGGCTGATGTACCGGTAGAGCATAAAGAAAATTTATATTTCATTAAAGGAGCCTACACAGACGGTGAGCCTGTGGTTGAATATCGCGGTATTTTCCTTAACGACGAAGCTCCGGCCTTAAGTGGCTGGGCAACGAAGACGTTCGGCGGGTTCAATAGTAAGTTTTATGAAAAGGTTTTTGAACTTCTGCTACGTTTGAAAGCCAATTATATATGGCCGGCGATGTGGGGAAGTGCTTTTTACGATGACGATCCTGCAAGCGGCCCTCTGGCCAACGAGATGGGCATTGTAATGGGAACTTCGCACCACGAGCCTATGGCAATGGCGCAATCAGACTGGCACCGGTATATCAAAAAGAACAACTTGCCGAATGTTTGGGATTATTCAAAAAATGCCAATGTGCTTCAACAGTTCTGGCAGGCCGGTATTGAGCGAAGCAAAAACTGGGAAAAGGTGGTTACTCTGGCGATGCGTGGCGATGGTGACGAAGCAATGGGAGAGGGAACGAACATCGAGTTGCTGGAAAAAATTGTAAAAGATCAGCGCAGTATTATTGAAAAAGTAACCGGTAAGCCAGCCAATAAAACGCCGCAAGTGTGGGCTTTGTACAAAGAGGTGCAGGATTATTACGACAAGGGAATGCGCGTGCCGGATGATGTTATTTTGCTTTTTTGCGATGATAACTGGGGGAATGTGCGGAAGCTCCCGGACTTGTCTAAACCTCTTCACAAGGGGGGCTACGGAATGTACTATCATTTTGATTACGTAGGAGCGCCGCGTAATTCAAAATGGATAAACATAAATCCAATACAACGTGTGTGGGAGCAAATGAACCTTACTTATGAACACGGAGCAAATCGATTATGGGTGGTAAATGTAGGCGATCTTAAACCTATGGAATATCCCATCAATTTCTTTTTGGATATGGCATGGAATCCCGCGCAATTCAATTCAAAGAATCTTTTGAAACATACGGAAAACTGGTCGGAGCAACAATTCGGAAATCAGCATGCTGCTGAGATTGCACGTATGATTAACCTGTATACCAAATACAACCGTCGTGTAACACCCGAAATGCTGGACAGCAGAACCTATAGTCTGGAAAATTACGATGAATTTGAAACGGTGGTAAATGATTACAGGACATTGGCCCTGGATGCATTACGTTTATATAATCGCTTACCTCAGAATTACCGTGATGCATACTATCAATTGGTTTTATATCCGATTAATGCCTGTTGTAATCTGTACGAGATGTATTTCGCCCATGCGAAGAACAGACAACTGGCTGAAAAAAATGATCCACTTGCCAATAATTTCGCCGACAAGGTAAAGGAATGCTTCGAGCGGGATTCGGTTCTGCAGGATGAATACCACCATAAAATCGCCAGTGGAAAATGGGATCATATAATGGATCAGATACGTATTGGGTACAGCCGCTGGAACGAGCCCCGAAATAATATTATGCCGAAAGTGACTTATATTAAAGAAACGGAGAGTTCGGCAAAAGTATTCGTCGAGGATCAGGGCTACGTGGCTATCGAAGCCGAAAATTTTGCACGTGTTCATAACGCCGGCAAAATACATTGGGAAGTTATTCCTGACTTTGGCAAAACCAAATCCGGCGTCACTACTTTCCCACAGAATGCTTATCCCACTAAAAACGAGGAGGTTTACCTGGAATATGATGTTGAGTTTAAATCGACAGGAACTTTCGAACTGCAACTATTTCTTGCCCCTACGTTAAATTTCAATGATAATAAGGGCTTGCGTTACGAAGTGTCCTTCGATGGTAAGAATCCCCAGATCGTCAACTTTAACGGACACTATCGCGGTGAACTGGGTAGGTGGCAGGCCGAACATATCATCAGATCGTCAACAAAACATAAAATTGACCAGCCCGGTAAGCATACGCTGCGTTTCCGGGTGCTAGAGCCTGGAATTGTGCTGCAAAAAATTCTGATAAATACAGGTGGTTTGAAACCCGCTTACCTGGGAGCGCCCCAAAGTGCAAGAAAGTGAAGAGAGCAATGATTGAACGAGGTCAGGCTCACTCTCGGTTATCTTCGAGGTAAACCTGATAAATAAAACTTAAGGAAGAAAATATAAATAGAATGTTTAGTATGAGATCTAAATTTGACATGAAACGTCAAAGCTTACTTTTATTATGTATAGCTGCGTTTCTGTTTTCAGTACCAGCGGCAAAAGGGCAAAGTAATACCGGGCCAGAAAAGAAACAGGGGAATCGATTCGTCCATCACTCCATAGGAAACCCATATCTTCCACTGTGGGAGCATTTGCCTGACGGAGAACCGCGTGTTTTCGAAGATCCTGATAAACCGGGGAAATACCGGGCATATATCATTGGGTCGCATGATTTGCGGCTTACAAGCTATTGCGGGCCGGATATCCGAATGTGGTCGGCTCCTGTAGAAGACCTTGCCAGCTGGCGTGATGAAGGTGCTATTTTTACTTATGCTGTAGACGGGAAATGGGACGTAATGTATGCACCCGATCTTGTTGAGGTGAAAAGAAGGAACGGAAAAAAAGAATACTATCTCTACCCGCACAGCCGCGGCCCGAACAGGGAGGCTATGGTGGTAAAAGGAAGCCGGCCGGATGGTCCTTTCACCCCGGTAAATCTTACCGAGGACGGAAAACGTACAGTATCAGGAAGTGTATTGGGATTCGACCCGGCTGTGTATATTGAGAACATTACCGACCCTAAAGATCCCGACTACGAGATTGGTTTCAGGGCATACGGATATTGGGGATTTCAACGGTCACTAGCGGCACAGCTGGAT
This sequence comes from uncultured Pedobacter sp., assembly GCA_966210515.1. Classification (GTDB taxonomy): domain Bacteria; phylum Bacteroidota; class Bacteroidia; order Sphingobacteriales; family Sphingobacteriaceae; genus Paradesertivirga. Next base: position 16,477 of record CBIHLM010000041.1, read on the forward strand.
CAGAATACCATGTATTCAATCAGACCGGGAACGAAAATCATTGAACGCTTTCTACCTGCCAGTTCCAGGTATGGAGTAATCCGCGATCCGAAAGGGACTGAATTTCCGCAAATTTATCCGGGTGAAGATTTGGGTACATTCAATTTTTTTGAAGCCTCCTCTATTCGTAAGGTCGGAAATAAATATGTATCAATTTACAGCGGTTACTCCGGTCCGGAGTATGGCGTAAGCAGCTCTAACTCCACCCTGCGTTATGTTGTTGGCGATTCGCCATTGGGCCCCTGGAAGAGTGGCGGCGTTTTGGTCGATTCTCGTGCCCCTGTACTAAACAAGGACGGATCTGCAATACAAACAACCAATGCCGGGCACAATACGCATGGCAGTATCCAGGAGATCAATGGTCAGTGGTATGTGTTTTATCACAGACCTCCCAGAGGGTTCGGTTTCGCACGCCAGGCAGTGGTAGCGCCAATTAGTGTTACCTGGGATGAAAAATCCGTATCACAAGGCGGAATGGTTTATATCAGAGCTTACGATCCGTATTCGGAGAATAAGCAATGGACTGCAAAAGACAACCAGGGAAAAGAATATAAGGGAGCCGAAGTTACCTCGGAAGGCTTCCATATGTATGGATTAGATCCTTATCAATATTATTCTGCCGGTTATGCCTCTTATCTTTCCGACAATGGTATCCAGCAAGATTCGTGGGATATATGGGACAACCACATGCCGATTACGAAAGTGAAAAACGGCCACATCATAGGATACAAGTATTTCGGGTTCGGAGGTCTTAAGCGAGATAGAAACGGTTTAAATGCTTTCAAAGGAACCAGGAAAAAGAATAAGACAGCATTTAATCTGTTCCTTATTCCGAAAACATCGAAATCCTTTAAAGTTAATGTTTGGTTAGACGGACCCTGGGATAATGAAACATGGAAAGGAAAAAAAATCGGCGAAATCAATGTTCCGGCTAATACTAAGCAGGAATCCACAAAATTCACAGTGGATGTAGCCAAATTTGTAGATAATCTTGATAAAAAACACGCCATTTATTTAGTGGCTGAAGGAGGAGAATCGGAAGCCCTTTTCGATTTAATGGGTCTCGGATTCAGTTCGAAGAAAAAGGAACTCGTTGCTCCGGTTGTGCCGACTGTAAAGATTGAAGTTAACGGAAATGCAATAAATCTGCCGGAAAATCCTGTAAGATCGACTAATGAAAACGGGATAGTGGGCTACGATATTTATGAAGCAAATTATACCATTCCTTCCGGTACAACTGGAATACCTGTTGTATCTGCTTCTGCAAGTAGTCCTGCTGTAAAAGTGGCGGTTACTCAAGCGACATCAGCATCTGGTACTGCGACAGTTAAGTTTGATTATAAAGGTGTTGTGAAAACGTATAATTTGTTATTTTCCAAATAAATAAGTGTCCGAAAATAAAAAAATCAATAAAAAACTAACTGTAGTGTCGAGATGCATGTGAAATTGGCAATCTGAATTTTTATTATCTGGAAATATACGGTAATAGCGAGCCTATATGCTGAATACATTGTGTCTACGACAAGACGAAGCACCCGGTTTGTAGTTGGTTAAATGCCTATTCAATTCAAAAGATTACTTGTATTTGTTAAATATATAATATTACTCCAATCTCTTAAACTGTTAAACCATGAAGCTAAAGTTCCTGATCGCCGTATTATTATTAATCGGAGCAGAATCATCGCAAAATCTTTTTGCCCAGTCTGAAAAACGCTCTTTTTACGAGATCAAAATTTATCATCTCGACAATAATGAGCAGGAAATTACTGTGGATAACTATCTAAAAAGTGCTTTTCTACCTGCAATACACCGTCAGGGAATAAAAACGGTAGGTGTTTTTAAGCCAAACGATACAACCCAGAGCCGGCGAATTTACGTCTTGGTTCCATACAAATCTATTAAACAGTACATTGAAATACCAGGCAAACTGGAGAAAGACCTAGTATATAATCGAAATGGAAAACCGTACTTAGACGCTGCTCACAACAAGGCCCCGTATAAACGAATAGAGACGATCCTTCTTAATGCATTCAGTCATATGCCCAATTTACAAATTCCACCTTTTAAGAATGCACCTGAAAAAAGAGTATATGAGCTGCGCAGTTACGAAGCTGCCACTGAAAGAGTTTTTAAAAACAAGGTACAAATGTTTAATGAGGGTGGCGAAGTTGCCATATTCAACGAGCTTGGGTTCAACGCTGTATTTTACGGGGAAGTAATCTTAGGAAGCAAGATGCCAAATTTGATGTATATGACTTCATTCGAAGATAAGACATCCCGGGACGAGCATTGGAAGGCATTTAGTTCCGATCCAAAATGGAAGAAGCTTGCCGCTGATCCTTCGTTCAAAAATAACGTCTCCAAAATCGAGACCTTCTTTTTACATCCGACCGACTACTCAGACATATAGACACGTCTTCCGATCAACACCATGGGCAGGAGGCGAACTACTGCCCAGCGAATTAAGGGTAAAAAAACCGTTGTCAGACGGGTCTTTTTACCCTTAAATGTAGAGATAAACTCAACATCTACACTCGTAAGGTTCATATAGTCGCAATGCCTACCTACAATTGCTGAAATTTGCCTCCCCTGATTTTTAAATAATTTTTTCGATAATTAAGTGGCGTCGTCCCGGTTATTTGCTTGAAGTGCTTGTTGAAGTTCGATAACGTACTATACCCCGATTCATAGCTCACCTGATTAACACCTATTTTATTTTCTTTAAGATGTTTTAGAGCATATCCAATCCTGACCTCTTTTAAGAACTGGGAAAAGGGTCTGTTCACACGTAATTTAAAGTATCTGCTAAAAGAAGTGGGAGTCATATTCAATAAATCAGAAACATCTTCAAGGCTCACTTTTTGTCTGAAGTTCTTCATTACATAGTGGTAAACCTTATTCATTCTGTCGGTTTCGGCCTTGTTATTTATCGGAACATAATTAACATGAGTTATGGGGTGGCCATCTGCCGAACTTGCGATGGTATTTAAAATCTTTAACAGAAGAATAATGCTGTCTACTCCCTCTGTTCGAAGCAACTCCTCCATCATCCTGCCAACCAAACGGTTAGTTTTTCCCTGTATCTCTAAACCTCTAGTTGCTTTATTAAATAATTCGCGGATGTTTTCGAGCTCCACTTTTAAATTAATAATGTCGCCCAGGAAGTTTTCCGGAAAGTAAATGACTATCCCCGAGGTCTTTGCCTGATTACTTTTACTGAAATAACTTTCATCATTTTTCCAAAGGTGAGGAAGATTAGGACCTGTAAACACCAAGTCGCCTGCTTTAAAAGGTTTAATAGTATCACCGATTATCCTGGTGCCCATACCTTCTAACACAAGGAACAACTGGTATTCCGGATGCAGGTGGAGTGTAGGATCAAAATGCCGTTCTTCAAGCCGTTTTACAACAAATACTTTAGAATCGGGCACAGCCGACTTCTGAATTATTGTACTCATATCCCTAAAGTAAAAGAAAAATTACCACTATTGATAAAATACAGTCAGAACTAGATATAATTTAGAAGAAATAATATTATAAAAAGCAGTTATTTGTGTTTCCAAATTGTAAACCGAGCTAACGAATGAAAAAAGTAATTTTTTCCCTGTTTATTTGTAGTATAATATTCTACAACTGTTCAGACAAGATCACCACATCAAATAAAGGCGTAGTTGCCGAGACTCCGCGCAGAGCAGAAGTGTTATTTCTGGGACATTCAAGTACTCATCATAATTCGGGCAAGTATGCGCCAATGTTAATGACTCCTTTGTTCGATAAAGGCATTAATATGACGTATACTGCCGACACAAACGATCTGACTGATGAAAACCTGAAGAAATACGACGGTCTGATCATCTATGCGAATTACAATACTATTTCTCCGGCCAAAGAGAAAGCTTTAAAAGACTTTGTACAGGGAGGGAAAGGCTTAATTCCTATTCATTCTGCTTCTGCCTGTTTTGGTAACTCAGCCTGGTATATCCAGGCAGTAGGTGGCAAATTCAAATCTCACCGAACCGGAGTTTTTTCACCGGTAACGGTAAACCAAAATCATCCTGTTATGCAGGGTATTGCTCCTTTTACTTCCTGGGATGAAACCTATGTTCACAGTAATGTTAACTCTGATATGACGGTATTGCAGGAGCGCGTAGAAGGCAGTACCCGCGAGCCCTGGACCTGGGTGCGTAACGAAGGGAACGGCAGGGTGTTCTATACCGCCAGCGGACATAACGATAGTACGTGGAACCAGCCTGAGTTCTTAAAACTTGTGCGTAATGGCGTTCTTTGGGCAATCGGCGACAAGGTTCAGCGCCAGATCTCTAAGCTTGCAATAGCCCCGGGCGTTTACTCGGATGCCAATGTGCCGAATTATGAGAGACGTAATCCGGCTCCTATGTTTCAGCATGCGTTTACGCCAGCCGAATCGCAAAAGCGGATACAGGTTCCGGTAGATTTCGAACTGGAGCTTTTTGCTTCTGAACCCAATGTCACCAATCCTATAGCCATGGCATGGGATGAAAAAGGGCGTTTATGGGTGATAGAAACCGTAGACTATCCGAATGATGTAAGAAATCAGGATGGCGCCGGAGACGACAGGATAAAGATTTTAGAAGATACTGATGGTGACGGCAAAGCCGACAAGTTTACCGTATTTGCAGATAATCTCAATATTCCTACCAGCATGACCTTCTCTAACGGAGGAGTTATCGTGTCGCAGGCACCGCATATGGTATTCCTGAAAGATACTAATGGTGATGACAAAGCAGATGTCCGTCAGAATATTATCAGCGGTTGGGGACAAAACGATACTCACGCCGGGCCGTCAAACTTAAAATACGGATTCGATAACAAAATATGGGGAGTAGTGGGCTATGCCGGATTTGAAGGAACAATAGACGGACAAAGTCACAAATTTGGCCAGGGTGTATATCATTTTAGTCCGGATGGAAAGAATTTCGAATTCTTGGCACGTACCAGTAACAATACCTGGGGCCTTGGCTTCACCGAAGAGAATGACGTATTTGTATCTACTGCAAATAATACTCACAGCGCATATTATTCGATGCCGGCTAAGTTTATGAGAAGAACTTTACCATCAACTACTGTTCAGCCGGTGCAAAAGCTTGATGGCCATTATGATATCCACGTGGTTTTTCCGAACCTGAGGCAGGTAGATGTGCAAGGTGGGTTTACCGCAGCTGCCGGTCATAACTTTTATACTGCAAGGAACTTTCCGAAAAATTACTGGAACAGGATTGCCTTTGTTGCCGAGCCTACAGGCAGGATGCTTCATAATGCGATTATAGAAAAGAGCGGCGCCGGATTCATTGAAAAAGACGGATGGAACCTGATGGCCAGTTCTGATGAATGGATGAGCCCCGTGCATGCAGAAGTAGGTCCGGATGGAGCAGTTTGGGTGGCCGATTGGTATGATTTCATTATTCAACATAACCCAACACCCAGAGGCTTTGAAAACGGAAAGGGAAATGCCTATATCAATCCTTTGCGCGATAAGGAAAGAGGCCGGATTTATAGAGTGAAATATAAAAATGCGAAACCCTACACACCGGTTAAACTATCTAAGGACGATACTGAGGGATTACTGGCAGCATTACAAAATGATAATATGTTTTGGAGAATGACAGCTCAGCGATTGTTGGTTGAGTCTAAGAATTCGGCGGCAATTCCCGGGCTTTTGCAAATAATAAAGAACCGTAATGTTGATGAGATAGGATTGAACAGTCCGGTAGTCCATGCCTTGTGGACACTTCATGGCCTGGGGGCTTTAGAGGGCTCGAATACTGAAGCATTGCAGGCGGCAACAGCGGCCCTGACGCATCCGGCTGCGGGTGTAAGAAAAGCAGCCATCCAGGTTCTTCCGAAAAGTAAGATTATGGAGTCGCTTCATAAAGCAGCTTTGTTAAAAGATACGGATCAGCGTGTCCGTTTAGCGGCTTTGTTGAGAATAGCTGAACAACCTGCATCTGTTCATTTTGGCCATATGCTGTACGAGGCATCTGCTGATTCGTTAAATGTGAAGGATAGATATATTCCACAGGCACTTTACGCTGCGGCACTGGTTCACCAGGAGGGATTCTTAGCCGCTGCGAAAACAGCTGCCAAACCATCGGAACTAAGTCTGGCGGTGACAAAAGGCATTAATGAAGAGGTATACCGGCTGGAAAGAAGGAGTCAGATTCAGTTCCCTCCCGAAATAGCGGGGAAAGAAATCGTAATTAGGGGATCGGTTTCAAAGCAGGAGAGAGATTTAGGAGGTGTTATTGTAGCACAAGGAGGGAAGGAAAACGGCTATGCGCTGTATGTGAAAGACGGTAAGCTCCATATGACAGTTAATCAGAACGGCAAAGCATACCTGGCTTCATCCAGCAATATAGTCCCTGAAAAATTTGACTTTACAGCAAGGTTATCGAAAGGTGGAACCGTAACCTTGGAAATTGATGGAAAACAGGTAGCCCGGGCGAAAGCGCCTGCTTTATTCACTGCACAGCCAATAGAAGGCATCAGAGTGGGGCAGGATAATGGAGCAGATAAGGTGAGCAGCTACGAAAATCCGACAGCTTTCACAGGCAACTTTGTAAATGCATCACTTGAACTGAAGAAGCCTTCGGAGGGAACACAAGTCGCTGGTTCTTCTTCTGGTAACACAGGTTCAAGCGCCAATACCGTTGTGATTAATATGAAGGTTGTAGAGCATGTGATGAAATTTGACAAGACGAGTTTCACCGTGAAAGCCGGACAAACCGTAATTATTAATCTCGAGAATCCTGATTTCATGCAACACAACCTGGTGATAGCGAAGCCCGGAACGATGAATAAAGTCGGAGAAGCTGCTGATGTTCTTGCCAGAGATCCGAATGGCGCAGAGAAGCAGTATGTTCCAAAAATGCCTGAGGTTTTATTTGCCACGAAATTACTGAATCCGGAAGAAGCAACTACTCTGCAGTTCACCGCTCCTTCAACACCAGGTAACTATCCATATCTATGTACTTTCCCCGGCCATTGGAGAATAATGAACGGAATGATGAAAGTTGTAAAATAAATGATCCCAAACTAACCTAAAACCCAAAATATGAACGTCAACACTAACCAAACTCATGAGGCACCCAACAGGATGCTGTTTTTAGCCTGCTTCATGGCGATTGTAACCACGTCATTCAGCTTTATCCTGCGTGCACTTACCTTACCACAATGGGAGGCCGAGTTCAACCTCACTAAAACACAGGTAGGAGAAATTGCCGGAGTTGGCCTTTGGCCCTTCGCAATCAGTATCGTATTGTTTAGTCTGATCATAGATAAAGTTGGATATAAAAATTCGATGATTTTTGCTTTTATCTGTCATGTTTCATCAGCTGTGATCACCTTTTTTGCAGACGGTTATACCATGCTCTATGTGGGTACTTTTATTATGGCTCTGGGTAATGGTACAGTTGAAGCAGTCACCAATCCCGCAGTGGCGAGTATGTTCCCTAAAGCGAAAACGAAATGGTTGAATTTCCTGCATGCAGGCTGGCCGGCAGGTTTGGTGCTGGGTGGGATAATAGCTCTGCTCATGGGCCCCGAGGTGGGATGGAAGCTGAAGATTATCCTGGTTCTGCTTCCTGCTGTTGCCTATGCAATTATGATGCTGCCTCACCGCTTCCCGGTTAACGAGAGGGTGAAGGCGGGAGTTTCATACCTTGAGATGTTGAAAGAAGTAGGTATCGGTGGAGCACTGATTATAGTGGCTCTTATTATCTTCCAAATCGGAGCGGTATTTGGATGGACTACTACTACGAACATTCTAATAACTGCAGTGATCGTAGCTGCCTTTGGGTTTTATGTGAAAAGCTTTGGACAGCCACTGTTCATAATAATGCTGTTGATTATGCTGCCTCTCGCAACTACAGAGCTCGGTACAGATAGCTGGATATCAGATCTAATGGCCCCCGAAATGGCCAAAATCGGAATTCAGCCGGGTTGGATCCTGGTTTATACGTCTGCCATCATGGTGGTACTGCGGTTATTGGCAGGGAAAATTATTCATAGGGTCACTCCTCTAGGATTACTCGCTGCGTGCTCTATTGTTGCAGCCATCGGACTCTTTCTTTTGTCGGCTTCGGCGGGTGTGATGATCCTGGTAGCGGCCACCGTTTTCGGACTTGGGAAAACATTCTTCTGGCCAACGATGTTGGGCGTAGTTGCAGAGCGTTTTCCTAAAGGAGGGGCATTGACGCTTAATATAACCGGAGGCGTGGGGATGATTGGAGCGGGAGTCATTGGCGCAGTAATATTGGGCTTTGTTCAGGATAAAACCATCGATACAAGTCTCATAAGCTATGACAACGCAAACAATACGGCGCTCCACAGCACCTATGTTACCGAAAAGAAGACAAGCATCTTTGGCGACTATCAATCGGTCAACATCGCTAAACTATCGGAAGCACCAGCAGAGGAAAAGAAATCCGTTATTACAATTCAGGACGAGGCTAAAAAAGAAGCGCTCAAAACAGTGGCTTTATTTCCCATCGGAATGTTTATCTGCTATATCTTATTGATGTTTTATTTTAAATCAAAGGGAGGATATAAGCCAGTCGTGCTGACAGAAAATAATGTTGCTTCCACTTAGTAGACTATTATAAATGAGTTTAAATATCAAGTTTGGTGTTAGTACCTGGTTATGGACCTCTCCGTTTCAAACGGATACTGTCTCCCTGTTCCTGAAAATAAAAGAAATGGGTTACGATGTGGTAGAGATACCCGTTGAGGATCCTTCTTTGATTGATGTCGGGGCAGTTAAAGAAGCACTGGCCCAATATGATTTAAAACCGGTTATCTGCGGTGCTTTCGGTACCAGTCGCGATCTGACGCATGATGATCCTGCTTTTCATCAAACCAGCTTTAACTACATCGAATCTTGTCTGGAGATATGCTATGAATTAGGTGCAGGCTTCTTAGCCGGACCCATGTATTCTGCCGTAGGAAAAGCCAGGTTGGTATCACCCGAACAAAAGAAAATCGAGTGGGAGCGAGCCGTATTGAACCTTACTAAGGTGTGTCATATGGCCGATAGCCGGGGACTTAAAATTGCGCTTGAACCGCTAAATCGTTTCGAAACGGATCTTATCAATACTGCTGAAGATGTGGTTAAGTTAGTCAAAGACATCAACCATCCGGCTGCTAAAATTATGCTGGACGGCTTCCATATGAATATTGAAGAACCGGATATCGAAAGAGCCATTCGGCTTGCCGGAAGCGATCTTATCCATTTGCAGGTTTCAGAAAATTACAGGGGAACTCCCGGTACAGGTCAAACCCGCTGGGACGCTTACAAAAGAGCGCTGGAGGCCATCAACTATGAGGGGGTAATTTCTATTGAAAGTTTTACTCCGGATATAAAGGAGCTTGCAGGGGCTGTATGTATATGGCGTCCGCTTGTGCCAAGCCAGGATGGGTTTGCAAGGGAAGGACTTCAGTTTTTAAAGCAGTGGAACAATTAAATATCGAAAAACCAATAAATCTAGAAGAATAGTATGAGTCAAAAAAAGATTAACATTGCCATTATCGGACTTGGATTTGGAGCGGAGTTTATCCCTATTTATCAAAAGCATCCTTACGCCAATATGTATGCTATATGTCAGCGAAATCCTGAAAAGCTGGAAGAAATCGGCAATGCTTTTGGCATCGAAAAAAGATATACAAGCTACGAGGAATTGCTTAAGGATCCTGATGTTGATGCAGTTCACATCAATACCCCTATACAAAATCATGCCGAGCAGTCTATAGCAGCTTTAAGGGCTGGAAAACATGTAGCCTGTACGGTACCAATGGCGACCACGGTAGAAGAGTGCCGTCAGATAGTGGAGGTAGTACAGGAAACCGGGCTGACGTATATGATGATGGAAACTGTAATATACAGCCGCGAATTTCTGTTTGTGAAGGAATTATACGAAAAAGGAGAATTAGGCAAAATTCAGTTTTTACGTGCCTCCCATCAGCAGGAAATGGCGGGCTGGCCGGGGTACTGGGAAGGATTGCCTCCTATGTATTATGCCACGCATTGCGTTGGGCCGGTTCTGGCTCTCCCAAATGCACAGGCAGAATATGTTTCGTGCCTGGGTTCGGGTAGAATTGATGAAAACTTGATCAGTAAATATGGCTCACCTTTCGCAATAGAAACATGTCATATCAAATTCCGTAACTCGGATTTAGCTGCAGAGGTTACCCGGTCTTTATTTAACACAGCCCGGCAATATCGGGAGAGCTTTGATGTATACGGTTCCAAAAAATCCTTCGAATGGACATTAATTGAACATGAAGATAGTGTGATCCATACCGGTGAATCGCCTGAAAAAGTTAAAATACCAGATTATGCACATTTGCTTCCACAGGAGATTCAGCATTTTACAACAGCAGGCGTGTACGATTCTGATGAGCATCAGCACCTTTCTTTTATTCAGGGTTCTGGTCATGGTGGCTCACATCCTCACTTGGCCAACGAATTTCTTACTGCGCTGGTTGAAGGCAGAGAGCCCTATCCCAATGCGAAACAATCCGCTAATATCACCTGTGTGGGTATTCTGGCCCATGAGTCGGCAATGAGGGGCGGCGAAATAATTAAACTCCCCGATTTTACATTTTAACCGGAGTTCAAAGCAAGAGTATTTTTCAATTCATAGAGGATATAATAATTAGAAATGAAAGTATTGAATATCATTTTGATTTTAATATTCATTTTGTCAGCAGCTTTGCAATACAATGATCCAGATCCCTACATCTGGGTTCCAATTTATCTGTATGCCGCTGTTATATGCTTTTTTGCGCTGCGAAAAGTGTATTCTCCGAAGTACTACATTTTGGGGTTAGCTGTTTGCTTATCTTACGCCATGTATCTATTTTTCGATCGGAATGGAGTATTGAGCTGGATAACTGTACATAACTCGGAAAATATCGTACAAAGCATGAAAGCCACTAAGCCCTGGATTGAGGAAACCCGCGAGTTCGGCGGATTGTTGATCTGTGTTTTTGCTTTTCTTGCGAACATGCTCTGGTTTAAAAACAGCGGAAACAGATCGAGTCGACAAACATGAAGATCAAATAGTTTAAAATAATAGTTGAACCCAAGGCAAACTGATGAAATTGTTGAAATGTATTTTCTATTTTTAGGCGTTTAGCCGCCTCGTCTCTCTTACATAAATAACTAATTAAACCACATACACACTTTAAATGAAAAGAAATATTTTTTCCCCTGCCTTCCTGATTGGAATCTCTCTGTCGTTATCACTAGCCGGTTGCGGAGGACCGGACTCACAGAAGACAGAATCAGCATCTGAACAAATAATGTCTGATACAGCAGAGGCAGTCTCAGATACAACAGCGGTCATTACTGATACTGCAACACTGGCGTCTCCAACAGAGCAGGCGCTTGCTACCACGGAGAAATCAAGTCCAAAACCAGTCGAAAAAGTGAAGACAAAACCAGCAACCTCCACTTCTGCTATCTCAGAGGGAAAAGCGCTTATGGAAAAATCAGATTGCTTTGCGTGCCACAAGACAGATGTCAAACTTGTTGGACCGGCTTATGAAGAGGTGGCTGGAAAATATCCCGACACCGAAGAGAACTTTTCTAAACTCGCAGATAAAATTGTTAATGGTGGCGCAGGAGTATGGGGCGAAGTTCCAATGCCTCCTCATCCTACAGTATCTTCTTCCGATGCAAAGAAAATGGCCCTATATATCTTATCGCTTAAGTAACGTATAAAATGAAGAAAATAACGTTGTTGGTAGTTCTATGTTCTTTTTTGCTGGGCTCACAACTATATGCACAAAACACCGCGCAGATAAGTGGGCGGGTTAGTACAAAAAATGGAGTTGCTATTCCTGGAGCTACGATACATCTGCTTAACAGCAATTTCATCGGAGTAGCGGATAACGATGGGAAATATGTTTTGCGAAATGTTCCCACAGGTAAGTATACCATTGGAGTTAGGGCTTTAAACTATGCCACGCTTACGCGCGAAATAAATCTGAGCAATCAGCAAATGGAGCTGAATTTTGAGCTTAAACAGCAGGGACATGCTTTGGAAGAAGTGATAGTTACTGCAGAGAAACGTGAGGAAAGCTCGCAGAACTTACCTTTAAGCATCTCCGCGATTTCTGCCCGGCAGGCTGAAGAGTATAGATTATGGAATATTAAACAGATCAGCGGTATTGTTCCCAACCTTTACTCAGCCAATCCTGGAGATAACAGGAACGTTACTTCCATACGCGGCATAGTGAGTTCGTCCTACGATCCAGCTGTTGCTACCTACGTAGACGGGGTGAACCAGTTCAACCTTGATACTTATATAGCCCAGTTGCAGGATGTGGAGCGAATAGAAGTATTGCGTGGCCCCAGTGGCACACTCTATGGCCGAAATGCGATGGGCGGAGTGATTAATATCATCACTAAACAGCCATGTAATAATACGAGTGGATTTGCAGAAGTTAATTCTGGGAATTTTAACCAGCAAAGGTACAACCTCGGATTCCGAACGCCTTTAGTAAAAGACCGCTTGTTTTTCGGAGCATCTGGTTTATATACCAAACAGGAAGGATTTTATACAAACGAGTTTACTAATTCATCTTTCGACAACCAGCATAGTACAATGGGTAATTATTACCTAAAGTTTCTGGCCAGTTCCAAGCTGTCTCTTAGCCTCAACGTAAAACACAACGAAAATCGAAATAACGGAGCTTTTCCGCTGGTCTCAAGTATTGAGAATGCTTTAAATACTCCGTTTACGTTAAATCAAAACAATATTGGCCCTCTGGTCGACAATATTTTTAACACCTCTTTATCTCTGAATTATGCTGGTTCAGGATTCAATTTTACATCGCAAAGTGCTTACCAAACTAATTACCGGTATTACAAGCAACCTGTCGATGCAGATTTTTCACCCATTGATGGTTATTCTATCGTAAACAATTATGGCAGAGATTGGAATAATGTAAAGGCTTTGACGCAGGAATTCCGGTTTAGTTCTTCTGCATCGTCGGCATCTGCCTTTAAATGGGTAGGTGGAACTTACCTTTTTTACCAGGATAATCCTGTAAAACAAGGGATCTATATTGGTGATGACGGCACTTTAGTAGGCGCGCCGTTTAATAATTTCACCAGTATCAATACTAATAAAACTAACAGTTACGGGATTGCCTTTTTTGCGCAGGGAACTTATTCGCTGACGCCCAAACTTGATCTTATTGCAGGCTTGCGGTATGACTTTGAGCACAAGAAGCAAAGTATTAAGGGCGAATTTCAACCAGACGGAGCAGAATTGATGGAGACGCGTTCGGATACTTCGGCAACTGCCCGATTTAATGCGTTTAGTCCAAAAGCGGGGATACAGTATCATCTTACAGCCCAAAGTAACCTGTATGGAACCTATAGCAGGGGTTTCCGGGCAGGAGGAATCAGCCAGTTATCATCTAATCCGGATGAAGCGCCGCTGAGATCTTATGAGCCGGAATTCAGTAACAGCTTTGAAATCGGTTCAAAAAATATGTTTTTCGGAAATAAGGCACGCGTTAATCTTGCTTTATTCTACACTATAGTAAACAATGCTCAGGTTCCGACACTGATACTTCCGGATGCTATAACCGTAACTCAGAACGCCGGCAAGCTAATCAGTAAGGGTGCAGAATTAGAGTTGGGATTAAATCCTTTGCAGGGATTAGAGCTTGATTACAATTTCGGATATACGGATGCAAAGTATAAGCGATTAAACCTTCCGTCAAATGGCACATCTGCTAACTTTGCCAATAACAAACAAATGTTCACTCCGGATATTACCTCCATGCTGGCAGTACAATATGGATACCAGTTAAGTGAAAGCAAGAATCTGAAGCTTGTTGTGCGTGGGGAGTGGCGGTATACCGGAAAACAATATTTCGATCTCGAAAATCAACTTCAGCAAAGCGCTTACAGTCTGTTAAATGGCAGAGCCGGTGTTTCGACCCAACGCTTCGATGTATTTGTATGGGGAAGTAATTTAGCGGATGAGAGATACATAGATTACGCCTACAACTTTGGAGCTGCTCACCTTGGGAATCCCCGTACCTACGGGATGTCTTTCAGGGTGAGGTATTAACCCATTTATACTAAGATGCCTTCTGGTTTATCAGAAGGCATCTTATTTTTGAGGTCCGCTGTTCTAAGAAATTGCGTTGATCAGAAATACACAATCTTCTCAAATACCCAGCAAATTCCGGTTAAGTTCATCGTTGGTTCCCGAACCTGCAAAATCATCGAATGCTTTTTCAGTAACCCGGATAATATGATCTTTTATAAACACTGAACCTTCTTTTGCTCCGTCTTCCGGATGCTTTATTGCGCATTCCCATTCCATCACTGCCCAGCCATCAAAATCGTTGGCACTCAGTTTACTGAAGATCGATTTAAAATCTACCTGCCCGTCGCCCAGCGAGCGGAAGCGTCCTGCCCGGTTTACCCAGCTTTGGTATCCACCGTAAACTCCTTGTTTTCCTGAAGGGTTAAATTCCGCGTCCTTCACATGGAACATTTTAATCCGCTCATGATAATGGTCGATGTAGGCAAGGTAATCAAGGCGCTGTAGTACAAAATGCGATGGATCATAGAGCAAGCATGCTCTGGGATGGTTATTTACTTTTTCGAGGAACATTTCATAGCTGATGCCGTCGTGCAAATCTTCTCCGGGGTGGATTTCATAACATACATCTACACCGGCTTCATCAAACGCGTTTAATATGGGCAACCAACGGTTTGCGAGCTCAGTAAAGCCCGTATCAATTAATCCGGCCGGGCGCTGAGGCCAGGGGTATACGGTGTGCCACAACAGGGAACCGCTAAAGGTTGCATGTGCATTTAAGCCAAGGTTCTGTGATGCTTTTGCGGCAAACTTGAGTTGCTGAACGGCCCATTCGGTCCGGGCCTTTGGCGAGTTATGATAAGCTTCGGGTGCAAAGCCGTCGAACAATTTATCATAGGCGGGGTTTACAGCCACTAATTGTCCCTGCAAATGTGTCGATAATTCCGTAATCGCTAAACCGCTTTCATTTACGATTCCCTTTATCTCATCAGCGTAAGTTTTGCTTTCTGCCGCTTTCTGAAGATCAATGATTCGCTTGTCCCAACTTGGTAGCTGAACGCCGGCATAGCCTAAATCTGCTGCCCATCGGCAAATGGACTCCAAGCCATTGAAGGGATGAGTATCGCCTAAGAATTGCGCAAGAAAAATTCCCGGACCTTTTATTGTTTTCATACTATTTCTCAAATTAAACTGTAAAATCTATCCATTTTTTATCCGACTGTCCGGAAGCAATCACGTTTTCGATAAATGCCATGCCCCGCACGCCCTCGGTGATACCCGGAAAATCAAGCGACTCATCGGTGGGTTTTTCATTATTGAGAAGCGCCTTTATGGTAAGCGCAAAATTCTTGTAGAGGTTTGCGAACGCTTCCAGATAACCCTCCGGGTGACCCGCCGGAGTACGTGTGTTATGCTTTGCGAACGAACTGAGATAGCCGGAACCTGTTCTTAAGATTTCAGAAGGCCGGTCCGGCCATTTAACTGTTAATGTATTAGCGTCATTTTGCTGCCATTCCAGTCCGCCTTTTTCTCCGTAAACTCTTATCCGTACATTATTTTCTTCGCCGGCCGCTATTTGCGTTGCGAACAGCACACCACTCGCTCCATTATCAAACTTAAGAAGCACGGCGCCGTCGTCGTCTAGCAAGCGGCCCTCCACAACGGTATTAATATCTGCATTCAGCCTCGCTACCTGCAAGCCTGTTATATATTCTGCCAGATTGAAGGCATGGGTACCGATGTCGCCCATTGCTCCGGCAATACCACTTTCCGCCGGATTAGTGCGCCAGCTTGCCTGTTTGTTTCCACTTGCCTCTTCCAGCTTGTTTAACCAGCCTTGTGGATATTCAACATACACTTTCCGGATATTGCCTAGCTTTCCTTCCATAATGAGCTGCTTCGCTTCCTTAACCATTGGATAGCCGGTGTAGGTATGAGTGAGGCACAACATCTTCCCGGATTGCTCTTCAATTTCCTTAAGTTGCCTGGCTTCATCCAGGCTAAAAGTCATCGGCTTATCCAGGATAACGTGGAAGCCCCCAAGCAAAGCAAGTTTTGCCGGTTCAAAGTGCAGGTGGTTTGGGGTCACAATGCTGATTACTTCCACCCGTTGGTTTTCGGGCAGCTGTTGCTCTTTTTCGAATAATTCCTGGTACGAACGGTATACACGGTTTTCAGCAAGTCCCAGTTCCAGACCGCTGAGCCTAGAGCGCTCAGCATCGCTGCTGAATGCACCGCTTACTAGCTCGTAGTGCCCGTCTATTTGCGCTGCTATACGATGCACAGCACCAATGAAGGCACCCTGGCCTCCACCAATCATTCCTAATCTTAATTTACGATTCATTTAGCTATTGGTTTAGTTCTGCCCAGGTCCAGAATTTGCTCCTGCCGGCAGTTGCGTCTCTTACTTTTTTTACATCAGATGGTTTCACTATGGGGGCATTGTTTCCCGCAAGGTTCTTTCGAATATAACTCAGTACAGAGGCAATATACTGGTCGTCGTTGCCGCCCAGGGGAGGCATAATATCCGAGTAGACCTTACCTTCCACCGGTCCGGTTAATCCATGTAAAAGTACTTTAACTAGCTTTTCAGGGTCGCCATTGACATTTTTTGAACCGGCGAGGGGAGGGGCGGGCATTTCTTTATTTTGATTAAGCACTCCTTTTCCGTCAGCTCCGTGGCAGGTAACACAAAGCTGATTGAAGAAAACTGCCCCCCTTTGCACCAGCCTCTGTTCCTCGGCAGTCATCGTTTTGGAGTTTTCCTCTGCCAGTGCCCGGGCTCGAATGCCTTCCTCATACTTCTTTTGCGACTCTGCCATCAGTTCGTTGCCTGTGTTAAGTGTCAGCAGTTCTTTTACTAAATTTTGGGCGGTTTCAGATTTACTAAAACGGAGTGACAGGGCAAGCTGGAAACGGACATCTGCACTCGGGTCGCGTTTTAAAGCCTCAAGAGCCTTTATCACTTGCTCGTTTCCTTTGATAGCTTCCTCCTCGCTTATCCATACTGCGGTTCTTCTTACCTGTGCGGCTTTGTCTTTTAGGGCCAACATCAAGGTTTCATCATTGAGGGCATCCAGGCCTTTTAATGTCCAAAGCGCATGAATTCGGGCAAGTTCGGATTCCGAAGTAGTTGCCACGGCGGCCAGTTGTGGCGCAACCGACTTATCGCCGCGCACAACCATAAGCTTTTGGGCATTATCCCGCCACCACCCGTTAGGATGTGACAGGTATTTTATCAGTTGGGAAGAAGGGAGGCTTAGCATGCGCGGAAGGGTTTTATCCGGTTTAATATCATCATGCACGAGCCGGTAAATGCGCCCGCGTCCGATATTCTTGTCAAGCTGCCTGCCTAGAATCTGGCGCCTGAGGAACGAGCCCGGGCGCGTCCAGTTACCTTCCTGTATGATGCCGCGGTACATGTCCACAATATATAAACAACCGTCAGGACCGGTTGCTGTATTTACAGGCCTGAAATTCATGTCGGCAGAGGCAATGAATTCCTCTTTATGGTAGGCGTTTTCCAGTGTGATCTTACCATCGGTATTGATCACTTTTGCTCTTCTTATCAGGCGGCCCACAGGTTCGGGAATAAGCAGGTCGCCTTTTAAATCAGCCGGCAGCGAATTTCCCCGATAAATGGATTGTCCGGCTACGGCTGTGAAATGATTCAGCGTGCTGTCTGCGGGACGTAAACGACCCACACCTCCCTGAACGTCGGGTGTGGAGATAATAGGCCACACTTCAAGAAACTCCCGGCTGTATTGGTTCTTCAGGTCGAGGCGTCCATAGAAAGGGTTTTGTTGAAAATCTAAAGCGGGTACCTCAGATCCTGCCTGGGAATAAAACAGGCGGCCATAGTCGTCGTTGGTCAGGCCCCATTGTCCGCGTGAACCTTCAATGAGAGATTCGGTTTTAAATACGTCGTTTAGCCGGTCGTATACATACCTGACATTTTCGTAGGTTACATAAATTTTGTTGTCCAGGTTCCAGATCAGCCCGCTTCGCTGGTGTTCCAGATTGTTTCTCGAAACTTCGTCGTTGCGGAAAATTAACTTTTTTTCATCTGCAACGCCATCTCCATTAGTATCCCTGTAACTATATAAATGCTTCACATTTGTTTCGCTGACAATCAGGCGATCATCGAGTGTGAGCAGCATGCGCGGAAGGACCAGGCTATCTATAAAAATAACAGACTTATCCATTACGCCGTCTCCGTTGGTGTCCTCAAGCCTTTTAACGGAACATATGGGACTCATCTGGTTTTTTCCATCTATATCCTGCATATAGGTATTCATTTCTGCAACAAACAGGCGCCCGTTTCCATCCCAGGCTATTGCGACCGGTTCGTGAATCATGGGTTCACTGGCCACCAGTTCCAGGCGGTACCCTTTTTGCAAATACATTTTTTTAAGACTTTCCCGTGGGGAGAGCGGCTCGGTACTGGGATTTTTGTCGGCTATAATATTGCCGTTCTCATCTCTCTGTACCACACGTTGGGTTACCTTGCACGTATAAACGAGCATAGCCATCGCAACTATGCCTAAAAGCCATTGTTTCTTTCGCCTCATTTTTGATTTGCTGTTGCTATTTTTTATAACCTATTGCGTATTTGATCCCCCCTAAGAGATGCTGCAGGAACATGGGGTCGATGTAAGATTCGTCAGTGTGGCCCAGTGCCGTGTAAAATGACCTTCCCCCATCGTATTCGTGATACCAGGACATCGGATGGTTTTCTCCCATCTTGTTTCTTCCGGGCTGATAGCTTGTCTCATCCAGTGAAATAAGGACATTTAGATTAGGGGATACCCATTTGAAATTGTACCATTCGTCCTTCCGCTTCCACTCACGGGGCAGATGCCTGGTAGCCAGGTGCTTTTGGTTATGTACTTTTAGTACTGCCTCCTGTTGCTGCGGGTGGCTCACAAAATAGGCGCCTACCAGATTTCCGTACCATGGCCAGTCGTACTCACAATCTGTTGCGGCATGTACACCTGCAAAACCACCTCCAGAACGTATGTAACTTTCAAAGGCTATTTGCTGTTGGTCGTTTAGAATATCCCCCGTAGTGCTTAAAAAAACAACAGCGGCATATTTTTTCAGGTTATCTATATTGAATAGGCGCGTATCCGTGGTGGTATCGGTATCGAACCCCGAATTTCTGCCCAACTTCTGTATGGCTGCTATTCCTTTTGCAATAGACTGATGATGGAATCCTGCCGTTTTGCTAAAAATGAGGACCCGCGGATTCTTTTTGGCACTCGCCGTAAAAACACTAAAGAAACATGTGAAAATCAGGGCGGCCAAATGCCAGTGGCGGCATTTTGTTGCTGTTGAGGTTATGGTCATAATCTTTGTTAGTGAAGTCCGAAGCTTGTAGAAATAGGCCCTAAGTTTAATAAATGCAAAGTAAAAATTGTAATTATGAATTCCTAATGTGAAACGCACTCTGTCAGGGCGCAAAAGAAAAAACCGGGTTAACTTCCCAGCGAAAACCTCTTTGCGAAATTCCAGATTTCAATGCTCGTATTTACACCATTTGCAGTATCCATCGAATGCCAGTGTCCCTTGCCGGCCAAGGTGATAAGAGCTATTTCAATCCCTTTGGCACCTTTCCATGATTGCATGGTCGCAACCGAGTTTTGTTTATCAGCCGGATAAGGCTTTGTGATTTTTGGAGTGGCGGGAGCCTGGATTTTTGATACCCAGCCATTAAGGTAATTAGGCAGGTTAGGATAGGTAACTACATCATCGGCATCACCATGCACGTGGATAATTGGAACCGGTCTGGAGCTGTTGTAATTAGGATTTCGAAGCGGATATCCGGAAACAGGTGCAAAGGCTGCGATTTTGTTCGCCATTTTTGTGGCCGCATAATAGGTCATCATCCCACCCATCGAAAAGCCTGAAAGGTACACGCGACCACGGTCGATACCATGTCGCTGGTACATGGTGTCAATTATTGTCGAGATAAAGTCGAGGTCGGTCGTTCCTGTAATATCCCAACGCTTATTCAACCCGTCGGGATAAACTACAACAAACTTGGCTGTATCCGCAATAGGTTCCCACTGGGTTTTTTCCTGTTGATAGCGCGCATCCTGATTGAAGCCGTGCATGGAGATAATCAGTGGCCTGTTTTTTGGAAGCGCTTTTGGCGCATAGCTAATTATACTTCTGGATGTGCTCCCAACTTGTATATCTTCCGCCGTTGCCAAAAAGGGGAGAGTGAAAATGCCCAATATAAGAAAGAGCAGTTGATTACGAAGGTGTTTCATTGACTGAGTTGTCTTTATAATTGAATAATTAATGCGGTCTGCGCCGAATACGGTAAATCTAAATGGATAGGACTCGCGAGTAGGGTATATTTGTACAATTTTATGATATAGATGTCTTACACATAGAAAAGCTCTTGTTTTATAAATTGAATGGAAAATTCAGCGGTAAGGCATGTGCAACTAACGGGTTTGTAACAGCATTCAAGGGGCGCGTTACCTCTTTTGATGCGTTGGGGTATCCAGGCTGCGTCCACACGCGAAGAGGAAATAATACAGCTTAATGGTTTTGAGCTAATGAGAAACCGACCGCGCAAGCATCTCAAACTTCTAACAAAATTCCTCTACGCACTGCGCGTAGCTGGGGCCGATAGGTACGGAGTAACCTGTGATGTTAACCTGAGTCCGATCAAAGCTGGTGATTTTATTACGGGCTACGATGAATGCTCTGTGCGTACGCGTAAATTTTCCAGCTGGTAATAAGGCCAGCATGTCACTGATAGATATCCGGGTAGAGAGCGTTTTGTCCGATACGAGGTGTACTTTGGTGTAGTTCCCCGCAGCTTCGATATACATAATGTCATCCAGGGAAACCTTGATCTGTTCGTATCCGTCTTTGATGAAAATGGATTTAATTTCATCTGCTTTAGCAGGAGGATTTCTCAGAATATATAATTCATGTGCTTTATTGCATGCCTTTAAAAAGCGGGACAGTGAAAAAGGTTTTAACAGATAGTCTACAGCGTCGAGCTCAAAACTTTTAACGGCGTGTTCTGAGTATGCGGTGGTGAAAATAACCATTGGCGGGTTTTTGAGACAATTAACAAAGTCTGTCCCGCTGATGTCCGGCATTTTTATATCCAGAAATATTATATCTGTTTTATTTTGCTGCAGATAGCTGAGCGCCTCGAAGGCATTGGTGAATACAGCCTTTAGTTCGATAAAGGGAACTTTAGATGCATGCGCTTTCACTACATCCAGCGCAATGGGTTCATCATCTATTGCAATTGCTGTAATCATACTTTGTCAAGCTGTAATGTTAAATGTACAAAAAAATCGTTTGCGTTTTCCCTGATGACAAGATCATGTCTTCCCGGGTAGAGAAGCTGAAGTCTTTGCTTAACATTCTCGAGGCCGATGCCGCTCTGGCCCTTTTCTGGGTCGTTGGCCGGCTTAATATGGATGCTATTGTAAACATCGAAATATAAGGTGTCATCCTTTGTCTGCAAGGAAATTTTAATGTGAGAGGGACTAATCAAACTGATCCCATGTTTAAATGCATTTTCTACAAAGGGGATGAGCAGCATGGGTGTAATCTGTAAGTTATTATCCTGATCTTCAATCAGGTCTTGAATATCAACTTTATCTGATATCGAAGTTCTGAGTTTTTGGAGAAGAATGTAGTTTTTTAAATACTCGACATCGCGCGATAGCAAAATCTTGTCCTGCATGTTTTCCTGGAGCATAAAACGCATCATATCTCCCAGTTTTTGAATGCCTTCTCCCGTACGCTCGGCGTTTTCCTGTAATGCGGTCCCATATAAAGTATTTAAGGCATTGAATAGAAAATGGGGATTAATCTGCGATTTTAAGAGATTCAGATTAGCGTCCGATTTTCCCAGTTCTGTTTTCAGGGTAGTGATTTCTTCAATTTTTTTATCCTGCCTTTTCCGGTAAATACTCCAGGAAATCGGAGCCGTAATAAGTATTTGGGTTAAAATAGTCAATCCCGCTACGGTGAATTTGGTGACAATATCGAGTCCAAAAAGAGCAGGGCCCATTATCCCTCCGAAGAAGAGCTGCTGGTTGAACCCGAAATTATGTTGTCCGAACAGGTCATTACCGCCATAGATGAGCGCGAGGACGATAAAAACTGCCAGGCCCGACAGCAAAGCAGTAAAAATCATTTTCCCGGCATAGCGCACGGCTCTGTATTTCTTCGACATGAGTCCAGGTAAAATGTGGTACATACTATAAAGATATACCATCATAGAAGCGGAGATAGCATAATACTCGTAGAGGACAATATAGACGTTGCTCAATATAGTGTTCAGAAAAGTTAGGATCAGTAACCACGAAGCGAGAAGCAGTGCGCTTTCGAAATACAATGCATTCTCTTTATTTTCCCTGTTTCGGTTGAAGAAGATGAGAAGAAGTTTAATCGCCAGCAAGGCTGCCAGGTAAATGTTTACGATATGAAATAGAGCACAGGATGCGATGAGTCCGAATATTACCAAAGCATTATTTGGGATTTTTTGGCTTTTTTTGAATTTTGGCGATACATAAAAAACAAGGAACAGGTAGCATATATAAATAATCACGTGAGAGAACAATACCGCAAATATAGAGCGTCCGAACGACTGCATAAGCTGGGCATGTTCGGGAAATTTCGGGGCTTGCATGGAGTCGACCAACGACAGAAAAAAGGCTGCCGAGATAAAAGCAGTAACGATCCAGAATTCTATTCTTTCCTGCTCTTCAAGTTTTTTTATCTGAGAATACATGTTGATTTTTTATGTACAATGATACTATTGCTTGAGATGCAAAACTTAAAAATGTGATAAACACGGCGAAAAATGTGACGGATAAGAAGAAAGGCCTCGAACGCGGGGATCAATATTTGTAGAACGTTTAAGTGCACTGGATAATCAAATATATACATCTCCAGGTTTTAGAAAAATGGATGAATGATTAATTTACTAGCATTTTTGTTTTAGTCTCAGATGTTCTCGTTGTTTTATTCATTTTTCCGCATAGTGCGCTCCCGTGTTCGTGATGAC
>CBIHLM010000042.1:0-38809 GCA_966210515.1 uncultured Pedobacter sp.
GTGGATAGTTGTGCTACTGTTTTTTGCAGCGGTTCTAAATTATATAGATAGGCAAACCCTTTCTGCTTTAGCACCTACAATACAGGTGGATTTAAAAATGAATGACAATGACTACGCTAATGTCATTAATATATTTTTAATTGCGTACACTATCGCTTACTTAATTTCAGGTCGTATAGCAGACAAAATTGGAACACGAAAAGCTATGTTATTTTTTGTAGCCTGGTGGTCTTTAGCAAATATGTTTACAGCGGCGGCAAAAGGAGTAACCTCCTTGGGAGTTTATAGATTTATGTTAGGTTTAGGAGAAGCGGGTGTCTGGCCTGCAGCGAGTAAGGCCGTTTCTGAATGGTTTCCAGCAAAAGAAAGGGGAATTGCTATTGGTTTGTATACCATGGGTGCTACAATTGGAGCAACATTAGCTCCATATCTAGTTATTCCATTAGCAACCCATACCTATGCGGAAACCATGCCGGTTGTAACGGAAATATTAGGCCAGGGCACAGGTTGGAAGTTAGCATTTATTTTAACGGGCTTAGCGGGATTAATTTGGTTAATACCGTGGAGCATTACTTATACAAAACCAGAAAAAAGCACCCTTATTACTTCTTCTGAATTGAATATGATTCAAGCTGCTGAGGCGGATGAAAATCCAGATGATTTGGCAGCTAAAAATGCTTGGTCGTGGAAAACAGTATTAATGTTTAGAGGGACTTGGTTATTATTGATTGGAAGATTAATTACTGACCCTGTTTGGTATTTCTATCAATTTTGGTTTCCAAAATATTTAAGCGCTGATAGAGGGTTAAGCCAAGAATCGTTAAAAATAACATGGATCATTTATGCGGCGGCGGGGATTGGCAGTTTATTAGGTGGACTGATTTCTGGTTATATCATTAAAAAAGGAGGTAAAGCTCCAAATAGTAGAATGTGGGTAATGTTAGGTTGTGCATGTATAATGCCATTATCTCCTTTCATTGCCAATGTTACCGATCTAAATCTTTCTATGGTTTTAACATTTTGTGCCGTTCTGGCTTCTTTGGCCTGGCTTACTAATATTAGCTCTTTGGTGGTAGATGTAGTTCCTAAACATTCTTTAGGAACTGTTTTCAGTGTAGTTGCAGCCGGAAGTACTATAGGAGGTATTATCATGAATATGATGGTTGCAGCTATGGTATCTAAAGACAGTTCAACTTCCGCAGGCTTTTTAGACCAAGGGCTTCATGCAATGTTTAGCCCGCTTTTGAGCTTAGTACAAGGAAATGGTTATTTACAATGGTTCATAATTATGGCGTTTTTACATCCCTTGGCTTGGCTAGTCTTAAAAATTGGTAGGGTTCATAAACTTTCAGCCTGAAAAATTAAGTGCTAATATATAAGTCAGTAAAAACCTGAGTTAGAGAAAGTGATAGGACATATAGTACTATTGTTAATAAAACAAATAATAGCCGGGCTTCAGCACTATTCAGAACTGGACGATTACAGGAGGAACAGGTATGTCCGCCTTCGCTATTGATACAGCTACCGGACTAATTACTCTTGCTCATTCGGAAGCTATTGATTTCAGCACCACATCTTATTCTCTGCAAGTTAAGGTAAGTGACGGACCAAATTTGAGTGAACCCAAAACGGTTAATGTCAAAATTGCTGATAAGGTCAACATTTGCCACAATGGAGAATTAATCAACATCTCAAAAAACGCGGCACTTGCTCATTTTAAACATGGTTGTAAGTTAGGTTTGTGTAGCAGCGCCCTGCAACGGTTAGTATTGTTAGCCCTATTTTGTACCAGCCTGTTGATTTTCAATCGTCAATTGCTGTTTACCCAAATCCTGTACAGCACCAACTTCAAATTGATTTGGGTCCTAATACAAAAAATGTACGGCAAATAGTGATTATGAATTCAATCGGGCAAACAGTGTTGCAACAAGCTATCAAAGGCGAAAGTTCAGTTTCATTCTACGTAGAGAATCTCAAAGCAGACATCTATCTGCTAAAAAGTCATTGGTGATGACGTAAAAACTTTTAAAATCTTGAAAAAATAAGGGCTTACCTGACTGAACGAAAAGGCTGCCGGAGGGATAAGGGATACCGGCAGCCTTTTTTATTACCTTAAAATCCGTTTAATGATACAAGAAAATGCTCCTCGAATTTCCTAAACAAAGAGAAATTATATCGCAGGCAATCTGAGGATCTGCAAAATTTGTCTTGAATTTGCTTTGCCTTCCAGCTCGTAACTATTTACGCCTAAAGTGTTTTAAATTTAGTACGGGAGTTTGACTAGTGGAAAAAAACAGAGCAAACTGACCACATATTCCGGAGTAAACTGACCACCTTCCCCGGTTGAACTTGATAGGGCTTTTTTATGGTATCAGAAAATTCACATTTCACACGCCGAACAAAAAACGCGAATGCATCTGTGCATTCACGCTTTAAATATTAGCTTCTTATCGCCTGACTGAACGATTTGTACTATCTGGCAGATCCTGTTTCCAAGGCTTAGCCGAATCATCTGGAGATGCTTTTTTGCCTTTAGCGTTTCCTCTTTCTGCCTTTCCTACATTCGTTTCTACCGAAGACTGTTCTTTGTTTGACAGCTCCGGCCAAACATGATAATCTCTCACAGGATGCAGCTTTTTATCATAAATATCAATCCCCTTCATTTCAGGATTGGCGGCAATAAATACAGCAGTCTTTTTCCCATTCAGGATTAATTGCGCAGAACCTAAATCTCCTTTATTCAAAGAACTAACTAGCGCATCTTTTTTCTCAGAATCCTTCAACTCAACTATAGGATATTTCGCCAATGCATTTTCTAGATCATACCCGTAGTTAGGATAATAATTCTTAAAAGGATAGTTACCTCGAGCGTCTTTCACATGCAAATCAAGCTTAGCCCAAACATTTACTTTCTCTGCATCCGCATCCTTTCCCGGTATATCCTTATTTACAGATCTTCCCGAAAGTAAATTGTATGCTTCCTTCGCCGTAGTCCAATTTCCATTATTTAAAGTAAAAACCTGCTCCCGCTCCGGAGTATGCGGTTTTAGTAATTTCGCCTGGTATTGATTCAAGAAATACATGTCACTTTCCTTGCTTTTGCTGAAGGATAAATCATAACGGATAAAATCACGTTCAACCGTATCTTCTTTGGCAATACCCGGAGGACTGATGGTGTTATTTAGAGTAATTGTAAACTTTGACAATTCCTGCCTGATAGCTTTTTCTAAAACATCGTTAAGCTTATCTCCAAAGCCAAGATACTTTAAGCTGTTTTTTAGGTAATCCAGATTTTTTTCGTTCATAATACAATAAATTAAAAGGTTGATTAAATAGAACTCAGGAGGAGTTCATAAAATGAGTTAAAATTTACAGGAGGTTTATGCGTACGAATACCTGATCTTAAACCGAGTCGCTTCTCAAAAGCAAATAAGGAAAGCTGTGACACCGAAATCTGATAAGTCTTACACCGAAAATCTATTGAAATGGCATTTCTTTCTTTGATAAAAGAAAACTTGCCGTCTTTATTTTTGATCCAAAGAAAAAGTCTGCAATCAAATACTCTTCCTAAAAGTGCAGCCTCAAATACAAAATGGATCTTAGCATTTCTATAGACCGTTTTTAATTGGTTGACTTGGGCCAAAGAGGGCAAAATCCCTAAAGAGATAATTGCGATTTGCTCGGGATATCGAAGCTTATCTGTAAAAAAATGAAAAAAAGATAGCGCTTCTAATGCCGACGAAAACAGATACAAGTTTCTAACCAGAGGTGGACTGTCGCTTCCAGTAATCCAGATTCCACTGGTAGATGGAATCCGGGTGCCTTCTTTACTGCAATATTCAGTCGCCTGAAGTTTAAGATTGACATAATACTCAAAGCCTACGCAATCAGATGAATTGATAACAAAATAAGGTTCAAAAAAGTCAAGTACTTTATTCTTAAACCCGAGTTCTTCAAGATAACAGGCATGCGACATTACCTGGAAGCGACATGGCCATATCCACGACTTTGCTGAAGCTTTGGATGCTTATTATTTTGTTCAGAAAGATCTGAAGCAATATTACTCTTCTCCATTTCGGCATAAGCCTCTCTATATCCCTTGCTAAATTCTTCTTTCTGGCTTCCTTCCCTTCCTGACAAACTCCTGAGCCCCTTCAACATCAAATATGAAATACCACCATCCAATAGCAGAGAAATAATCAGTGATGAAGTGTCAGATCTGATCCCTTGTGGTTCACTAGCTCTGTGCTGGAACTTGGTGCCATCAGAAAGCTCTATGATTTCGCCATTACGAAACCCCTCTTTCTGGCTTCGGGTCAGGGATTCGCCATTTACCTTATCAGGAGCTAGAACTGATTCCGGATCATATGATATAAACTCCCGGGTCTCTGCATCATATTCTATGATATGTACTTTCCTGGTTCCTTCCGGAGTATTTTGATATTTCCTTATCACACTCTTCTCTCCTAGTTTTAGCTGTTCAGCCTCGAGGTCAGTGAGTAAGCCATGATTTCTGGCTTCTTTATAGATGGGGTGAACATTTAAAGAAACCTTGCCATCCTCTGATCTAAAGAGAGAAAGTTTGGCATCCAGCTGCTGTATCTGAAAGCCCTCGGTCTTTAAATTTCTAAGACTTATTAAATCCGTTCTCCGCCCAGCTAACAAAGCATCTACATTTTCCTTTTCTAAATTTAATTTCCCATTAAGAAAGAGTCCGATCTTCCCCAGATCATCAAGGGGTAAATCCGTTTCATTAATTTGTTTCTTCATAATATATCAGTTTAAAGAGTAAATGAATTGCATTTTAATAAAGTGAATGATTGGGACAAGAATTGATTTTCATTGTCCTCTTTCCGGGGAGCTGTTATCTTAATTTCCAACCCTAAACTCTGCCACCAAAAGGTTCACCTCATGGTTTATTCTATGGAAATTCCTTCGTAAAACTTCTTCTTTATTCCCGTCAAAATCATAGTAGACTGGAAGTGCCTGGTAAGATTGCTCTTCTTTTTTAATAGCCGACAGATCTAAATTTACCCGGCAATTAATGGCTGATGTTTCATATTTTCCTGTAAAATCTTTAACTACGTCGCCTGCCAACATCCCTACGATCTCTCCTGCTTTTAGGGAAGCAATCTTTCCTGCGGGTATGAGAGGCTCAAGCTTTTCACTGAGAGATAAGGAAGTCTTTGAACGATCAATGCTCAGGCTCTCTCCTACCTGCTTCACCTTGCCAAACAGCCGCTCGAGCCACTCCAATGTTTCTTTATTCCGGACAGAACCTGAGAGCACATTTCCTACGACCGAGGTAATAGTAGTTGCAGTCTCTTTGCCATACTGCTGCTTAAATTGAGGGAGTTCCTGCAAACCCATTAATACCGCAACCTTATTACTTCTTGCAGTGGCAATTAGGTTTTCAATACGATGCATAAACAAGGTGGGAACTTCATCAATAATTAATCCGCAAGGCTTGTTTCCTTTTGAATTAATCAGGCGAGTCATCCGGTTCAAAACGATGGAGTAACAAGCTGAATTAATATTTTGCGTTCCCGGATCATTCGCCAGAACCAATATTCCGGGATTCTTCGGATCACTGATTTTTAAATTGAAATCATCACCCGAAAACACCCAGAAGGTTTCTTTTGTAGCAAGCCTGCTGATAAAGATCTTTAGAGTTCCGACCTGGCCTTCGAGCTGGTCAAATGCTTTTGCCCGGTAGGCGGTCATAAAGGGCGACAATAAGGAATTGAGTTCCGGCTCCGAAAAAAGAGTGCTGAAAATATCCTCATAAGATAAATTCAGAAAAGCGAGTACATGTGGAAAAGTAGAATATTTACCGTCTTCATGACGGCTAAAAAAGTAAATGCAAGCTGCCAGAAAGTTAACTGCCGACTGGGTAAAAAATTGATCACTTCCGCCCGACTTATCACCTTTCTTTAATGCTTCCACCAATCCTTCTGCCGTCTCTGAAGCATCAGCAAGAGTTGTTATATAATCCTTTCTCCAGGGATTAATACGTCTGCTTTTTTCTACTTCATTCAGGTTTAATACATGAAAACTATATCCCTTGCATTTACCTTGCTTTCTTGCCTGTTGAAAATGGTAATAGGCGACCTGACCCAGATCAGGGAACTTAAAATCATATACACAAAGCGTAAATTCTTTAGCCAGAAGTTGTCTGATAAAAGGATTTACCACTCCAAATGACTTGCCCGAACCAGGAGTTCCGATAAGTAACGTCCCTCTGAATATATTGTCAAGATTTATCCAACCCTCGCGAACCTTGCCTTTATAATAAAACAACATTGGGATGTTAACTGAGTACGGACTCACTCTAGGTTTGAGTGGTTGCATGAAGGATTCTCCTTCTACGTTCCATTTATCTTTTCCCAGTCTGGAGCTTATAATCTTACTGACATTATCCATGGCAACATGAATCAGTATTACTCCCAAAAAGGAACTTATAATATAAGCACCATCATACCAGTTGGCTCCCATCCATAATCCGGTGCTCTGGCGTCCCTGAAACCAGATTCCTGAGAATAGTATTAATAAGCCAATGGCTAAGGGATATGCAATCTGATTTTTAGGATGTAAATCCTTCTTCTTTTTACTTAGGGTGCCAATTGATACAAGACAAATAAGCAAAATGGTAAACAGCTTGCTATAAATTAACTGCTTGTAAATTGGAATCCTAGCTAGTCGGACGGCAAAGGGAATTAAGCCAAAGTCGTCCTTTGGCTGATGGATTAACAGCTGAGTGACATAGAAAAAAAGAAAAATTTCGAAAACCACGGAAAGATAAATTGCGAACTGAAGAAAGCGATGTAAGCTTTGCTGCTCTTTGGTTTCTTCCATAGGATGACATGCTAAAGAGTATCAGCATTTAAAATGTCGCGATACTGAACTCTCATACTTAGAGTTCTTCCTGATAATTGCTTTTCATTAAGCTCAATATTTAAAACTTTATTTCCTGGAAAGGTTAATTTCTTCAGTACATAGATATTTCGGTATTGCTTTTTAAAAGATCCCGATGAATATAACTTCCAGATAGGTTTTATTTCTATAGACTGAGAATTAGTAGCTTTTGTGATCCTCTTGTCCTCGATTTTGAATCGCTGTTCGTCAATTTCATAAGGGAGATTAGTCTGGTTGAAATAGCTTATATCCAGGAAAACATAATTCCCTACGGCATATACCTGATTTAGAATGGCTTTTACTCCTGCCCCTTTAACGGATCGAATACCGGGAGGATTTGGTTGTTTGAGAATTTTCAGAGACAAGGCTTGAAGATCCTTTGTGGTCAATCTAATACCTGGAAAATCCAGCGGTTTCATATGATCTGGGCTTATCTCAACCTCTGCAGGTAAATGGGGTCCCCAACTTTCGGGCACATAATCAAGTCGATATTGGGCGATATAACTTTCGCCAACCACGGTTAGCACTGCCTTGTTCCCAGATTGAAGAAGCTGTTGAATTAAATCAGGCAATACTTTAATACGCAGGATATTTTTAACAGGCAAATCTCCTGCAATTGAATGCGTGGAAATATCTACATACTGAATATTTTCCGGCGAGATAAAATGAATAGTCAGGTCTTTGCTGATCTTGATGTGAGGCAAATCATTTTGCAGGACATCAGATGTATTTTGAGCAAATCCCTTTGTTGCGATTAAAAATAAAAAAGATAGGAGGATACTTAAATTCTTCATGGCTGAATAGATTAATAATTACTTTGTTTGTTCCTTAATTCTTCAGGGTCGATCAAATACACCTGGGTATTGTATTTCAATTTGGCTTTGTTCTGCCGGATCAACTTAGCTACCGCAGTTGAGGTAGATTGAAACATTTTTTGAAGCAGGCTCATCACCAGTTGGCTGTTTGATTCAGCCTCTTGCAGATTTATACCCTGACTGGTATTCATTCCTAACTCTTTTGAAAACTCACGAAAGGCTGATGCCGGAACATACAGGCCAGGCAAGCCATCATTATCGTATATATCGAGCCGGACTGGCAAGATTTGGCTTCCCTGTAATATAGACGTAACCGAAAGATTTACACGCTGACCTGTAAAACCAGCAATTTGTGCATATAAATAAGCTCCTTTTTCAATCAGAAATTGTCCGGCGAAGAAGTCGTCCAGTACGCGAATACGCAATCTTGAACCGGCATACCCTGTGACATTCTGATCGATAATTGCTCTGATAAAAGTTTCATCCTGACTGGCAGAAATTGTGTTAAAAACAGCTGCCTGATTTATTGACTTGGACACGATTAATTTCTTTCGGCTCTTTAACTCCTTTTCAGCTAAATCCATCTGCTTTTGACGCAATAACTCGGCTTTATATTCAGGGTCATTGGCTTTGCCCATGCTATCTATTAAAGCCATTTGTTGCTTGAATAAAGTCAATGGATCAGTTTCATCATTTGATACTTCTTCTTCGCGGTAGGATTCAGATTGAGAGCTTCTTTTAAGTTTTGTTATAGCTTCAGCTAATGCTTTATCTTCATTACCATTACTTATCCAAGAAACCCGGCGCTTTACATCGGGAAAATTTGAGGACGCATTTTGATCGTTGGTTTTAACGAAGCCATATCTCTCATTCATCGACCGCTCTATAGAATCAAGCATTTTTTTCTCATTCTGATTGTATAGTTCAGGCATTTGTGGAGTCGGTTGCTCTTCTGTGATTTCCCCGACAGCCGTATAACCATCTCCGTCTTTGTATCGATCACGGTAAGCGTCAAGCTTATTTGAGAGATCGCTGGTTTTTACCTGTTCTGAAACATCCGCAATATTTTCCTGAAGTTGATTGTCTGCTTTCTTTCCGGTTTCATCTTTACCAAAGCTGATTTTGTACACGTAAAAGAAAACTAAGAGAAAGGGCAAAGCAATCAGAGGCAGTATATACCTCGGCTCTTTAAAGTTGATCTTCATATTATTATTTTTTAGAGTTTAATTGGTGACTGATAGCTTCGAGTCTCTTAAATGCATTTTGAAGCGACAGGGTATCTAAGGACGAAAGTGAGTCCTTTTTAAGAATAGAATTGATTTGGTTTTGCAGGCTTAATACTTCTCTTAAAGCACTTCCAGTTTTCAAAATTGTCCCCAATCCATTAGTCGTATTAGAACTAATTTGAGAAGCATATGTGGAAGCTCTCTTGCTTCTATTTCTCATTACAGTGAAACTTAGAATCCCTGAACCAATGATCAGAACTATCATGGCAATGAAGAACTGCTTCGGATATTTCTTCAATAATCTACTGATCACACGCTCTGCTTTTTCAAAATATGGCCCGAGTTCTTTTCTTAGTTCTTCAATCAATGATCGTTGGTCTGGTCTAGAATGAGTTTTTCTGAACATTTTCGAGGTCTTTATTTTCAATAGTTTTCCAGCGGGTGATAAGAACCGCATGGGGATTATTATCTGATCGGATATCAAGATCTTTTAGATAACCTTCTGTAATAAGTGAGCGGGTAATTGTCGAGCTCCGTCGATCAATCTTCTGCTTCCCATAATACCTGAAATACTTTCTAGCTTCGTTCAAATAAATAGAGTCAGTGCGTATTGTAAGTACAGCGCTGGATGAAAGAACGGAATTGAAATAGCCTTTTTCCTTTAAATTATTGTACTGCAAAGCACCGCTTTCATCTATCAGATACATTGCCCTTTTCATCTGATATTCTATGAACTTATCATCAGGCGTGAGGGAAAAGAACAGATTATGAAAGAGATTAATTTGGGCTTTGTATTCGGCTGCTCTGTTCATCCGAACGTCCGACTGTTTGGCCAGCAATGGAACAGTATTAGCATCCAGCACATATACCGTTTTTCGAGCTTCTGAGACCGTTTTGTGAGAAAACAATAAAATGGCTATAACAATCAGAATAGCTGAAATCAAACTGGCTAATGAAATAAATGTCGCCAGACGAACTTTCGCTTCAATATTTTTAATAATCATTTGGATTTGGGATTAAATGAAATTATTTCATCATTCGGGTAAGCATCCGCGACATATTGTTTGCGCCTCTGTACATTGATGAAGTTGCTGAACTTACACCTGAAGTTGATACCACCCATGTGCTTATGCTTGGCACAGTAAGCATAGTCAATGCCCCTATCACAAAAGTGCCGATGACTATTCCAAAGGAGAGAACACCGTTACTAGCAAAAGCGGACAGTTTTTCCATGCTTGCTCCAGTGGTTCCTACTAGTTCTTTATACCTGGTGATCTCAGCTTCCATGGCATAATGCTGAAATAAGGAGGCAACATAAAGTACGAGATACCCAATTCCTGAGTACAGGTTTACAGAAATAAATCGCGACACCCAGGTACTGAACGAATCCCGGAAGGCGGGCAGAATACTTACGGCCACCGAAAAAGGTCCAAGAATAATGAGGATGGTTGAAAAAATAATCTCGAGAATAAAGATGGTATACACGCAGATTCTAAGGAACCAAAGTGCCACGGTTTCCAGCAGAGAGGTGATCAGCAATTGAAAATTTACCTGCATCCTGTTACGCAACTCAATAATCGGATTCCAAACTTCTGAAAACCCTTCTTTAACCGATGACTTAACAGACTCCCAGGCGTTTTCATACCAGGTATCAGCCTCATGCTGAGCAATCTCCGTTTGAGCCTGCACCTTAAATAATTGATCTGCGATCTCAGCCATTAGTTTCGCACGCTCCAGGCGAAGGTTATTCACTTCTGCCTGACTGTCATTAAACATAGCTTCTGTACGTATGGCCACCAGATCAGTTGGATAAGCAACAACGCGGGTGAAGGTTCCCCACCATAATATCACCATTACTAAACCAAAGGGTCGTAAGAGGGGCATAATTTCAAGCTTCTTATCCCCGGACATCATTTCGTAAGATTTGATTGCAAAGAAAATCAGCATAAAAATGGCTGATAGGGCCTGTGCATCAGCAATGAAAGCATCATAATGCGTCCAGATGGTGTTTCTCATTGCCCTTAAATAATACATCATACCCTCCTCATATACTCCGTTTCCTTGTAAGAAATTGAAAGTGTGCTTAAAGGAATCGGGCACCGATGCGGATGTATTGCTCATAAAAAAACCGGCTGTGCCGGTTATACTATCTATTATCATTTAAATTCTTATTAGAGCTTCGACTTACTTAGAATTTTGTCAGCGATTTCTTTATCGCTTTGTATTGCTATATTTTCAGGCAATGCCTGATTCCTGCTTTTTATGTTACTACTGGACTTAGTCATCGCTAAAAACTTCGTTGCATTTGCTTTTTTCGTTTCCCAGATTGCATTTAGTTTCCGAAACTCAGAAAGTAGGCGATGGTAGGTAATCATCCTCGAGCCTCTGTCGAGGGTTGTGGTTCGTGCCGCTCGCAATCGATCAGACAATATTGCAAATTCCTCCAGATACCATTCGTAAATTCCATTCCGCAACAGGTATTCTTTTTCTTCAAGCGGCAGATCATCTAATGAGACCAAAACTCCCTGATTCAATAATGGTGCAAATTCGTGTCGATAATATAATACCCATAATGGGTCAGCATCTGAGATTAGTCCGGAATAATTAATTGCTTCTGAGAAGGCTGTGCTCCTTAATGTATCTGCATGCATTTTATACTGCTTTGTTATATTATGCATTGCAACTACTAAAGCCAATCGCTTCGTTTGCAGACCGGAAGAACTAAGTGGGCGCAGGTCGGTATTGGGATAATCCGGATGCAGGCCCCATGTTAACCAGTAAAGTGGGTTCAAGCCTAAAAAGCCTTTACCTGGTGTAAATTTACTTTTGTCCCATTGTTTAAACACCATACGTTCCTGTTGATGCGCAATGTGCCTGTCGCGGATGGGCATCTGGCCGAAACCCGTTTTAAAGAACAGCATTACAATAAAAATTAATTGAAATGATTTCATAGTTTATCGCTTTAAGAATTTATACTCGGTTATAATTTCATTTACAAGACGCTTATCCTGATTGATGAAATTCTGAAAAGGGTTGGCAGACTTTAGAACTCCGTTTGTTTTAGCCCAGTAGATGGAACGACTCATACTGAAACATAAGGCTCGCATTACTTTTAATTCTAGCGTTACTTTTCTCAATAAAGCATCTCGTTTTTCGTAATCCATCAAGACATTATTTCCCTCTTTTAATATAAAATCAGAGACTTCAGAAATCAGGTTGATGCCTCTGCGTTTTAATTGCATGGCGGAATCCTCCGCGAATAAAAAAAGGTATGGTTCTGATCTTGACAATTCAATCATCTGGTTGCTTTCCCGGACAATGTCAGTTGAAATCTGTCCAATCTGCTTCAAGGCTATGCCGCTCTTTAGAGCCTGGTTAACTTCAATAAGCGATCTGTGTATGAGGTTTTGAACAAGAACCACTGAACTAATATTCAGAGTAATATTATCTATTTGGTTATTGATATTCTTCAGGTAATTCGAATGAGCAGTTTCTGATGAATACCGCATTAATCCATTTTCATTTACAATATTGAAATGATTGCGGTCAAAAATTACCGTTTGCGCAGAACATAGAAATCCTGTCTGACAGAGAATCAGTATCATTAAAACTTTCATTATCTGATTTAGTTTTTTAGGATGGCAGCTTTTCTTATAATATCATCAACAAGGCGTTTATCCTCATTAATAAAGCCGTAAAATGGATTGGTAGATTCTTTGCGGTTCGCATAAAGCATATTAGCCGCCAATCCTTTAGAAGTCCCGGCAATCAGCCGTAGTTCCGATAAAACATGATTAAATAGAATTTTACGATCACTGGCTTTCATTTGATTGATATCCCCAACAGTGATAACAAGTCCATATAAATAGTTGATCAGCATTTTAGATCGTTGAGCCAGATCCCGTTCAGCATCAATGGCAAGCGTAATTAACACAGGATTTCCGGCTGCCTGATTGTAAATAATACTTTGTTGCTGAATGATTTCCGAAACTATCGGACTAGCCTGGATTCCGATTTGAGCAGCGTCAACTATAACTCCAAGTGTGTGAAAACGGCTCTTCAACTGCCGGTAGCGATATTTTAGCTTAGCCATTTGGGATTTATTGACTTCTTCGTTAGCCGTAGTTACGGACTGCTTGTTCTTTGCGTTTTCCTGCCGGCTATGTTCTTCCTTGCTTTCATTCACTAACTGATGCAAAAGCTGCACATTAATTTGAGCAAAGACTTCTCCCTGGACCATCAGTAACACAGTTAAAATCAGACATAATCTTTTCATTTCTTCAAATATTTGGCGTTTCTAAGAATATCATCAGCGATGGCTTTGTCAATGTTTAGGTATCCCGCATAAGGATTTAATGAATTTAAGATGCCACGCTGCTTTGCCCAAAACATTGATCGCTGCATACCGTAAGCTACTCCCCTTAATATCATTAGCTCGGTTCTGATCCTGTTCAAGAGTTTCGCCCGTTCTCCAGAATCCATTAGATTACTCTTTCCACCAGTAAGCACAAATGAACTTACCTCGGCAGTCAAAGAAGTAGCTCTGGTTTTAAATTCCCGGGCTCCCTGTTCTGCAAAAAGCAAAAGAGCAGGATTACTTTGAGCGATTATAGCCGCCTTGTTCACATCACTTATAATATCCAGACTAACATCAGCGATATCCCTTATCGCTAAAAGCGAACGAACAGCTCCAGCTACCTCACTAAGTCCCTTATAAATTTGCTGCTGAAGATCATTTACAATAAGCAATTGTCCTGTCACGGCAAGCTGACCTTTTTGAATCAATGTCAAGTTCTCGTTCGTTTTATTGAGCTGATTATTGATAATTGCCGCATGCGCAGCCGTGGCTCCGGCTGTGGCAGGATCAAAATAAATCTGTGCTGAAGAGCTTAGCCATGCACTTAAAATTCCAGAAAGAATTAGGATTGTTTTCATAGAAAATCAGGCTTAAAAAATTCAATTGAATTGGCGGTAGATATACCGTCCAGATTTACTTTTTTGACAAACTCGTTTAAGGAGAGTCCGCTTAACTCTAAATCCATAACAAAGGCTTCAAGTCCTTTTTGATAAGATCCGTAGTTTGATACATAAGCTTCAACGGCAGTTTTTTCAGGCTTTTCTGTGGTATATGCCAGGTATTGGTAAATCGATACTTCTACGCCATACACTTCTCCAATACTGCCTCTCCTGATATAAACCTCCTTAAAACGACCTCTGCCATCACTATTATCCAGTTTATTAATAGTGAAAATTTTCCTTTGCTCTATCTCGGAAATACTTAAGAGTTTAGCAATCTCCTTGTAATTATCCCTAAACTTCGATTGATCCAGCAAACAGATCGTATCCGAATTATTCAGAATACTATCCTTTACAACAGCGTTTCCCAAAATATCAGAAAGTTCCTGAGTTACTACAATGGCTTCCCCCCAAAACTTACGGACGGTTTTGTACAGGTATAATATATAGCCCGCCATTAAAGGAGATGCAATTGCTTTCCAGGCTTCTTCAATAATCAAACATTTACGCTGCTCTTTACGATGCCTCATCTTCTGAATAAAAACATCCATAATGATGAGCGTCACAATAGGAAATAGGATCTTATTTTCTTTAATCGAATCGATCTCGAAAACAATAAACCGCTCAGAAAATAGAGATTGATCGGCTCCTTCATTGAGTATGCTATCAAACTCCCCTCCGTGATAAAACTTCTTTAACACATAACGGAATTCATCAAAATCGAAGGGAATTCCTTCTTCTCTTTTGATGTGAGGAATCTTATATAGCGCATATTCATAAAAGCTATTGAAGTTCAATTTCTCAATGTAGAAATCATCATAAGAGCTCTCAAAAAACACAGCATAATATGAACTGATTAAATTGGATATCACATCCCGTTCCACGTTGCTGACAATACCTTCAGCCCCTTTCCAAAGCAATCCAACCAATGTGCATAAGAAATCCTTTTTTTCAAGATTATACTCGCCTTCCGTTAATTGAAAGGGGTTCATAGTGATTGGATTGCGATCCGTATAGGTGATATATTTACCCTTAAAATAGGCACATAAACCAGAATAAGAATGGCCTGTATCCACAATTACAACATCCATATTGTACAGCATATACTGTTCAATCAGGGCGTTCATAAAAAAGCTTTTCCCCGAGCCGGAAGGACCTAATACAAAGCGGTTTCGATTATTAATCCTGTTAGTTCGCATAGGCAGATCTGAAGGATCTATCCCTACAGGAATCCCCTGCCTGTCAGTGAACCTGATAAGAAAATCCGACCGATCATCCTGCTGCATTGATTCCTTAAAGAAAAAACATAAGGCAGCATCTGACGTAGTTAAAAACCAATCATACTTTTTTAATTCCACTGCATTTCCCGGAAGAGCACACCGAAAAAGCTCTAACTGATTAAAGGCATTTCTTGATGGAATGATCCCATGCTGAAATAATGCTGCTTCTATAAAATTACATGCTTTATCAATGGCGCTCTCATCAGTACAAACAAGCATAGAATAATGCGCATTAACGATTAGCTGATTGTCTTTGGCGACATCAGTTAAAAGCTGATCAATATCTTTGACGCAGATTAAGTTGGCTGCATCAGGAACACCAGAATGTCGTTTACGTTTCAGTTCCAGCTTGTTTAGCGTTAACTGCTGATTAGGTATTTCTATAACCTGATTAAATACAATCAGTCGGAAGGCGGGAACCTGAAATAAGAATGAAAAATTATCCACCGGGAAATTTTTTAGACTGTTCTTGTCCGCTTTCCCTATATAAGGACTTACTTCTTCTGGCAGGTCTATGGATTCTGTATTGATTAAACTGATTGTTCGTATCGCTTTACTACCAATCTGCAGATGCCTATCCTGAGCTCGAATTGTGTCGAGTAGCCGATTATCGCTGGCGAAGTCCATCCCCAGCAGTTTAAACACATAGGAATTTATTTCCTCTGTTGACAGAAATGCGGGCCTTAATCCCGCTCCCTGAAGCAAATCGAAAACCTTGCTCGCATATTGTTCAAAATCTATTAACTGCTTTTTATCATACACATAAAAAGCTCCTCGCTTTACCTGCCTTGTAATACTTAAATAAGTATGAAGCTCTATATATTCTCTTCCTTCGAAATGCCTGGAATACTGTTGTTGCAAAAACTCGCTGCAAGGTTTACCTTTAAATGTTTTCCGAACAAAAACATCTTGTTTCTGAATGATATATCCAGCTCCAAGCAGTTTAACAATATTTAATAAGAGGCTGTGAAAACTTGTATAGGCGTCCGGGTCTGCTGAGTATTGTAAAGCAGGGTTTTGGAACTTGATAATTAAAGAGTAGTCTCCTTTTTCACTATATAATAAGGATAATCCGTTATACGATTCAACTCCTGCATAAGGGAGCTTAAACGCTGTTCTTCTTGTTTTCTGCATACCTGATTTTTAAAGAATTACGGTGTATAAAGAGCCCCCGGTGATGGGTCTTAGAATAAAGTCCCTTTTTCTGATACTGAAAGGTAAAAACGAGTCCTCCTGCAATAATAGCGATGGTAAGAAAACTGCCCAGATACATGTTGCTTATAGCCCCGATAAATCCTCCGGTAAGTAATCCACTAACTAGTGAACCAATCCCCCAGCCTATAAACTTCCCTTTAAAACCTTTATATATAAGGGGTTTTTGCAGCCCCTTATATATTGAATACTTGGTTGTCATCAGATACCAAAGAATGCTTTGATGACTACTGAAACCAGCACGAGAAAAAGACAGGATCCGCCCCAGGACATAATTTCCTTGTTGATATCCTGATCGCCAGAATTCCATTTAATGTACACCCGCACCCCTCCAATTAATCCGACTACCGCGCCTATGGCAAGAATCAAGGTAGATACAGGGTCGACATAACTGCTGAGCGAAGAGGTTGCTGCATTAATTCCGGTGGTTCCGCCCTGAGCGAAAGTTTGTTGTGCTGCTACTGCATAAAGCACAGCAAGAAGCGACAGCCTTTTTAGCTTTTCTTTCATTTGATAAATAAATTAAATTGAATAAATAGTGGATAATCTTAGTTGACACCGTACAATGCTCTTAGAGCAGCACCGATTATGCTGAGAAACAAGCACGAAAAGAACCAGGCCATTACCTGGCTGTCGATATGATGCTTTCCCGATTGCCAGTTGCTATAAACCCTCAGACCTCCAACAAGTCCGGCAATAGCTCCAATAACCAGAATAAGATCTGAAAAGCTAAAATACCATCGATTGACTTCCCGTTCTGCCTGGTAAAATTCTGAGATGCCAGGCTGGCAAAAACCATTAAGTGGGATGGCAAAAAAAAAGACAGCCAGGGCTGTCAGGTAAATGTATTTCATAAGAATTCCTTTAGTATGGAATGTCCCTGGAATATTCAATTGCATCAATCTTGGCCAGATCGAATAATTCTCTAATACTCACTCCGCCCGTTGATTCTAATAGACCGCTTGTAAGCGAAACGATAGTACTATTCTTAGGCTTATTTTGTTGAGGCATTGGTTCACTCGCCTCTTCTTCAGGCAAGATTAACTGGGGAACTGCTTCTTCAGAAAAGAAAAACTCATCCTCATCTGGTTCGACAGAACCGTGTTGACGGACTTTCAAATAATCGAATAAAATAGCACAAGTATAATACAGGATATATACCGCCGACAGATAGATTAAAAATTGATTCCATTTCATAATTCTACTGATTTAAGTGATTCTTTAATATATTGAATAAGCTCAGGCCTTTTTTGAAAGAAGTATTGCAGGCTATAAGAGATGATTTTATTCATATCAATTCCTTTAGAAACCTTCAGCTGCTTAAGTAAAAAAACGGTTTTGTCATCCAGGCGAATCATCAGTTTTTCCTTTCCGGTAAGTTCGTGAGATAGGATCTCGGTAAATAAGGCAGAAAGCAACTCTTGGGATTCAGCTCTTTTAGCTGATCGCTTATTTTTCGGGGCTACTTCGCTTTCCTGATCATTTTTCGGATTCTCTGTTTCTGTTCCTTTTCGGATACTTTCTCTCAGCTCATCCGCTAAGGACTTAATTTCACTCATTGCTCCTCCTTTCTTTGCAAATAATTTTCATAGATCAACTCAAAAACCGGAAATATAACAGCATGAACCGCAATGGGTATATGAAAGGTAGTGAGACGCTGAAAATCTATCCGGTCAGAAATTGGCGGAGTAACAGCTCCAAACTCCGATAATACTTTATCAACTTCACTTTGGGTTTCATACTTCACTGTATTTTTAATCCGGTTGGGAATAAAGACAAAAGGTGCTCTGGCATTTATCCTTCGTAAAACCATCGTAAAAAGCAGAGTGGAATCCACGGTAAACTCATCATAAGCAAAAGGACAAAGAACTATATCAGCAGAATTAAAAACTGAGATCAAACCATCATCATCCATCTTACCCGGAAGATCTATCAGCACCAGCTCGTCGGTTTTAGAACTTAATACCTGCTGCAAAGTCCCGAAATGCTTTAGGTCAGCTGGGACCACATCATAGTCAGGAACATTTTCCAATATCTTCGCTTTTTCCGCTTTAGATGCAACAGATTGCTGGTAATCCATGTCTAAAACGGTTACCCTCCGATTTTTTATCTGACTGAGATAATTGGCAAGCAGTACTGTCAGCGTACTTTTTCCTGCTCCGCCTTTTTGATTTCCTATTATTATAACCATATCTGTTAATTAATTATCGGCTTCTGCCTTTTAGCTTCCGGTTCCTTTTCCTGCCATGTACGGCTTCATCATCTACATCTCCGGCGATGTTCAGGTTCAATTCAAATATTCCATGGGAGAAAGTGTACTCGCCAGCTTGATCAGCCAATCCTGTTTCTGACTTAACTTCTGAACCTTTATCCTGACCTGTATTTTCTGGCATCAAAGATTGAACAACCGGAACATCAGAATCTTGAATAAATTCCTTCAGCGGCATAATATCACCGCCTTTAAACACCATCTTATGTGAGTGATCGATGATCGAATAGCCATAGGGTAACTTGTTCTCTTTTGCATGAAAAAGTATTTGAACACCAAATTTCTCAACAAGCATCTCTGCTAACAAGGAAGAATAAGCCGTTGAATTTCTTTTTGATTGTCCAGGCAAATCTGCCTTCTTCCGGTAAATCTCTGCCGAGTATTGGCTTCTGTATTTTTCTATAATAGACCTCAGCTGGTATATCCGATCTGCATTCCTCTCATAAGCCAGCATTCTGTCCCCTATTTGGGTAAAAGGCACTGAATTTAGTTGCTTGCCATATTTACAAACTTTATAATCCAGTTCAGATGGCAAGAGCGTATATCCTTGGGCTTCCATTATCATCATAAATTGCGCCCGGGTTGAAAACTGATAGGAAAGAGCTTTTTGAATATCTTGAGATACTTCATTTCTCTCATCGTGATTCATCACCTGGTGAAGAACCTTATAAGCTCTCAGCTTTTCAAACGAATCTGAAATCTTCTTTCCATCCGGACCAACTCGTGTAGAAACCATATGGATGTGATTGTTCTTAGTATCCTTATGATAAATAAGCAGGTAAGGATTTTCTCCATAACCCATTCCTTTCAGCCAATTCTCCGCAAGCTCAGTTAATTCTTCTTTGCCTTTTTCTTTCCCTTTACAGGAAATAACAGCATGCAATTGAGGGAATTTTACCTTTTTATTTCTCGAAGAAATCGCCTCAAGATAATTGATGTAATCTTGCGGACGTAAATCTGGAATAGCCTGTAGTGCGCCAAAATTCTGCACCTTCATTAGCTCTCCTTTATCTTTTTCAACCTTGCTGGTGTTGTACTTTACGCCTTTGAATGTTGCTGATTTACTCAAGATCTTAACTATCATAAGCTCACCCTTTCATGAGTCGAATTAATTGGCGGAACACCTTTTCAATCTCCTGCTGCGATTTGATGTACTTCCCGAAAAGCTCATTAAAATCGCGGACTACTGATTCATTGATTAAGCCCTGCTTGTTTAGAACATTGGCATGGCGGGCTAATTGATTAATGTTGTTGCCTGCTCTTCCTAGCTCTGTTCCCGCTTGAGTTAAACCCTGCAATAAATCATTCGCATTAACTAAAACTGCATTTGAGTTATATAGCACCCTACTCCGGATAATTTCTGTCCGGCTTAAGTTCAATTGCTTTTCCATATTAAGCAGCTGCTTAAATTCTTCGTCTGTTAGCCTGGCTTTAATGATTCTGATCCGGTTATTGCTATTCTTA
The DNA here is from genome assembly GCA_966210515.1 of uncultured Pedobacter sp. Taxonomy (GTDB): domain Bacteria; phylum Bacteroidota; class Bacteroidia; order Sphingobacteriales; family Sphingobacteriaceae; genus Paradesertivirga. The sequence goes on from CBIHLM010000042.1 coordinate 20,198, forward strand.
TCAGACATGATTAGAAGTATTTTATTCCCTGTTTAGAAAAAAGCTAAAGAAAAACAAGTCGCGCCGTTTTTCGCTCCTTAAGCTTTGCTGATGCCCTAAGGCTCAGCAATGTTTAAGGCAAGTCGTTTTTGGGGTAGCAGATAGCTGTGCTATTGCTGTGGCCACAAAAACACAACTTGCAGCTAACAAAACAAAAAAGTCCCCTCGTATTCAAAAGGAAGAAATTTCATTAGACAGTGTTTTTAGCGGTCAAAGCACCGCTTCAATGGTAGCCATTGACCTTAGCATTGTGGACCAGGTGTTCTGTTTGCTTATATAGATGGTCAAACAGTGAGACCGTTGTTTGAATAAACAGTTATATGTCCAACTATTCATCTGGATAGATATCTGACCGGACAAGTATGTATATAATCAGTTATTTATCCAGGTATATATTTATCCAGGTATAGAACTATACAGCAATACGCATCAATGGCAATGCAGATATACATTCAGATGCTTATTCAATTAGATGCTCAGGCACTTACATAATTATCCAGATAATGCCATATGCGTTTATTCATATAACTGGTTAGACAGATAAATGATTGGCTAATTGTTCAGACAAACATATGACTGCTTACTTATATAGATATCCGCTACCTACCCGGGGAGTTTATCTTCCAAGTCTTCCCTTGGATACAGAAATATCAGGATGCACGCTGGGTTGTCGATAGTTGCAAAGTTTCCTAACTTCAGCCATAAGCTTTTCGTTATAATCATTATACCCGCTATATCTAGCGGCGGAATCCCTGGCATATGGAACAGCTTTTAAAAACTCGGCAGTAGCTGAATATCCGGCATTATCATGATCAAAAAAGATTTCGACCTTAGGATAAGAGGCTGCTCTTTTTATTGCTGCTTGCAAAAACGAAACGCTGTTCAACACCAAAATGGTCGGTGTAGCGGCTTTATGTTCAATGAGCCAACTCAGATAATCCAGGTATCCCTCGAAGACAACCAGTTCTCCTGGATTTCCTTGTATATACGTCAATCCTTTTCGGCCAAGGCAGCCTTGAAAATATTTATTGCGGACCTCCCAGCCTCCATTCTCATTTTGCCATCCAGCAGAAAAAAATTGCTTTCGCTTTTTTTTCTCATCTTCTACATAGTAGTAAACCTCTTTCAGCTTGCCGGAAGCGACGTTCCAGACCTCACGAGTTTTCAGATAGCTTGTGATAGCATGGTTGTTACCTAATTCTTTAACTTCTTCAATCTTGTAGTGAGGTAATTTAGTGGCCATTCGCTGGCGTAGGGCTCTTTCAGTGTTTCGGGCTGGAATAAAGTTCAGGCTACCGAAACTAAAAATGCTGTTTATCCTATCCATTACGTCTTTTACTTCAGCAGTTTTCCAGTATAAGAGGCCGAAATCTATGATTGTTCCGCCTTTTCCCATTCCGTGGTCGAACCAGGTTCCCAATTCATCGTTTACACAAAGCGAAGGCTTAGTATCCGAATCCCGGAGCATTGAAAAGTAAATAAATTCTTTACCTGATTTTTTACTGGGCTGATACCCCAAACGAGCCAATAGGTCTGTAAAAGAAACCTGCTGTTTGATTTCACTGGCATTTAAATACTGATTCATAGAAATTGATTTTAGATGAGATTATATAAAACCGGATGAATGAGATTTAATGCTGCCGCTCCAATGGCTGGAAACAAAAAAAGGGCTCACGCCCTCAGACATTTAAAGAAAGTGATTTCTAAAAATGTCAAATCGGGACTACTCACGTCGGTTTCTACAAACCGGGCTCTCACCTGCCAATGCGTTTTCGGATTGATGCTATCTCACCTTCGCAAAATTTCCTGTTCCTCACAGGATAATGCTTCATCCCCTAATGTCAAAGAGCCACGCTCAGGAAAGGACGTTTCCTTCCCTATCTTTCTGCCACCGGCAGATAAGTAATTCGGTTACTGGAATGCGCAATGGCTTCCAGTTTCACACGATCAATACATTTGTGGAGAATTTTACCGTTGGCAGATTGCGGAACGATCAGCCCTTCCAGAATCCAACGATCTATTGTTGCTCTGCCGAACTGGTGATAGGCTTCAGATTTGCTTAAAGAATCTTGCAATACTCCAGCTTCGACCAGGGCTTTTTGGGCTCCAGTTTCCGTGGCATTTTTAAGAATTAAGGTTAAATCTTTTAGCTTCATTTTCTCCGTCCACTGTTACTTGTCAGAGGATGAAGCAAAGGTTTGAAGAATAGGATGGGCTGTTTGGTGTGTTTATAGGGCGGACCTAAAAATAATTTGGTAAAAAGCAAAATAAACTAAGAACCTTACGAGTATTCAGAACTCTAAGAATATTCAACTCACAGGTTTGAAACCCAGCGGGATCACAAAGAAGGTCAAAAAAACCTTCAAAACGTATCTTCTAAGTACAAGCCTCTTTGAAAAAAGAGGCTTTTTTTCGTTTAAAAGCACTTTTCTCAAAATTTCAATACAAGCAAGTTCAAGTGAATTCAACCAAATCGGTTACCTATTCGGTTACCTATGGTATCTTCCGAAATTAGGTAACCGAATTCAAGTAGGTTTAAATAAATTTACAGGCTTAAAGAACTGATTTACAGAACTTAAAATTTAGAAATCATAAAAATTAATGAAGAATTATCAGTGCTGTTTTGGTTATTCAAAGCCATGAAAACAAAAGATAAGTTTGAGGCTGTCCCATTACTCCCTATACCTTTGGCCATCCTCAAAAAATACAAAGACAATTCCTACTGCACTAGTACAAAAAGATTACTACCTGTAAATAGCAATCAGCGATACAATGGGTATAGAGACAGTAAGCAAAATGCTCGGACATAAAAGGATACGTACTACTCAAATCTATGCGAAGATTACTAAGCGAAAAACAAGTAATCAATATGCAGGCTCTGCAGGAAAAGCTATTTACGAACGATGGCCTACTTAAGACAGGTAATGAGAAATAACCATAAAAAACTGCTTAACTGCAGTTATCATTATAATTTTCACACATATCTTCCATCAATACAGAGAGCTTTTGTATACAGAATCTGCTTTTACAGCCCGAATAAAACGGTTTATGTTCCTCTGCGCTGTCAAAAGAATTCATTTAGTATCTTAGTTTCATCAAATTAGGAGCACAATATGGGATCAATGATACTTTTATCAGTTGGCAGGCTTGAAATAGCCTGGGGTAAAAACCACTCCTTTTCTGATTATAGTGGGTTGTTTCAAGCGTCTGACCTCCAGGATGTGCCTTATTACTATGCTGGCGATCCCATACTGGACAAAGAGTATGAATGGGAGGTTATTACGCAATATAAGGAGGGCCTGTCGAAGCCCCTTTGTGAGGTTATCGACCGAATCAAATTACTTGGTTACACACTTGATTATTGCAGGAAAGAGTTTCGTTATCTCACCGAATTGAACGGTTTAGAAACTGGGAAGTTCCACTTTGATCAACTGAAAAAAGCCTTGGAAACTGTTAACGTTCAAACCATCTCACACAATTATGGGGAGGGTGGCGAGGATTTTGGCAAATTCTTTCGGCGGGAATTATTTCCGCGGCTTGGACTTGAGACGATCGTTGAAGACCCAAAGTATGTTCAGTTCGATGCTGGATATGCCATGGAAAATTTAAGTCCCCACACGATTCTGATGCTATTAGCTAACAATCCGTCTGCAAAGAATTTACCTGTAATCTGGGGATTTAAAGACCTAGAAGAAAACGGGTGGGCTAAAAGGAGCGATTTTGCAAGATTGCCGGAGCGTAGCAAAAGGTTTTTAATAGTAACCGAGGGGAGTTCAGACACTAAAGTAATAAAACATGCTTTCAAGCTGTTAAAACCTCATTTAGCAGATTTCTTTGAGTACGTAGATATGGAGGACGGTTATCCCTTTGCAGGAACGGGTAACATGGTCAATTTTCTTAGGGGACTGATTAAGATATCAGTACAAAACAATGTTGTTATCCTTTTTGATAACGATGTTGCAGGAGTTGAGACCTATCACCGGTGTCATGAGCTTCGATTACTGGAAAATATGCGTGTTTTAAAATTACCGGATATGGAAGATTTTGAACAGTTCAACACCGTCGGCCCAAATGGATCCCACAAAGCCAATATAAATGGACAAGGTGCAGCAATTGAGTGCTATCTCGACTTGCCGGATCATGCTTGCGTAAGATGGAATAATTTCAACTCGAGAATGGGCGCTTACCAAGGAGAATTGGTTAAAAAGACGGATTACATGCGGAAGTTTTTAAGCCAACGTGAAAAGATTCCTGCTTATAATTATTCCAGAATTGAAACGGTGCTTGACATGATAATAAGGCAATGCTGTGAAATGCAAGAGGTGGAAGTTAACAGGGAGTTTGATTCTGTAGAATTTGATTTACAGAATTCCCGCTAGATTATTTCTGCCATGATGTCCTCGGACAATTTCAAGCTTGGGCTATAAAACTATCTGGCGATTACCGGACATAACGGTTTCGGTTAAACCCCAAGATCTCAACTACTTGCCGTAAGTAATAAAAAAACGTTTTACTAATGTTGTAAAAGCGCATCCAGTATTAAAGATACTATAAGTGTAATTGAAATGCGCCATGAATGGCTGATTCGAAAAATTCATTTCAAAATAGATATATTCGGGTGATCAAATCAGGTCGAAATTCAGAATACAACCGGAAACAAAATGAGTGCTCCCAATATTTATAACGCTCGATGGAGCCAAGACGAGACACGGACAAAACTTGTATTACTGTCCGGCGATAGGGAAGTCGAAATTCCTGCAATGGCGATATGGGAAGCGCAGTTTGAAAAAAGTCAGATCGAAGGATTTGAAACACAGGCTCCATCTGAGGATCTCCCGAATCTGAAATTCAGTCGTTTCCCGCTGGAAGTGGGCCTTATGATCAGCGGCTCAGGGTTAAAGGACCTTTCCATTCATTTCAGCACGGTAACCAATCAGACTTTCATCAGCCTGAATAGTATCGATCAGACAATTAATAACGGTACATGGTATCCGCTGGACGTTTCCCTTCAGGAAGCTCTTGACGCGTTGGATGAAAAAGGCATACAGGTGCCCGGCAAAATCAACGTTGGACAGATGATCTGGCTAAAAGGTAAGGACCGGCTGGATATTCCAGTATTTGATAGTACATCAATCGAGCAGATCGATGCCGCGGACGATGGCTTTATTCTGCCGGAAGTAAATGCAGAACTTTTCCCCTACCAGAAGTCCGGAGTACGCTTTCTCTCCCACATATCCGATGAATCGCTCGGGTGCATTCTTGCAGACGAAATGGGACTTGGTAAAACACTTCAGATAATAAGCCTGCTTGCGATTGAAAAGAAAATGGGCAGAGGGCCGAACCTAGTAATCTGCCCTGCTACGCTACTTGAAAACTGGAGAAGGGAACTTCACCGCTTTGCACCTCAATTGTCAATATTGATACATGCAGGTGCACATCGTACAGGTCAACCAGCGATATTCAACGGCTTTGATGTTGTTGTTGCATCCTACGAAACAGCAATCAGGGACGAAATACTTTTATCATCAACCGGTTGGAACGTTGTAACGCTCGATGAAGCCCAGAATATCAAAAATCCGGATGCACAGCGAACAAGAGCGGTGAAACAGATTCCCAGGCGAAATTCTGTTGCCGTTACCGGTACTCCGGTCGAAAACAGGCTTACGGATTTATGGTCTATTGCTGATTTTGCACTTCCTGGTTTACTCGGAGACAGAAACAGCTTTGAAGCCTCTTTCTATAACAATGAAGCCGATGCTTCACTCCTTGCGCCACTGGTAGCTCCAATTTTATTACGACGACGCATTCTGGAAGTTGCCAAAGATCTCCCTCCCAGAATAGACATCGATCAGGCTCTGACTTTAACGCCTGACATGGCATCAGGTTATGAACGGATAAGAAATGAGATTATGGCGCAGTATGGTGGCCGAGGCTCCCTGGTCGCCATAGGCAAGCTTCGCCAGTTCTGTGCACACCCGGATCTGGTAGAGCCCGGTAACAGAATGCCCGTCGATGAAAATCCCAAATACCGTCGTCTTCTGGAAGTTCTTGAAGAGATTTTCGAGGCGGGAGAAAAAGTTCTTATTTTTACCAGCTATCTAGATATGAGTGATTTAATTACCTCTGATTTACCGAAACGATTTCCACACCTTTGGGTGCGGTCGATTGACGGCCGTGTTCCTGTTGAAATGCGGCAGCCCATGATTGATGATTTCTCTAACCATAAAGGACCAGGAGCATTCGTTCTGAATCCCATCGCTGCTGGCACGGGGCTGAACATTACAGCTGCAAACCATGTGATACACTATAATCCCGAATGGAATCCGGCGCTAGAGGATCAGGCCTCCGCCCGTGCCTACCGCCGTACACAGACACGTCCTGTAACGGTGCACCATTTTTTCTATGCCGATACGGTTGAAGATGTGATAATGGCTAGGCTTTTAACCAAACGGGGTATCGCCCGGGAAGCTGTAACGGGACATGAGGGAGATGAAGACTCACTGAGTATTGCCAGGGCAATGGAGGTTTCACCTTTAAGAAACGTGGGAGGCATGAAATGACGACAACATGTGCTATTCAGAAGACTTTAAGCCCCAACGATCTGGGGGAAACAGGCGGACATCAGGCGGGTATTCTCGTGCCGAAAAATCCTGAAATCCTTTCCTATTTTCCTGCATTGACCAGAACGTCAAAAAATCCCCGGCAGCCACTTTCGTTTTATGAACAGGACGACGTGACGAAATGGGACTTTGTGTTTATATATTATAATAACAGGTTTTTCGGTGGCACCAGAAACGAATACAGGCTTACATGGATGACCAAATATCTGCGCGCCAACAACGCGAAGGTTGGTGACCAGATCGAGCTGTCCATAAACGCGGAAGGCAGAAGACATGTGAAGCTTATCCGCAAAGTAGGCAGTGCCGATGACGATGTATTAAAACTGTCCGGTGCATGGAAAGTAATTAATTTAAAGAAGTAAAAAGTGATCTATGAGTAACGAGGCTGAACTTATTGAATGTGCTCCTGACGCAGTCCGCGTAGCCGAAGGCCTACGCGACACAGGCTACGAATTTAATACCGCAGTTGCAGATATCATTGACAACTCTATTGCTGCAGGGGCTAATAAAATTCACGTTGTGATGGAAATGGACCCTAAAGGGACTGTTTGGATCGCAATTGCAGATGACGGACAGGGTATGGACCGGGCAGGGCTGATTAATGCCCTCCGGTATGGATCGAAAGAACGTAGCGATCGTGCCAGCCTTGGAAAATTTGGAATGGGATTAAAAACTGCCTCTACGGCATTTTGCAGGAAGCTTACTCTCGTTTCCCGCGACAAGGCTGATTCAGCCCCACTATCAGCAACTTGGGATCTGGATAGCGTACCTACCTCCGGATGGAGCATATCAATCAATAACGCTTCAGCAGATGAGAAAGAACTGCTTGATAACTATGCACCGGAACACTCGGGAACGGTCGTAATCTGGGACAAGATTGACCGGATTCTGGCCGAATATAAAAGACAAGGGGGAGCGGCAGCGAGGAAAGCGAAAGACCGTTATCTTGATCAATTAAGGCAGCATATAGCAATGGTGTACCAGCGTTTCATTGATGAAACTGATGAACGTGAACGTCATCTGAGAATAAGTGTTAACGGTGTTGACGTTGAACCTTGGGATCCGTTCTGCATTGCGGAGACCAAAGCACCAATGCTCGAAAGAAAAGTTGAGCTCGAACTGGCAGATGGGACCAAAGCTTCCTTTAATGTTCGGGCGTTTGTCCTTTCGAGAAAGGAAGACTTCAAGGATCAGTCCCTTGTGAAAACCGCGAAACTCGGTAATGACATGCAGGGGATATATGTTTATCGCGAAAACCGCCTGATCCACGGCCCTGACTGGCTCGACATGTACAGGAAAGAACCTCACTTCAGCCTTTGCCGGGTTGAACTTTCTTTCGACCATCTCCTCGACGAAGCGTTTCAGGTTGACATTAAAAAGTCAAGAATACTTCTTGCCAGTGAACTATATGACTGGCTGCGGGACAAGTTTCTGTCCGGTCCACGTAGGGCAGCAGAAGATTTATCCCGAAAAGGTCAGGTTGCAAAGTCCTCTGCCGCAAGTGCACTTCTTCATGCTGCATCAAACAATGCAATTCATGGCAAAGCAGATGCATTAAAGACGGCCCGACTGGATGAATATGACGGTCAGACCGGTGTTGCTACCGTTCACAATAAAGGTGGGAAAGCCCGGATCAAGATTAAGGTTATGGAGGCAGAATCTCCAAACGAGCTGCATATCAAGCCGGTTCCTGAAATCCTGAATGGCCTGCTGTTTGAACCTGCTTACATATCCGGAAACCAAGGCGTACAGATTAATACGAGCCATCCTTACTACGGAAAGGTGTACGTTCCGAATAAGGAATCCAGTGTGATGATACAGGGTCTCGATAGTATGTTATGGGCATTATGTGCTGCTGAACTTGGGTGTATAAGTGATGATACCAAGAGAAAATTTGAAGAGATGAGGTTCGAAGTATCACGTCTGCTTCGGAACCTGGTAGAGGACATGCCTAATGCACCAGACGAAGACTGATGGTAGAATGGAATCTCCTTGCCGAAAATCTCAGCACCCGCTTTAATCTTGAGCTGTCAGTATCACATATGTCTGACAAAAAGGGCTTGTTGCGCGTTGAGGACATCGAAGCACCAAATGGCTTCGGTATTGAAATCGTTATAGGTTGGCGATCTGTGAATGCTATTTTCAGGCCGGACTCTTTTGCAGCGGCCCTGCTAAGAACCATGAGTGAAAGCTCACCGGAACAGCGCAGTGAATTTTCCGGCCTTGCAAAAGCGTTCCTGAAGCATGGTATCAGAGTGCTATTAAGATTAAATGGCTCTGCCGTCGACACCGACCTGATGCCTTCAGGCAATCTTGATAGGTTTGAATTGCAGTGCACTTTTCTGTCAGACCGTAGTGACGATCATTCTGTAGCTTTGGAAGCTGCGAGTAGCTGTCTTGCTCTGGTTCTCGCCTTACTGCCTCTTGAGTCTACGGAAGCAGCCTCAACAGAAGAGCCTCTGGCCTTTAGCGAAGGGAACCAGTTCTATGTGGAAGTAACCAGATACGAACGCAATCCCTCAAACAGGGCTGCGGCGATTACCATTCATGGAACGAAATGCAAAGTATGTGGATTTGACTTTGAGGAAAAATATGGTGCCATCGGAAGTGGGTTTATAGAAATTCACCACAAAACGCCAGTATCACGGATGGGCGAAAACTACATGGTAAATCCTGCCGAAGATCTGGTTCCACTTTGTGCCAATTGCCACCGAATGGCTCACAAAGCTAATCCTCCCTTAACCCTCGAAGAGTTAATTCGGCTCCTAGAATCGGGTCGCTGATAATACCTCTGCTTTGGGTAATATTCTTTGAAGATATAGCTGCCTAGAGCAATGCGCTGAACCGCGATTTTTTGTAATAAGTTTCTGGGATAGGCCTAACGCTCCAACTTTAAAAATTAGGCTTTCTGTGTCTTATTTTGGCGAACGCGCTACTGTGCACACCGCTTAGAACTCACCGGTGAATCGATGAGAAAAAAGAGAAAAACGGAGTTGGAAATACAGGAAAATATAACCGCTAATAAATAACTACTTTTGATCACGATTCTATCGCATTTGAAGCAATCGTTCGCCAGCCTTTTAGGTAGTCAGTTTGCCACGGAATGGGGTGGCCAGTTTCGCCGGAATATACATAGTGGGACCACATTAATAAATTGGCTATTTCTCTGCTGAAGCAGGATATTCTGGCGCTTTCTGTATACCGCGTTGTTGCCCTGTTGTAATCATTGTCAAACTGATCACAATATTCTTTTAACTGCTGTATGCCATTTTCTGAAAAATCTGCTTCGTCGAAACCCCAAGCGCGGTAAACTGCACCAAAGCGTTTCTTTTCACTGACAGGATGCGGAATTCCGGACTGTTCGATATTCCAGCACTCAAACGGGTCGTTGAACGCGGTATAGTGATTGCAATATATCTGGTTTGATTTTAATGCGCTGATTGAGTAATCGTTAATGCAGTAAAATTTAAAAATACTTTTTTTCATTCCAGACTGACCTTGCCATCTTTGAGGACAAACGCTCTGTCATTTGATTCTTTGTATTCTTCAGCTAGTTCACTGAAATCATCTAGCGCCTTCTTTGCTTCTTCCAGGTCATTTACAAAGGCTCTCATGCCGTTAACGATATTTGTGCAGTACACTTTATATCCACGCCTGTGAAAGTCCCTTACAACGTCCGCGGAAGGGTGCTTATAACCCATTCCTGCGGAAGCAACAGCATTCTGAATCTGGAAATTGGTTATTTCATTCCAAAATCCACTCGAATGATTGACTTTAGATCCGTGATGAGCCATTTGACATACATGAAACCTGAGTCCTTCAAAATGTTCCTTATCGCGCGCCATGGCTCCGTCTAAGGCGGACTTTTCAGCATCGGAAGTAAATAAAAAATGATAGCCGTTTATTTCCAACTTTAAAACTGTGGAAAGAAGATTTGACGCATTACGTGCTTTATCAACGTTTTCTGCGGCGTTCATATTTACTTTCGCTTGATACCGCTGGAAGTCATCGTGCGAAGGAGCAAGACATGTGATCGAAGCTAAGTTATCAAACGTCATAACCTTGCCATCAGTGAGATGGTCAAGCCGTTTGATTATTTTGCTTTTCCTCAAAGCAAACCATTTTTGCTTTAGCTTTTGCAATACCTCTTCTAATTCGGAATTCCACTCAAAATATTTCCAATACGTTTCTGCTCCATCAAAACCAACTGTATGAGCAAACCTGCCTACAATAATCTTGTTTTCTTCCACATAATTTAGCAGCTCCAAAAAACCTGAAAAATGATCACTGTGGGGGTGAGAGAGGATCATAAAGGCAATCTCTGTATAACCACTGGTTTTCAGGTATTCAAGAACAGGATTTTCAGTGCCTTTCAGATTACAATCAATAATCCCTATTTTATCTTTTCCATCGGGCCCAACCCACTCTATGATAATTGAGTCTCCCTGTTGTACATCCTTAAACGTTATCTTCATCGTCTGGATCATTTAGCCAAGATAAATCTTCGGGTTGGGTTTCGGGTTTTTTAAATTTGTCGGCCATATCCCGTTCTTCAGGAACGAAGGTTATGTTTCGTTCGCCCGGACGGGTAGTAATTCTGATATTTAGGAATTTCCCGATTGCTAGATCATATAATTCGCCAAATAACTCACGCTCAAATTTTCGGATCTCAAAAAATGATGGTTCTTCTTTAATTAGACAATTAATGATTACATCTTTTTCAGTAACGTCAATAATCTCACCTTTAAAATCCAGTGTTGTTACTTCAAAAGAATTAAGTTTTTCTTTTAATTCTTTCAACAATGACGCGATGTCATAGCCACCTTCTTTTAAGAAGATTTCCTTAGCTTTAGTTTCAATCAAAACCGGCATAGTCAGCCCTCTTTCCTTCATTACCGGCAACAAAACATCTTTTTTACGAATATCCTTTGACCAAATAACTAAGACATATTTTTTCCCCGGAGGAAGTACTCTTTGCAATATGTCGCAACAAATATAGGGTTCAAATTCCGCCCCAAAATCTTCGCGGTAGTATAAATCCAAAAAGATGAGTTCGACATTATGTAATGGAGAATCAGGGTAATGCGGGTCAGCCAGGTCAACTTTAACGAATTGGTTGCCTATACTTAGCCGTGTTAATGCTTCACTAAGCGGCAAAGCTTCTGCTTCAAGATCATCAATGATTGCAACCTGCGGCCCGAGATCGAGTAACGCAGGTTCAAAAATTTCCGTCATTATGATTGGTTTTTGGTAAATAAAAGTTCTACAGCCGCGCCGTTATAATCTGCAGGAATATGTTTAGTATCAAGGTAACTCCTGTCAGTAATAATATTAAGCCTGCCATACTGTAACATAATAGTATCAACTAGGTAAAGCCCGATTCCGATACCGTTTTTCTTCTTGGTAAAATATGGCTGTATTAGTTTTTGAATATCTTCATCAAAGCCTGGCCCGTTGTCTGCCAGAATGATGGAAATAGCATGTTCAGATCGTGTAATACTTATAAATATTCCTTTGTCCTGCCGGAAAATTGTGCTTAGCCAGTAAATGCTGTTATCAATGATGTTCATCAACATTGTAACTAAAAGGCGCCTGTCGCAATTCAAAGTTTCCGTACCATCACCTTCAAAAGTATTAATACTTACTCGGCGGCTGTCGAGCTTTGACTTATAATTATTTACAGCGATTTGCACAGCTTCGTGCAGAGGCACAGCCGCGAGAACACTTTTTCTTAAAATAGAAAGCAGTCCGTCGGAATAATCTTTTAGCTCTTCTACCTGCCTGATCAGTTTTTCCCGGTTAAGCGTATCCTCGCGCACACTTTCCTGCATACGCGGTACTAGCTTTTCAATTTCATGCATAGATGCCGAAGCACTCAGTCCAACTCCTGCGGGAATAAGAAGTGTATCTCTGTCCTCAATATATTTATCTTCAACGCGTTGAGCTTCAGCCAGCAGCAATTGCTGACTCTCTTGGTCGGGAACACGTGTGGTAATCAATTCCCGGAAACCCGTAAGCTGGTGTACGAAGGAATTTCTGATGTTGGCTTTCTGATGATGGCTTAACCAGACTACCCTGTCGGACTGTCTTTCCACCATGAATTGCGTAAGAATAAATTCAAGTACTACAAGAAAGTTATCATAAGCAGGATTATGGATAAAACCTTCACGATTAGTTTGCTCTATAAGAGACACAGACGATTCGGGGTCAAGATAAATAAACCCTATCACCTGATTATTTGAAAACCATGCTTTATTATTTACACGTTTACTGTCTAGATTTAGCCAGTCATTTCCCGGATCTCCGTAGTCATAAACACGCAGATCGCCTTTAAACACCTTTATACCGGCATGGTCTCTTAAAAAATTTTTTATGATTCTTGGTTGGCTTGTGGTATCCCTTAGGGAATCTGAATCAAGATCATAAGAATATATTTCAAGCATAATATTGCCGTATGGAAGAGTTGAGTCGTCAAACTCCCGCATGATATTCTCAATGTTGGGTTTCTCAAATTCACGCTGTTCCATTGCATCACGGAAAAAAGGCATTAATCTGCCTTTAATATTCGTTTCATATTTTTTCTTATCAAATTCAGTTATTGCCTCAGGTGCAATTGTCCGGCTACCTATAATGTTATTATTGTGAAGGCTGAATTTATAATCAAATGTCATATTGTAATGGCTGTCAACCAATACATTCAGTTTGTAAGGAGCAAGGGCAAGTAATTCTTGTGTTCCGGGAATATTGTTTAACCACCAGTTCCGGAAATCTAAATTTATGTCAAACTTACTTGGATCATTTTTGGGTGACAACATTGAAAGCGTCTGCCGTTTCAGCTGGCGCGCCATACCCCTAGTCCATTCTTCCTTCAAATGGTCAACCTGAATAAATGTTCCGCTGTTGTCGGGGAAATGAAAGGTGGCCGGGTCAATATTTTTATTCCAGATTATCTGAACATCCTCCAGATAACGGCTTTGTGAAAACCTTGTCCAGTCAATTTCTACAGACACTTCATAATCTAAAAGTTCTTTGGAAACGACCTCTCCGGTTCTATCAAGGGTTACCTTTGCCGGCCTGGAAACGAGGTGGATTCGGTTGCCAAGTTTGTGCACGGCAAAACGCCCGACACCTTTTTCGCCCATGGGAATTCTTTTGAAAACCGGGCTGCGGCGGATTTGCCTGTTTCCCTGTGCGTCAACAGGTTTCCTAAAATCGGAACCAGGTTCAAACCAGACATTCTCCAGAACTTCAGCAGTCATACCGGTTCCATCATCCTCAATCAGGATACTCGCAAGCTCAGGCTTTTCAATTTCATTAAATATTACCTTGATATTGGTTGCATCGGCATCATAACCATTCTTGATTAGCTCATAGATTGCCATCACAGGGCTTTTAATGAGTTCTTCGCCTAGCAACACTAAAATATGCGCCTTCGGTTTAAAATTAATTTCAAACTTTTTAGGCTGAATGCCAAAATCCAATACCCTTTCGACCGGATTTATTTCTACGATATCAAAAGGTATTTTCGGAATCAGTTTATTGGTATCTTCATCGGAAAGTGAAAATTCACTTAAAAAAGCGGCTTTGCTTGCATCATTGTGCAACATAAATCCAAGATAATGATCGTTATCCTGTCTAACCATTATGAATAAATCTCCTTCTACTAATTGCTTGCCAAGACGTGTAACCCGGTATTCATTACGTGTTCCTTGGCCATAATATATAAATCGGCAATTTGAAGAAGAATTGTCAGACCATGTTAGGGTGGCAAATTTTTCCATGTTGGAGCCCAACTCACCCGGCTCATCGAATATAAGAGAAATGGAATTTTTAGGAATATAGATGCCCGCCTGATGAGCTCCAGTAGATCCTGCATCATTACGACTTATAAATTTACAGAAACTGTATTCGTAAGCTTTTACAGCAGCAATGGCACCTGATAAGTCATCAGTCATATTGGTTCAAGGTCTATTTAAAGATAAAAATATTAAAACAATAATGTAGTTTCACTATACTGACTTTGTTTACCTATTACCATATCAATAAATCCTTTTAAAGTCATCAGTTGTTTCTGCTGGTATAACGAATATGTGGCGTACAATGGTGAAGGAATAACCAGCTGTAGATTATTTGCAATCATTTCCTCAGTTTGATTTTTGCTTATTGCAGGTTCCAGGGTAATAAGATGCTTTTCAGGAAGCTTTACGGCTTCAGAAAGGACCTGTCTCCATCTGTCTTTTGCTGTAGTTTTAAGGCCCAGCATCGTAAGCAACTTTGTATCGAAGGTCACATCGTGATAGTATTTTACACCCGGAAAAACGAAATCGGGTTTATTGTTCCGCTCTGTGACAGCTCCATGGGAGTAATGAACTTTATTTAATGAAAACAATACGGCCAGGTTATTTTCAAAAGAAAAGCCTGCACGTGATTTGCGTCTGTTTTGGATACTTAAAGATAGCTTAATGAACTCTTCAACATCAGTTCCGTCGTCACCAAAGCCTTTCACCAGTTGTTCTTTTACAATAACTTTTTCAAGAGTCTTGAACAGTAGTTCTTCTCTTTCCAGCCATGCCATTAGCGTTTCGTCCGGTTCTTCTATCGGTGATACATACTTGACAGTTGAACGGGCGTAGTCAGAAAACTCTTTTGTGGTTGGAAATTTTTTACCAAAACGCCTGAGCAGTTCATCAAGATAGTCGGGAGCAGTTTCTTCCTGTTCCATCCCTAAGGATGAAAGTATATAACGACCTGCAAAGCCAATGTCCTGTTTTGAACCGGTCAGATCTTTAACTATAAATTTATTCGCCGCCTCCTCCATTCCGAATAACCATAAAAGCTGTTTTTCCGAAGTGGAATTTTGGGGTGCAACAATCACTGCTAATTCTTCCTCACCAGTTCGTCCGACAACAACCAGATCATTCGCTTCGGCTGCTGATATTACTTCATTTGAAGAATAATATAAACGGTATTCAGTTCTGCTGGGATGATTTTCGCGGGCATCATACCAGGTCATGAATCCATCTGCCTCCAGTAATTTTTCTTCATCGTCTGCCAGGTATATGTACTTGGTATTAAACTTTCTTTTTTCAGAACCAAAAATTGTTCTGAATTCGTTTATACCGTTAAACTCATGCTGGTTTGATAAAGCAGATGCTACTTCCACCTGGCTAAGGCGTTTTACACCTACTCCCGTAAAGAATTCAGATAACGGACTTGACATCTAATCTTTAAGTTTCATTAGATTAACGACCTGTTCACCAACGGCCTGTATCAATGGCATTACTACTGAATTGCCAAACTGCCTGTATGCCTGTGTATCAGACACCGGAATCTTCAATGACTTCTTCTTGCTTTTAGTATTGATGGGGTACATAGGGTAGCCCTGCAAAGCCGCGGCCTCCTGAGGTGTTAACCTCCTTGGATTTTTATTTTCTTGAGGTATCAGAATTTCTGCTCCATCCTTGTGGTATCTGGCACTGATTGTCCGGGTTACGCCTTCAAGATTGACCAGTCCAAAACCAAAACCATTACCTTTTTCCTTATGCTTTTTCGCATATTCATTCAAATAATTCCAGAGGTGATTGGTAAGGGTGTATTTCTCGGAAACTTCGGGCTGCAGAATATCTTTCGCAGCCTGCTTTTTCTCAGGATATTTAATCGTGTTAAAATCAAATTTAACATCTTTCCCGAACACCTTTTTATCAAAACCAATCATAAAGGTCCGTTCCCGGTGCTGCGGAACAAATGCGCTTCCGTCTATTACTTTTGGATCAAAGGAATAATCAAGGTTAAGCAATGTTTGTTTAATTATCTTAAAAGTATTGCCCTGGTCATGACTGACCAAGTTTTTTACATTTTCCAGGAAGAACGCTTTGGGACGGTGTGTTCTCAAAATTTCTTCAATATGAAAAAATAGGTTTCCCTGTTTTTCATCCTGAAAACCGTGTAAACGTCCAAGGCTGTTCTTTTTCGAAACTCCGGCCAATGAAAATGGCTGACA
Organism: uncultured Pedobacter sp.; assembly: GCA_966210515.1. Taxonomy (GTDB): domain Bacteria; phylum Bacteroidota; class Bacteroidia; order Sphingobacteriales; family Sphingobacteriaceae; genus Paradesertivirga. Next base: position 36,857 of record CBIHLM010000042.1, read on the forward strand.
TGGGAATCCACCGCAAAGAATATCAAAGTTTTGAGGGATATGTTCTTTTACATCGGGAGTGGTAATATCGCCAAAAGGAAAATCACCATAGTTTGCAAAATACGTCTGCTTGCTGTATTTATCCCACTCTGAGGTAAAAAGGCATTTACCACCCAGATTCTGGAGGGCCATTCTGAAGCCTCCGATACCCGCAAACAAGTCTATAAATGTAAATTTTTCTGTGCCTTTTTCAGGTGCAGGGAATGGTACATCATTGCTCTTTGAAACCATCAGCTGTACTTTTTTGAAAAGTGCATCTATGGAATCTTCGTCCGTCAGATAGCTGTATTTTTCAAGTAAATTAATTGCATCACAATAAACAACCTCCTTTGTAGAATGATAATGCGATAACAAGGCCAGTTCAAAATCATCTGGCACTGAAGGCAATTTGAGTATATTTTTTTTATTTTTAGGTACTTTCAGTTCCGCTTTTTCGTTCATTTCGTGTGCACAGTTTACCGAAGCAAACTAACGAAATTTTAAGTTAAATAGAAGACCTAATTTCATTTGCAAGTGCTGTTAAGGTTTGTTCAGCTTTACCTTTTTTTAAATCGCACTCCCAGATTTCAAGTACCTTCCATCCCAAAGCAGTCAGCTTCAACACCGATTTGCCATCGTTTGCTATGTTGTTATTTATCTTATTTAACCACCAATCTGTTCTGGTTTTAGGTATTACATAATAGCTGCAAGCCTCGTGACCATGCCAGAAACAACCATGAATAAAGATCACTGTTTTGTATTTGGGTAGTACGATATCGGGTTTTCCGGGCAGTTTTTTATCATGTAACCTGTAGCGAAAGCCGTAAGAAAATAGGTGTTTTCTTACGAGCATTTCAGGTTTAGTATCCTTGCTGCGGATACGTGACATATTATAGCTTCGTGTTTTTTTGGAGTGAACATCGCCCATTTTTATTACGCGGCAACTAAGATGCCAAATAGATTAGGAGGCCTGTGATGGTAACGGAATGTATTTATCAAGCCCTGTCTCAACTAAAAATATTTCCTGTGATATGCTATAAACATCCTCCCCCAAGCGTTCGCAAACTACAAAGCACTGATTGTTCAATTCGTTTCTTGCAGCTGCTTCTTCTGGCGAATAAGTTGGTTCATCCGTATGGATATTGATGTATTGGGTAAAATCGTCATCTGGATGATAGTTCAGTTCCTCCTCCACCAGTTGTTTTACAAAGGCTCTAACATCTTCTATTGTCTCTATCCGGGTGATCATTGTAAAGCTTTTAAATTTAAACTACCCTGTTTTCTTCGGCCTGACGGAGAATTATTTCTATTCCCTCTTCTCTAGACATCACCTTACCAAATTCTTTTAATGATTGTTCGTCACTGTAAATACCATTGGGATCATTCCACATCAGCCACTCGATCATATCTTCCCGAATGAGGCCGTTCAGTAACAGGATAAGTTCATCTTCACTAATTTCAACAACCTTATCGTAGGGATAGGCATTTTTTTTCCAGAAACTCATTTTGCTAATGCTTTAAATTCCTTTATTGTTCATGAATGAATGTGGCTGGTCTTCGCTGACCACTACCAAATGATTTTTTCTCCTTTCCGCTTTATCCGGATTATTGATATTTCGCTGAAGTCCTGTAAGACTAACAACAAACACATCATCGTCATCTGCGATATCTGAAGGGTCTTCAGAAACGATATACAATTCAGAGGATTCAAGATCCGGTACATCGGAAAAAATTTTTACTATCTGTCCGGATTTGGTCGGCATTAAGGTTAAGTCCATAAACATTAAACAACTGGTGTTCATGTAAATTTACTAAAATTATTAGTATAAAACAAGTGTTTACGGTGATCTAGACAAACTCCTTAATTCAAAACTTACACGGATTTTTTTTTTAGTCAGTCACTCTTTTTATTAAGAATTATTCATATTATTATAT
>CBIHLM010000043.1:0-38728 GCA_966210515.1 uncultured Pedobacter sp.
CTGATCCCTTTTATCGCAAAAATCAGAAACAGAATCGTAATTGAAGGAAGAAAAATACCTATCCCGTAATTCTCGGGCTGCAATTGAAAGTCACCGATTGCTGTTTTAGTTGTTTGGTACAACCAAAAAAAATGGCCCAGAATGGCAATAATTGCGATGTATGCCACAGTAATCTGCCTTTTTCTATCTCTAAATAAAAATATCGCGATAAAAGGAAGGATGCCAATTAAAGCTGTTGCAATCGTTAAACCTAAAAAATCTTGAGTAGACACTACTTCTCCGGCCCTGTTTTCGTAAACTCCGGTAACCTTTAAGGCCTTTGCAACGCCATTTTCAGAGAAATGGATATAGGCAAATAGAAATAAAGAATAGAATGTTATGGTTGCTAGAAAGAACCAGATGGATTGAATGCGTTGTATCATGATGCTTTTAATGCACAAATATAGAAAAGTGTTTGAGCTGAACTACAATTTGAGGACTATCATTAACTTTGGAAAGTGGCAAATCACAAAAAGTATTTTATCGAGATTTCCTATAAGGGAACAAATTATCATGGTTGGCAAATTCAACCAAATGCAATTACTGTACAAGAGGTTCTCGATAAGGCATTAAGCACCTTCTTCAGACAAAAAGTGGAAACTTTAGGTTGCGGAAGAACAGATACCGGCGTGCACGCCACCCAGTTCTATGCGCATTTTGAACTTCTTACGAAAATCAATAATGGCGAAAAAGCATTGCAAAGCATAAACTCACTGCTGCCTTACGACATTTCTATTCATCGTTTTGTCGAAACTAAACCCGAAGCTCATGCCAGGTTTGACGCAACTCTTCGCTCTTACGAATATCATATTCATTATACCAAGAATCCATTTCTTTATGGCCTATCATGGCGTGTTCGGGACAAATTAAATGCGGCTGCAATGAATGACGCCGCATCTCAACTTCTGTTCTACACAGATTTCAGCTGTTTTAGCAAATCGAACACTCAGGTGTTCACTAACAATTGCAAAATATCCCGCGCCGAATGGGTTGAAACTAAAGAAGGTCTAATTTTTCATATCTCAGCAGACCGTTTTTTAAGAAACATGGTAAGAGCTATAGTGGGCACAATGGTTGACATCGGACGAGGGAAATTATCACCGGAGGAAATACACAACATCATCGAAAGTAAGAATCGTTCAAATGCCGGAGCTTCGGTACCTGCCTGCGGCTTGTATCTTACCAGCATAAAATATCCCTATATCTAATTTATAAAACCCCCGCTCTAATAGACGGTTTATTATATTTGTCGTAAAGCAAGATCAAAAACATGAGTGAAAAAGAAGAAGAAAAAAAACACATTCCTGTAGTAACAGAAGACTCTCTTAAATTTCTGGAAACATATATCAATAACGCTTCTCCAACAGGTTACGAGTGGGAAGGTCAGCGCTTATGGTTAGATTATATCAAGCCATTTGTTGATGAGCACTATGTAGATAATTACGGAACTGCCGTGGCAGTAATAAATCCGGATGCAAAATACAAAGTTGTAATCGAAGCTCATTCGGATGAAATTTCGTGGTTTGTAAATTACATCACCAAAGACGGGCTCATCTATGTAATACGAAATGGTGGCTCGGACCATCAGATCGCTCCATCCAAACGTGTAAATATCCATACAGATAAAGGCATTGTGAAAGCTGTTTTCGGCTGGCCGGCAATTCATACACGCAATGGCGAAAAAGAGGAAGCACCTACCTTAAAAAATATTTTTCTTGATTGCGGATGCACAACAAAAGAAGAAGTTGAAGCTTTGGGTATTCATGTGGGATGCGTTATTACTTATGAAGATGAATTCATGGTACTTAATGACAGGTATTATGTCGGCAGGGCTTTAGACAATCGGGTAGGTGGATTTATGATTGCTGAAGTTGCGAGAATGCTAAAAGAAAACAAGAACTCCCTTACTTTCGGACTTTACATTGTAAATGCAGTTCAGGAAGAAGTTGGCTTGCGCGGAGCTGAAATGATAGCAAACCGCATTAAACCCAATCTGGCGATTATTACAGATGTAACACATGACACCCAGACACCCATGATAAACAAAATAGTTCAGGGAGATTTGGCTTGTGGAAAAGGACCCGTAGTATCCTATGCACCATCTGTGCAAACAAATCTTAACAAACTACTTATTAAGGCTGCAGAACAAGCCGGAATACCTTTTCAGCGTCAGGCATCATCACGGTGGACAGGAACCGATACAGACGCCTTCGCTTACTCAAATGAAGGAGTTGTTTCTGCGCTGATTTCATTACCACTCAGATATATGCATACTACTGTCGAGATGGTACATAAAGAAGATGTAGATAATGTTATTCGCTTGATTTATGAATCATTACTTACTGTTCAGGTAGACCACGATTTCAGAAATGTGAAATAAATCAAATTTGATAAAATAATCGACGAAGGGATTCGTTTATAATTATTCATAGGACCCAAAGAAAAGGCAGCGTATTTTTTTTTCGCTGCCTTTTTGATTCTACCTCAAACAAATCCCTCCCCTTTTTCCTTAATAGGATTTTGATAGTCACTTTAATAAATATGAAATTTTTAATTTAGCAGAATGAAACCAACTTTATTAATACTTGCAGCTGGTATGGCCAGTCGTTACGGAAGCATGAAACAAGTGGACGGATTTGGTCCAAACAATGAAACAATTATTGATTACTCTATTCACGATGCTATCAAGGCAGGGTTCGGAAAAGTTACCTTCATAATCAGAGAGGAATTTTACGAAAATTTCAAGTCCATTTTTGAACCTAAATTAAAAGGAAAAGTGGAGGTTGACTATGTATTCCAAAGTTACGATTTAACCAAATACGGCATTAATAAAGTCATTGAGCGCCAAAAGCCGTGGGGTACAGGTCATGCAATCCTCGAAGCGAGCAAGCAAATTAACGAACCTTTTTGCGTAATAAATGCAGATGATTATTACGGGTATGATGCATTCGAGAAAATGGCAGACTTCCTTAACAATGAGGTTAAAGATGATTATTTCTCCCTAATGGGCTACGAAGTTGATAAAACATTATCAGAGTACGGAGCGGTTTCAAGAGGAATTTGTAAGGTATCGAATGGCAATCTACAGGAAATAAATGAGCGTACTAAGGTTTACGAGAAAGACGGCGTAATAGTGTATGAAGATGATAACGGAAATACAACGCCGTTACACGATGATGCTCGCGCTTCTATGAACTTCTGGGGTTTTACTCCCGCGATTTTTAAACTGGCTGAGCCTATGTTTAAACGCTTCGTAGAGGCTAATGAAAATAACCCGAAGGCAGAGTTCTTCATCCCACTAATGGCAGAAGAATTGGTTAAAACTGGCCAGGCACAATTTAAAGTGATCCCTACCTCATCCAAATGGTTCGGAGTTACGTATAAAGAAGACAAGCCAATTGTCCAAAAAAGCTTATCTGACCTGGTTGAGACCGGCGTATACCCAAATGATCTTTGGTAAAATAAAATTCATAAAAAAAGACCTTGTAAAATTTACAAGGTCTTTTTTTATGAACTAAGTTTTTCTAAGCTTTTTCTTCAGTTTCAGAATCTGCGGCAGCTTCCGGAGCTTGAGGAACTTCAACGTCAGCACCAGTTTCATCAGCTGTTGCCACAGGAGCATCAGCCTTTTTAGCTTTTCCTGAACCGCCACGTCTACGCGTTGCTTTCTTCTCTGGTTGAGCAGGAGCTTCTGTTGTATATGTTGTATTATAATCAACAAGTTCGATCATCGCCATTTCAGCGTTATCACCAAAACGATTCTCTAACTTTATAATACGAGTATAGCCACCCGGACGATTAGCAACTTTCGCTGCAACATCGCGGAATAGCTCAGTTAAAACCTCTTTGTTTTGAAGGTAACTAAATACCACACGACGAGAGTGAGTTGTGTCGTTTTTAGACTTAGTTATCAAAGGCTCTACATAAACTCTTAAAGCTTTTGCTTTCGCTAAAGTTGTTGTAATGCGCTTGTGCTCTATAAGCGATGACGCCATGTTAGCTAACATCGCACGGCGATGGCTAGTGGTACGTCCTAAATGGTTGTGTTTTTTTCCGTGTCTCATTGTATTTTTTCGTTTTTCACGTGCATACCGTTCCCAACCAGCGGACTGGTCGGGAGGAATTATGCAAATCGCTTATTTATTAATTATTCCCAAAATCCCTTTAGGGATAGGGGGTTCCTTTTTATTCTTCTTCTAATTTAAATTTCGAAAGGTTCATACCAAAAGAAAGTCCTTTTGATTTAACCAAATCCTGGATTTCTGTCAATGACTTCTTACCGAAGTTTCTGAATTTTAACATATCAGCAACATCATAAGAAACAAGATCAGCCAAAGTGCGGATATCAGCTGCTTTTAAGCAGTTCAAAGCACGTACTGAAAGATCTAAATCAACTAACTCTGTTTTCAAGATCTTACGCATATGAAGAATCTCTTCATCCACTTCTTTAGTCTCTTCTTTAGCCTGAGCTTCAAGCATGATATTCTCATCAGAGAACAACAAGAAGTGATGAATAAGAATTTTTGCTGCTTCTTTCAAAGCATCTTCAGGATGAATAGAACCATCAGTAGTGATATCAAGAACTAACTTTTCGTAGTCAGTTTTTTGTTCAACACGATAGTTTTCAATGGTGTACTTAACGTTTTTTATAGGTGTGAAAATCGAATCAATTGCAATAACACCTAATGGACCGTCAACACTTTTATTTTCCTCTGCAGGAATATAACCTCTTCCCTTATTTACTGATAACTCTAATTCAAGAGTAACCGAAGAGTCCATATTACAAACAACATGCTCCGGATTTAAAACAGTAAAGTTATTCGAGAAGCGTGTGATATCACCAGCTTTGAATTGGTCCTGACCATTAATTATTACAAATATTTTTTCGGTATCACCAGCTTCTTCAGATTTCTTGAAACGAACTTGTTTAAGATTCAGGATAATCTCAGTTACATCTTCTACAACACCCTTGATGGTAGAAAACTCATGAGAAACCCCCGAAAAACGAACAGACGTAATTGCGAAACCTTCTAAGGAAGACAAAAGGATACGACGTAAAGCATTACCAATGGTAATACCGAAACCTGGTTCTAGCGGACGAAATTCAAATGTACCGTCGAAATCCGTAGATTTCTGCATGATAACTTTATCAGGTTTCTGGAATGCTAATATTGCCATTTATGTTCAGTTATGTTTTTTAAACTGTAAATAGCTGCTCTAAAAACAGAGCAGCTTTAATTTATTACTTAGAGTATAACTCGACGATAAGGTTTTCCTTAATATTTTCAGGAATCTCATCACGGTTTGGATAGTTCAGGAATTTACCTGTTAAATTATTGGCATCCCACTCTAACCAACTATGTTTGTTTATTCTACGGCCAGCTACCGAATTAGTAATAGCTTCAAGTGTTTGAGAACGTTCGCGAACGGCAACAACATCACCTGCACGTAAAGAATAAGAAGGAATATTTACTAGCTCTCCGTTTACGGTAATGTGTTTGTGACTAACCAACTGACGGGCAGCAGAACGAGTAGGTGCGATACCTAAACGATAAACAGCATTATCTAAACGAGCTTCTAAGAATTTCAATAGGTTTTCACCAGTAATACCTTCTTTCGAAGATGCCTTGTGAAACAGGTTTTCGAACTGACGCTCTAATACACCATATGTGTATTTAACCTTTTGTTTTTCCATCAACTGAACTGCATACTCAGATTTTTTACCTCTGCGTTTTGAAACGCCATGCATCCCAGGAGGATAATTTTTTCTTTCTAATGCCTTGTCTGGGCCAAAAATTGGCTCTTTGAACTTACGGGCGATTTTGGACTTGGGTCCTGTGTATCTTGCCATGTTTGTGTACTTAAAGTATCAAGCGGCCCGCAGCCGCTGAATCTTATCTTTAAAATAATTAATTAAACTCTTCTTCTTTTTGGAGGACGACAACCGTTGTGAGGAAGCGGAGTAATATCTTTGATAGTTGTTACTTCAATTCCGGTGGTTTGTAGTGTGCGTATAGCGGATTCACGACCAGAACCTGGCCCTTTAACGAAAACCTCAACTTTACGTAAGCCTAAATCAAAAGCAACTTTTCCGCAATCGGAAGCCGCCTGACCTGCTGCATAAGGTGTGTTTTTCTTAGATCCTTTGAAACCCATTTTTCCAGCTGATGACCATGAAATGGTCTGTCCCTGAAGGTTTGTCAACGTTACTATAATATTATTGAACGTTGCATTAATGTGTGCTTCACCTACAGGCTCAATAACAACAACACGTTTTTTGGTAACTTTTTTAGTCTTAGCCATTTTTTTAGATTTGAGATATGAGATGGTGAGATTTCAGAGTATTCCCTTTGGTCCCGGTATCTAATACCTTGTATTATCTTTATTTATTCCGTGAAACCTAGCCTTGATATTCTCATATCTCAGATCTAATATCTCACATCTTCAATTTTTATTTAGTAGCCTTCTTTTTGTTAGCAACTGTTTTACGTTTTCCTTTACGGGTACGAGTGTTATTTTTAGTTCTTTGTCCACGTACAGGTAAGCCTTTACGATGACGAAGTCCACGATAACAACCGATGTCCATTAGACGTTTAATGTTCAATTGAACTTCAGAACGTAGAGCACCTTCAACTTTAACTCTATCATTAATGATAGTACGGATTGCTGTTAATTGCTCATCGGTCCAGTCTTGTACTTTCACACTCCAGTCAATACCGGCTTCAGTTAATATATTCTGAGCCGTATTACGTCCAATACCGAAAATGTAAGTAAGTCCGATTTCTCCTCTTTTGTTTCTTGGTAAATCAATACCTGCTATCCTTGCCATATTTTATTTAAATAATTGATGATTGAAGGAGTGAATGAATGAATGATTATTTATCCTATCATTCAATCCTTTTGACCTTCAAAATTTTTTATCCCTGACGCTGTTTATACTTTGGATTCTTCTTGTTAATCACGTAAAGTTTTCCCTTACGGCGGATTATCTTGCAATCAGCGCTACGTTTCTTTATTGATGCTCTAACTTTCATCTCGTATCTTATTTATATCTATAAGTTATTCTTCCTTTTGTCAAATCATATGGAGACATCTCCAATTTCACTTTATCACCAGGTAAAATCTTTATATAATGCATTCGCATCTTACCTGAAATATGTGCAATTATTTCGTGTCCATTTTCTAACTCAACACGGAACATAGCATTTGATAATGCTTCCTTTATAATACCGTCTTGTTCAATAGAGGCTTGTTTAGCCATATTTTATTGATTTCTATTTAATTACGCCCCTACATTTGGGGTTGCAAAATTAAATAAAAAATTTAATATATTAATTTTTTTGTTTCAAAACTTCTTCGATAAAATCGAAAGTTGATAAAATATCAGGACTGCCCTTTCTAATGGCGACAGTATGCTCAAAATGAGCAGATGGTTTGTTGTCAATCGAACTTACCGTCCACCCGTCTTTCCAGAACTTTACTCCCGCACGCCCCATATTAATCATAGGTTCGATCGCGAGCACCATTCCTTCTTCTAACTTAATACCGGATCCACGTTTACCATAATTCGGAACTTCGGGTTTTTCGTGCAGCTTGAAGCCCACTCCATGTCCCACTAATTCCTTCACTACACCGTAACCATGTTGTTCGGCATGCTCCTGAACTGCATAGCTGATATCGCCAACTCGCAAACCTGTAACAGCCTTTGCAACTCCGTAATTAAGACAATCCTTAGTTACTTGCAGTAATTTCTTAATCTCTTCGCTGACTTCACCGACTTCGAAAGTATAGGCCGAGTCTCCAAAAAACTTATTCAATATAACACCACAATCAACAGATATAATATCTCCCTCCTTCAGTGCATAATCTCCAGGAAAGCCATGTACTACCTGTTCATTTGGTGAGATACACAAAGAATATGGAAAACCATTATAATTTAGGAATGCGGGCACACCGCCATTATCTCTGATATAGGTTTCAGCTAACTTATTAAGCTCAATGGTTCTAACGCCGGGTGCTATAACTTTAGCAACCTCGCCCAGTGTTTTGGAAACAAGTAACGAACTTTGTCTGATAAGCTCAATTTCTTCATCCGTTTTGTAATACACTTTTGGCATAAAGGACCTATATTACTGAACCCGAAGCAACAGGAGTACGGCCTTTCAAGCGACCAGTCTTCATCAATCCATCGTAGTGACGCATTAATAAATGACTCTCTATTTGTTGCAAAGTATCCAATACTACACCCACTAAAATCAATAAAGAAGTTCCTCCAAAGAAATGTGCAAACTGACTGTTAACTCCTAAAATGATAGCCAACGAAGGAAGAACTGCGATAATCGCAAGAAATATCGACCCAGGTAAAGTTATCTTGGAAATAACAGAATCAATATAATCACCTGTAGTTCTACCTGGTTTAACACCGGGAATAAAACCTCCATTCTTTTTCATATCATCAGACATCTGAACCGGATTCACAGTTATTGCAGTATAAAAGAAGGTAAAAGCAATAATGAGAAATGCGAATGTAAGATTATATGCCAAAGAGGTATAATTACTTAAAGAAGCAAGAAAATCACCTTGTAACGAGGGGAAAAAACCGCCAATACCAGCAGGTACAAACATAATCGCCTGTGCAAATATAATCGGCATTACGCCTGCTGCATTTACCTTCAAAGGTATATACTGACGCACACCGCCGTATTGCTTACTCCCTACGATCTTTTTCGCATACTGAACAGGTATCCTTCTGACCCCTTGAACTATCAGGATTGTAAATATGACGACAAAGAATAAAGCCACCAATTCTACTAAGAACGCGATAATACCACCATTTCCTAAAGATCTGGACTGAAATTCAGTAACTAAACTTCCAGGTAGCTGAGCAATAATACCCACCATGATAATCAGGGATATACCATTTCCAATGCCCTTATCAGTAATTTTCTCACCCAGCCACATTACAAACAGCGTTCCTGCGGTTAGAATAAACATACAGGCAATTGAGAACAACGGCTCTGACATCATCTTAGCATCGGCGGGTATCTGAGTGCGAACATATCCTACTGACTGCAACAAAGTAATCGCAACGGTAAGATATCTGGTTATCTGTGTGATCTTTTTACGTCCGCTTTCACCCTCCTTTTGCATCTTCTGGAAATACGGAACAGCAATTCCCAACAACTGAACTACGATAGATGCAGAAATGTAGGGCATTACGCCTAAAGCAAAAATCGATGCACGTGAGAATGAACCACCCGCAAACATATTCAGTAATCCAAGAATTCCTTCTCTTCCCTGAGTCTCAAGAGCAAGCGGATTAACACCCGGCAATACGATAAATGAGCCTATACGATAAATTAAAAGAAATAAGAGTGTGTTTAAAATACGCACTCTTAAATCATCTATTTTCCAGATATTGGAAAGTGTAGTGAACAGCTTCTTCATTAATTATAATTTAACAATTGCACCACCAGCTGCTTCAATTGCCTTTTGAGCCGTAGCCGTGAAAGCATGAGCAGAAACATCTAACTTGGCTTTCAACTCTCCCCTGCCAAGAATCTTAACAAGGTCATTCTTTGAAATTAATCCGTGTTCTTTTAATGAAGCGAAATCGATAGTTGTTAAACTAAATTTCTCAGCTAAAGCTTGTAATACGTCAAGGTTAATTCCAACATACTCGATACGGTTGATGTTTTTGAAACCAACCTTAGGTACGCGGCGTTGTAAAGGCATCTGACCACCTTCAAAACCAACCTTTGATGATGTACCAGAACGTGATCCGGCTCCTTTATGTCCGCGGGTTGATGTACCACCACGGCCAGAACCGGTACCTCTACCGATACGTTTTCTATTTTTTGTAGAACCTTCTGCAGGTTTTAAATTACTTAAGTTCATGATTAGATACTTTCTACTGCTACTAAATGATTCACTTTTCTTACCATCCCGATAATAGCGGGGGTAGCTTCAACTTCAACAGCCTGGTTTAATTTTTTCAAACCTAAAGCCTGCATAGTTCTCTTCTGACGTTCGCTTCTGTCGATAACGCTTTTTATCTGTGTTATTTTGATCTTCGCCATGATAATTATCCGTTAAAAACTTTTGAAAGTTCCACACCGCGATGTTGAGCTACTGTATAAGCATCACGCATTTGTGATAATGCTGAAATAGTTGCTTTAACTACGTTGTGAGGGTTAGATGAACCTTTTGATTTTGCCAATACATTATGTACACCGGCACTCTCTAAAACTGCACGCATCGCACCACCGGCGATAACACCTGTACCTGTTGATGCTGGTTTTATGAAAACGAAACCACCTGAAAACTTACCGTATTGTTCGTGAGGTACTGTTCCGTTTATGATAGGAACTTTTACCAGATTCTTTTTTGCATCATCGATACCTTTAGCAATTGCTTCAGTAACCTCTTTTGCTTTACCAAGTCCGTAACCTACTACTCCATTCTCATCACCAACCACAACGATTGCAGAGAAACTGAAAGTACGACCACCTTTAGTAACTTTAGCTACACGCTGGATACTTACTAAGCGATCTTTTAATTCGATTTCGCTTGATTTTACTCTTTTTATATTTATTGTTGACATTTCCGTTTCTGATTAAAATTGTAAACCACCTTCACGTGCACCTTCAGCAAGTGATTTTACACGTCCATGGTATAAATAACCATTTCTATCAAACACCACTTGAGTGATTCCTGCCGCGACTGCTTTCTCGGCAACCAATTTACCTACTGCCTTTGATTGCTCTATCTTAGCACCGCTTCCAGAGAAATCCTTAGAAGAAGATGACGCTGAAACTAGTGTTTTACCAGAAATATCGTCAATAATCTGTGCGTAAATGCCTTTATTGCTTCTGTATACTGACAAACGTGGACGCTCAGCAGAACCAGACAATCTTTTTCTGATGCCTTGTTTAATTCGCTCTCTGCGAGATAATTTAATTCCTGCCATGATTATTATTTTTTAGCTGCAGATTTACCTGCTTTTCTTCTTAACTCTTCACCTACAAACTTGATACCTTTACCTTTGTAAGGCTCAGGAGCGCGTAGCGAACGGATCTTTGCAGCTACTTGTCCTAATAATTGTTTGTCGATACTCTCTAATATAATTGTTGGATTCTTTCCTTTTTCTGCAGTGGTAGCTACTTTAATTTCTTTCGGTAACTCAAATACATAATGGTGAGAATAACCTAGTACAAGGTCTAATGTATTACCGGTATTTGTAGCACGGTAACCTACACCAACTAATTCCTGCTCTAATTTATATCCTTCGGTAACACCTTTAACCATATTGTTTAAAAGTGAACGGTATAAACCATGTAATGCTTTATGACGCTTTTGCTCAGAAGGGCGTTGAACAAGTATTTGTCCGTCTTCCTGAGAAATCGTAATATCTGAATCAACCTTCTGGGTTAATTCTCCTTTTGCTCCTTTGATGGTTACTACATTATCAGAAGAAACTGAAACGGTAACTCCACTTGGGATTGCGATTGGGGCTTTTCCTATTCTTGACATCGTTTAATCTCCTTTGATTAATAAACGTAACATAAAACTTCACCACCGATGTTCAAGTTGCGGGCTTCTTTATCAGTCATTACACCTCTGGAGGTCGAAACGATAGCTATCCCTAAACCGTTTAATACTCGTGGCATTTTTTCAACACCTGCATACTTTCTCAAACCTGGCTTACTCACACGTAAGAGCGTGCGAATAGCAGAAACTTTAGTAATCGGATGATATTTCAAGGCGATTTTGATTGTGCCTTGTACAATATTATCGTCAAACTTATAGTTGGCGATGTAACCTTTATCAAAAAGTACTTTTGTCATTTCCTTTTTTAGGTTTGATGCAGGAATTTCAACAACCCTGTGGTTGGCCTTAATGGCATTCCTTACTCTCGTAAGATAATCTGCTATTGGATCTGTATTCATTATTATTGATTATGATAGCGGTTTCCTTCCACCCTCCGGCGGACGACCTTCTATCGGTTTAAAAATTCAAAATGCAAAAGTAAAAATTCAAAAGGATTTAACGCCTATTTTTGAATTTTTACTTTTGACTTTATTTTCTTATCAGCTTACCAGCTAGCTTTCTTAACTCCCGGGATCTTACCAGCAAGAGCCATTTCACGAAACGTTACACGTGAAATACCGAACTGACGCATATATCCACGTGGACGGCCTGTTAATTTACAACGGTTGTGTAAACGTACTGGTGAAGAGTTTTTTGGTAATTTGTCTAATCCAACGAAATCACCTTCAGCTTTTAAAGCTGCTCTTTTGTCCGCGTATTTGGCAACTAATTTTGCACGTTTTACTTCGCGTGCTTTTACACCTTCCTTAGCCATTGTTTGCTGCTTGATTTTTAAATGGTAAACCGAATTGTTTTAGTAACTCAAGTGCTTCAACATCGTTATCGGCAGAAGTTACAAATGTGATATCCATACCCATGATCTTATTGATCTTGTCAATATTGATCTCAGGAAATATAATTTGCTCAGTTATACCTAAAGTATAATTTCCGCGGCCATCAAAACCTTTATCATTAATTCCTTTGAAATCGCGGATACGCGGTAAAGCAACAGATATCAAACGATCAAGGAACTCGTACATTTGAGTATCGCGTAATGTTACACGTACACCAACCGGCATTCCCTTACGTAATTTAAAGTTTGAAATATCTTTCTTTGATTTTGAAGCAACAGCCTGCTGACCAGTAATGGTAGTTAGCTCATTGATAGCAACTTCAATTAACTTTTTATCTGTGGTTGCTGCACCAACACCCTGGTTGATTGCAATTTTCTGCAACTTAGGAACCTGCATTACGCTTTTGTACTGAAACTTATCTTTCAGCGCAGTGCGGATATCATCTTTATATTTAGATTTTAATCTAGGTACGTATGTCATAACTTAATTTCCTCTCCAGATTTTTTGGTTATACGAACCGATTTTCCTTCAGCATTCTTTTTCTTACCAACACGGCTTGGCTTACCTGTTTTAGCATCAATAACCATTAGGTTTGATACGTGAATTGCAGCTTCCATTTTAACGATACCACCGTTAGGGTTAGTTGCACTAGGTTTAGTATGTTTAGATACCATATTAGCACCTTCAACAATCGCCCTGTTAGTTTTAAGAATTACTTCCGTAATCTTGCCTTGTTTTCCCTTTGAATCTCCGGCCATTACCTGAACTAAATCTCCTTTACGGATTTTAAGTTTAGGTATTATATTTAATTTCTTTTGCATTTTATAGTACCTCCGGTGCTAATGATACAATTTTCATGAATTGTTTCTCACGCAGTTCTCTTGCTACCGGACCGAATATACGTGTTCCACGCGGCTCGTCCTGTGCGTTTAATAATACTGCTGCGTTATCGTCGAAGCGGATGTAAGAACCGTCTTTACGTCTTACTTCTTTCTTAGTTCTAACAACAACTGCTTTTGAAACAGTTCCTTTCTTAACGTTACCAGATGGAAGCGCACTCTTTACAGTAACAACAATTTTGTCACCTACAGAAGCATAACGCTTACCGGTACCGCCCAGAACACGGATAACTAAAACTTCTTTAGCTCCGCTGTTGTCAGCAACATTCAGTCTTGATTCCTGTTGTACCATGTTACTTAGCCCTTTCTAAAATTTCAACTAATCTCCAGTTTTTAGTCTTACTCAGCGGACGAGTCTCCATAATTAACACTGTATCACCGATACCGCAAGTGTTAGTTTCGTCATGAGCCATAAATTTGGTAGTCTTTTTTACGAACTTACCATAAATCGGGTGCTTTACTTTTCTTTCTACAGCTACCACGACAGATTTCTCCATCTTGTTGCTAACCACAAGCCCGATACGTGTTTTTCTTAATTTTCTTTCCATTTGGACTCTAAAATTATTTTGTTTCAGAAGCGGACTGCACCTTGCGGCTAGTCAATTCTGTGTTTAAACGAGCGATATCTTTTCTCACTTTGTTGATCCTTGTCGGATTTTCGATAGCAGATACCGTGTGTGCGAATCTTAATTTTGTAAGGTTCGCTCGTTCTTCATTAATTCTCGCAACGATCTCTTCAGTAGATAGCTCTAAAATTTCTGAGTTTTTCATCTTTAATTTAGTTTTGTGTTGAAGGTTGTAAGTTGTATGATGCAATTTAACTTACAACGTTCAACTTATAACTTACAACTAATTTATGCCTCTACGTAATCTCTACGTAAGACGAATTTAGTTTGAACGGGTAATTTCTGAGCGGCTAAACGTAATGCTTCTTTGGCTACTTCCAAAGGCACACCTTCAGCTTCAAATATCATTCTACCTGGGCGTACAACTGCAACCCAGTATTCCGGAGCACCTTTACCTTTACCCATACGTACTTCTGCAGGTTTTTTGGTAACGGGTTTATCAGGGAAAATACGGATCCATACCTGACCTTCACGTTTCATAAAACGGGTAACCGCAATACGAGCTGCTTCAATCTGACGACTGGTGATCCAAGCCGGTTCTAATGATTTTATTCCAAAAGAACCAAATGCAAGCTCTGCACCACGAGTGGCCAGACCTTTCATTTTGCCTTTTTGCATCTTCCTGAACTTCGTTCTTTTTGGCTGTAACATGTTCTTATATATTTATCGAAAAACGATGTCTAAAATTAAATTATTTCTTTCCTCTGAAGCCACCTGCTCCAGCACCACCACCACGGTTTTGACCACCGCCGCGATTTTGACCCGGGCCACCGCCACGGTTTTGACCACCGCCACGATTATCACCACCACCACGTCTCTCGCCACCGCCGCGTCTGTCACCAGCACCGCCGGCACGTCTGTCTGCGCCACCTGCAAAACCAGGAGCCTCAGCACCGTCTCTTCCTCTTACACCTGTCGTTTGACCGATGTTAGGAGATAAGTCACGTTTTCCATAAACTTCACCTTTGCAAATCCATACCTTAACACCTATTTTTCCATAAGTTGTAAGAGCTTCTGCTAAAGCATAGTCGATGTCCGCACGGAAAGTATGCAAAGGAATCCTTCCCTCTTTATACTGCTCGGTACGTGCCATCTCAGCACCACCTAAACGGCCTGAACACATGATCTTGATTCCTTCAGCTCCCATTCTCATGGTTGAAGCAATTGTTGTCTTCATCGCACGACGGAAAGAAATACGAGCCTCTAATTGCTTAGCAATTCCCTCACCTACCAATTGCGCATCTAACTCAGGACGTTTTATTTCAAAAATGTTGATTTGAACGTCTTTCTTTGTTAGTTTCTTCAACTCTTCTTTCAATCGATCTACTTCCTGGCCACCTTTACCAATTACTATACCCGGACGAGCCGTGTGGATAGTAACAGTAATGCGTTTTAAAGTACGTTCGATAACTACTTTAGAGATACCGCCTTTTGAAATACGTGCAGCGATATATTTTCGTATTTTTTCATCTTCAACTAATTTATCGGAGTAGTTGTTGCCACCGAACCAGTTAGAATCCCAACCTTTGATGATTCCTAATCTGTTACCTATTGGATGTGCTTTCTGTCCCATTCCTTATTTAGTTTCAGTTTGAACGTTTTTTGTATCAACTACAAGAGTTACGTGATTTGAACGCTTGCGAATTCTGTGACCACGACCTTGAGGAGCTGGTCTAAGTCTTTTTAATTGACGACCTCCGTCAACAGTAATTGTTTTCACAAACAATTCGTTGTCTTCAGGGCGCTGACCTTCGTTTTTAGCTTCCCAATTTTTTATTGCAGACAATAACAGTTTCTCAACTCTTTGTGCTGCTTCTTTATTTGTATACTTTAAGATGTATAACGCTTTCTCTACACGTTCACCACGGATCAGGTCAACAACCAATCGCATTTTACGAGGTGAGGTAGGGCAATCATTTAATTTTGCTACTGCTTCCATTGCTTATTTTCTCTTTTCAGCGTGACCTCTAAATGTTCTGGTTGGAGCAAACTCGCCCATCTTGTGACCAACCATGTTTTCTGTTACATATACAGGAATAAACTTATTCCCGTTGTGTACTGCAAATGTATGTCCTACGAAATCCGGAGAAATCATTGAACGACGAGACCAGGTTTTGATTACTGATTTCTTATTGCTTTCTGTCATAGCAACCACTTTAGATTCTAAATTGTGGTCTATGTAAGGGCCTTTTTTAAGTGAACGAGCCATTATTTCTTCCTCCCTTCGATTATGTAACGGTTAGAGCTTTTTTGTTTATTACGGGTTTTGTAGCCTTTAGCCAATAAACCTTTTCTAGAGCGAGGGTGACCACCAGATGATCTACCTTCACCACCACCCATAGGGTGATCTACCGGGTTCATTGCAACACCTCTTACTCTTGGTCTTCTACCCAACCAACGTTTTCTACCTGCTTTACCTAACACTTCGTTAGCTTTTTCAGAGTTTGAAACCGTTCCGATAGTAGCCATACAAGTAGACAAAATCATTCTGGTTTCTCCAGAAGGCATTTTGATAATTGCATATTTACCATCACGTGCAGAAAGTTGAGCGTAAGTACCAGCACTACGTGCGATAGATGCGCCCTGACCTGGGTTCAATTCGATATTATGAATAATAGAACCTAGAGGGATGCTTTTCAAAGGAAGTGCATTTCCAATTTCCGGAGCTACGGCCTGACCTGAAACTACAGTTTGTCCAACTGTTAATCCTTCGGGAGCAATAATGTAACGTTTTTCACCATCTACGTAGTTTAATAAAGCAATACGTGCGGTACGGTTAGGATCGTACTCGATTGTGGCAACTGTTGCGGGGATATCTTGTTTATCGCGTTTAAAATCAATCAATCGGTATGACTTTTTATGTCCCCCACCGAGATAACGCATAGTCATTTTACCGGAATGGTTTCTACCACCTGATTTCTTAATAGAAACCACTAACGACTTTTCAGGTACGTTTGTAGTTACATCAGAATAATCGCCTCCGATGCGGAAACGAGTACCAGGGGTAACCGGTTTAAATCTTCTAACTGCCATGTCTTAATTATATATTGCTGTAAAAGTCAATAACTTCACCTTCTTTCATCGTCACAATAGCTTTTTTGTATTTAGGAGTACGTCCTGATACTAAACCTGCTTTTGTTTGACGATTTTTTGTTTTTCCAGATACCACCATAGTATTGATAGCAACAATGCTAACACCATACATCTGCTCAATTGCAGTTTTAATCTGCAATTTATTGGCTCTGTGATCTACTTTAAACGAAAAGCGGTTTAACTTTTCAGTTAAAGCTGATGCTTTTTCTGTTAAAATCGGTTTCTTTAAAATTTCCATATTACTTGGCGAACGCCTCCTCCAACATTTTAACAGTACCTGTAGTCAATAAAAGTTTTCCGGCATTCAATACATCATGTGTATTCAATTGATCTGCAGTAATAACTTTTGCTTTCTTAAGATTTCTGCTTGATAAATAAATATTGTTGTTAGCAGCTGGTAAAACCAATAAAGTTTTCTCATCGCCAACTTTTAAATCTGAAATCAGCTTTGCGTAGTTTTTGGTTTTAACTGCATCAAATGAGAAGTCTTCAAGAACTACTATATTATTATCTATTGCTTTATAGGTTAAAGCTGATCTACGAGCCAGTTGCTTTAATTTCTTATTAAGTTTAAAGCTGTAATCACGAGGCTGAGGACCGAATACACGACCACCACCATTAAATAAAGGTGATTTTATGCTACCTGCACGAGCACCACCAGTACCTTTTTGCTTATGTAATTTACGGGTTGAACCGGCTATTTCGTTACGTTGCTTAGACTTGTGAGTACCTTGGCGCTGATTAGCCAAGTATTGTTTAACATCTAAGTAGATTGCATGATCATTTGGCTCTACACCAAATATCGCATCAGGAAGTTGCACCTTGGCACCTGTTTCTTTACCTGCTATGTTTACTACGTTAACTTCCATCTCCTTATTTATCAACGATTACGTAAGAACCTTTAGCTCCCGGAATTGAACCGCTAACTACTAATAAATTTTGCTCAGTGTACACTTTCAAAACCTGAAGATTTTGAATTTTCACTCTATCACCACCAGTACGACCCGCCATGCGCATTCCTTTGAATACACGTGAAGGCCATGAAGATGCACCCAGTGAACCCGGAGCTCTTAGCCTGTTGTGTTGACCGTGAGTTTGCATACCCACACCACCAAATCCGTGACGCTTAACAACACCCTGGAAACCTTTACCTTTTGAAGTACCAACTACATCAACAAAGTCGCCTTCAGCAAAAATTTCTACAGTAACTGTATCGCCCAAACTTTTCTCATCTTCAAACGTCTTAAACTCTACAAGCTTTCGCTTTGGAGTTGTGTTTGCTTTCGAGAAATGGCCTTTTAATTGTGCAGATGTGTTCTTTTCTTTCTTTTCGTCGAAAGCTAACTGAACTGCCTCGTAACCATCTTTCTCAGAGGTACGAACCTGCGTTACTACGCAAGGGCCAGCTTCAATAACCGTACAAGGGATGTTTCTCCCATCGGCATCAAAAATGCTGGTCATTCCTACTTTTTTTCCAATAATTCCTGACATTTTCTTTTTTTTCTCTGTTTGTGCCCATCGAAGCAGTAGGGCTTCGTTCAAGGCATGGTAATCCCTTTAAGGGAGGGCAAAGATAGAAACAATTGATTAATAATCAAATAGCTAGTTAGTTATTTTTATGAAGAATTTTCATTTATTTCTTCGCCCTCACATTTTAACGAAGAAAGCTGGCATTGAAAAGGCAAAAAGCACTATCAGAAAGCCGCTTAGAAAGGTTGTATACCGACGTCTAAGCCTTGACGTCTTGCACGTTGACGCGCAATTAAAACTTTTTCGCGAAAGCGATGTTCTTTTTCAAACCAATATAAAATCATATGAAAAATAGTATTTTTAAAATGGCAGGGATTTTATTAGTCCCAACCTTTATTGCATGCAACAGCAATACAACTGATAATGCCTCTACTGATTCGGTAGAAACAGAAATGAGTGCATCCGACGCTTCCTACGTAAACCTGAGTACAGGAGAACCGGTTACAGTAATACGTGACACCGAAAAAGGCCAATATATATATAGCGACACGAAAAAGCCCATCGAAAGAGATTTATTTTTTGTAGACGTAAACACCCGTGATACACTTTACGGTACATCTGGTGTAGTTGTGAACAACGCTGTTATTAAATCCCCCGCGGGCACCTGGACTTTAAATGAATCGATGGTTGAACGCGACGGAGATGAAATAAAAATCAAAACAGACAGCACCAAAATGAAAATTGATGGTGATGAAATGAAGTATAAAGAAGGTGACGGGTCAAAGGTTAAAGTGGATGGCGATGAGTCAAAAACAAAAACGCCTGACAGCAAAACCAAAACAGACGACTAAGACAACGAATTTAACTCATTACAAGAAGAAGAGCTGTTCAAACGAACGGCTCTTCTTATATAAACTATTGGCTAAGCTTTTCGATCAACCGGCTACTCTGTTTTGCCCCGTCCTGCAATCTATCGGCAAAAAAATCTTTCACCTGATTGAAATGGGTAATATATCCATCCATATCTCCATATTCAATAATAGATGCCCACTCCCGCACCGCCGAATGAAATTCCAGATCATCCGCCCGGATACCCTTATCATACAAAGCCGCCTGGATTGTCTCTTCCAGCAATGCTTCATTTTTAAAAAGATATTCAGCAATTCCAAGTCGTAATCTAAAAGGCGGTGTTTGGCAAATTAAGTTTTCGTAGGGATTCACCTTCATCTGATACCATGAATCCACCATCGCCAATAAGCTTAAATGAGAATTTGGCATATGATCTTCTCCTTCTTCAGCCATTTTAAAATCTTTCATAACTTCAACGTCAAGCGTGATAAAATCACGTTCACCGTGAAATACAAATTCATTGGCAGCTCTTATTCGTTTGCGAAATTCGGCCTCCTGCTCACATATCATCATCTTAAATAATTCAGACTCCGACTTTGCGTACTGCTTAACCTGTTCTCTTGCGAAAGGATTTAATATTGCCAGGCCGGCATATACATGCGCTTTATAGCTAAATATCCGGAGGGTGGTAAGAATTTTTACATTATCTATGCCGGTAGAATAGGCTCCGTGATCCCAGGGGTAGAAACCGGAATTTTTCCAGGCTGTTCCCATGCTCTCAAATCCCATATGGGTAACAGCCTGAGTATCGGCCATTATTTTATCGTGTTGTAAATAGCTTTCAATTTCAATGATTTCAGAATCGAGAGCCTTATAAATCGCCAGGCCCTTTCGATAAGCATCTTCACTTACTCTGTGCGGCACTACAATTAACTTTTGACCGACGGTTGAAAACGCAGGACCATGCAAAGAATGACAGGTAAACACGTCAATATCAGGAGCAAGATATCTGTCGAACGCCTCAATTTCAGGAAATTTGACTGATGTTTGTCCGGCTACTATAGTACCCGGCTTCACAAAATCGGCCACCAGCTCCACCACCTGGCTGATGTTTGCTGTCTCGACGGAAAAAAGCAGAAAATCTGCATCTTTAGCCACATCTGTCGCATTTTTCATAATAACAGCAGATGAACCCTGAAAGACCTCCTTAAGCGATTCATAATTCTCGGGTAAATCACAACCAAAAACTGAATATCCTTTTTCGGCCCATTTGCGAGCACATAAGGAGCCCATATCTCCTAAACCAATAATGCCAATATTCATCCTGTAAATATAATAAAGATGCAGCGGTTACAAACCGGTTATTCTTTGGCAAAAGCAGTAAAAACAGGAACTCCGCCCAGGGTATGGTTAGGATTAAGATTTAAAAAAGCGGCGATGGTATTCGCGATTTGATTAGAGTAATAATGACTTTTAAATTTAACCTCACCCAAGGGATTTGTGTCGGGGCCTATTATAGCGAACCAGGTATGATTTGATCCGGAGTGCCCGGGACCATGATTTTTCCATGAATGTCTTCCTGATCCTCTTCCGTGATCGGTAGTTATAATGAGAGTGGTTTTGTTTTTATAAAGATCGCTAGATTGAATCCACTCCCAGATCTCCTTAATGTAATCATCTGTCTTTCGTATAGCCCGAAGATAAGCGTCATATTTACCTTGATGAGCAAACTCATCAGTTTCTCCGTACGCAACCAAAAGTAAACGAGGAGAATTTTTCTTGAGATATTCCAGTGCATAGTTATGAGTAAAGTTATCGAACCGGGTTCCCTTCCACGGACTCGGGGAATCGGACTGTAAATGATTCAGATATTTCTCTCGGACGGTAAGCCTTAAGTGTGCAGTATCGTTTCCAGCATTCAGATGAACACCAGAGCGCTGCGGGTTAATGATGTAATGAAATACATCCCAGGATGCAAATACAGCAACCTTATCCTTGAAATTAGCATGCTGATTAGCTACTTCAAAAACTGTTTCATTGGCATTCATCCTTCTGGCATTGCTTCGAATACGTTTGTCGAACCTTCCGGTTAATAGCTCATTGTAACCTGGGTAAGAAAACCAATAGCGATTGGTCAAGTTTACTTTATTTCCGAGATTGCGGTTCCCATAAATTTGTCCCCTTCCGGCTATTGTGTTCCAAATAAAAGGCGCTAACTTTTGTCTGCGTTGGAACTGATCGTCACTCCAATAATCAACTTTGGTTAGTGCGATATTTTCAACATATCGCTTATTCGTGAGTATATCCGCATCTGCTCCGGCAAACAGCTCCTGCCAACGCAAACCATCGATAGTAATTAAAACAACATTTTTTGTTAATTGCTGTGCATATGCATAGTTAACCAAAAGGGACATGAAAACAAATATATTTGAAATGACTTTATTACTCCTCATATCCTGATGTGATACATTATTAACACCCGCAAACGATATGAGGTTTAATTTTTTCTATTTAATAAAATACCTATTTTCACCATATCATAATACATAATTCTATGAAACAGACCTTGCGCAAACGCTCTCTTATTCTTCTTTTGAATCTTTGTTTTATAGCTTTCGCCAGCAACGCTCAAGATTCCAGTAAGACTGCGACTAACCCACCAGCGAAACCGCCGGTGACAGTTCCGGCAAAAACAACTGTTCCTGCACCTGCAAAAACAGTCGTAAACTCTCCCGTTAAAGTTGTTAATCCTCCGGCCCAAACTATCTCCAAAGTTCCGGCAAAGCCGACAGACAGTTCACTCAAGGGGCAATATGAAGCCCTGTTAAAGTATTCATGGATGCAAAAAGGATATAAAGTAGTTGATCCGACACGACTTAACACTCTATGGAAAAGTGTCAACGATTCTTTAAATAGAAATAAAAGATTGTTAACGGCGGCAAATCAAAAGTTAAATGAACAGGCAAAACAAATAAATGAATTGAAGAATACTGGCGGCACCGGTAATGTTACCGAGGGTGAATCCATGAGCACCGTAGAACAAATCCAGATTCTGGGAATGACGCTCGATGTGGCAACCTATAATTGGATAGTATGGGGGGCAATAATTCTGCTGGCCCTTGGATTGGGTGGAGTATTATTTACTACTACTAAAAGCGCTCACGATGCACGGCACCATAAACAGTTATATGAAGAGATTTCATCAGAGTATAACACATATAAAACCAAGGCTAAGGAAAAGGAATTGAAACTTGCACGGGAGCTTCAGACCGAAAGAAATAATCTTGAAGAACTTATGTCCAGGAAAGATCAGGACCCCGGAAGGAAAACGTAACAAATAAAAGAGGCCTGTCCAGGTAATCTGAACAGGCCTTTCTTTTTTAACCTCCTGTACTTAAACTTTGATTTCTACTTCAACACCGCTAGGTAATTCAAGTTTCATCAAAGCATCTACAGTTTTAGAGTTAGAGCTATAGATGTCTAACAATCTCTTGTAAGAACAAAGCTGGAACTGCTCACGTGCTTTTTTGTTTACGTGTGGTGAACGCAACACTGTGAAGATCTTCTTTTCGGTTGGAAGAGGGATCGGTCCGCTAACTACTGCGCCTGTAGGTTTTACAGTTTTAACGATTTTCTCAGCTGATTTATCAACTAAGTTGTAATCGTAAGATTTTAATTTAATTCTGATTCTTTGGCTCATTTTATGTTTGTTTAATCCCGGCTTAAGAGCTATTAATTAAGCAAGGAGATTGTTTATTTTTATAGAGAAAGGCAAGTTTTTACCCTTTACCTTTCTGGTTTACCTTATTAAGCGTTTACAGACTTACCTTTTGATTTCGCAATAACTTCGTCTTGAACGTTTTTAGGAGCTGGCTCATAGTGATCAAACTCCATGGTTGAAGTTGCACGACCTGAAGTGATAGTACGTAACTGAGTTACATAACCAAACATCTCAGACAGAGGAACCAATGCTTTGATAACCTGAGAACCAGCACGAGTGTCCATACCTTGCAGCTGGCCACGACGACGGTTCAAATCACCCATTACATCACCCATATTTTCTTCAGGAGTAAGAACTTCAATTTTCATGATTGGCTCCATCAATACAGGCTTAGCCTTTGGTAAAGCTTCGCGGAAAGCAGAACGAGCTGCGATCTCGAAAGATAAAGCATCCGAATCGACTGCGTGGAATGAACCGTCTATCAAACGAACTTTCATATCAGGAAGAGGGTAACCTGCTAACACACCATTTGACATAGCTGCTGCAAATCCTTTTTCAACCGAAGGAATAAACTCACGAGGGATCGAACCACCCACAATTTCATTCACAAACTGCAGACCGCCTTTTTCAAAGTCAGCGTCAATTGGTGAAATCACCACCTGGATATCCGCAAATTTACCACGACCACCAGTTTGCTTTTTATATGTTTCACGGTGTTGAACAGTACCAGTAATAGCCTCTTTATAAGCCACCTGAGGAGCTCCCTGGTTTACTTCAACTTTAAACTCACGTTTTAGACGATCGATAAGGATATCCAAGTGAAGCTCTCCCATTCCAGAAATTACAGTCTGACCAGTTTCCTCATCTGTTTGTACACGGAAAGTTGGATCTTCCTCAGCAAGTTTACCTAAAGCCATACCTAATTTATCAACGTCAGCCTGAGTTTTAGGCTCAATTGCTAAACCGATAACCGGCTCTGGGAAGTTCATAGACTCAAGAACGATTGGGTTCTTTTCATCACAAAGAGTATCTCCTGTTTTGATATCTTTAAATCCAACTACAGCGGCAATATCACCAGCACCTACATTAGGGATTGGATTTTGCTTGTTAGCGTGCATTTGGAAGATACGTGAAATACGTTCTTTATTTTCTGAACGTGTATTGTACACGTAAGAACCTGCTTCAAGATTACCAGAGTAAACGCGGATAAAGCACAAACGACCAACGAAAGGATCGGTTGCAATTTTAAACGCCAATGCTGCAAAGGGCTCTTTTTCAGAAGGCTTTAACATTACTTCCGCACCAGTGTCAGGATTAGTACCCACAACACCTTCAGAATCAAGCGGCGAAGGCAATAACTCCATTACATAGTCAAGCATGGTTTGAACACCTTTATTTTTAAAAGATGAACCACATACCATAGGTACAATTTTAGCATCTAAAACTGCAGCACGTAATGCGTCTAAGATTTCACGCTCTGTAATTGAATTTGGATCGTCGAAGAATTTCTCCATCAACGACTCATCATAATCAGCAACAGATTCTAATAATTTCTCTCTCCACTCAGCAACCTCATCAAGCATATCCTCAGGAATTGGAACCTCGGTAAAGGTCATACCTTTATCGTGCTCGTTCCAAACGATACCGCGGTTGTTGATCAAATCAACAACACCTTTGAAAGAATCTTCTGCACCGATAGGCAATTGCAAAGGAACTGCATTACTTCCAAGCATATCCTTAACCTGCTTAACAACTTTCAAGAAGTCAGCACCAGAACGGTCCATTTTGTTAACGAAGCCAATACGTGCAACGTTATAGTTGTTTGCTAATCTCCAGTTAGTTTCAGACTGAGGCTCAACACCATCAACCGCAGAAAACAAGAATACCAATCCATCCAATACACGTAAAGAGCGATTCACCTCAACGGTAAAATCCACGTGTCCCGGAGTATCGATAATATTGATGTGGTAAGTATTGTTTCTGTATTTCCAGTTTACTGTTGTAGCAGCCGAAGTAATGGTGATACCACGCTCCTGCTCCTGTGCCATCCAGTCCATTGTTGCAGCACCTTCGTGTACTTCACCAATTTTATGACTAACACCAGAATAGTAAAGAATACGCTCTGTTGTCGTGGTTTTACCCGCATCAATGTGAGCTGCGATTCCTATATTTCTTGTATATTTTAAATCTCTTGCCATTGTTATTTGATTTCTTCGATTTTTTAAATGATTACACCGATTTACCGTAACGGACAATCGGTGCATTCATTCTAATCTGTGTAATCTTCTTTTTAGAATCTGAAGTGTGAAAACGCTTTGTTCGCTTCAGCCATTTTGTGAGTATCTTCTTTCTTCTTCACTGCAGCACCCTCACCTTTAGAAGCAGAAATAATTTCTCCGGCTAATTTCTCCATCATAGTTTTTTCACCACGACGACGAGCGTAAAGGATCAACCATTTCATACCTAAAGCGATTTTACGCTCAGGACGAACTTCCGTTGGAACCTGGAAGTTAGCACCACCTACACGACGAGATTTAACCTCAACAGCAGGCATAACATTGTTTAAAGCTTTTTTCCATGCTTCTAATCCGCTTTCGCTGGTTTTTTTCTCAACCAATTCAACTGCATCATAAAAAATAGAATAAGCGATAGATTTTTTACCGTCGTACATCATGTTGTTTACGAAACGGGTTACCATCACGTCGTTAAACTTCGGATCAGGCAGAAGGATTCTCTTTTTTGGTTTTGACTTTCTCATTTTATATCCTCCTTAATTATTTCTTTTTACCTTTTGCAGGAGCTGCAGCAGCTTGACCTGGTTTAGGACGCTTAGTACCATATTTAGAACGACGCTGATTTCTTCCGGCAACACCAGAAGTATCTAAAGCACCACGAATGATGTGATAACGCACACCTGGTAAATCTTTAACACGACCACCACGAATCAACACAATTGAGTGTTCTTGCAAGTTGTGACCTTCTCCAGGGATGTAAGCATTCACCTCTTTTCCGTTTGTTAAACGAACACGGGCAACTTTACGCATTGCTGAGTTTGGTTTTTTAGGGGTAGTTGTGTATACACGGGTACACACGCCTCTTCGCTGTGGACAGCTGTCCAACGCTGGGGATTTACTCTTATCCACCAGAGCTACTCTACCTTTCCTAACTAATTGTTGAATAGTAGGCATTTAGTTTTTTAGCAGTTTTTTATTAATTACCCCATACCGAGCCACACCTATGGCAGGTAAAATTGGGACTGCAAAAGTAGGAACTTAATTTTGATAATCAAGGGGTTGAGAGAAAAATAATTCGAGGGCTTGTCCCGGCAAACTTTTGGAAAGTTCCAGACCTTCCAAAATTGAATTAATTGATAATTAAAAGGTTAATCGTAAATAAGGGCTTGGTGCTGCTATGAAAATTCAGTCCCGCTTTTCGCTCATACTCCGCGAGGCCTTACACGCAGGCTGGTATCCGCTGCAATCGGAGTTTAAAAATCAAAGGGAGGTACTATTATTTCAGATTACAAATCTGAGTTTATAGAGTCGGGATTACAAATCCCGACTAACATAATTTTTCACGCGTGTTATGTTTTGCTCGTAGTTTTGGAGACAGTATACCTATCTTTGCTGTGAATGAAAGAGTTTCATTATCTGGTAAGAAACACAATACTTCATATTATTGATTTCTTTTACCCTCTCTTTAAACGATTTTTTACGCTTCAGATCTTTCGCTACCTGGCTTGCGGCGGTGCAAATACATCCCTGGATATAGTTCTCTTTTTCATTAGTTATAACTTCATCTTTGATAAACAAAACGTGCACTTGGGTTATGTAACTCTTAGTCCACATATTGCTTCTTTTCTTCTTGCGTTTACAGTAACCTTCCCTCTCGGTTTTTATTTAAGCCGCTATGTAGTGTTTCAGCATTCAGAGCTAAGAAAAAGGACACAACTTACAAGGTACTTTTTGGTAGTCCTAGGCTGCATATTTTTCAATTATGCATTTCTTAAGTTTTTTGTAGAACATTTAAGCTGGTACCCTACGATAGCAAAAATGGTTACCACTTTGCTAGTTGTGGGCTTTAGTTATTTAAGCCAAACTTATTTCTCATTTAATTCAAAAAAAGCAGCTGTACATCTATAGCTAAGAAAATTGACCGGAGATAAAACACAGAAAGTTTAATGATTTTATTGAAAAAGGTTAACCTGCAGTCTAATCCTCGAAAAATTAATCCAGATTCAAGAATTCGGTAAAGGCCCTATCCTTTTCAAACTTAAATTAACTATCCCCTCAACAATTTCTGAATGTCCATCAACTCGCCAAACAGAACCATTGTATCATTTTCCTGCAATACCAAACCCGAGGTAGCGATACCGGTAGCTTGCTTATAATTCTTATCAATAGTACCAGAACTGCGCTGATAGCTTTTAATAGTAGTTAGCACAATAACTTTGTAACGATTGTTAAAATCGGCTTCCTCAAGAGTTTTACCGGCAAACTTTTTCGGCACCAGGGCCTCTACAATACTATACTTCTCTGATATTTTAAATGAATCTATCACGCCTACGGTATCCAATCGCATGGCAAGGCGTTCAGCTGATTCCTCTTCAGGAAGGATATATTCATCTATTTTCATGGCATCCAAAACCGTCTTTTGCAGATCTGAAACCACCCGTCCAATAATTCTTTTTACCGACAATTGCTTAAGTAAAGCGGTTGTTAATAAAGACGCGGCTTCATCTTCTCCTATCGCCACAATCACAGCATCAGCATCTTTTAAAGGAAGTGAACTCACAGCTTCACGATCGGTTGAGTTCATGCAAACCGTATGCGTTATAACTTCTTTCAACTGCTCAACCCTGGCTATCCTGTTATCAACTCCAATTACTTCGTGGCCCATCTCGGTTAATCTGGATGCAAGCGCAACGCCGAAATGTCCCAATCCTAATACGATAAATTTCATAGTCTCAAATTAAAATGTCATTTCCTCTTTTGGATAATGATAATTCTTTACATAAACCCTTTTAATCAACGCCAATAATAGGGTTAGCGTCCCCACTCTGCCCATAAACATCGTAGCTATTAATACTATCTTGCCGGCACTACTCATGCTCGACGTTATCCCGAGACTTAAGCCAACTGTACTATAGGCCGAAATGGCCTCAAATGCAAGGGCCTTTAAACCTTTTCCACCATCAGTAATTGACAACAAAAAAATTGCTGCACCTATTGAAAGAACCGAAATTGAAATCACTGCAAAGGCCCTTCTCACGGTATCGTCAGACAATTCACGTCTGAATATCTCTATGCGGTCTCTACCCCTGGCGATGCTGAAGATATTAAGGACACAAATCGCAAAAGTAGTGGTCTTAATTCCACCTCCGGTAGAACCTGGAGAAGCGCCTATCCACATAAATAACAAAGTAATCATGATAATAGGAAAACTCAGCGCTGTCATATCTACTGTGTTAAATCCTGCTGTTCTGGGCGTAACGGAAATAAAAAACGCAGTTACAAATTTTCCCCATAGCGACGGGTGCTCTGCCATGGTGTTATTATATTCTAAAACAAAACATACTATTGTTCCTAGAACAATCAAAAAGGCTGTTGTATAAAGTATCACTTTCGAATTAAAGCTCATCATCCAGGGTCTGTAAAGAATGGGTTCGCGATAAAAAACACGGTTGTGGAAGATGAAATACCATCTGTTAAAGAACCTGTAAATATTGTAGACAAGAGCAAAACCCAGACCTCCCATTATCAATAGAAAAGCTATAATCAGCTGAAGATTATAATTGAATCTTACTGCGGGATCGTACAATCCATTTGACAGAGTAGAAAAACCCGCATTACAAAACCCTGAAATAGCATGAAAAACGGAAAAGTGCACCTGGCCTCCTATGTCTTTGAAATTTCCGGGATCCAAGCTGAAAAAAATCAGGACCGCCCCTACCGCTTCAAATAAAAAAGTGATCCCAACGATGGTGTACAATGTCCGGATAACCGAACTAACTTTATTTTCATTGAGGAACTCGGTAAACATTAA
This sequence comes from uncultured Pedobacter sp., assembly GCA_966210515.1. Classification (GTDB taxonomy): domain Bacteria; phylum Bacteroidota; class Bacteroidia; order Sphingobacteriales; family Sphingobacteriaceae; genus Paradesertivirga. Next base: position 29,186 of record CBIHLM010000043.1, read on the forward strand.
CTGATTTTTATAAGAAAATCCACCTGTAAAAAAATAACCGAAAAAACCTGTAAATGTCATAATACCTAAACCACCTAACTGAATCATCAGCAGGATAACGTTTTGCCCAAAAGTTGAGAAATTCACGCTGATATCTGTAACAGATAACCCGGTTACGCACACTGCACTGGTTGACATAAACAAAGCGTCGACAAAACTCAATTCGCTGTAGGTAGATTTTGGCATTAACAACAGCACCGTTCCCAGTAAAATCAGAAAAAGAAAACTGACAACAAATAAAAGCGTGGGGTTAAAATAGAATTTATCAAAGAACAGACTCGTTTTAGATACTTCGACTATAAAAACAGCATATATTCCGACATACAGCCAAGCCGGAGATGCCAGATCAAGGTCGCCCAGAACAGCCGGATTTAAACTGGCCAGAATAATGAGGGTTAAATAAATAAACAATATAACTTCTGAATAGAATGACAATTTCCGGGTATCTTTTGAAGAAAGGGAAATGACGATTTTTACCAGAAGAAGCGAATCGTAGAGATAAATGAAAGCATCTATGGGATAATAGAATTGAGCCTCCAGTACAGGGTCGGTATTATAACCGATTAAGAATAATATGAATACAGAGCATAAGAAACTGCTCCATAACATAAAAAGATCTATCCTGCTCCTTATATCTCCCTTGCGTTTGTTGCTTATGTTCTCGAACATTTTATATCTATTGATGCAAAAGAAGTCAATTTAACTGATTCGCTAAAAGTATTAATGCTTTCGCCACTGGATAATTTAAGAAAAAACCAGGGAGCGCTCGGAAATTTAAACAGATTGCAGATTTTATCTGACTTATTTTGCGTTTTGAATAGGATTGGAGGTGCCCCCTCATGCGTATCGGCGATAAAATGTAAGACACCTAAAGCCTTCAACTTTTATTTCAAACCATATTTGTTATCTTCGTAACACCAGACCTATTTAAAGCATTATGACAGAAAATCCTCAGCTGGATTTAGCGTACAATTTTGTTCAATTCACAGATAAAAACATCTTTTTAACAGGCAAGGCAGGCACGGGCAAAACTACTTTCCTGCATAATTTAAAAAAATCTACCCTAAAGCGGATGGCAATTGTTGCTCCAACCGGAGTAGCCGCAATCAATGCGGGCGGAGTCACCATACATTCATTTTTTCAATTACCATTCGGTCCACATATCCCGGAAAACAAAAACCAGCAGCTTAAAAGATTTCACCGCGAAAAAATAAACCTCATAAAAAGTCTTGACTTACTGGTCATTGATGAAATCAGTATGGTAAGGGCCGACACTTTAGATAGTATAGATGAAGTGTTAAGAAGGTTTAAAGATCACGGAAAGCCTTTTGGCGGAGTACAGTTACTGATGATCGGCGATTTACATCAATTATCTCCGGTTGTGAAAGATGAGGACTGGCAGATTTTAAAAGACTTTTATCCTAATCTGTATTTCTTCAATAGCAGGGCGCTAAAAAAAACCTCACATGTAAGTATTGAACTTAAGCACATTTACCGTCAGTCGGACACCTTTTTTATTGATTTATTAAATCGTGTAAGAGAGAACAAAATAGACGAGGAGGTTTTAACTCAATTAAACCAGCGTTACATAAAAGATTTCAAGCCAGACGACGATGAGGGTTACATCACCTTAACCACGCATAACAACTCGGCACAAGAAATTAATGAACGCAAACTATCAGAAATAAAAGAACGAGTTCATAAATTCAATGCTACTATCGAAGGGGAGTTTCCTGCCTATTCGTTTCCAACGGTTTTAGAACTTGAATTAAAAACCGGATCACAAGTTATGTTTGCTAAAAATGATCCATCGCGTGACCGTTTATTTTACAATGGAAAAATCGGGAAGGTAACTCGAATTAACGATGGCGTTGTTTATGTAAAATGTCCAGGTGATCTTAATGAGATAGCCGTTGAACCGCTTGATTGGAATAACATCAGCTATGAGCTGAATGCAGAAACTAAAGAGGTTGCCGAAAAAGTTATTGGTCGTTTCATACAATATCCATTAAAGCTTGCCTGGGCAATAACGATACATAAAAGTCAGGGTTTGACCTTTGAACGGGCAATAATTGATGCTAATGCTGCCTTTGCACACGGACAGGTTTATGTAGCCCTAAGTCGCTGCAAAAGTTTTGAAGGGATGGTGCTTCGCTCGCCGATATCCTTTAACAGTATCAGAACAGACGGAACTGTCGCGGTTTATACAAAAAACGCACACGAAAATGCTCCGGATGAAATGCATTTGAAGACTTCGAAAGTCGCATTTCAAAAATCTCTGATCTATGAATTGTTCGATTTCAATAGCATTAAAACCCGGTTTTTCTATTTAAACAAAGTATCTGAAGATAATTACACCTCTCTTTCGGCACAATTAGCAGACGAACTAAATGTGATTAAACAAGCGGCGGAAAAAGACATTTATAGCATTTCTGATACTTTTAAAAAACAGCTGCATAATTTATTTATTTCTGATAGCTTGCCCGAAGAAAATCCTGAATTGCAGGAGAGAATAAAAAAAGGATGTGCCTATTTCACTGACAAGGTCGAGAATATTCTGCATCTGGCCTTGCAAAAGCTACCAATAGATTCGGATAATAAAGCGGTTAGATCCAGTATTAAAGAAGCCCTTGAAAACCTTCAAAAGGATGTATTTATAAAAATAGCAGCTATCGGAGCAGGCAGGAACGGGTTTAGCACACTATCATACCTGCAAACGAAAGTAAACGCAGAGATAGGTTATACATCGGCAGCCAAAGTTACGCAAACGAATCAACCGAGGGTTTCCTCTAAAATACCACACCCTGAACTTTATTCGATTATTAAAAGCTGGCGCGATAAACTAGCGGCAGAAAAAAACGCGCCTGTCTACATTGTGTTACCTCAAAAGTCATTACTTGAATTAGTAGAAAAGTTACCATCTACTCTTGCCGAACTCGAGTCCATCAAAGGTATCGGAAAAATGAAAGTGAAGCAATATGGCTATGAACTACTTGATATGATTATGTCGTATTGTGATAGAAACAATATCACAAGATCTGATATGCAAATAAGCATAAAGGAGGAAAAGGTTAAAATAGACACCAAAAAAGTTTCGTTTGATTTATATAAAGAGGGAAAATCAATTCAGGAAATTGCTCAACTCCGAAGTTTTACACCGGCAACAATAGAAGGCCATCTCGCCCACTATATAAGTGCCGGCGAAGTATCGGTTTTTGATCTTGTTACCAAAGCAAAGGTCGCTAAGATAATGGCGCATATAATCCAGAACCCGGGCCTCCCGACCGGAGAAACAAAAGCGGCACTGGGAGATGACGTCTCATACGGCGAATTGAAAGCTGTTATCAACCACCTCAATTACATAAATTCAGAAGTAGTCTGAAGCTATAAGTCTAAGCTTGATGAAATCAAAGCAGCAGCCAATTATTATTTACAAGCTTAAATTTCAGATATTTAATCTTTGCCGACAGAACATCCAGATACGGAATTGCACAAAAAATCTGATCGGCTTTCGAGTATAATCCAATACGCTCTCTTGCCATCTCCACCAACCTCTTTTCATCAACCTTTTTCGTTTTCAAAAGCATGATAATCCTCCGCTTTGATATGTACGATAATACAAACAATAAGTTACTGAAATCACAACGAAAATCATGAGCACGAACGCAAAAAAACCGCGAAATACTCTGCAATACTTTTCTCAGATCGACTAAGGTGCTTCCCAGGTATTATTACTGCTGTTGTGATCAGGCAATACGCGATCAGGGTCTGATGTTACCGATACAATTTCCTCTGTAGAGGGATAACGGAATGTCCAACTCACGTTGCGCTGCCAGATCTCTACCGGCAAAGTTGTTCTGAAGGTTTTACCACTTTTGGTTTTTATTTCCAAAATCATTGGGAAAGGCATTTTCTCAAGATTTGCAACAGTTATTAATGAACCGTTTTTCGCATTATTTTTCACGTATTCTACGTTTATAACACTCTGATCCAATCTCCAGTTATTTATAAACCAACCCCGCCAAAACCACGACAAGTTCTCGCCAGCCACGTTTTCAATCGTCCGGAAGAAATCATAGGGGGTGGGATGTTTATAAGCCCAGCGGTCAATGTACTCCTTAAATGCTCTGTCAAATCTATCAGGCCCTATAACCTGCTCTCGCAGCAAGGACAAGCCAATTGCAGGCTTAAAATATGCGAGCAAACCAATATTTGATTCTTTCATATTATCCGGACTGGTCATTACTGGCTCTAGTTGGGGATTGGTCAGTATTGTTGCCCACTGCTGCATATCACGGGGCTTATCCTGATATTCTCCTTTGTTAAATTCTTCTGCTGTAAAGTTGTTGATGAACGTATTGAATCCCTCATCCATCCAGGCATGTAAACGCTCGTTTGAACCTACAATCATAGGAAACCAGGTATGGCCAAACTCATGATCGGTAACACCCCATAAAGACTCATTCTTAGCTTTCCAATCGCAGAAAACTATACCGGGATATTCCATACCTCCAACAATACCGGCAACATTGGTTGCTGCAGGATAGGGATAATCCATCCATTTTTTCGAATTAATCTCAACCGAAGCTTTTGTATATTCAGTGGATCGACTCCACGCATTATTGCCAGAACTTTCGACCGGGTAAGCTGAAATGGCAAGCGACTTCTTATTTCCTGATAAATTTATCCGTGCGGCATCCATTATAAATGCGGCTGAGGATGCCCATGAAAAATCACGTGAATTTTCCATTCTGAATTTCCAGGTTAACTCTGTTTTTCCCGATGGCCTTGACGCAGGCTTATTAACATCTCGTGAAGAGCGGATAATGACAGTTTTATCGCTTGCCGATGCTTCTGCCCATAACTTCTGTTGTTCGGCAGTATATACCTCTTTAGCATTGAGCAACTCACCAGAAGCGACTACAATATGACTTGCGGGAGCGGTAATATTGACATCAAAATTTCCATAGTCGAGATAAAACTCACTCGGACCAACATATGGAATCACATTCCAGCCGGCAATATCATCATATACATACATGCGCGGAAACCATTGAGCCACTGTAAAAATCTTCCCATTTTTAGTTTCGAGCACGCCCATACGATCAGAGCCATAGTCGGGCGAAATAAATGAAAATTCTACTTTCAACTTTATTTTTCCCCCTTTTGCTTTTAATTCCGAAGGTAAAAACACCTGCATCCTGGTGTCGTCAATATAAAATTTCAAATCAGTTTCCGGCGAAATAAGCTTAACCGACTTTATCTTAAATCCACCATCAAAGATCTGACCCTTAGCTCCGTTTCTGCTTCCGGTAATCGGAATAATAGCATTCCCTTTCGAATCTTGTTTAAAAAGATTTTGGTCCAGCTGCATCCACAAAAATTCCAGGTCGTCGGGACTATTATTAGTGTATGTAATAACTTCTGTCCCGGAGATCTTGTTCTTCGATTCATCAAGTCTCACGTTTATCTCATAATCAGCGCGATTTTGCCAATATAAAGGCCCCGGTTTACCGCTGCCGGTTCTATACTCATTGCCATAACTGGTATAAAACAACGGGCCGAAAGCATCATTATACTGGTACCTGCTTTGTATTTGAGCTTTAGTAGAGGAAGGGCCCTGCTGGGCAATTAATTGAGTAGTGAAAAATATGAGTGCTAAACCCAAACGAAATTTCAGTCTGAACATAATTTAAGTTAAAACGGGCAAAAAAATAAAATCAATTCTACATTAAACAAATCATAAATGAACTAATAGTTAAGTTTAAAGTCAGATTTTTGATTATTGTTTTAAACCAGAGTTTGCTGATACGTATTTTCGTCGAAACCGATAAGTATATCTTGGCCATTTTCGATTACAGGTCTCTTTATCACAGAAGTTTTTTCCTGCATTAATTTAAAAGCATCATTCTCATTTATAATACGATTCTGAGTTTCGGCATCCAGCTTTTTCCATGTAGTTCCTCGCTTATTTAATAAAGGCTCCCAACCCAATTTTGTCGACCATTCTTTTAATTTCTCATTGGATATGCCCGACTTTTTAAAATCATGAAACTCAAAGTCGATGTTATGAGACTCTAACCACTTCAGAGCTTTTTTTACTGTATCGCAATTTTTTATTCCGTAAACTTTCATTAAAAAGATATATGAGGTGTTAATATGAGGATTATGCGATTCAAATTTACATTATTTAATTTTCATTCTTGAACCCGTCGAATGGGCATTAAACTCAGGTGCATAAAGGCATTGAACAGAACTTATTCCCGTCGAAAAATCCCCTGGCTGCACAACTCTTAAGTTATATTCAAATACATAATTTCCTTTCGGGAGAAAATTAATAAAGAAGTTGGTTGCCACATCTTTAGTAACCTGATAATAATAAAACCGTTCCTGATATTTGTATCCCGATAAAACTTCAGATGGTTCGGTTCCTGATGGACGCATATCTTTTAGATGAATATATTCATAATCCCGGTCGGCATTCAGATAAACGACCACCTTCAAAAGATCACCCGTTTTAGGTGCATTCACATTGTCTACAGCTATAAGCATCGGACCACTGTCTGTTTGCTTTTGAATAAAATACTTCCGCTCAAGCATTAACTGAGTTTCTGCAGATGAGATTTTATCCAGGTTTTCTAAATATTGCCAGTGCATAGCACCCCAGCTTATTGTCTTGCCCGAGTTTTGGACCGTAACATTTCCAAGTTCCGGCTTAATCTGTTCATCTTTCCACGCGGTTTTTAAATAGCCCGTACCCGCATCAGCTTTAATTTCAGGTTTTAAAACCGAAAGAGAGCTCGAACCCAAACTAATCTCAGAATACGATTCTGAATTTACCCAATTATCTCCGCGTAACAATAATGAATAACACGCCAATGCAGTAGCTTTAGTATTATTCCAATTTGTGGTTTGCTTATTGCGAAGTAACCATATTTTCATCTCTTCAACCGACTTTTGCTCATTTCCAGCTTCAGAAAATAATTCAATTAATAATGACTGGGTTTCAATAGGCGACTGATACCAATAATAACCGACTTTATTTTTGGCCCAATACATCCCCAATTCGTCCGACTGCTGAGCAGTTTCTTTTAGAGAGCGTATGATTGCTTTTGAAGTCAGGGGTTGGTTGTTGCGGTGTAAAACAAAAGCCATTAATGCCTGCTCGTAAACAGTTGTAAATTTCCAGTTCTCAACAATTTTCGGCAGATAATAGCTAAAAGCAGACTTTAAAGCCGCAGACATTACATGATCCGGAAAATAACTCCGCACATACATTGCATGAAGCGTTATCGATGAGATATCGCCACGCTTTGTCTTATGTTTTTTCTCGTACAATAAGGCGTCTTTATGATCTTCTATTATTTCGTTATCCAGATAACGCAAAGCTTTTTTTGCAACATCTCTCAGAGAAGCATTTTGCCCAACATCTGTAAGTTTGTTTAACTGTCCGATGCCGCCAAGTATGTATTGAGTGATATATCTATCGGAGTAATTTGAACCTGCAAACCATGGGAAGCCTCCATCCATACGTTGCATTTTACTCAATTTATCAAGATTAAAAGCCAAATCATTGCTCATCTTATTCAAATCGAACAATAAGGCGATGTGCTTTTTCTGCTCTGTCTCACTAACTGCGTCGCGCAACCATGGAGTTTCTTCAATTAAAACTGATTTCAGTTCCTGATTCTTTTCCAAATTAGACAGTAGCTGCTCACTTTTCGCATTTTTCCATTGCTCAAAAACAGTCTTAATCTTGGGAAACCGGTTAACGATAGTACCGGCCAGACTATTAGCAAAATACCGGCTAAAAGTTTGCTCTGAACATTCATAAGGATATTCCATCAAATAAGGCAAAGCCTGAACGGCATACCAAACCGGATTTTGTGTGTATTCTAACGTAAGAGTTTTATTTTGAAGGGTGGTACTCGAATTGCTTAGCAATTTTGTAAGACTAAAGGTTTTAGATTGCCCGGCACGAACCATCATTGGCATTGACTCGGTAACCAGCATAGAATTTGGCAAAACCGGGATAGTATTTTCTTCACCGTCTGTAAAATCTCCCCCATCGGCAGTTAAGCGATATGTTATAGCATCCAGGCCTTTCGGAACTATCAGCCTAAATGTCACAGCATTATTGCTCGATCCTGCGATTCCGAAATCCTGTTTTGCCTGTCCCGGATCATCAAATAAGGCTAATGGCTGCATCGTTATCGCATTAAACAACTGAAGCTCAACCTGTCCTTTTATATGTTTCGCTGTTAAGTTAGCCACCCTTGCAGAAATAGAAATAGTATCCCCTTCGCGGAAGAACCGCGGCATATTCGCTGAAATCATTAAAGACTTTTGCGTAACTACTTCCTTTTCAATATACCCTGTTTTTGAATCCTTTGTATGGGCAAAGCCTTTAAAGCGCCAACGGGTAAGCGCTTCAGGGATGGTAAATTCTATCAGAATTTCGCCCTTTGCATTTGTGCGCAACTGCGGATAAAAAAATGCTGTTTCATTGAAGTTTTTACGCATAGGTATTTGCTTAGGTTTGCCTGGCACAAAACCCATAGTAGCCATATTATAAACACTTTTATCCTCAGTTATTGAACTATTGCCTCTTATCTGTATATCTACTCCCGGTGCCCTTCCTTGTAAAGACTGCTCCACGATAGCAACCGAGCCGGTAAGTTCGCTTCTCTTCTGAGTTGCATAACCAACGACCACTACTTCTTCTAATTTTCTTTCATCTTCTTTAAGTATTACAGTAACAGACTCCTCTTTAGTGACCTTTAATTGATATCTTTCGAACCCTATATACGAAAATACAAGATTTCCATTTTTGGGCACTTTAAGCTTAAAGTATCCTTTAGAATTGCTTACAGTTCCAATTGAAGTTCCTTTAATACTCACACTAACGCCCACGAGTGCTTGCTTGTGCCTATCAGTAACATAACCACCAATTTCGAAACCGTCTTTTACTAAGGCAGCATTTTTAACGTAATCCTGCTTAAGTTTTTCATCCTTGTCTGCAACTTTAGCTTTTGCATTTACCGTCCGCAAATAACCTTGATAAGCATAGTTATACCCTCCGTAATAATTGTATCCCATAAAGTCAAGATGTTCATACCTGCGAGTAGTAAGAGAATAGTGATTACTGTTATAGCCAAAAGGAATACTTTGCGCCTGTCTGACATTGTTATTCTGATTCCATGAAAAATAGTTTGGGCCATAGCTATAAGAATTGTTGAGAGTATGATGCCAATTCGGATGGCTACTTATATTATCTAAAGACGCATCATATAGAGTAGCCACCATTTCGGCTGCATGTTGATCTTTACTGCTAAGCTGTAACTTCCATTGCTCTTTTGCACCCGGCTGCAGTTTATCACGAAAAGTGAGAAAACGGATATCTAAATTATCATTATATTTCTTGAGGAAAACTCTCTGATAGCTGCTAAAAACCCGGTTTTGAAAAGCCATAAGAAACTGCACGGCGAATGCTTTGCTATCTAT